>JACPDH010000057.1 GCA_016184115.1 Acidobacteriota bacterium | reverse complement strand
ATGGTTTTCGCCTCACAGTTTTTCGCAGCCGCGGACGTAGAGATGGCAAATTGCACCTGCGACGAGCGTTGCTGCAACGAAGATCAGGTCCAACATCGATGCCTCCTCCTCAGAACGTTGCAACCGCACCCAGGATGATGAGTGTCTCGGTCTTGCTAAAGCTGTCGTCCTCTTCCTGGAAGACCGGCTCGGTCGAGCTGTCGTGGCGCGCTTCGAGCTTCAGAATGAGCCGATCGACCGGGCGGTATTCGAAGGTGAGTGTTGCTTCGCGCAGCTTCTGCGCCGTTCCGCTGATGCCGTTGTCGGGGTCGTCGAACTGCTCGGCGCGCAGCGCGATCGCACTCCGGTCGTTCAGCGTGTAACGCGCATAGCCTGCGATTCCGGTCCAGTCCGCGGCAGCGGAGTCGGGACACTCCTGATGTCCGCGATCGAGCGAGCCGCCTACGCTAAGGCGCGGCGTCGCTTTCCAGAGGACGAGGATGTTCCCAAAGTGGCGCCAGTCGTCGTCGTTGTCGGCGAGCTCGGGGCCGTTGAAGGTGCTCAGCGACGCGTTGAGCCGTTCGCCGGAGTACGCGATCTTCCCTCCGATCGCCTTCGAATCGTTGTTGTCGCCGATGATCTGCCAGCCGTTGAGGACGTGGACCTCACCCGACCAGTGGTCGGTGAACTGGTAGCCGGCGTGGACCCCCGCCTGGTAGTAGGGCGAGAACTCGCCGAGCCACGAGCGCGTGTAGTTCCAGTTGTCCTTCGAATAGAAGCCTTCGAAGCCGATGTGCGACGGGAAGACGCCTCCCTTGATCATCAGCTTCTCCGTCGGCTTGTACGAGATCCACGCTTCATAGATGTTCTCGTACGTGTCGGGCCCCGTGCCCGCTCCCTGCGGCTCGCCGGCGTGCACGATCTCTGTGCCGTTGCCCGCGACGAGGGAAAGCTTGAAGCCTAACGGCTTCGCCTCGCGCGAGACCTCGATGCTTGCGAGATTCAGCGCGAATTCGTCGGAGCGTTTCGCGGTCGTCCCGGTACCAGGATCGAAGTTCTCGTGGCTGTCAGGGTCGTTCGAGTTCCACGCGTAGTAACCGTCGACGAAGCCGCTGAACTGAACGGGGTTCGGGGCCGCCTCCGCGGGCTCTTCGCCGAAGCTGTGCGTGGTAATCGTCGCCGTGGCAATGATCGCTGCCGACATCATCCAGATCCTGAGTTTCATTCCCCTGCCTTTCGTTCCTTTTCTTTCGAGATTTCCAGATTCAGAAATAGCGTTGTCGTGGTCGATCGTCCCTGCAGCATGCGGAGCGTTGGCGCGAATCAAGCGCGTGCCCGCGCGGCCAGCTTCGGAGCGAGCAGCCAGGTGATCACACTGGCGCCGCGCAGCCAGTCGGAGTCGACCGAGGGGCTTCCGAGAAGCTCGTAGAAGCCGGTGACGCCGTGGCTCGTGAGGTAGATCTCCGTTCCGATCGCGAGCGCTGCCCAGAGCACACCGAAAGCGAGCGCCCGTTCCGGAGTCAATCCGGGGTCAAGGCGTCCGAGCAAGGCGCCGCAGAGCGCGATTACGATGAGGCGCCCGCCGAACTGCGCAATCGAGCTCGTGAAGACCCCTTGCATCAGATGCGCCGCCAAGGCCGCGACCACCCAAAGGCCAATTGCGCAGATCGCGCTCCAGAACAGTCCCGGAAGTCGCTCGTCCATCCGTGCCGTCTCCGTCGTCGTCGTGGAAGTCATGTTCGAACTCCACACGTGAACAACCCTGCGCGCGGCGGAGGGTTGAAAGGAGAGCCGAAGAGAGTGCTAAAGGAGCGCGGAACGAGGGCTAAAGAGTTCGTGAAGATGGGGGAGGGAGAGGCCGGAGCGACATCGGGGTATCGACCTTGTGTGGAAGAAGCCGGGCGCGGGCCCGGGCGCGTTCACGTTCACGGGAATTCGCCGCGCAAACTGGCTGCGGCGTTCGTCGAGGATCCTGACGAGGCGCGAAGCGCCGAAGGATCGGTAGCCCCGGGCTTCAGCCCGGGGCACGTGCGAGGAAAAATCACGCGCGCCGCGAAGCGCCGCAGGATGATTGCGTCGCGGCCTGCGTTGTCCGGGATCCTGCGCCGCTACGCGGCGCGACCCGTTCCTTCCTTCGGGGCCCCCGGCTGAAGCCGGGGGCTACCGATCCGCCTGCCGCTGTCGCGGCCGGTTGCGGGTCGTGCGTGTTGTCGGACGACAATGTTTCACACCGGCTCGGCGACGAACCGGTACCCGATCCACGGCTCGTTCACGATGTATTGCGGCTGCGCGGGGTCGGGCTCGATCTTGCGCCGCAACGAGCTCATGTGGACGCGGATCGTGTCGGTCGTCGTGGCGGGAGCGTTCTTCCAGACCTTGGCGACGATCTCGTCGATGATCACCGGCTTGCCGGCATTCGTCGCGAGCAGCTCGAGCAGCGAGAACTCGGTCGGCGTGAGGCGGATCTCGCGCGGTCCCTGGGTGACGCGTCGACGCTCGAGGTCGATCGTAAGGTCAGGAAACCGAAGCACGGTCGCCGTTGGGCCGCTCGTTCGGCGCAGCTGAGACCTTACGCGCGCGAGGAGCTCCGCGACGGAGAACGGTTTGGTCACGTAGTCGTCAGCCCCGAGATCGAGTGCGCGGATCTTGTCGCTCTCGCCCCCTCGTACCGAGAGCACAATGATCGGGGTGTCGTGCGTCGCGCGAATCGCGGAGACGAGAGCGAAGCCGTCGGCGACCGGCATCGCGAGGTCCGTGAGGATGAGATCGGGCCGCGTGTGAACGACGACTTCGATTCCTTCCTTACCGTCCGCGGCGGTCAACGTGGAGTATCCGGCCGCCTTCAGCTCCTGCGAGAGTGACTCGCGAATGCCGGGGTCGTCATCGACGATGAGGATGACGGGCGCGATCGTCATGGCTCCGAGACTTCCTCGGCGAGCGTCGCCGCCGGCAGGTCGACGCGCGCGACGGTGCCTCGGCCCGACGCCCGGTTTGCGATGCTGAGAGAGCCGCCACTCGCGGTTGTTAGGCTCCGCGCGATCTCCAGGCCCAGGCCGCGGCGCGGCAGATCGCCCGTTTCGGCGGTCGAGAGATTGGCGGGCGCGTCGGCGAGTGCCAGTCCGGCGATGCCGGGGCCGTCGTCGATGACCTCGATTCGAACCTGCTGCGGCTCGATCGGATGTCGTCGTGCGATCAACTCGATTGCAGCGCCAGGAGGAGACGCCCGGTGCGCGTTCTCGACGAGGTTGACGAAGATCTCGAGCGCGAGCGAGGGATCGACGAACGCGTCAGGGCAGTCAGGCTCGACGCGAACGGCGACGTGGCATGAATCGAACACCGGCGGCACACTCTCGCGAATCGCCCGGAATAGGTCGCCCGGAGGCGTCGGCTCAGGACGCGGCACGAGTCGTCCCGCTTCGAGACGCGCCATCGCGAGGAGATTATCGATGCGGCGCCTCAGCCGAATCGTCTCGCTGCCGATCGCGTCGACGGCCTCCGCGA
This sequence comes from Acidobacteriota bacterium, assembly GCA_016184115.1. Lineage (GTDB taxonomy): Bacteria > Acidobacteriota > Thermoanaerobaculia > Gp7-AA8 > Gp7-AA8 > JACPDH01. The sequence continues at coordinate 76,348 of JACPDH010000057.1, read as the reverse complement.
GCTCGGGCTGCGCGGTTGCCTGCCGCTTCAGCGATTCGGTCCGGATCGAGATCGACGTCAGTGGTGTGGAGAGGTCGTGCGATACCGCACGGAGAAGCGATGTCCGCAGGGCGTCGCTTTCTTCGAGCGCCTGCAAGTGTGCGCGCTCCTCGATGAACCGTTCGCGCTCGATCGCCAGCGCGACGAGCCGTCCGACCGAATCGAGCGCTTCGCGCGATGCGCTCGAGCCACGAACGACGAGAGCGCCGGTCGTCTTTCCTCCCACGGTGAGCGGCACGAAGACGTCCTGTCCGAAGGGAGATGGAATCGCAACCGTTTCTTTGTGGCGTCCGACTCCGGCGATCATGTCTTCGATCTCGTCCCCGCGCTCGCCGGTCCACCAGATGACGTTCTGACGGAACGGGCTCCCGTCGAAGAGAACGAGCCCGCCGGCTCCAGCGCCGAGCATCGAAAGCGCACGGCCCGCGGCCTCGCCGAGTGCGCCTGTGCGGTTCGTTGCCGTGAACAGGTCGATGCTCAGGCCGTAGAGCGCCTCGAGCTCGGTCCTGCGAGCTTCGGCGGTCGTCGCCTGCACGCGCGCGGCCGTGACGAGTCTGCTCGTGATGACCGCGGTGACGAGAAACGTTCCGAGAGCAACCCAGTTCGCAGGATCGGCAATCGTGAACGTGTAGAAGGGAGGGATGAAGAAGAAATTGAAGCATGCCGTCGCGATGAGCGACGCCGCGGCGCCTGCGCGCCCTCCACCCCAGAGCGACAGCAGGAGCACCGCGATCAGGAACGCGAAGCCGATCGTGAGCTCATTGACCCCGGCCAGCTTCCCCGCCCAAGTCACGCTGGCGACCGTCGCTGCTGCCGCCGTCAGTCTTTTCGCTAACCCGACCCGTCGTCGCATCGCGGATTCCTAGGACACTCTAACAGTCAGGAAAGGCAGATGTCGTAAAGGAGAGCTAAAGATCGAACGCGGGCTGTTGAGGACATTGCACGTGGACGCTGAAGTTCAGTGGCCGGATGTGACTCCAGCTTGATCAGCTTCCCGCGGCGCGCAACAGTTCCGTCATTCGCGCGGCGCTCGTCTCCCATCGGAACTGGTGCGCGCGTGCCAACCCGCGGGCGGTAAGGTCGCTGGCGAGCGAGGCGTCCGAAAGCACGCGCGCGATCGCTTCGCGGAGTGCGTCGCCGTCGCCTGGTGCGACGAGGAGTGCGGCGTCGCCCACCGTGTCCGGGATCGCGCCGCCGCGCGAGGCGACGACGGGAGCGCCGCATGCCATCGCCTCGAGCGGCGGAAGGCCGAAGCCTTCGTAATGCGACGGATAGACGAAGAGCGCGCAGCTCCGGTAGAGCTCACGCAGCCTCGAGCGGTCGACGAAGCCGAGGACCTCGACGGCGCCCGACGCGATCGCGTCACGGTACCGGCGTAAGAAGGGAGAGGTGCCCCATCCCGGGTCGCCCGCGAGAACGAGCTTCGGTCGCGCTCCCGGCAGCGATGACCAGGCTGCGAGAAGCTCGCCGATTCCTTTGCGCGGCTCGAGCGTGCCGGTATAGAGAATGAATGACTCGCGATCTTCGCGAGCCTCACCAGGCGTGAAGTAGTCGCTCACGCCATTCGGGATGATCTCGATCTTCCGCGACGCGATGCCGAAGCCGCGGATCACTTCGTCCGCAGCGAGTCGCGAGACCGCGGCAATCCTCGCCGCCTTGTCGAGACTCGCGCGAATGAACGTGTTGAACGAGAGGATCGTCCTGAGCCGGTGGCGGTGCGGCATCGTGATCGACGTCAGGTCGTGGATCGAGACGACTGCTGGAGTCTCGAGCGACAGTGGCAGCGTCGCGTGCGGTCCCCAGACGACGTCGCACCCCTCGCGCTTCACCACGCGCGGCAGGATGAGCTGCTGCCAGACGACACCGTTAGGCGCAGGATCGACGACGAAGTCGCACGCCTCGAGACCGCTCCGATCGTCGATCGCCGCGTGCGACGCGACGATCCGCTCGACGTCTTCACCGAGCCGTGCCGCGATCTCCGCTGCGTGGACGCCGATGCCGGTCCGGTTCCCGACGAGCGCGCGCCCGTCGATTGCGACGCGCAGCGTCATCGCTCACCCGCCGCACGGCGGAAGACGGCGAGCGTCATGGCCGCCGCCTCGTCCCAGCGGAACAGTGCGATACGCTCACGCCCCGATGCGACGAGCCGAGCGCGTGTCGCGGGATCGTCCGCGACCTCACGGATCGCCCGCGCGAGCCCGTCCGCGTCGCGCACCTCGAAGTAGAGCGCTGCGTCGCCGCCGACCTCCGGGAGCGACGACGATCGGGACGCGATCACCGGGACGCCGTGCCCCATCGCTTCGAGCACTGGAAGGCCGAAGCCCTCGTAAATCGACGGCATGATGAACGCTTCGGCATGGCGATAGATCGTCGCGAGCCTCTCCCGCGTCACGTAGTCGAGATGGTGGATCGACGCACGCCATCGGCTGGCGCACATCCTGCGCACGGTCTCCTCCGCTTTCCAGCCGACGCGACCGACGACGACGAGCGCGCCGTCGTATTCGCCTCGATCCCTCAATTGCTCGTATGCATCGATCAACGTGTCGAGGTCCTTCCGCGGCTCGACCGTGCTGACGAAGAGGAGATAGCGGTCCGGCAGCGCTCCACGATCGTCTGACGAGAGGATCGGCGGAGTAGCTCCCGAACGCACGGCATGCGCGCGCGACGGGTGGACCGGATAGAGCTCCAGCAGATCGCGGCGCGTCGCCTCGGAGACGCAGATGATCGCGTCGGCGCGCGCGATCTCGCGCGTCATTTCGCGCGCGAGGTTGTCGAGCGTCTCTTTCTGCAACAGCTCCGGGTGCCTGCGGTAGGTGAGGTCGTGAACGGTGATGACGCGCCGCGTCGCGACGGCCCCCATGAGCCGCGGAAGGAAGTAGTTCGCGCCGAAGATGACGTCGCAGTCTTCGAGCCAGACGAGCGCCGGATACGCGACCGCGGTGATCGCCTGCGTGAATCGCGACAGTGCACGACCGCGGAGGTCGATGACGCACGGTTCCGCGCGCTCCGGCACGGAAGCGTGGAGCCGAGGTCCGTCGTCGGTAAGGCGCGCGTCTCCCATGAGAACCAGTACGACGTCATCGCGCCGGCCGAGCTCGTCGAGGATGTGCCAGAGGTACCAGCCGACTCCGGTAAGCGGCTCGTAGAATGGTCGGATGTCGACGCCGACGCGAAGGGGATGACGTCCGCCCATGCGCATGGCGCGCCGTAGCCGGCGAACAAACGCACCGAAGAGCGTCACGACGACGATCCTCAGCGTCGGAAGTGCGAGTGCGAGCTCGCGTGCGAGATTTCTCGGAGACAAGGCCTGAGGCTCTCCAGGACGATTCGGGAGCGGATGTTAGCCGATTTTCCTGCGAGAATGCTTCGCGCATGGAATCGCGCACGCGACGCTTCATCCTCGCAGGGGGGGCCCTCTTCGTAGTGCTCGCTGCATGGCTCGCCATCCCGCTGGCGATCGCGCCGTCCACCGCTCCTCCCGCCGAATCGGAGCGATGTCTTCAACTCGCCCGATTTGCCCCAGCCGACGCCGATGAGGTGATGATCGTCCCGTCGGGCGGAAGCGTCTGGTTCTCGATGCGTCGGCATCCGATCCGCGAGGAGTTGATTCTCGGAGGCAGGTTGCGCGGCGCGATGCTCGCCGTGACCGTCGGACGAAACCCCGTGGTGTTCTGGCGTCGCGGCGATCGTGCGGGTGCAGTCGTTTCCGCCGCGGCCCCACGACGCCTCGCCCTCAAGCTCCTGCTGCCACGCACGGTACGGGGTCAGGTCTTGACAAAGGCAGGCGCGCTCGTGATCGGCGACTCGCGCGGCGGCTTCGCGATCTCGAAATACGTCTCGATCGCACGCGAAGAAGGGCAGTTGTTCGTCGCGCACCGGAACAGACCATCGATCCCCGGCGTGAGCGTTCCCGCTATCTCGTCGCTCCTTCTGGCCGATCGCGCGTTGACGATCTCGACGACGATGCAACGCGCACCGGTGGAATCGACGCCGCTACCGAGCGATCTTCGCCACCCGCGCCGCGCAATCGTCTCGGTCGCACTTGCATCAGTCACGACACTCGCATCGGAGTGGGAGCGGTTTTTCCCGATCGACGCGAGCGGCATGGGTGCGGGACTCGTCGCGATCTACGGCGTCGACTCCGGAGCGTTTCTTCCGCGCATCCGAGGGGTGATCGTCGCCTCGACGACGGAACGCGATCCCGTCGCCCTGCTCGACCGGATCGTGCCGGCAGTCGACGGATCCGTATCGAGCATCCGTCGCCGCGACGGCCTCGTCATTGCGCGTCGCGAAGCGATGGGTTTGACGGGTGAGGCGGCGATCGTCGACGGGCGCGCGTTTCTTGCACTCGACGATGCATCGATGGATCTTTTTCTCGACGACCGCGCGAGCGCGCTGCCCGTTCCGGAAGCGACGGATTGGTCGTTGCGCTCCCACCCGACGGAGCTCCGGCTCGCGATCCGCAACGCGAGCGACAGTCTTGGCTTCAAACTGCTCAGCAAGGGGACGCGCAGTTCGGTGAAAGGGCTGAGCCGTGGGCTTGGATGGCTCGAAGGAGCGAAGTCGGCGACGCTCGAGCGGAGCCGCGCGGGTGGGCAAGCACGGGTGAGGTGCGTCGTTGAATGGTAGGGGGAGCATGAAGCAAAGGCTGAAGTTGGAACGCAGAACGCTGAATTGCGAATCCAGAAAATGGGAGCAGGAACCAGGTGAGCTTTCTTGCCGGGTTCAGCGTTCAGCGTTCTAACTTCGGGTTTGCTCGAAGAAGCGCGCGGCCAAGTCGCGTTGCCTCGTCCATATAAACTATAGTAGTGACGCGGCTCCCTCCAGCCGACCGAAATACTGGCCGCTCCTGCGGCGTTACTGCTGCGTCGCCGTTGTCCCCGACGGGAGTGCGGCGAAACAACCTGAGGACGAGATGTCCAACTTCATTGAGCTCAAGAAGATAGACCAGGCGGACGAGCCGGTTACGGTCGAGGCAGTGCTCGACCTCAATCCGGCTGATCTCGAGCATGACGACATCGAGTCGGTTTCGGACGCGAAGATCGTGGTGATCGGGTCGAAGGGTGCCGGAGCCGGGGAGTACCTCCTCCAGGGAAGGTTCGAATTCAAGGCCGCGATCAGCTGCGCACGCTGCCTCGAACCGGTGCCGTTTGCCAATGCGAGCGAGTTTGCCGTAACATTCCGCCCCCATCCCTCGGCGGTTGCCGCCGACGATCCCGAAGTCGAGATCGAAGAGGGAGATCTCGACGTCGAGTACTACTCGGAGCCGCAGGTGGCGCTCGAGCGACTCGCCGGAGAACAGATCGAGCTGGCGCTTCCGATGCGAATCGTATGCGCCGAGTCGTGCCAGGGGCTCTGCCCTCGGTGCGGCGCGAATCGCAACCGCGAGGAGTGCGGATGCGAGCCAGAACCAGTCGATGATCGCCTGCAGGCGCTCAGCGCCTTGCGAGACAAGTTGAAGAACGAAGAAAAGTAGGAGTCAACGATGCCGAATCCCAAACGCAGACATTCCAAGGCGCGCACGCGCACGCGACGCGCGCACGACTTCCTCAAGACGAAGTCGATCTCGACCTGCCCGAACTGCCACGAGGCGAAACTGCCGCATCGCGTTTGCCCGAAATGCGGTTTCTACAAGGGTCGCGAAGTCGTCGCCAAGGACGTCCTCTAGCGCCGGGCCGGGCTTGCCCGGCGATCGCAATTCCGCACCTCTCGAGCGATGATCCAGAAGCCGAGGTTGACGAAGCGGCACCGTATCGCGGTCGACGCGATGGGGGGCGATCACGCCCCCTCGGAAGTCGTGTTCGGTGCGCTCGACGCCGCGACCTCATTTCCGATCGACATCCTCCTCGTTGGGCCGCAGGAGCGCATCACCGCGGAGTTGCTGAAGCACGCGGGCTCGATCCCATCAAACATCGAGGTGGTCGACGCAACGGAGGTCGTGGAGATGAGCGATCCTCCGATCACACCTCTGCGGCGTAAGCGCAACTCGTCGATCCGTGTCGCCGCGAACCTCGTCGGCAACGGACGGGCGGGAGCGTTCGTTTCCGCCGGCAATACTGGAGCGACCTGGACCTCAGCGCGCGCGGTCCTCGGTATGGTCGAGGGCGTCGATCGCCCCGCACTCGCAGCGCTCGTTCCTAGCCTCACGTCGCAAGGCTTCACCGTCCTGCTTGACGTCGGCGCGAACGTCGATGCCCGCCCGCACCACCTCCGCGAGTTCGCCGTCATGGGCCACTTCTATGCGCAGATGGTCTTCGGCATCGAAAATCCCCGCCTCGGCTTGATGTCGATCGGCGAAGAGGAAGGGAAGGGGAACGACCTCACGAAGGAGACGTTCGCCGTGCTCGCGGAGACGGGGCTGAATTTCATCGGCAACGCCGAGGGACGCGACGTCTACAACGGTAACGCCGACGTCGTCGTCTGCGATGGCTTCGTCGGCAATTGCGTGCTCAAGGCGTCGGAAGCGCTCGGCGAGATGATCAAGAAGACGCTCGCGACCGAATTCAAGAAGAACCCGATCCGGATGCTCGGAGGACTGCTTTCGGGCAGCGCGCTGATGGGGCTCAAGAAGAAGATGGACTACACCGAGTACGGCGGCGCACCGCTGCTCGGAGTGAACGGCGGTTGCATCGTCTGCCACGGCCGATCGAATGCGAAGGCGATTCGCAATGCGATCCGCGTCGCGGCCGAGTTCGTCGAGAGCGACGTAAACGGGAAGATCTTGGCGAAGGTCTCCGAGCTCCATTCGCAGGAGCGCGCCGAGGGGTTGGCGTCGGGAGACGAAAAAGCAGGTCAAAGCTCATAGGTCAAGGGTCAAAGCAGGCAGCGCGCAGCATCGCTGCCCGCTGCCTGCTTTGACCTTTGACCTCAAACCCGCCTTTACATGTACAGCCCACCGCTGACGTTCAGGACCGTGCCAGTTACGTAGCTCGCCTGCTCGCTGGCGAGGTAGCAGACGGCGTGGGCGATGTCGTCAGGTGTGCCGAGGCGTTTGATGGCGATGCGTGATTCGAGCGCGGCCTTCGCGTCGTCGGTCATCGCATCGGTCATCGAGGTCGCGATGAAGCCGGGAGCGATCGCGTTCACGGTGACGTTGCGCGAGCCGATCTCGAGCGCGAGCGACTTCGTGAAGCCGATGATCGCCGCCTTCGATGCCGAGTAATTCACCTGTCCCGGGTTACCCATCAGCCCGACGACCGACGTGATGTTAATGACGCGACCCCACTTGGTCCTGATCATCTTCTTCACGACTTCCTGCGTGATGTGGAACATCGAATCGAGGTTCGTCCGGATCACCTTGTCCCACGCTTCCGGCTTCATGCGGATGAACAAGTCGTCGTCGGTAATTCCCGCGTTGTTGACGAGGACATCGATCTGTTTGTGCTGCTCGATCAGAGCCTTGATGCGTTCGCGAACATCGGCCCCGGTGATGTCGAGCTCGACCGGCGTCGCGCTGCCCCCTGCAGCCTTGATCGCCTCGACGACTTCAGTCACTTTGTCGAGTCCGCGCGCGGCGCAGAGCACGTGGGCGCCGCACTCGCCGAGTCGCTTCGCGATTCCCTCACCGATCCCGCGCGATGCTCCCGTGACGAGCGCGATCTTGCCATTGAGTTCGATCTTCATTCGAGCACCCCTTCGAGTCGTTCGTGTGTGGGGCGTCCCCTCGTCTCAAAGGGAACGCCAGTGCGGCTGTCATCTTGAGCGAAGCGAAGGATCTCTCAGGCTTGTACCAACGATGTTTGCCTCGTTGCGTGCCCATAGAACCCTGCGAGATCCTTCGCTTCGCTCAGGATGACAAGCTCCTTCGGGTTGCGCAACAGTTCGCAATTCGCGAGCGTCGCAGTCTCACCTATCCGCCGAGCGCATCGAGCGACGAAACGTTGTTCACGCTCACGACCTCGACCGACTTGTCGATTCGCTTGACGAGGCCGGCGAGCACCGCGCCGGGGCCGACCTCGACGAATTTCTTCACTCCCATCGCGATCATTTGCTGCACCGACTCGGTCCAGCGAACCGGCGAGGCAACCTGGCGAATGAGCGCGTTGCGCACTGCATGGTCGGTGCCGACGGGAGAGGCGTCGACGTTCGTTACGAGCGGGACGTAAAGCGCGTGGAATTCCGTCGCCTCCAGGATTGGGCGGAGTCTTTCTTCGGCAGGCGTCATCAACGCGCAGTGAAATGGTGCCGAAACGGGTAGCGGGAGCGACTTGCGCACGCCGCGCCCCTTCGCAATCTCGATCGCGCGCGCGATTGCTTCGGCATGTCCCGCGATCACGATCTGGCCGGGTGCGTTGACATTTGCGGGGGAGCAGACCTGGCCCTGCGCGGCTTCTTCGCAGATCGAGCGAATCTCATCGATGTCGGGTCCGAGGATCGCCGCCATCGCGCCGACGCCGACGGGTACTGCATCCTGCATGAACTCGCCACGTGCGCGAACGATCTTCGCTGCAACCGTTGCCTTCAACCCGCCGGCGCAGACGATCGCGCTGTACTCGCCGAGTGAGTGCCCGGCGACGATGTCGGGCTCGAGGCCTGGGTAGCGCTCGCGAATCGCCGCGAGAATCGCACTCGACGTCGCGAGGATTGCTGGCTGCGTGTTCGAGGTCAGTTTGAGCGCGTCTTCGGGCCCCTCGAAGCAGAGCTTCGAGATCGAGAAACCGAGCGCCTCGTCGATCTCCTCGAATATCCGGCGGGCAGCGGCCGACGACTCCGCGATGTCCTTGCCCATCCCGGGCGCCTGGCTTCCCTGGCCGGGGAAGACGAATGCCAGCTGATGTTCGCTCATGGTGCGCGGATCATAGTCAGCCGACGTTGGAGGCGCAAGGCGTTGCTTGTTCGCCGGCTTGTGACAGGTGGGCGGAGTTGCCGTGCCAAAAGTCGCAGCGTCGCGACGCGTCGCTGGTGACGATTGACGCATGACACATGAGGAGGTTTTCGATGAGTGTATCCGTCCGTAGTCTCACCCTCGCGATCCTGGCGGTTGCGATGCTTGCAGTTTCCCTTCCGGCGCTCGCTCACTGCGATGCGCTCGACGGTCCCGTGGTCGTCGAAGCGCGCGCTGCCCTCGAAGCTGGAGCCGTCACCCCGTTGCTGAAGTGGGTCGCTCCCGGAGACGAGCCGGCGATTCGCAAGGCGTTCGAACAGACGCGCGCCGTGCGCGGGAAAGGGAGCGATGCCAGGGAGCTCGCCGACGCGTATTTCTTCGAGACGCTCGTCCGGATCCATCGCGCGAGTGAAGGAGAGGCATTCAGCGGCTTGAAGCCGGCGGGGCAGGATCTCGGCCCCGCGATTCGCGGCGGCGACCAGGCGCTGGAGAGCGGTTCGGTCGACGAGCTCGAGGCGCTCCTCGTCAAGGAAGTTCGCGAAGGCATCCGTGCGAAGTTCCAGGCGGCGGTTGAAACGAAGCAGCACGCCTCACACAACGCCGATGCGGGGAGACGCTGGGTGCACTCCTACGCCACGTTTTTGCACTATGCTGACGGCATCCATCGCGCTGCCACCACCGGCGGGCACGGAGCAGCCGAGGAGCATGCGCCGGCGCACGCCGCCCCGAAACACGAGCACTGACGCATGTCCCCAGGAGGGACCATGCCGCCAGTTGAGATTCATCTTGCGCTGAATCACGTCCCGGTCGTCGGCTTCGCCGGAGCTCTGGCGATCCTCGTTTGGGGCGTGCTTCGGCGCGATGAGGAGGTGCAACGAGTCGGGCTCGCAGCGTGCGTCGCCGTTGCCCTCCTCACCATCCCTGTCTACTTCACGGGAGAACCTGCTGAGGATGTCGCGGAACAGCTCCCGGGTGTGACGCACGATGTGATCGAGAACCACGAGGAGGCTGCGAAGTACGCATTCATATCCTCCTCGCTCTGTGGCGCCGTCGCGCTCCTCGGGATGATCGTATGGCGCAGTCCAGAGCGACGAGCGTTCGCGCTTCGCGCGACGCTCGTTCTTTGCGTAGCGACCACGGCGATGATCGGCCGCACGGCGATGCTTGGCGGGCAGATCCGGCACACCGAGGTGCGCGCCGGTGCAGCGGTGAACGCTCCCGCGGAACTGGAGCGCGACGCGAAGCAGACGCGCGACTGACCGGAGCGCCGATTCGACCTTCGCCGCCCGCTTCGCGCGAATGGAATCCTCGGGCGCTACTTTCCGCTCGAGCCCCACACGCCTCGGCGCGCGCTGAGTGCTTCCATCGACGCCTTGTTCAGGGCGTCGCGGTGCGCCGAGGGAGAGTCCGAGACGACTGCCAGACCTGCGCGCACGAGCTCTGCGTTGAGCATCGTTTTCGTGGAGCATCGATAAAGGTAGGCTGCGGGATCGATTCCCGGGCTCGCCCCCTCGATTTCCAATCCGACCGCCTCACCTTCGAGCCAAGAACGTATTTGCGCGTGGGCGTTCGCGCGAATCTCTGGCGGAATCGCGATGCCTGCGAGGCGATAGCTTCGGAGTCCCGATGGGTTTGCGAGAGCGACCACGTCGGTGGCATTGATCCCGGAGAAGGAGTGCTCACAGCTGCCCTTGAATGCGCCGATCTCGACGATGGTGACATCGCTCGCCGGAGTGGCGCTCGTCGTGGGAGCGGTCGTCGCGGTCGGAACGACTGGCTCGTAATCCGCGGCACGCTTGATGTTGAATTTAGGGCGCTTCGACGGGCCGCAGTCAGCGACCAACACGAGCGCGAGAGTCAAGGCGATCCAGCGTGACATCGGTGAGCTCCGACCCTTCTGGCGCGCCTGAGCGGCGATGCGCGGTCCTGCGCTAATTATATGTTCGCGGCATTCGAACGACGGGAACTTGCCTGAAGCCCGGCGACGAGCTCCTCGGTGCGCGCTTGAACCGAGACCGCTCGTCGTCGCGTTTGACGGCGGGCTCGACGCAGTTCGAGGCGAGCCGGCGTGCAAACGTCGCGGCGTCTCGCGTGGTTCGCGCGCTGCTCTGGTAGGCTGAACGAATGGCGATTGACGCGACGCGCTGGAACTCGATTCGCTACACGATCTGGGCGCCGATCTACGATCTCGTCGCCCGCCGCCTCGACCGAGGACGGCGGCATGCTCACCTGCTCGCCGGCGTGAAGCCGGGAGAGCGCGTCCTTCTCGACGGCGCGGGCACGGGCCTCGACCTCGAGCTGCTCCCGCATGACGCGATCATCACCGCAATCGACATCACGCCGTCGATGATCGAACGGCTCCGCGACCGCGCACGCCGCCTCGGTGTCGATGTTGATGCGCGCGTGGGTGACGGCCAGGCGCTTTCGTTCGCCGACGAGTCGTTCGACGTCGTCATGCTCCACCTCATCGTCGCAGTCATTCCCGACCCCGTGGCATGCCTTCGCGAAGCGGAGAGGGTGCTCCGCCCCGGCGGCAGGGTCTCGATCTTCGACAAATTCGTCGCCGACGGCGAGACGGCATCGCGTCTCCGACGGCTGGCGAACGTCGTGACGTCCGCCGCGGCGACCGACATCACTCGCTCGCTCGGGCCGATCGTCGCGTCGACGTCGCTTCGTGTCATGCGTGACGAGGCGGCAGCATTCGGCGGGTTGTTCAGGGCAGTCGTGGCGGAGAAGGCAAACCAGAAGCCATAGGCCGAGCTGGCGAGAAGCAAGCCAATGGCCAAAGGTCATGAGCCGAAGCAGGCAGCGAGCAGAGCGGCTGCTTGACGCTCCGTACGAGCGACGCGGTGGGTCGCCCATGTGCGCCGCAAACCACCCGTACCGCGGAAAGCGGCAGAGAAACAACAAGCAAACCGTCGTGACATCGAGGGCCGCGCATGCACGCCGGAATCGCTGCCGATGACGTTCGCGCCGTTTGCCCGCGAAGGGCGAACGGCGCCGTGAGATGCGTGCCTTCGCCGCGGCTCAGTCGCGTTCCTTCACCGAAATGGGGCCGTTCTCGGTCGAGAGGCGGACGATCGGTGTCGCACCACCGAATCGGACGACTTTGTCCTCGTCGCGATCGTCGTTCCACATTCTGGCCGTCGCGCCGCAAAGCGATTCAGGGCAGTGCCAGGGAGCGTGACCCGCGGATCGGATCTCGACCCCCGACGTGAATCCTCGGGGCACGGCAAACGAGAGCGGTCCGTTGACGCTCGATGCCTCGAGCGACTGGCCAGTCCACGCCGGCGAGGAAAGCCTAACAGTGACCGGTCCGTTGTTCGCCTTCAGTGAGACTTCCCCCGAGCCGTCTTTCAGCGACAGAGGGCCGTTCGTCGTCGTCGCGCTGATCGTCCCGCGAACGTTCTCCAGCGAGATCGGGCCGTTCGTCGCATCGAGATCGAGAGATCCGTCGAAGTCGCTCGCGTCGACAGGGCCGTTGGTGGCCGACGCGCGAAGCGTAGCTCCAGCCGGTGCGGTGATGATCAGGTGTGCGGCCCAGGCGTTGCCCGACGGCCCATCGACCGAGATGGTGTCGCCCGAGCGCTCGAGCCTGATTTGCGACAGCGCGCTGCTGCCGAGCGACTCGCCTGCTGCCCGGCAGAGTGTGACGGAGAAGCCGCGGCCACTTCCTCCGCGAATCGAGGCGCCGCCATTCTTCGCCGCGTCGACGGAGAGCGTCGAGCCTGCGACTTCGATGGTCTCCGATGACACCAATGCGTTCTTGCCGTCGATCCTCACGCTCCAGTCGTCGCATGAGCGAACTGCACCGTGATGGCTCGTCGAAACGTCGGTGCCGTGCTGATGCCCGCCAGATGCGCTGAGCGAGATGATCAGACTGGCTGCGATGAACAGGGATCCGCGTACGCGGGATGTTGTAACCATGACCGTTTCCTCCTTCGTCGTTCATCGGACATAGACGGAGGAGACTGCGCTCGGTTAGCAGCGTCGATCGGCAGTCGTACGTGACGGTTCGATGGCGGTTGGAACTCTGCTCGTAGGGTTCGCATAGTGTCCTCGAGATCGATGGCGCCGGCCGCATGCTACGGCGCTCGGCCCGTCACGACGTGAGTGCGAGGTCGACGCCGGCACCTGGTCGTGCCGTGCGTGAATACGGGAGCGAAGTGGCGGCGACGTTCTGCAGGGCCGCACCGGTCGAATCGAAGACGAACAGAGCGTCGTCACGTGCGGCTCCGCTTCGTGCGGCTGCCGAGAGCCTCGTGAAGGTCGTCGAAAATCACCATCGCGCGTTCGAGCCGTTCGTCGTCGTTCTCCGTTCGCGCCATCAGACCGTCGAGCATGATGCGTACGCCGGCGGCTTCCGCGCGGCCGAACTTTGCATCCTTCAGGTCGAGGTCATGAACGATCTCCGCAATGGCGCGAACGCCTTTGTCCGGAAGGCCGACGCGGCCGATCAGGGTCTCGAATGTGCAGCGGTCGGCTTCGTGCGTAAAGTCGCCGCCGACCATGTCGAATCGCAGCTCCCCTTCCCTTGCGGCTGTCGCCGGATCGACGAAGCGAAATCGGGCCTTCGCGTCGACGAAGCGGCGAATGAACCACGCCGAGGCCATCCGGTCGATTTTCACTCCGGGACGGGTCACCCACGTTCTGCCGCGCAACTCTGGATTGGTCTTCAACATTCGCGTCTCCTCTTTGCGGTCCTTCTGCAGTCGTGTTTCGATCGCGCCGAGCGCTTCTTCGGCTGCGGTGCGGCGCTCGGCCTCGAAGAAGTCGATGCGCCGGAGCTCCTCGAGCCGCCGGAGCAGCTTTGCGTGCTGTGCCGCCAGCTCCGCAGCGGCAACCGCGCTGCGTGCCGCTTTCATCGCCGCGTGCGCGTCCGCGAGCAGCGCGTCGTAATCGGCGTTGCGCGCCTCACGAAACTGAGCGACGGCCGCATCGTTCGCGACGCCGTCGACGAAGTCCCCTTCGAACAGATGCGCATCGCCACCGCCGGTCTCGATCTCCTGCGCGACCCATTGCAGGTCTTCGAGCGCATCCGGCCCATGTGGCAACAGATAGACGGCGTTTTTCACGGCCACGGCTCCGGCATCGGCGAGTCGTTGCCGCATCTTCGCGCGTAGGTAGAGCGGACGGGGCGGGATGCGATGGACGAGAATCAACCAGCGAGGCATGAGTGGATAGTAGCAGTTGCGATACTATATAGCAACTGCTATATTAATCAAATGACTGACGAGACGATCCTCTTCCTCTGTGCCTATGGCGGCGCGAAAAGCGTCATCGCCGCGTCGTACTTCAACCGCCTCGCGGGTGAGCTCGAGCTGCCGTATGTCGCGGTCGCGCTGTCCGCGGAAGAGCCCTACCCTGCGGTTCCGGAGGCTGTCGCTGACTTCCTGCTGCGCGATGGAATCGACGTCCGCTCGTTCCAGCCGCGTCGGGTTGACGTTGGCGAGCTCCGAGAGGCGTTCCAGGTGGTGAGCATCGACTGCAATCTCGACGGACTCGATCTAGCGGGAACCAAGGTCGAACGATGGGACGACGTGCCGAAACCGAGCGAGGACTTGCCGGCATCCGCGACCGCGATCCGATGCCGCGTTGAGGCACTAATTGGAGGAATCGGTACCAATACCTCCTACAGGCCACTAGCGGAGGAGCTGCTTGGCCGTCGCTGAGCTCGACCCTCCGGTGGCACGAGTGCCTTCGCTCGCTGCGTTCGTCACGTACTTCCTTCGCCTCGGCACCTTTGGATTCGGCGGGCCGATCGCCCTTGCCGGATACATGCAGCGCGATCTCGTCGAGCGTCGCGGATGGGTCACGAAGGACGAATACGTGAAAGGGCTTGCGCTCGCGCAGCTCGCCCCCGGGCCTCTCGCTGCACAGCTTGCGATCTATCTCGGTTGGGCTAGGGGAGGGCTGTTAGGCGCCACGCTGGTCGCGATCGCCTTTGTGGTTCCGTCGTTTCTAATGGTGATCGGGATCTCGATCGCATACGTCCGATTCGATGGTCTCGCCTGGATGCAGTCGGCGTTTTACGGCGTAGGCGCCGCAATCGTTGCCATCATCTTCCGGAGTGCACACAAGCTCGTGCGGCTGACGCTCGGTCGCGACTGGTTGCTGTGGGGGATCTTCTCGGTGAACGCGGTTGTGACGGCGGTGCTCGAGGCGGAAGTCGTCTCTCTCATTCTCGGCAGTGGGGTCGCCGCGCTTTCGGTGAAGCTCTGGAGGTCGCGTTCCTCCATGGCGTTGGCAATCGTACCGCCTCTTGTTCTCGCGTCATCGACCACCGCAATTCCGGCAACGAGCGGAACGCTGTTCTGGTTCTTCACCAAGGCTGGCGCGTTCGTGTTCGGCAGCGGGCTTGCCATCGTCCCGTTTCTGTACGGTGGTGTCGTGCGGCAGCACGGCTGGCTGACCGATCAACAGTTCCTCGACGCTGTGAGTGTTGCAATGATCACACCTGGTCCTGTGGTCATCACCGTGGCGTTCATCGGCTACCTCGTGAAGGGATTCAGCGGCGCGCTGCTGGCGTCGCTCGGAGTTTTCCTGCCCTGCTACCTATTCGTGGTTGTACCTGCGCCGTTCTTTTCGCGCTTTGCGGAGAATCCGCAACTGAAGGCTTTCGTCGATGGCGTGACGGCAGCAGCGACGGGCGCGATCGCGGGAGCCGTCTACGTACTCGCGCTCCGCGCAATCATCGACATTCCGACGATGCTGATCTTCGCCGCAACGCTCGCCTGCCTCGTTTGGCTGAAGCGAATTCCTGAGCCTCTCGTGATCGTCATCGTCGGCGCTGCCTCCGTCTTAGTTCGCGCGGCGTAAACGAATCTCTTCAACAACGCACAGCCTGCTAAGCGATCGACACGAGGCGGATGTCGAAGTTCAACGCCTGCCCGGCGAGCGGGTGGTTCGCGTCGAGCGTCACCGTCGCTTCGTCGACCGACGTGACGACGAGCTGCGCGCGTTCCCCTTCCTCCGTCGTCAGTTCGAGCAGCTGGCCGACTTCGGGGCTCATCCCTTTTGGCATCTGATCGCGACCAACGTTGAGCACCATCTCCTCGATGCGCGGGCCGTATGCCTGCTCCGCGGGGATCCGAACCTGGCGCGATTCGCCGACGCCCATGCCTCGCACGGCCGCATCGAAGCCCTCGATCATATTGCCGGCGCCGATCGTGAATTCGAGCGCGTCGCCTCCTTCGGAAGAATCGAAGACCTGTCCGTCGTCGAGCTTTCCCGTGTAGTGAACCTGGACCGTGTCTCCATTCTTTGCGGTCATGCGATGCGCTCCTTCCATTTCGGTGCGAGCCGCAATCGAGCCGGCGCGCGCGAGATGCAATGCGAAACAGTCGATGTCGTGTGGGATTCCCGCATTCGGCTTGCCGGAATATCCCGCCTCCGCCACGCGCCGGGAGACGCCGCCGATGGAAGCCTCTCGTCGCTCGCCGCTCAGGCGAGCCCGGCTCGGCGCGGCGAAGACGGCTTAACAGACACGCTTCGGCGAGACGGCTCGTGATGTGAAGCGGAATTGGTGAGCCCGAGAATGCACGCGCGGTGCCCGCGACTCGCGATTACTCGACCGGAACCTTGAGCGGCCAGTTCTGAATGATCGCGAGCGGCTCGTTCGTTTTCGTGTCGGCGGCGACGGCGGCGAGAATCCGTTCCCTGTCGGGTGCGAGCACCCAACTGAGAATGCGGTGGTTCCTGAAGAGGAGTTGCGGCGAGCCCGGGCTCAGTGTCTCGCCATTCACTGCGGTGGGGATCGAGTAGATCCCGCCATCGTCCTGGCTGTAGAGGAGCTCGTTGTTTCCCCACGACGATCCCATCATGACGATCCCGGTGTTCGTCAACTGCCATTTACCACCGGGACCCGGGTAGCTCGTCGCCCACATCTCGCTGCGTCCCGACTCGTCGGAGAACCACGCGATCCAGCGACCGTCGGCGGTACGCACCGCGATCGAGTCGCTCTCGCCATCGCGCGCGAGGATCGGCTCGAGCGATGCATTCGTTTTCTTCGCATCGAGCTTCACCAGGTCCCAGTCTCCCGATGGACGCTGCTTCGACGCGATGATCGTTGCGCCGTCGGTGCTCCACGCGGTCGGAAGAACGGAGCCCTGCACGCTCACGAGCGCGCGCGCTTCCTCCGTGCCGCTCGTGCGTCGAACCATTACGAAGGAGTCGTTCGGGTTCGTCGGATTCTGTTCGTGGTAGGCGATCTCGGATCCGTTGGGGGAGAAGACCGGCGTGTTCTCCGATTTCGGGCCGAAGGTGAAGCGCGTCTGTGTGCCGCGGGCGATGTCGAACAGCCAGATGTCGCGCATGCCCGATGCATCGTCCTCGATCGACGCCGCGGCCATCGTACCGTCGGGAGAGATCGCTGGGCGGCCGCGGACGCGGCCCTCGTGGCCCAGGGTGCCGAGCTCCTTGCCGGAGCGGTCAAACCAGGTGAGCTGAGCGTTGGAGTTCGCAATGCCTGGCTGATAGACGACGACTCCGTTATCGGAGGCCGAATAGACGCCACGGAAGAAGACGAACGAGTAGCGAACCGATTCGGTCAGCGGTACGGCTTTGCCGGTCGTTTCGAGCCGCTTGGGATCGAACGGTTGGGCGACGAGCACGTTGTCGCGGACGTAGAGGATGTGCCCTGAGGCGTAGCTCGCGTTGGAACGGGCTCGGACGATGAGCTTGCGGTTCTCGGGTTGATCGAGCGATGCGGCGTAGATTGCGTTGAAGTCGCTGTAGCTGCCTAGCGTGTGCGTGCCGGCGAGGTAGAGGAAATGCTCGCCGTCGGGGAGGAAGGTGGCCCAGCGGTGCGTCGTCTCGCCCTTCGCGACGTCGATGTTCGTGATCTCCACCGCGGGTCCACCGCTGTCGTTCACGCGTGAAATGGGCTTGTTCCCTTCGGCGGAGAAGAGGATGACTCCGTCACGGTTCCAGGCTCCACTGCGTCCGTTAGGCGCATCGCAAAGAACGAATGGCGCGGAGCCCGAGACGTCGATTTTCTTGAGTTTCGCGTCGGCGAAGAAGGCGATGAAGCGCCCGTCGGGCGACCAGAAGGGGAAGCGTGCTCCCTCGGTGCCGGAGAGGCGTCGCGGTTGTGGCTCGTCGAGCGACTGGATCCAGAGAGCGCGCCGGCCGCTCTCTTCACGGGAGGTCAGCGCGATGCGACGCCCGTCGGGCGAGATGGCGAGCGAGCCGACATGGCCTTCATTGAAGTCGAACTCGGTCCCGGCGGGAGGAAGGAGGCGCGAACAGGTGACCTCTGGTTTCGGCGCAGGTCTCGACATCGCCATCGCAAGCGCGAACAGGGTGATCGCGACCATCGCCGCGATCGCGCTCGCAAACCGGAACCTCTCGCCGCGCCTGCGCGTGCTCGCCGCAGCCACGCTCTCTTTCGAGCCCGACTCGCTGATCCACTCGAGCTGGCTCGCGACGTCGTGTGCGCTCTGCCAGCGGTCATCGGGATGCTTCTCGAGACAACGACGGACAACGTGGTCGAGCGCAGGAGGAGCGACAGGGACGAGGGCCGAGATCGGACGCGCGGGTGTTGCCATGATCGCCGCGATGAGGCTTGCTTTCGATGCGCCAACGAAGGCTCGTTGCCCCGTCGCCATCTCGAACAGCACCGCGCCGAGCGCGAAGATGTCGGTTCGTGCATCAGGCTCGGTGCCTTCGAGCTGTTCGGGAGCCATGTACTGAAACGTACCGACGATCGTTCCTTCCGCCGTCAGTGGCTGTTCCTTCGTGATCTCGCGCGAATCGCTCGTCAGCAGCGGCGAACCGGATGAAAGATAGGCGAGGCCAAAGTCGACGAGCTTCGCTCCCGAGCGCGTCAGCATGATGTTCGCAGGTTTCAGATCGCGGTGAATGATGCCCTGGCGGTGCGCACGGTCGAGGGCGCTCGCGATCTGCCCACCGAGCCTTAACACCTGGTTCGCCGGCAACGGCCCCTTCTTGAGCCGCTGCGCTAGCGATTCGCCATCGATCATCTCCATGACGAGGTATCGCGTCGTTCCTTCGACGCCCACGTCATACAGCGTGCAGATGTTCGGATGGTTGAGGCTCGAGATCGCGCGCGCCTCCCGGTCGAATCGTGCGAGGAACCGTTCGTTCGAAGCCAGCTCGGCGGGGAGGATCTTGATCGCGACGTCGCGCGCGAGGCGCGTGTCGCGCGCGCGCCATACTTCGCCCCAACCGCCCGCACCTAGCGGAGCGACGATCTCATACGGACCGAGCCGAACACCGGGACTGACCTGCATTTTTGGGAAGTATACGGCATGCGTTGCAGGCCAGAGGCCAGAGGCCAAAGACCAGGCAGGCAACGAGCTGATCGGCCGGGCGGTCGCCCCTGCGAATGCCGAATCGGTTGTGCAGGTCGTGACAGTCGAACCTTCACCTGTCTTCGTCTGCTTTGGCGCCTGGCCCCTTGGCCGAACGTCGCCTTTACAGATCCACCGCGGGCTCGGGCTGCTCGGGAACCTTCAACAGCTCGTACCCTTCGGATCGCGCAACGTAGGTTGCGACGGTCAGGTCGCCGGTCACGTTGAGCGTCGTCCGGCACATGTCGAGCAACCGGTCGACGCCGAGGATGATCGCGATCAACTCCGGGTTGATGCCGACCGTGGCGAGGACGACGACGACGAAGGGGATCGAGCCCGAGGGCACTCCCGCGGTGCCGACCCCGCCGAGAATCGCCATGTAGAGCACGGTGAGCTGCTGCGCGATCGTAAGGTCGACGCCGGCGAGCTGGGCGAGGAAGAGCACCGTCACTCCCTCGAAGAGTGCGGTGCCGTTTTGGTTCGCGGTGGCGCCCACTGTGAGAACGAAGCTGTTGATCTCGCGCGGGACACCGAGGTTCTCTTCGGAGACCTTCATCGCCGTGGGGAGCGTCGCATTCGATGACGAAGTCGAGAAGGCCGTGACGATCACCGTCTCGATCCGGCGGAAAAACTCGATCGGGTTGATGCGCGACAAGAGCGCGACCGCGCCCGAGTAGACGACGAACATATGGATCGCGAGCCCGAGCAGCACGGTGCCGACGTACCACCCGAGGCTCGAGAGGAGCCCGAATCCGAATTTCGCCGTCATGTTGAAGAGAAGGCAGAAGACGGCGTACGGCGCGATCCGCATCACGAGCTGGATGCACTTCGCAATCGCGTCGAAGACTCCGTCGAGCAGTGCGATCACCGGCTGTGCCTTCTCGGCTGGGATCATCGTTAGAGCGACGCCGAAGAAGAGCGCGAAGAACATCACGCCGAGCATGTCGGGCGAATCCTTCGAGGCCGAGGCAAGCGGGTTCGTCGGGACGAGCGTCTTTACCGCTTTCATCAGGCCCGAGTCGCCCGAGTCCTTCGTCGTCTCGAGTGACGTCGACACCTTCGACGCTGCTTCTTTGCCGTACTTCTCCTGCAACTTCGCACTGACCTGCGGGTCGATGCGGTCGCCCGGCCGGATGATGTTGGAAATGGTGAGGCCGATAACGACCGAGATCGCCGAAATGACGACGGTGTAGGCGAGGCACTTCACGCCGACGCGGCCGATCTTCCGGATGTCGCCGAGCCCGGCGACGCCGACGACCAGCGAGGAGAAGACGAGGGGAACGACGAGGAGCAGGAGCAACCGAAGGAAGAGGGTGCCGATTGGCTCCGCGACCCACGAGGTGAAGCCTTTCAGTGACGGCGAGTCGGCGCCGAGGATTGCGTTCGCCCCGCCGCCGATCGCCGCTCCCGCGACGAGGCCGATGAGGATCTTCGTGTGCAGCGGCATTGCGCGGCGTTGGGTTGGCTCGTTCATGCGGTCATTCATGGGGTCACACCGAAAGTTGAAAGTTTACGGCAGCGCGCCGTGCCTCCGTAAACTTTCAACTTTCGGTGTGACCCCATTCGCGTGACCCCATTCGCGCGGATCAGAATCCGCCGCTATGAATCGCTACTCCTCCTGCTTCTTCGGACCGAGGATTACTTCGCGGCCCGTGAGGTAGAGCAGGATCGTGATGATTGCAAAGGGGATCATCGACAGCATGTCGGCGTTCGGCCCGCTGAAGAACGGGTTGTGTGCGTTGGCCCAGTCAGTGAGGCGCGCATCGATCTTCGGAGTCACTCCCTGAATGAAGGCGATGATGATGCCTGCGATCGCGCCGCCCGCGATGTAGCCGGAGGCCATCAACACGCCTGGGCTCTTGTCGCCCTCAGCCTGCAACTCCTCTTCCGTGAGGTTCTGGTGCTCCGGTTTTTTCGCGAGCCAGCGGTCGACACCCCAGCGGACGATCCCGCCGACGAGGATCGGCGTCGACGACGAGAGTGGAAGGTAGACACCGACCGCAAACGCGAGCGACGGTATTCCCGACATCTCGAGCACGATCGCGATCATGACGCCTAACAGAACGAGACCCCAGGGCAGCTGGCGGTTGAGGATCCCCTTGATGATGTACGACATCAGCGTCGCCTTCGGGGCGTCGAACTTCGAGACCTTCGTTCCATCGGGACGCGTGTTGTGGGCTCCGTTGATTCCCGGATCGACGAGCCACACGGCCTCGCCGTTCTCGTTCAAGAGGTACTTACCCGTGAGTCCCTTCGCATCGTCCTGATGGTGATAGACGTAATACTCGTTCGTGTCGCTCTCGGCCTGCGCGCCTTCGAGCTTCTCCTTGTCGTGCAGTTTCGACACGTCGGCGCGGATGCCGGTCTCGGGCTTGACGGGCACGTACACCGTTGCGGCCTCGTTGAGCTTGAGGAGGATCGGTCCGAGGATGATCGCCGATGCGAGCGATCCGACGAGGATCGCGATCTGCTGCGCTTTCGGTGTCGCGCCGACGAGGAACCCCGTCTTGAGGCTTTGCGACACGGTGCCGCCGTTCGACGAGGCGATGCAGACGATCGCGCCGATGGAGAGCGCACTGACGTAGTAGCCTGCGCCCTCCCATCCAATGAGCACGAATACGATGCAGGTTCCGAGCAGCGTCGCTACGGTCATCCCCGAGATCGGGTTCGACGACGAGCCGATCTCACCGGTGAGGCGAGAGGATACGGTGACGAAGAGGAAGCCGAATACGACGATGAGGATCGCCGATCCGATGCGCGCGGTCCAACCCTCGGTTCCGGCGTATAGCGGAGTTGCGACCGCGATGACGGCGATCAGCGCGAGGCAGCCGATCAGGACGACCTTCATCGACAGATCGTTCTCCGTCCGGCTTTTCGGCCCGCGCTCAACCTTCGTGCCGCCGAAGTCCTTGAGCCCTTCGCGCAGTCCGTGCCAGATCGTCGGGAGTGCGCGGAAGACGCTGATGATTCCGCCGGCCGCGACGGCGCCGGCACCGATGTAAAGCACGTACGCACCACGAATCTCCGACGCAGACATCTGATTGATCGGGATCGTGCCGGGAGGAATGATTGCGCTGTGCCCTTCGCCGAAGAAGGCGATCATCGGAATGAGCACGAGGTAGGCGAGGACTCCGCCGGCGCACATGATCGACGCGATGCGCGGTCCGATGATGTAACCGACTCCGAGCAGCGCCGGTGAGATCTCCGCGCCCACGGAGGCAGCCTTGAAGGGCGGGCCGAAGACCTTCTCCGGAATGTCGCGCCAGCCTTTGAATGCCGCCATCGCGCTCTGGTAGACGAGCCCGAGCCCGAAGCCCGCGAAGATCGTCTTCGCGCCGATCGTGCCCTTCTTTCTCCCTTCGAGCTCGAGACGCTTCGCTTCGTCGGAGGAGTTTTCCTTCGACAGAGGATCCGCCCCTGCCTTGAGCACCTCGGCGCACGCCGTCCCCTCGGGGTACTTGAGGAGCCCGTGCTGCTGCACGATGAGCGCGCGGCGGAGCGGGATCATCATCAGAATGCCGAGCAGCCCTCCGAGGATCGCGACGAGGGTCACGCGCATGATCTCGAGGTCGAAGCCGAGGATCAGGATCGCCGGCATCGTCACGCCGACGCCGAAGGCAATCGATTCACCCGCGGAGCCCGCGGTCTGGACGATGTTGTTCTCGAGAATCGTCGCGTCGCGGCTCCCGAGCTTGTGGAGGATCTTGAAGAGTGTGATCGAGATGACGCCGACCGGGATCGACGCGCTCACGGTGAGGCCGACCTTCAGCACGAGATAGAGCGACGATGCGCCGAAGATCATGCCGAGGACCGTGCCGACGATGATCGGCAGGACCGAGAACTCCGGGATGTTCCGGTCTGCCGGGATGTAGGGCTCGAATCCGTGCAGCTTCGAGTTCGGGTCGATCGCGCTCATTCAGCCTCCTGAAACGCCTCGCGCCACCCCGGGGCAAGGTCGTTCCGTCTCCGTTTCGTGTTGTTGAGGGGGAAGGGCCCCGTTACGAGTATCGGATTGTAGGGGAGGTTGGGTGAGGAGCGAAACGGTGACGAAGAAGAAAGTGCGCCGTCCTGCCACAGCCGAAAAAGCCGGGCGCGGGCCCGGGAGCGTTCACGTTCACGGTTTCGCCGACGTAAACCGTCCGAGACCGCGCTATGTCGATGGGCGTCCCGGGAGGGATTGCGGAAGCCTCATGAGTGAGTCACGCGGACTCGACTCCGATTCGCGAGGATGCCCGCGGGTTCACGCCCGTGAACGAGCCCGCGTCCGTCTCTTCGGTCAGCGCTGCCGCTACGAGCTACTACTTCGCATGTCTCGGGTGTGCCGCCGAGTCGGGTGTCGTGATCTCGAGCGCCGACTCGCCGTCCGCCATTACACGATGCGACTCAGGGAGGTGGATCTCCTCCTTCGAGGTCTTCGGGAACGTGAGCGAGGCGACGACCGAGCCGGTGATCACCAACCCAACGACCGCGAGGGAGACCGCGATCGGAATGTGAACGAAGCCGGAGATGAGCATCTTCACGCCGATGAAGAAGAGAACGAACGAGAGCCCGATCTTCAGTAGATGGAACTTGTCGATGATCCCAGCCAGGAAGAAGTACATCGAGCGGAGCCCCAGGATCGCGAAGATGTTCGATGTGTATACGATGAACGGGTCGAGCGTCACGCCGAAGATCGCGGGAATCGAGTCGAGCGCGAAGACGACATCAGTCGTCTCGATCACGACGAGCACGACGAACAGAGGGGTCGCCACCCAGGCGAACTTCGCGAGGTCGCTCTTCTCGTCGTCCGGGAACTCTTCGGCGATCGTCGACGAATGAACGAAGAACTGATCTTCGTGGAAACGGTTCGTGACTGGCAGAAAGCGCTGGATCAACTTGATGAACGGGTTCGCTTCGGGGTCGATGTTCTCGTCGCTGTGAAACGCCATCTTGATGCCGGTGTAGACGAGGAACGCGCCGAAGATGTAGATGACCCAGTGGAAGCGCTGAATCAGCATCGTGCCCGCGATGATCATCGCCGCGCGGAGGATCAGTGCGCCAAGGATCCCCCAGAAGAGCACGCGATGCTGTAGCTCCTTCGGTACTCTGAAGTACGACAGCACGACGACGAATACGAAGATGTTGTCGACCGAAAGTGCGAGCTCGATCAGGTAGCCGGTAAAGAACTCGAGCGACGGGTGCGGCCCTTTGACGAAGTACATGCCGCTGCCGAAGAGAATCGCGAGCGTCGTCCAGACAGCGCACCAGATGCCCGCTTCCTTCACCGACACGGCGTGCGCTTTGCGGTGGAACAACCCGAGATCGAGTGCGAGAAGGCAGAGGATGAAGAGCGTGAAGCCGATCCAGGGGAGGAGCTCGGTCATGACGTTGTGGCTCCGACTGCTGCGGAGAGTGGCTCGGCGACCATTGCGATACGGAACCGGTCGCGTTGCGGGTCGTGTATGCGCGCGAGAATCAGGCGCCCATCGTCGTAACGCCAGACCGCGGCATGCGTGGCGCGAAGGTGGGACGTGACCTCGTGCTCGGGCGTGCTCACGACCGTTTCGGGCTCATGGAATTGGTCGGCGATCGCGGAGACGGCGATCGCGAACTTTTCTTCGAAGTCGAGCATTGCAAAGTCGTAGGCGGCGTCGGTCAACTGGTGCCGGTCAGCCGATACCGCGGCGGTAAGCTCGATCCGTGGGATCTGCTCGCCGTCGGCGGCGGAGCGGTACTCGAACGCCGCAGCGTCAGGCAGCACGGTCTCCGCGCGATCCTCGGCCGGGTGGCGCAGCCCTTCGAGCGTGGCGTCGACCGGCGCGTTCCAGTTCACAGCGCGCAGTCGTTCGGCCAGGTGGCGCACATCGGAAAGGAACACTCTACGGAGGTGCAGCCGCTCCTTCCGCTCTTTCCAGCTATGCAGAACAGCCGGGATGAACGAGATCCCGATCACGGCGAGAATGACGATCTCGATGTGTTTGTCGATGTTCGGGATCATCCGTCCCAACAGAAACCCGGTCATCGTCATCGAGACGACCCAGCCGATTCCGCCGAAGATGTTGAACATCGCAAAACGGCGGTATCCCATTCCGGCGACGCCGGCTACGACGGGAGCGAAGGTTCTGATGATCGGGACGAATCGGGCGATCACGATCGTCTTGCCGCCGTGCTTCTCGTAAAAGAGCCTCGTCTTGATGAGATGCGCGCGGCGAAAGAAGCGCGAATCTCCGCGGCGGTAGAGCGCGGGGCCCATCTTCCGGCCGATCAGGTAGCCGGTCGCGTCGCCGGTGATTGCCGCGATGATCAACAAGGCGTTGAGCATCACGATGTCGAGATCACCTTTCGACGCGAAGAGTCCCGCCGTGACGAGGAGCGAGTCGCCTGGCAGGAAGAAGCCGAACATCAGCCCCGTCTCGGTGAAGATGATCGCGAAAAGGCCGACATAGCCTCCCCAGCGGATCAGCTGCTGTGGATCGGTCAAGAACGAAATGATCTCGCGGAGCTCGTGCATTCGTCAGGCGTGGCGGCCAGCGTGAACTGTAACCGACCAGCCCCACAAGCGAATGGCGAAGGCGATTCTTCCCGGTGACCCCTGGTGAGGCTCCGTCGCTCGTTGATCCCGTGTCGGGCCGTGTAGGATTGCGACCGCCATGTCGCACCGCGCAGTCATGCGAGCGCTCCGCCTCCCGGTCACGCCTTCACGCGGACGGCTCGCGGCGCTCGTCGGCGTGCCGGGGAGTGCGCTGCTCGAGGGTTGGTGTGACGACGGCGACCCCTGGAGCATTCTGCTCCCCTGGCCCGAGGAGGTCAGGGAGTGCCGGAGCAGCCAGTCGGCAGACGACTGGAGAACGATGCTCGCATCGATCGAGAGCGCGACGCCGGAGATCGGTCCCACCTGCGACATCCCGTTCGCGGGTGGGTGGGTCGGTTTCGTTTCGTACGAGGCAGGGGCGGCGCACGAGGCCGCGATTCCCCGCAGCGACGACGTCGCCGAGCCGCTCGCGTTCTTTGCGCGCCACGAGGCAGGGTTGGCTGTGCGGGGTGGGGAGGCATCGATCTTCGCTCCCTCCGGCGAGATCGAGCTGCGCGCTCGCGAGATCGCGGAGCTACTCGACTCCGCGACCGAGGTCGAGCCTCGAATTGGTGCTGGGAAGTCGTTCGTGCTCGACGATTCACTCGGCGGGGAGTCGTATCGCAACGGGGTGGAGACGATTCGCGGAATGATCCGCGACGGCGACGTTTACCAGGTGAATCTCACGAGGCGCCTAACCGCGCGCGCGGCGCTCGACGCCCGTGCCGTCTACCTTGCCCTCACGCGCGACGGCATCCCTCGCTGCGCGGCGTTGATCGCGGGCGGTGGATGGTCGATCGCGAGCGCTTCGCCCGAGGTCTTTCTGCGCCACGACCGCATGCGCGGCGTCGCCGAGTCTCGCCCGATCAAAGGAACCGTCCGCCGTCGCGGCGATGACCCTTCCGAAATCGGCGAGCTCCTCGGAAGCGCGAAAGACCTTGCCGAGCACCTGATGATCGTCGATCTCGTCCGCAACGACCTCGGGAAGGTCGCTCCGCCGGGTCGCGTGACGGTGCCGCATTTCCTCACGGTGCGGACGATTCCTCATCTGCATCACCTCGAGTCGACCGTGCGCGCGGATATGTTAGGCGCCACGACGCTCGCGCAGCTCTTCGACGCACTGTTTCCCGGCGGTTCGATCACGGGCGCTCCGAAACGGGCCGCGGTCGCGGCGATTCGCGCTCTCGAGCCGTGTGCGCGAGGCGTTTACACCGGCGCGATCGGCTTCGTCGGAGTCAACGGCGTCTCGGAGCTCAGCATCGCGATTCGAACGGCGGTGATCACTCGCGACGAGACCCGTTATCATGCGGGAGGAGGGATCGTCTGGGATTCCGACGCCCGCGGCGAGGACGACGAGTCGCGCGCGAAATCGCTCGCGTTCTTCCGCGCGCTCGGCCTGTAGGAGATCGAATGACGAAGACGATCACGATTCCGCTCGACGCCCCAGCGCTCGCCCGTGGAGTCGGCTTCTTCGAAACGATTCTCGTCGTGCGCGGCGTGCCGGTGCTGCTCGAGGTGCACTGGCGCAGACTCGCGACCGGCGCCGCCTCACTTCGGTTTCCCGCTCCGTCGCAGGAGGCCTTCGAACGAGCGGCATACCACGCTGCCGGCGAGGTTGCGGAACTGCACGAGGCGTCGGCGCGCGTTTCGTGGCTCGCGCTCGGGCACGACGTACAGGACCCTCGATCGTGGAAGCTCGTCGCGCTTTCCGGCCCGGTCCCTGCCGCAACGCTTCAGCGCCGGAAGCGAGGGCGCGTGATCGTGCTCGGGAGGCACGTTCCGCGGCCGACTCCGGGGCTCAAGACGGTGTCGTATGTACCGAGCGTTTTAGGGCTCCGCGAGGCACACGAAAAGAACGCCGATGAAGCACTCTTCACCGACGCCAGGGGACGCATTCTCGAGGGGACGACGAGCAACGTATTCGCGATGCGGGGCGATGTGCTGATCACTCCGCCCGTCTCAGCCGGACTGCTTCCGGGGGTGATGCGCGGATGGGTGGTCGCTCGCGCGCTCGCGGCGGGCCTCACCGTGCGCGAGCGGCTGCTGACTCGCGGGGATCTTCTCGCCGGCTCGTTCCTGACCGGCAGCCTCACGAAGATCGCGCCCATCCGATTCGTTGACGGCGTGCGCGCCGCCCAACCGGGCGACATCTGCCGCGCGCTCGCGAAGGCGTTCGAGATCGAGCATTGCCGATAGCGGCGGCGCGGTCGTGCGACGCTTCGGCCATCGCGCGCGTTCCGTTAGGCCGAGGCGCGAGCTGATTGCGGCTTCGCGCGAGTCGGGCGCTTCGGGCGTCATGCCTGAAGGCTGAACGGAGTGAAGTTCGTGTCGCGGTCGTAATAGTCTTCGCTCTCGGCCTTCTTGAGGAACGCGACGATCCGATAGGTGATCGGGGTGTTGACCACTTCCCATGCCGACTTGAGCAGGTAATTGGTGAAGAGGACGGTCACGATCTGTTTCGTCGTCCAGACACCGTAGAACGCCAGCGGATAGAAGATCAGGGAGTCGACCAGCTCGCCTGCCAGCGTCGAGCCGATCGTTCGCGTCCAGAGGTGCTTTCCGGAGCTCCAGATCTTCATCTTCGCGAGCACGAACGAGTTCGTGAATTCGCCGGCCCAGAACGCGATGAGCGACGAGCATGCGATGCGCCACGTCGAGCCGAACGCCTTTTCGTACACGTCCTGTCCCGGCCAGCCGGGCGACGGGGGGAGCTTCACGATGACCCAACTCATCGCCGAAGCGAAGATGAGCGCGCCGAATCCGGCCCAGACGACCCTCCGCGCACGCGCATAGCCGTACACCTCGGTGAGGATGTCGCCGAAGATGTAGCTGATCGGGAAGAAGAGGATTCCGGCGCCGAAACTGAAGCCCCCAAGCTCCACGATCTTCGCCGCACCGATGATGTTGCTACAGAGCAGCACGGTGACGAACGCGGCCATGACGAGCTCGTAGTAGCGGTAGGTGCGGGTTGTCGGCATGCGCCGCAGAATAGCAGGGGAGGGGCGGGTTTCGGTGCGTGATTCTGCGATTGATTCTCGCGGCGAACGGAGATTCGGATTCCGCGTTTCGCCCTCATCCGCGAATCACGCTCTGAAGGAGGTCGTGCGTCTTGAGCTCGTGGCCGAGGACGTAGCGGCGCAGGTCGCGCGCGAGCGCGCGCAATTCGAAGAGGTCGTCGGCTGCGATCGGCATTGCCGCGAAGGCATCGACGGGTGTCGATAAGAGCGCGCCGAGAAGTTCGGCGACGCGATTCGCGATGAGCGTCACGCCCGGTTCCGCGCAGCCGGAACAGACGAAGCCGCCGCGGATGTCACAGCGGAGCGGCCGCTCGAGCGGCTTCTGGCAGATCGCGCAATGGCGGATTGACGCGAATACGCCTCCCAGCTTGAGGATCCAGACCTCGGCGTAGGCAACGATGGGCTCGACGGGACGCCCCGCCAGCAGCGCTTCGACGATGCGGTCGAGCAGGCGGTAGACGAGCTCGGAGGGATCGTCGGCTTGGACGAACGTCTCGACCGATTCTGCGATGTAGGTTGCGGCAAGCGATCGTGCGAGCTCCTGTTGTGCCGGAAAGGCCGAGCGGATCATTGATGCGGACTCGATTCGCACCGCTTCCTCGCTCTCCTTTTCGAGGAAGACGAGCTCGACCTTCGCGAGCGGCTCGAGCGCGGCTCCGAAGCGATTCCGAAGTCCTCGGGCGCCGTACGCCCACCCTTTGCGTTTCCCTTTCTCGGGTGTGAGGAAGACGATCAGCTTGTCGCGCTCGCGCGACGGGATACTTTGCAGGATAATCGCTTCGGAGCGGTCGGGTCGCACGGCGGAAGAGAGGTCCCGGCCAGTATGACACGAGTCACGGACGCGATATTCGTCCACCCGGTGGAGGCGCGGAGACGCTTCGAGGACTTCGCCTCGCGCGAGCTGGGCCCGGCTGACGTCGCCGAGGGAGCGTTGCTCATCGCGCTGGAAGAATACCCTCAGCTCGACGTCGAACGAGAGCTCGCGAGGATCGATGCGCTTGCGGAGCGCGTTCTTGAACGCAGCGAACGCGATGAGCCGTCCATCTTCAGGCTTGGACACCTGCACGCCGTCCTGTTCGATCAGGAAGGCTTCATCGGCAACGTTGGCGACTACTATGACGAGCGCAACTCGTACCTTAACGAGGTGCTCGAGCGGAGGATCGGAATCCCGATCACGCTCTCGATTCTCTTTCTGCGCGTCGCCCGGCTTGCGGGGCTCGACGCGCATGGAGTGGGGCTTCCGGGTCACTACCTCACGAAGATCTGCTTCGACTTGAGCGAGGTCTACGTCGATCCGTTCCATGGTGGGCGGACGATGACGATCTCCGAGATTGCCGCATTCCTCGACGAGATCTCGGAGAGCCAGGTTGCGCTTCGTGCCGAGCACCTGCGCGCATGGAGCGTGCGACAGACGCTCGTGCGAGTTCTGGCGAACCTGCAGGCAATACACGAGCGCAAAGGAGACACGCGGCGTCGCAATCGTGCGATCGAGCGGATCGAGATCCTGCGCGCGCTGGGGAGCTGGGACGACGAGTCGGGCGGGCGACGATAGGCGAGAACGTTCGTGTTGCTGCCTCGGTCGCGCGTCCCCTCGCTCACGCGTGGGGCCATTCGGTAACGGCCCCCGAGAGGCGGGGCCGGCTGCGGCGGACGACAGGTAGCGCATCACTGTCTCGTATAATCGCCGCGCGAGTAACGACTGGAGGATCAAACATGGGCACCCGCACGCCGAACCCGGCGAAGAAGACGAAAAGCGCAGCGAAACCGAAGAGGGGCGAGTCGAAGTTCCTCAGCGGAAAGCGGATTTATCCCGATCCGATCCGCAAAGGCGCGAAAGTCGCCGACCTGATCGACAACGCATTTACGTCGTATAACGCAGGGCGGCTTCGCGAGGGTTGTCACTTGTTCACCGAGAGGATGCTCGCCGACGACTGTACAGTCGGACTGTCGCTGACCGGGGCGTTGACCCCCACGGGGCTTGGTAAGGCGGCATTGATCCCGCTGATCCAGGCTGGTTTCGTCGATTGGATCGTATCGACTGGCGCGAACCTCTATCACGACGCTCACTTCGGTATTGGGCTGCGGCTGCACCACGGTTCGCCATCGCTCGACGATCGGATTCTCCGCGAAGAGGGGGTCGTGAGGATCTACGACATTCTCTTCGATTACACGGTGCTCCTCGACACCGATCGCTTCTTTCGCACGATCTTGTCGCAGCCGGAGTTCCAGGGCCTGATGTCGACCGCGGAGTTTCACTGGCGCGTCGGGCGCTATGTTCACGAAACCGAGCGAAAACTCGGCATTGGCACCGTATCGCTCCTCTCCGCCGCTTATCAATACGACGTGCCGATCTATACGAGCTCGCCGGGCGACTCGTCGATTGGGATGAATGTCGCCGGCCTGCAGCTGGCGGGCGGGACACTGAATTTCGACGTGTCACGCGACGTCAACGAGACGGCTGCGATCGTGCTCGGCGCGAAGCGTGCGGGAACGTCTTCCGTTCTGATCTTCGGCGGTGGAAGCCCGAAGAACTTCATGCTTCAGACCGAGCCTCAGATCCAGGAAGTATTGATGATTGACGAGGAAGGCCATGACTACTTCCTCCAGTTCACCGACGCGCGCCCCGACACGGGCGGTCTCTCCGGCGCGACGCCTGCAGAGGCGGTTTCGTGGGGAAAGGTCAACCCCGACACGCTTCCCGACTGTGTCGTCTGCTATGGCGATTCGACGCTGACTCTGCCGCTCTTGACCGCCTATGCGCTCGAGCGGCACGCAAAGCGCGAGCCAAAACGGCTCTACAAGAAGCGGGGCGAACTGATGGCGCTATTGCAGCGCGAGTTCGACAAGGCGAAGAGCGCAACCGCCACCAGCCCGAAGGGTTGCGGTTGCGACGGGCCGTTCGCGTTGTCGCGCTTCCTCGACGATGTCCCGCATCGCCTGCGTCGGCGCTCCGCGCGCCCGGCCCGTCGGAACCGCAACGAAACTGCACCCAATTCACGGACAGAACACTGGCGGCATGGCGCGAGCATGAGCCGGCGCATCGTGCTCTTCGACGGTGAATGCCGGATGTGCAGTGGCTGGGCGCGATTCGTCTCGAAACGCGATCCACGCGGCGCGATCGAGCTCATTCCACTCCAGTCGGATGAGGGGCGTGCGATCCTGGAGGCGCATGGCTGTCCCATCGACGCAATGGATACGATCGTCTTCGTCGACGGAGAGAGCGCGCTCACGAAGTCAACGGCGCTGCTTGCGATCTTTGCGCAGCTCCGCCAGCCATGGCCCTTGATGCGCGCGGCACGCGTCGTACCGCGGTCGCTTCGCGACGCGGTCTACGATCTGGTCGCCCGCTACCGACGACGCATCTTCGGCGCGCAGAAGTGCGAGTGGACACCGCCGAAACGTTAGGCTCGGATCAGTCCAATCCGCCTAAACCGCATCCCCGCTGTCCCGCGTCGTCGGTTCGATCTGAGAGAGGATGGTCGCTCCGACGATCATCGTTCCACCGATGATGGCGTGTGCGGTGATCGGCTCGTCGCCCGTCACATACGAAACGAGCGCTGCAGCGACCGGCTCGAGCGAGAGAATGATCGCCACTTCGAGTGCCGAGGCGTGCGCCTGAGCCCACATGAGAATGAAGAACGCAGCGGATGTGGCAAGCAGCGCCGTGATGAGAATCGCGACGACCGCGGCGCGGTCGATCGGGCCCGTCGCGACGGAGGCGGCGAGGGGCGCCGAGAGCAGTGCGACGACTACGAGTTGTACGAAAGTGAGCGCCGTGGGGGCCGATGCGCGGCTCCGTTCCGAAGCGAGCACGAGGTAGACCGCGAACGCGAGCGAGCAGAGGACTGTGAGAAGGTCGCCGAGCGTGAACTTCGCTTCGAATCCACCGACGAGTACCAGCGTCCCTCCGAGCGCGAGAAGGCACGCGAAGCCGGCCTCGAGCCCGATCTTCGCCCCTCGGAAGAGCATATCGAGCAGAGGAACGAAGACGACGCTGAGGGCGGTCAAGAACGCCGAGCGAAGCGGCGACGTCGAGAGGAGGCCGCGCGTCTGTAGCCAGAATCCGAGAAAGAGAAAGAGCCCAAGGATCGCGCCGGAGCGGATCGCGCGGCGGTCGAGCCGGCGCGATGCGAGCGCGAACGGCGCCATGAGCAGGCTGGCCAGCGTAAAACGGAGCAGCATGAAGAGCTCTGGCGAGACGGAGGCGATCCCGTCGCGTACGACGACAAACGTCCCTCCCCAGATGAATGCGTTGAGGAAGAGCAGCAGAACCGCAATCGCGTGAGCGCGCACCGCGCGCATCATGACCCGTCATCGGCGTCGAGGGAAGGCCACATTTCGAATCGTTTACCTGGAGGCGCGATGGCAAACCGCGGCGGGCTTCCCGAACTGGTTGCACGCTGTGACGGATGCTACGCGCTGACTCCGTGTCGTTTGCTAAACTCTGCGCTATGTCCGGTGTCGATAAGGCAGTCGAGAGATTCAACGTCTTCCTGCAGCGAAACGGTCTGAAAGTCACGAAGGAGCGGGGCGCGCTCGTGCGCGAGATCTTTGGAACCCGCTATCACTTCGATGCCGACGAGCTGCTCGAGACGCTCAAGCAGAAGGGGATCAAGACGTCGCGCGCGACGATCTACCGCACGCTCGAGCTGCTCGTGCGCTCGGGTGTGGTGCGGCGAGTCCATCTCGGAGAGGATCACTATCACTACGAGTGGGTCGGCAAAGGCGCGCACCACGATCATCTCGTTTGCACCACGTGCGGCGCCGTGATCGAGTTTCATGACGCGGGACTCGAGACGCGGCAGGGCGAGATCTGCAAGCGCTACAACTTCCAGCCGACCTTCCACAACCTGCAGATCCTCGGAGTCTGCCAGAAGTGCCAGAGGAAGGGTGAGCTCCCCGACGCTCCTGACAGAGTCAAGATGATCGAAGAAGGCGCGACGAAGCTTCGGAAGTGACGTCGCAGCTCTACTGACGCCCGGTGGCGAGCTCCCGAATCAGATTACGAAATGTTATCTCCCGTTATGTGAGCGTTCTCGCCGGGAGAGACCATGGCGTGGACGAAACGGGATTGTGGCGTAGATCCGGAGCGCGGGAATCCCTCGGAACAGGCGGCGCCGGGGCACGCCGCCGCAGAGATTTCTCGGCTATTTCTTCTTAGCGAGAGCGGCCTGCATCATGTCGACTGCGGCCTGGCGGTCTTTTTCCTTGGCGAGTGCCTTGATCGCCGCACGCTTCGATTTCGGGAACTGGCGGATCAGTGACATGTACACGCCCTGAAGCTGGCGTGATGTTCGCTGTTTAGGCGAGAGCGCGGCCGCCGCCTTCGCCGGCGCTGCGGGTTTCACCGCGGCACCTGCTGCGCGAGGGCGCCCGGCAGCTGCGCGACGGCCACGACGACCGCGGCGACGACGGACCGGCGCCTCTGTGTCAGTCGAGAGTGAGCGCAGGTGAACAAGGCGATTCTCGAGCGCGCGAATCTCGCCCTGCATCGACGCCAGATACCTCGCGACGTCGCGCGCCGATATGAGGCCATCTTCCACGAGCCGGTTAAGCACGTATTGTGCCTGCGCCGGGCTCAACGGTTTTTCTTCATTCATTCGATCCGCTCCTTTTCGTACACGTAGATTTGAGCATGTCCACTGTGGGCGCCATTGGCCACGGCGAATCCATGCAGCTTGCTATGTAGGCATCATAGACCAGTATAGGACGGAATCGCACGGTCCGATGGAGCCCGCCTCCGTTCATCTAGCGCAAAAGTGGGCAATTGTGCCCGCCTCGATGGCTCCGCGCGACGGGAGAAAGGCGTCGGATACCGCGTCGCCCAATCGCCGCGTCGCTCTGTCCCGGAACGGCGTGCAAACACGTTCGAATCCTCCACTCTGCCCGATTCCGCGTGACGGCAAAACCGCGCGTACTCGCTTTCGCTGTTACACGGCACTAGAATCGAAGCGTCACCGATGGACGAGGCTATCTCCGCCCTTACTCCCGTTGTCACCGCCGTGATCGGAGCGCTGCTCGCGTGGCTGATCCTCAGGCGGCAGCGCTCCGAGGATCCGGAGGGCCGCAAAGAGGCGTCGGTGGTCGGGGCAGCGGCGCGCCGCGACAAGATGTTCAAGAAGGCGTTTGACGGCGCTCCGGTCGGCATGGCTCTGATCACGCCGCAGGGACAGTGGCTTCAAGTCAACGCTCGCCTGTTGAAGCTCCTCGGCTACAGCCGCGACGAGATCCTCCGGACATCGATGCGCGAGCTCACGCATTCGGACGATCGCAAACTCGAAGCTCCGCATGCGCGCAAGCTGCTCTCGAAGGAGATCGCATCCTACACGCTCGACAAGCGGCTGATGCGCCGAGGACGCCAGTACGGGCTCTACTCCGTGAGCTTCTCCCGCTTTCAGCGCTCGGACGAATCGGCGGAAGAGCTCTGGTTCTGCATCGTTGAAGAGCCGAAGCATGCGGCCGAGATCGAGCGCATCGAAGAGGCGAGCGCGATCGAGGCGCTCCTCGGCGAGATGCGCGAGATCGCCGTAATCACCTACGACCCGCTGGGAATCATCCAGAGCTGGAACACCGGGGCGGAGCGCGTCTTCGGGCTGTCCGCGAAAGAGATGCTCGGGCGGTCCCGCACCGTTCTCTATCGCGACTCTGATGTCTGGGAGGAAAAGCCGCGCAACGATCTCCGTATCGCCATCTCCAACAAACGCTTCGATGCCGATGACTGGCGAATCGGCAAGGATGCCGTGAATCTCTGGCTCAAGGTCTCGATCCTTCCCGACGTGCGCGGCGAGGAGGTCGTACGCTTCGTGGAGATTTGCCGCGAAAGCGGGCAGACGCGTGGCGTCGACGAGTATCGGCAATCGTACGAGAGGCTGAAGCGCGCAAGCGAAGGGCGCCTCGAGGAGCTCAACGCGTCACTGCGCGAAGCTCAGGACGAAGTGCAGAAGAAGGAGAGGCAATCGGAAGCGTTGCGCGAGGCGCTCGAGTCGTTCCGGAAGACGGGCGAAGAGCAAATGGCCGAGCTCAAGATCCTGACTGAAGCCTTCCGGAAAGAAATGGACCGCCGGAGGGAGGTCGAAGATGAGCTGCGGAAACTGACGGTCGAGCGAGACGATTTCGCACAGCGCTACGAATCGGCGGAGCGCGAGCTACGGGAGCGCGAGCTCGTTCCTACAGACGTTCCCACCGGGGCGGAATGGACGCCGCTGACAGAGACCTCTCCCGCCGAGCTCTTCATGTCGCTCGCGAAAGAGCGCAGAACTGGAACGCTCGTTCTCTCGTCGGTCTCGGTCGAGAAGAAGATCTTTCTCGAAGAAGGCCAGATCTTTTCGTGTACGTCGAACGACCCGGCACTTTTCCTCGGAGAGATCCTCCTTCGCGAAGGGATCATCAGCCGCGAGCAGCACCGCCATGGGGTCGAACTACACGAAGAGACGGGAATCGCGCTTGGTCGCATTCTCGTCATGACCGGTGCAATCGACCAGGCAGCGCTCACGCGCGCGATGCGGGTTAAGGCGGAGCAGGAGATTGTGAGCGTCTTCGAGTGGCACGATGGACAGTTCACCTTCATCGAAGGCGATCCTCCGTCGCTGCAGCTCGTGCCGGTGCGACTGGAGATTCCGCCGATCGTCGAGCGAGGGCTCGCGCGCTCGGGGCGCGACGGTGAAAGCTCGCGGGCGTCGGCGGCCGCCGAGGACGACTGGGGCGAACAGGTCGAAGCGGGGATCGCCGAGATTCACAACGAGGAGCATCTGCCGGAGACTCCCGCGTCTCCTCCGGGCGACGAGGATCTGCTCCTCGAGAAGATCATCAGAGAATCGGAGCAGGCGGCGCTCGCGCTCGCAGGACTCGAAGACGACCGGGACAACTCGCTCGATGACACTCAGCGGATCATGGAGCGCGGTGCCGCCTCTTCTCCATCCGGTCCCGGATCGGCCGGTGATGAATCAATTGCGGTTGCCGACGGGGTCGAGCCGGAGCCGCACGGCGACACGATCGCGACGACGCTCATCGATGTGCCGCCGATCGGCGACGAGACGATCGCGGTAGCCGCGAAAGCAGGCGCGGCTCAGGTTGCGGACGCGCCCGTCGACGAAATCGAAGTTGAGGCGCTCGACGCGCCCGAAGCGGCGCCTTCCGAGCAGGATGCCGAGGGTGTAGTTCCGGCTGAGCAGCCGCGGGGTGAATTCATCGCCAGCAAGTCGAAGAAGTCGACGAAGTACCACCGCCTCGCGTGCACCGCAGTCTCGAACATCGCCGAAGATGCGCGCGTATGGTTTGCGACGCGCGCCGACGCGGAGGCGTCGGGTCTCCAGGCCTGCAAACTCTGCCGCAAGAAGTGAGGCTTCGAAGGTCTTCGCCGCAGTTTCCGAACACTCGCATTACGTTCTCTGTTGCCGCAATTCTTCGGTTGCAATTGTCGCCTCACGCCGATTTCGCACTGTCGATTTCCGTCCTTGCGGGTTTCCCGTCACCGCTCGAATGTGACCCCCCTCCTGCCACCGCCGCCGCCGCGGACCTAGATTCGAAAGAGGCCCGGCAGCAGGAGAGCCGGCGGGAGGCCGCATGTTGCTTCGATGGTTTCCCTGGAGACTCGTCGTGAGTCGTGTGGCGCGGTCGAAGGGGCTGGTCGATCCGATCAAGCTTCTGTCGCGGCTCGAGAGCTTCGCGCAGCCGCTTGAAGTGAAGGAACCGCTCGAGTTGCTCCGCGCGGGTCTGGTCTTCCACGCGCGCGGGCTGATCAATACGGGTGCGATTCAGCACAACCTCGACTGGATCTGGCCGTATTGGGTCGAGCGCCAGTACGACCCGGGCGACGAGTCGTTCATTCCCCGTGCGTTCTCGATCACGCACGTGAATCTGACGCACCGCAACTGGACGGCGATCGGGGTACCTGACAGCGAAGAGATTCCGATCGTCGATCCGCGCGGGCTCGTGATGCCGTTCTGGGACGGATGGACGCTCGACGCCTGGATTGCCAGCGAGGATGGCCCATGGCTCGTGCCATCGCGCTCGCTCGATGCGCTTCAGTGGCTGCGCATCGATCCGTCGCCCGCGGTGATCACGCGGGCGTCAGCTCGCGGAATGGAGCTCGAGACGCTCGCCGAGGCTGTCGATGAAGAGGGAGTCCCGGTGTGCGAGCTCGCAGTGCGCGCGCGATCGACGATGCGCTCCTGGCTCGTGATCTCGCTCCGGCCTTACAACCCCGAAGGTGTGAGTTTCGTGCATGCGATCGACGCGATGGAGGATGGCGCGGGTTTTCTTCTTCCCGAGCGCCGCAGCGTCACGTTCGATCCGCGGCCGGAGAAGCTCGCGCTTTCGATCTACCGCGAGGGGGATGTGAAGGCGTCGCTCTTCCACGCGTCGGATCGACGCAGCGTGCGATGCAACGTGGGAATGGCAAGTGCCGCCGCGCTCTATCCGCTTGCCGGAGGAGTGGCGATGGAGGCGCGGGCGCGCGTGCCGCTTGCTTCGGGGGCGCAGGGCCACGGGTCGTCGCATCGACGGTGGAGGGCGGCGATCGCGCCGGCTGTGAAGGCAGAGTTTCCCGATCCGCGGTGGCAGTTCCTCTACGACGCGTCGATCCGCTCGATCGTGCTGCACTCGCCGCGCGAGTGCTACCCGGGACCCTACACCTACAAGCGATTCTGGTTTCGCGACGCGGCGTTCATCCTTCACGCGCTCCTTTGCGCAGGCCTAACGGACCGTGCGGAGCGGGTCATCGACCACTTCCCGTCGAGGCAGACGCGCACCGGCTTCTTCCTGTCGCAGGAAGGGGAGTGGGATTCGAACGGTGAGGCGCTTTGGACGATGCGCCGTTACTGCGAGCTCACGGGGCGGCCGCCGAAACGCGCGTGGCTCGACTCGATTCGCGTGGGAGCCGAGTGGATCGAGCGGAAGCGGGTCAAGAGCGATGGGTCGATTCACGCGGGGCTCCTTCCTCCCGGATTCAGCGCGGAGCATCTCGGGCCTAACGACTACTATTACTGGGACGACTTCTGGGGTGTCGCCGGACTGCAGTCGGCTGCCGTGCTACTGCGGATGGCGGGCGAGCTCCGCGCCGCGGGGCGTTGTGACGCGTGGGGGGCGGACCTGCTTGCAGCCGTGCGCGCGAGTCTGGAACAGGTCGAGGCGAGACTGCGACGACCGGCGATGCCGGCGTCTCCTTACCGGCGCCTCGACACGGGCGCGATCGGCTCGCTCGCCTCAGGCTATCCACTCCAGATTTTCGACGCGCGCGACCCGCACCTTCTCGACACCGCGGCGTACATCGCGTCCGAGTGTCTCGTCGGCCATGGCTTCTTCCAGGACATCATTCACTCTGGAGTGAACTGCTATCTAACGCTTCACCTCGCGCAGGTTCGACTGCGCGCTGGGGATACGGGCGGGCTCGAGCAGGTGCGCGAGATCGCACGGCTCGCCTCTCCGACGGGGCAGTGGCCGGAGGCGGTGCATCCACGAACGGGCGGAGGCTGCATGGGAGACGGCCACCACGTCTGGGCGTCCGCCGACTGGTTCCTCATGATGCGCAATTCGTTCTTGCGCGAAGAAGGAGGGGCGCTCGTCGTCGGTGCCGGCGTCCTTCCTGAATGGCTGGAGCAGCGCAAGCCGATACGATTCGGCCCTGCGCCGACCTCGTTTGGTCCGGTGACGATCGAGATCGACCCGTGCGAAGGCCGGCCGCTGGTCCATTGGAGCGGCGTCTGGCGCGATGCCGCGCCCATGGTGGAGATCCGGCTGCCGGGATACGAGGCAGTGAACGCCGCGAGCGGCCAGGACTCGGTTTCCTTCGCGCGATCGGGTGCCGTGACATGAACGTGCTGATGGCAACGAACACATACGTGCCGCACGTTGGCGGCGTGGCGCGCAGTGTGGCGTCATTTACGGCCGAGCTGCGACGCCGTGGACACAGGGTAATCGTCCTCGCCCCGGTGTTCGAGGGATGCGCGGACGACGAGGACGACGTCATCCGATTCCCGGCGCTCCAGCGCTACAACGGCACCGACTTTTCGATTCCCGTGCCGGTGCCGGGACTGCTCGCACGCCGGATCCACGACGTGAAGATCGACGTCGTGCATGCACATCATCCATTTCTGTTAGGCGATGCGGCGCTGCGCGTTGGAGCGTCGCGCGACGCTCCGGTCGTCTTCACACATCACACGATGTACGAGGAATACACACACTACGTACCGGGTGACTCGCCGGCGCTCAAGCGTTTCGCGATCGATCTCGTGACTGGCTACTGCAATTTGTGCGACGCCGTCATCGCGCCGAGCGAGACCGTCGCCGGCTTGCTGCCGCTCCGAGGAGTGACCGCGCCCGTCACGGTGATCCCGACGGGCGTCGACGTCGGTACCCTCGCGGTTGGTGACGGCGCCGCGTTTCGCGTGCGGAACGCGATCCCGCGCGACGCGATCGTGGTTGGCCACGTCGGCCGCCTCGCCCGGGAGAAGAACCTGGAGTTTCTCACGCGGGCGGTCGTGAGATTCATGAGAGAGGAGCCGCGCGCCTGGTTTCTCGTCGTGGGAAGCGGAGCGGTCGAGGGCGCGATCCGTGAGGAGGTCGACGAAGCGGGGCTCGCGCAACGCCTCGTACTTGCGGGCGTCGTGGATTGGAACGGGCTCGCGGATGCGTATGCGGCGATGGACGTCTTCGCGTTCGCATCGCGAACCGAGACGCAGGGTCTCGTCCTTGCGGAGGCGATGGCGGCCGCGCTGCCGGTCGTTGCGCTCGATGCGTCGGGTGTGCGCGAAGTGCTTCGTGACGGAGAGAATGGCTTTCGTGTCGACGAGGAGTCGATTGATTCGTTCGCGCAGGCGCTCACTCTCGTGACCCGGTGTGATGAGCGTCGCGTTGCGCTGAGCGAAGGGGCTCGCGCGACGGCTCTCCTGCTTTCGAAAGAGGCGATGACGGAACGCCTGATCAATCTGTACGAGGAGCTCGCGTCTCGCGGCGCGTCGGCGAAGTCGATCGACGACAGTGCCTGGTCGCGCGCGAGGCGGACCTTCGCCGAGGAGCTGCGAATCCTGGGGAACATCGCACAGGCGGTGTCGGGGGCGGTGCTCTGATGACCGAGAGCCTTCGCAATGCCGATGCTAGTGTAGTGTTTCGTTAATCCCTTGCCTTTCGTTGCGGCGGAATGGGGTCGATTTCGCGAAGCGACGACGAGTCGATGTGGTACATCGGCGAGGAGGAGCGACAAAGAAAGCGGCTCCATTCCGCCGCAACCCGGAGGGCAGAGCAGAAACGGGGCGACTTCTGCGTCGCTCGTCGTCGACGATGAACCACATCGACTCCTCCTCGCTCCTTGACCTCGCCCCGTTTGTGCTCTGCGAAAGGCAACGGATTAATGAAACACTACACTAGGAGCTCCGACGCTCCGATCTCGCGTCGCGCGAGCGTGATTGGCCGTTCGGTTGCAGCTGTGATGGGTGCCCTCCGTGCGAGCTGGCGTGTCGACGCCCGCGGGCTCGAGCGTTTCGACGCCGCGCTCGCCGAAGGGCGGAGGGGCATGATCGTCTTCTGGCACGGTAAGTACGCGCCGCTCTTCGTCCTGCTGCGCGATCGGCATGCGTGCATCTTCGCGAGCGAATCGGAGCGCGGCGCCACGATCGCTACGATTTGCGCCTGGTTCGGCCACGATTGCGTGCGAATACCCGACGGAGGACGCGACGAGTCGCTCGCAAGGATGGAGACTGCGCTCCGAGAGCGCAACGCGACCGGGCTCGCCGCGGACGGTCCGCTCGGTCCGTGGCACAAGGCGAAGCGGGGACCGATCGTCCTTGCGTCGAAACTTGGATACGAGATCTTCCCGGTATCGTTTGCCGCGCGACCGTGCCTCCAGTCGAAGTCGCGCTGGGACAGGATGGAGCTGCCGGCTCCCTTCGCTCGGGTCAGGTTGGAAGTCGGGCCGCCGTTCGCCGTGCCTCGCGACGTGGCGGAAAGCCCCGATGCGATTGGATCGTGGTGTGAACGGTTAGGTCACGAGCTCGACGACGCCGGCGCGGCAGCGGCGTCGGCGCTTCGCTGAGAGCCAGTTCGCAGGCTCATCGCGCGGTGACACCATCGTCGAGCCGAGCCCTGTCTACTCCTCTGCGACGGCGAGCCAGACGACGATCGGCGCGAGGACGAGGACACTCGCCGCGGCGACAACGACGGTTGTCATCGACGGTGCGAGGTGTTGCAGCGTTGCGAGCTCTGCGGGCCGAGGCATCGTGTCGGCGAGCCAGCTCCACGCGGTGCCGGCGAGGCGTGTGATCACGAGCAGGGCGCCGAGAGCGCCAAGCGTCACCAGGACGATCGCGGAATGGGTGCGTCGCACGGTCTTCGCAGCGGCTTCGCGCGCCTCACGGTCCATCCGCATCTGCATCCGCCACCAGACCGCACCCGACGGGGGCGGCGAGGCGAGATGTTCGATGTCGCGACGGTCGCTTGCGATCGATGTAGCCACGACGGCGAGCGCTGCGCATTCCGTGCATTCTGCGACGTGCGCGCGAAGCTCGCGATCGCTCGCGTCGGGCCACTGGCCGCTCGCGAGTGCGTCGAGCAGTTCGTCCTGACGCTGACAATCAGGCGCGTTCATCGCGTTTCCTTTCCGGTCCGCTGGGGTGCATTGCCGAGCAGCTCCGCGAGCTTCGTGCGGGCACGTCGCAGCAGCCCCTTCACGCTTCCTGGCGCCACACCGACGACTTCGGCGATCTCCTCGTGCGACGACCCGTTTGCGTACGCGAGCCAGAGCATCTCGCGCTGCTTCGGCTTCAGCCGCTCGAGCGCCCGCGCGAGGTCGGTTCGTTCGTCCATACCGTGGTCGACGATCGATGCCGTGGCTTCGTCAATCGGCGTGTTCACGATTCCGCCGCGGCGTCGCCACGCGTCGCGCGCGATATTCGTCGCGATCCGGAAGAGCGCGTTGCGGCGGTGGCCCTCGCTCTCGTAGGTCGAGCCGGCGCGATAGAAGCGGTAGTAGGCCTCCTGGAGGAGATCGTCCGCGATCTGCCGTTCGCCGGTGACCCTCACCAGAAAGAGCCAGAGCCCGCGGGAGGTTCGGTCATAGAAGGCGCGAAACGCATCCTCATCCATGAGAGAGGACGAGACCTCGACGGTCTCGTCCTTTGCGTCCCTTAGCAACGCAATCTCGCGGGTCACGATCGTCGTCGTCATCTCTCGCCAAGTGTACGCGTGGAGGTCATCTCTGTTTCATTCGGTTCGGGGGTTGACGGCAGGATCCCGAGTCGCCGCGACACGACCCAGGCGACGAAGGCGGAAAGCGTGAACCCAAGGCCGGCACAGAGGGCGAGGATGCCGAAGGTCGATACGGCGCCCGCTGCGTCGGGATGCAACCGTCCGCTGACGAACTGGAGGCCGACGCCGATCATCACAAGGACGATTCCGGCCTGGGCGGACCAGAGAATGCGTCCGATCGGGGCCGAGAGCTGTGCTGCGGTGCCGGTCGAGATCGGCGAGATCGCCGACTGAATGAAGTTCTTTCCTGCTTCGCTCTGGACGTAGCGCATCAAATCTTCGTGCGACGTGAAGCGGTCGAGCAGCTTG
Organism: Acidobacteriota bacterium; assembly: GCA_016184115.1. Taxonomy (GTDB): domain Bacteria; phylum Acidobacteriota; class Thermoanaerobaculia; order Gp7-AA8; family Gp7-AA8; genus JACPDH01. The sequence goes on along the minus strand of JACPDH010000057.1, from coordinate 33,058 downwards.
TTGTAGATCTCAGTCTGAACTCTCGAGACGCGGCTCCAGCGGCGATGCTCGAGGAGCGTTTTGATGAGCCAGATCGCAGCTCCGAGGAACGTGAGCATGACGACGAAGACCTGCACGCCTTCGATCATGTTGCGCGTCATCCGGAGCGCGGCAGGCTCGGGCGCGTCGTCGCCCGGTACGTAGACGCGCTCGAGGTAGTACGACGGGTTCTGCGGCACTTCCGGGTGCGCGGCGATGAAATCGCGCAGGGCAGGATAGGCGGCGATCCACGCCTCGTTCCTGAAGAGCGTCGGATCGAGTTTGAGCATCACGCCGACTTCGTGCGGATGGCGATCGAGAAGCGCACTGAAGTGGTCGCGCGTCGAGCGGCTGTCGAAGCTGTCGGAGGTCTCCGTTTCGGATCGTGTAGTAACCGACTCAGTCGCCGCCTTGCTCGACGTAGTGGAGTTTGGCGCCGTGCCCGTCGGCTGCGCCGCGGTGACAGCCGCGAAGGCCGCGATGACCGCGGCGAGCATCAGAATGCGGAGGGAATTGTGCGTTTTCGAGGTCATGATGGCTCCTTGTCCTCTGAATACGCAGGGAAACGAGAAAGGTGGACAGCCGGTGTGCGGAACGCGGAATGCGGAACGCGGAACGTTGAATGCGGAGTTCGGGTGCAGGCAGAAGGCGAGAGTGGCAGGAAATGGCGAGCGAATGCGGACGGCGTTCTTTGCTGGCCAGTTGCAGAGGGGTTTGCGGCACGTGGACTGTGCGTTCCGCCGCCTTTCCTACGACCCGGTTCCGAGCAGCTTGTGAATCAGCGTGACGAGCTCCTTCGGATCGACCGGCTTCGTCATGTAGTCATTGAAGCCTTCGACGATCGCGCGTGCGAGAACGTCGTGTTGTGCGTAGGCGGTCAGGGCGATCGCGGGGATCTTGCCCCCCTGTTCCACGGGGCGCCGACGCACTTCGCGAATCAGCGAGTGGCCGTCGCAGATCGGCATGTGCATGTCGCTCAGGAGAACGTCGAATGAGGCCAGGTCGTGCTTCTCCAGCAGATCGTCGGCGTTGTTGAACGTCACGACGGCCGCCCCTTCGCGAGCGAGCAGCGCGGAGAGAAGTTTGAGGGTCAGCCGTTCGTCGTCGACGAGTGCGATTCGGAGCCCCTCGAGGCCTTTTCGTGTCTTCTGGGAGTCGGTCATGGATGCGGCTACACGCGGAACGATGGCACGTTTCGCGTCACATTCTCCTCGATTCTGCCTGATCGGGGCGCAGGTTCGACCAACCGGGTGGGAAGAGGGTGAATTCCGCCGGTGAGGCGACAGCCGAGGTCACAGCGCGCGGTGAACGGTGTCACCCACCCCACGTTTGCGTGCATGATACCCATGCTCACGGCCAAAAGGAGGCTCTCTTCATGGTACCGAAGCGCATTGCAATCCTCGGCGCTGCAGGCCGGGATTTTCATAACTTCAACACCGTCTTCCGCGACGACGCGACAGTCGATGTCGTCGCATTCACCGCGACCCAGATCCCTGGGATCGACGGGCGCACCTATCCGGCGGTGCTCGCCGGTGACCGTTATCCACATGGCATCCCGATCGTCGATGAGAAGGAGCTCGAGTCGCTGATCCGCGAAAAGAAGGTCGACGCCTGCGTTTTTTCGTACTCGGACGTCTCCTACGCGCACGTGATGCACATGGCGGCGCTCTGCAACGCGGCTGGCGCCGATTTCTGGCTTCTCGCGGCCGATCGCACGATGCTCGCCTCGACGAAGCCGGTCGTCGCGATCACGGCGGTGCGAACCGGTTCGGGCAAGAGTCAAACGACGCGCTGGATCTCGCGCGTCGTCAAAGAGACCGGCAAGAAGGTCGTCGCGGTCCGCCATCCGATGCCTTACGGTGATCTGGCGAAGCAGGCGTGCCAGCGATTCGCGAACTACGAGGACCTTACGACCGAGAAGTGCACGATCGAGGAACGAGAGGAGTACGAGCCGCATATCGACAACGGCTTCGTCGTCTACGCCGGCGTCGACTACGGACAGATTCTCGCCGCGGCCGAGAAGGAAGCCGACATCGTGCTCTGGGATGGCGGCAACAACGACATGCCGTTCTACAAGCCGTCGCTCTACATCTGCATTGCCGACCCGCACCGTGCAGGTCACGAGACGTCGTACTACCCAAGTGAAACGAACTTCCTGCGTGCCGACGTGATCGTGATCAACAAATGCGACACCGCGGACGAAAAGAACATTGGGGCGATTGAAGACGCCGCGAAGCGGCTGAATCCGCGCGCGAAAGTAATCCGGGCCAAGTCGCCCGTCGCGCTGAGCGACCCCGATGCCGTCAAGGGGAAGAAGGCGTTGGTCATCGAGGACGGCCCGACGCTCACGCACGGCGGAATGACGTTTGGCGCCGGCGTCGTCGCCGCGCGTGCGGCTGGCGCGACCGAAATCGTCGACCCGAGTCCATACGCCGTCGATTCCATCGCAGCGACCTACGCGAAGTACCCGAACGCGAAGGGAATCCTTCCCGCGATGGGGTACGACCCGAAACAGATCGCAGACCTCGAGGCAACGATCCAACGCACACCGTGCGACGTCGTCGTGATTGGAACGCCGATCGATCTGACGCGGATCCTCAAGATCGAAAAGCCGATGGTTCGCGCGCGTTACGACCTCGACGTCGACGATCCTTCGCTCCGAGAGATGGTCCTGGCCGCGGTTCGCGGCTAAGTCGCACGTAAACGGATACTCACGGCCCGGCGCGACCCCATGGCGCCGGGCCGGTTTTCAATCCTGACACTTGCAAACGCGCGTTTTCCGTAGCACCCTACGCGCCATGAAATCGCTCCGCGCACTCTTCTCAATGCTCGTCGTCACCGCCGCGTCGCTCGCTGCCGGCGCCGCGGATATTCCTGCTCCCGAAGATGTCGCCGCCGTGCCAGCCGACGCTGCGAAGTCCGAGTCGGGTCTCGCCTGGAAGGTTCTCGAGAAGGGAACCGGAACGGAGCACCCCGCTTCGACCGACGTCGTTACCGTTCACTACACCGGTTGGACCACTGACGGGAAGATGTTCGACAGCTCCGTCGCTCGGGGCCGCTCGATCACGTTTCCGCTCAACAAGCTCATCACCGGTTGGGGCGAAGGCGTTCCGATGATGGTCACGGGCGAAAAGCGGCGCCTATGGATCCCCGAAGAGCTTGCTTACAAAGGAAGGGCAGGTGCGCCCGCCGGCATGCTCGTGTTCGATATCGAACTGATTGACTTCCAGAGCCTCAAGGCTCCTTCCGACGTCGCAGCTCCGCCTGCCGACGCGGAGAAGGGACGCGGAGGCCTTCGCTCAAAAGTACTTCATGCCGGTACCGGAAAGATCCACCCCGATACGCAGAGTGTCGTAACGGTCAACTACATCGGTTGGAAGACGGACGGCTTCATGTTCGATACGTCGTTCAACCAGCCGCGCCCGGCGAAGTTCCAGTTGAATCAGGTCATTCGCGGATGGACCGAAGGGCTGCAGCTCATGGTCGAAGGGGAGCGCCGGCGGTTCTGGATCCCCGAGGGCATGGCGTACGAAGGAAAGCAGGAGCCGCGTGGCATGCTGGTCTTCGACGTCGAGCTGATCGCCATCGAGTAGTTGGAATCGGCGCCCGGCAATCGACCGGTTGCGCGACGACGCGTTCAAGTTGCAAACGGGGCACGGCTTGCCGTGCCCCGATGGCTTGAACGTAAGCGGAAGAAGCTGAAGTTAGAACGATGAACGATGAAGTTTGAACCCAGAAAGGGCCTCGGGCGGGGGTTTCAGGGTTCGCCATTCACCGTTCTACGTTCTAACTTCGCTAAGTTCAGGCCAATTGGGTTAATCCAATGCCATTGAACGTGACATCGGACCCGGGAGGCTCACGCTTCCGCGTCGCCGGTGCATGGCACGGCAGGTGGTACGGCTTTGTTAGGCCGTGGCCGCCTTCCCCGCTTCCGTCGTGGCAATCGTCGACGACCCGACTTTGCGGACGACCGTGATGACCGGGCAGCCGGCGTGGCGCAGGATCCGTTCCGTCGTCGTACCGATCACGGTCGTATCGACGAAGCGACGATGCTGGGCGCCAACGACGATCATGTCGCTTTCGAGCTTGGCCGCGAGGTCGATCACCATCTCTGCCGCATGCCCATGAATCACCAGCTCCTTGTAGAGGCAGCGATGGCGCATCTCGTGCGGAATCCATTCGCGCAGGGCGTCGAGGTCTCCCTCGTGCGGTTCAGTACGCTCTGCCTCGATGACGTGGACGACGTAGATCTCGCCGTCGAATGCCTCGGCGATCGAGCCAGCGACGGCGATCGCTTCGCGAGCGACTTCGCTGTAGTTGACCGGACAGAGCAGCCGTTTGATGCCGTTGATCCCTGTCGCCGGCTCTCCATCGCGGTGACGGATCGTGACGATCGGTACGTCGAGCTCGTGGAGCACTGACTCGGCGACCGAGCCGAGCAGGACACGCCGCCAGCCCGACCAACCGTGCGTGCCCATCACGACGAGGTCAGCGTTCCACTCGTTCGCGGTCGCGAGGATGGCATGGACCGGCGTGTCGGTCACGACACGCGCTTCCCACTTCGCAACCTCGCCAACGTGCTCGCGAAGGTAGCTTACGAGGCGCGTCGTGGCGGCGCCTTTCAGTTCGTCGAGATTCTCGTCGTACCAGCCGACTGGAACGTCGGCGTACGCAATTGGCGGAACGAAGGTGTCAGCGAAGAGCGCGAGCATCTCCGCGTCATAACCCTCCGCAAGGCGGCGGGCGGTAGCGAGCGCAACGGTCGACGTGTCGGTGAAGTCGACAGGGACGAGGATACGGTGTGGAGAGAAGCTGTTCATGGCTCCTCCTTTCCGGGAAAGGACCCTGTTTCAATATGCGTCCGAACGAGCGAAGGCACCCGGTTTGCGAATCACCCGATTTTGGTCCGGGTATCACAAATTTGGTGGCAGTGCGCCACTGTGACTTCCGTCACGGAGAGGCGTAACCCCCACACCAGTCGCGGTTTCTCGTGCAGCGCACAATGATACCGGCCCCAGGCAAGGCAGGATTGGATTGCGACGGGTCACTGCAAGAACCCTCGACGTACTGGTCGCGATCGTGACGGAGTTGGCGGCGGCGCTCGCCATCGTCTGGCTTCTTTACGAGATCGTTGTCCAGTGGGCGAGACTCACGGGTCGGATGTAGGCAGGAGGACGCAGAGGAGGCCCCGATGCGCTCGTCGCCATACGGATTCGAGATTGTCGAGAACTGCTCGAGCTGCAGTTTTCGGGACGACACTTTTTTCTGCAGCCTCGGAGCCGCGGCGCTGAAGGCGTTCGATCAGGCATCGGTCGCGTCGGTCTATCCAGGTGGATCGGTGCTGTACGTCGAAGGACAGGCAGCGCGCGGCGTCTTCATGATCTGCCGCGGTAAGGCGAAGCTGAGCATTGCATCGCGCGACGGTAAGAGTCTGATCACGCGCGTCGCCCACGCCGGCGAGCTCCTCGGCGTCGGTAGCGCGATCCTCGACGCGCCCTATCAGGCGACGGTGGAGACGATCGAACCGTGCCAGATTCGCCACGTGAAGCGCGAGGAGTTCATCAAGTTCATCCGGGAGCATGCTGACGCCTGCTATCGCGTCACCGAGCAGCTCAGTCACGAGTGCCACAACGCCAACGATCACATCCGATCGCTCGGCCTGTCGCATTCGGCATCGGAGAAGCTCGCTCACCTGATCCTCGCCTGGTGCGACGAGTCGGGCCGCGAAGGGGCCACCGGTACACGGCTGAAGATGATGATGACGCACCACGAGGTCTCGCAGCTGATCGGGACGTCGCGCGAGACCGTCACCCGCATCCTTGGTGAGATGCGGGAGCGCGGCATTCTCTCGATCCGCGGCTCCACGATGGTGATTCACAATCGCGCCGCGCTCGAGGCGATGGTGTTGCTGTAGTCCTGAGCACTCAGCACTTAGCACGTTGACGCGGCCCACCCTGGCCTGCGTTTGCCCACCCGTCACCGGCCGCGGTGCGAGGGTTCACATGGAGCGGTGCCTGATCTCCTGTTCCCGGCTCATGCGAGGAGCGATGTTGCACGCGTGAGGAAGCCGCGAGGAGGATGATGTGAAGCTGAATTCCAGCCGGCGCGTATCCGAGCTTGCGACCGATGTTCCAGCGATCATTCCTGCGCTGGAGGAGCTGGGAATCGACTACTGCTGCAAGGGCAACCGGTCGCTGCTCGAGGCCTGTGACTCTGTTGGCATCGACGCAGACGAGTGGCTCGAGCAGCTCGGCGAGATCGATGAGGATGGCACAGACCGAGGCGGCATCCCGCTTCGCCAGTGGAACAAGGAGCCGCTCTCCGCGTTGATCGACTTCATCGTCGGGGAGCACGATGCGTTCGAGCACCGCGCGATCGTCCATCTCGCGGCGAGGCTCGACCGCGCCTGCCGCAGCCATGGGGCGCAATTCCCCGTGATCCCACGGGTGGCGCGCCTCTTCCGGCGTGCCGGCGAGACGCTCCAGGTGCATGCGCATCGCGAGGAGCGAGACTTGTTCCGAAGAATCAGGGAAATGGAACAGGCGCTGGTGACGGGGTGTGACGAGCCGCTTCGTTACGAACGAAGCCTTACCGAGCGGATCATGATCGAGTTTCTCGAGCATGATCTGATCGCCGAGCGGCTTCGAACGATTCGCGAGCTCACAGCCGACTACCGGCTGCCGGCGAATGTGCCTCGCTCCGTGCTCGCGCTCTGGTCCGACCTGCGGGCGTTTGATCGCCACCTCCGGCACCACATCCATCTGGAGAACAACATCGTCTACCCGCGTGCGATCGCAATGGAGAGTGGCGCGAAGCTCGCGCAGGAAGCGTTCGGGTGAGGCGAGTCATCCGATTTTTCACGTATGACGCATGGCCCATGACCTGAAGTTATGGCCGGCGTCCGAGGCGCTCCAGGAATGCCGTCGTCAACGCCACGAACTCTGCCGCATGCGTGATGTATGGCAGATGGCCTGCACCGCGAATCTCGTGATAGTCGCAGTGAGGCAGCGCGCGTGCCATCTCCAGCGCACGAGCCTTCGGAACGAGAAGGTCGCGTCGCCCGTGGATCACGAGTGCGGGCGCGTCGATCTGTTCGAGATGCGGCAGCAGATTCGTGGAGAAGATCGTGCGGAGGCGGCGCGCCCTCTCGTCGGCCGGCATTGCAAGCACGTCCTCGACGATCGCCGAGCGTCCAGCCGAGTCGATTCCGGGCCCGCCGACGACTCGTGCGGTGATTGGAGCGAGCGAAGACGCCGTGAGCTGCATGGCCGGAATCAGCTGGCGCATGAATGGGAGCGTCCCTAACCGCGTTCCGTTCGCGAAGGCGGCGGTGAGAATGAGCCCCGAGATCGCGCCGCGCATGCGGAGCGCAGCACTGATTGCGACGAGACCGCCGAATGAAGTCCCTAGAATCACCGGTCTGTCGAATTGCATGGCGTAGTCCGCGATGACTCCGGCGAGCGTGTCGACAGCATCCCCTGGATAGGCGCGCTCGAGCGGGCCGTTGACCATCCGAATGTCCCACGCCGAGGAGAGCGGAGCGAGCCGGGCGAAGGAGCGCCCCGAGGCCGAGAAGCCGGGGACGCAGACGATCGCGCGGCGCGGGTTGCGGAGTGCGTTAGGGAACGTGTACTCGCGCAGCGGGCGATTTCCGATCACGACGTCGTTCGATGGCAGGTCGAATTCGCCTCCGCGTGAGGAGTGATAATCGGTATTCGAATGAGGCTGTTCTGACATCTCCATCAGGATACGCGAGACTCGTGTTCTGTCCGTGAATTCGGCGAAACTGCACCCAATTCACGGACAGAACACCAGGCCGGCGGGAGGTGACTGCTCCGAGTTGCGCCGGTGATGGGCCAGCGCGCCCGATTCCGTGGTCGGCGATCACACCCATCGGGTGATTGCTGGAGTTGCACTCTGGCAGGAGCGAGCATAAACAAACTCGTGGGGGCTCATATGCGGGCGTCGATCGAAGGGAGGCCCGAGCTTCTCGTATTCGAGCTCGCGGGCCTCGAGCGATATGGCGGGAGAACTCTCTCGATGGAAGAGATCGTTTGCGTTCTCGACGAAGCGAGGGAGCTCGGTGTGCGCCGTGTGACGCTCGAGGTCGCCGGTGCGATGCGCACGGACGATTTGACCGGCCTCGCAGCAAGCGCCGCGAAGAGGATTCCCTCGGTCACGGTCTCGTTCGAGCGCGGTTGCATCCCGGACTCGCGGATTGCGCCGGAGCTCGCCGATGCAGGGGTCGACGACGTCGCCGTGCCCTATGCACTCGTGAGCGATGGAGCAGGTGACGCACTCGAGGCGATCGACGCGCTCCGCGATGAGGGACTTGGCGTACGTGCAGTACTCGCCGGGTGGCCCGGGCTGGCCGACATCTCCGCGATCGCGCGTCGCGTCGCGATGCGTGGCGTCACGCGGCTCCAGGTCGACGTCGTCTGCGGCTCGACGCGCTGTCCCGTGACCTCAGCGATGCTCGCGCGCATGGCGTCGGACGTAGTCGAAGTCGCGCGCTCGGGAACTCTTGCGGTCATCGTCAACGAGCTTCCGCTCGTGAGACGCATCGACATCGAGGCAAGGCGGGCGGTGCCGGCCGGAGGGCCGCTGATACCACGGGCTCCGATCGAGCTCAACGACAGCCGTACGACGATGCGTATCGCACCGACGGGAGACGTGACGCCGTCGCGTGCCATGCCGCTCGTCGCCGGTAACGTACGAAGGCAACGGCTGGATGGAATCTGGAGCGTACCGGGGCTTTACACGCGGCTTCGCGACCGCACGCGGCTCGTCGGCCGCTGCCGCGACTGCGCATGGCGGGAGCTGTGCGGCGGCTCGCGCGCCCGTGCGTGGCACGCGGAAGGCGACTACTCCGCGGCCGATCCGGCTTGTGCACTCCCCGTTGCACCCGCCTCGACGCTCCACGCAGCTACGGCATGAAACGCTGCGGCGGGATCGAGTCGTCGACGATCAGGCTCAACTCGGCGCAAGTGCGGATCGTCCATCGCGTCGCGCGATTCCCGGTCTCGTACGCGGTGCAGAGCAGCGCGACATCTTCGTTGTCTTCGTGAGACCAGAGCGTAAAGCCCTCATCCGGCTGATCGGAGACGTGCGTTCGCTTGCGCGACCACCCGGCCGGCGAGAGGCTGTAGCGAACGTAGCCGCGTTCGCGCGCGATCCGGTAGTAGGGGAGCGCAATCTCGCTCTCGTACTCCCACGCGACGTCGGACGCATTCCTCGTGACGTGTCCGCCGCGCGCGAAGATGACCATGCGTTGCAGAAAACGGGGGATATCGCCGCGCGCGTTCGCCTTTTGCTCCTCGAGTGCGTGAACGAGCTCGTCGGTAATCCGGGCGCGCAGGCGTTTCGCGCCGGGACTCGTCGCTTCCGTGAACCTGAGCCCCGACTGATAGACCGTCAGTCCGCTCGCGAACGTTTCGAGCTTGCAGCGGATTACGCTTGCAGAGAGCTCAATCGGGCTCTCATGCCACTCGAACGTGACGCGCGTCTCTACGCCGATCTTGAGCGCGAAGTCGTGCTCCACGCGGAGACCGGTGAGGCTCACGTCCCGGATCACTGCATCCCGGCTGCCAATCTTCCCGACGAGAGGTTTTGCGAGCTGAATACGCGCGATCGCCCGCATTCTCGGGGCTCGCGACATCCGAGTCATGACTACATTGTGAGTCGATGTCACTTCGCCGCCGATGCGCCCGGTCGCCGCGCGAAGTGACTTCAGATACAAGGTGAATGCCCGGGTATCACGCGGATCGATCGGAATCGATGGGGCCGGAGCTTCGGTTTTCTCCGCCGATCGGAAGGCGGAAGCGTCGCCAACGTCGAAACGGCGGCCTTTCGGCCGCCGTCTCCTGGTCGCGATGGAGCTCCGATCAGTTGCCCTGGCCGGGTCCGGGCCCGTCCTTCGGTGCTTCGAGGCAGCCTGCGAGCTTGAGCTTCTGTTCGGTGGTGAGGAGCGCCTCGATGCTCGCCTTCGTCTTGTCGAGCTCGGCGCGGATCGCCTTCTCGTCGGCCTGCACCTGAATGAGCGCGCTGCCGATCGCGCATCCGTCCTGCGGCGTCGCGTCGATCGCCTCCCGGAGTGCCTGGCGGTCGGTAGCCAGCGTCTCATGAAGCGCTTTCAGTGTCGGCGCGGCCGCTTCGAGGATTCCCTTGATCTGCGACTGCTGGTCTTCGGTTAGGTTGACGATCTGGAGGCAGCGGAGGATCGGGTGTCCGGGACCTGCCGGTGGATTCCCCTGGCCGTTGCCGGGTCCGTTTGCGGGAGGCTGAGGCTGCGCGAGCGCGAGCCCGGCAGTGAAGAGAAGCACGAGGGCGAATACCGTGTACTTGCTGAGCGAGTTCATCGTCATCTCCTTGGTCTGGTTTCGCCCCGAGCCTGCCGGCGTCTGCTTCGTGGCGTTCGCAGCATTGGACGATGGCGGCGTGCCGGCGTTTACGCGGCACCTGGAGATTCCGTGAAGCTCAGCGCGCCCCGGTTAGCTCCAATGGCATGAACTTAGGGACGAAAGACTCGAAGTTAGAACCTAGAACGGTGAGTTTCGAGCCCTGAACCCCCCGTCCGGGGCCCGTTTCTGGATTCGAACTTCATCGTTCTAACTCAGCCTCTGTCTATCGAGCTCAGGCCATTTCGGCGAGCTCGCACGTCTCCACCGGCGCGAAGCGTGCCGTGAAGTGGCGGAGAAATCGTGGAGCGTAGGTGAGTTTCAACCCGCGGAGCGACTCCCGGTTCTTGACCACGTCGATCGCCGCTTCAGCCACGTAGTCGATGTGTGACTGCGTGTAAAGGCGACGCGGAATCGCGAGACGCACGAGATCCATCGGCGCCGGCGTCTCGGTTCCATCCGGATGGATGCCGAACATCACTGTGCCAATCTCCACGGCGCGTATACCTCCCTCGAGGTAAAGCGCATTCACGAGTGCGATTCCCGGGTACTCCAGCGGCGGGATGTGAGGGAGCATCGCGCGTGCGTCAATGTAGACCGCGTGCCCTCCCGACGGCTTCACGCACGGGATTCCGGCGGAGTCGAGCTTGTCGGCGAGGTACTTGATCGACTGGATGCGATACCGGAGGTAAGGCTCTTCGACGACTTCCTCGAGCCCCTGTGCGATCGCAGCGAGGTCGTATCCCGCGAGGCCGCCGTAGGTCGGGAACCCCTCGGTGAGGATCAGCAGATTGCGGCATGACTCCGCCCAGCGATCGTCATTCATCGCCAGGAAGCCGCCGATGTTCGCGAGCCCGTCCTTCTTCGCCGACATCGTGCAGCCGTCGGCAAGGCTGAAGATCTCCTGAGCAATCTCTTTCGGCGTGCGATGTTGCTGTCCCGGCTCGCGCAGCTTCACGAGGTACGCGTTCTCCGCGAAGCGGCAGGCATCGAGAAAGAACGGCTTTCGGTACTTATCGCAGATCGCGCGGACGCCGCGGATGTTCTCGATCGATACCGGCTGACCGCCGCCCGAGTTGTTCGTGATCGTCACCATCACGAGGCGGACGCGCTCACCGTCGCACTTCAGCGCCTCCTCGAGTTTCTCGAGGTCGACGTTCCCTTTGAACGGCAGCACGGCGCTCGGGATACGTCCCTCCGCGACGACGATGTCGCGCGCTTCGGCGCCCTCGACTTCGATGTTCGCGCGCGTCGTATCGAAATGCGTGTTGTTGAGGACGATGTCGCCCGGCTTGAGGATGTTATGGAAGAGAATCCGCTCCGCGGCGCGCCCCTGGTGAGTCGGGATGATGTGCTTGTAGCCGGTCAGGTCGCGCACGACGCTCTCGAACCGGTAGTAGGAGCGGCTTCCGGCATAGGACTCGTCCCCCTGCATGATCGCGCCCCATTGCGCTGCCGACATCGCGCCCGTTCCGGAGTCGGTCAGGAGGTCGATGAGGACATCGTCCGCATGCAGGAGAAACACGTTCCGTCCGGCCGCATCGAGCGCCCTTTCCCGCTGCTCGCGTGTCGTGAACTGAATCGGTTCGACCGATTTGATGCGGAACGGCTCGATGATGGTTCTCATCCTGAATCCTCCCGTGAGTCCACGCGCGATTCAACCGCTCCACCCGCATAAGCCGATGTGCGGCGTGTCACGACGAGGAGTGACGGGCGTAGGGCGAGCGGCGCGGAAGGGGAAGCAGAGGGCCCGAGCCCGGTTTTCTGATTCTCGGTTCAACAGGAAAGTGTGGCCGGTCCGCCGCGCGTCTTCGGCTTGATACAATTTGGCCGGTTAGCGCCATGACCGGACTCGATATCGTCGTTTACCCAAAAGGGGAGGAGCCGATCCGACGGACACTCTCCGGCGGTTCGCTCACGATGGGGCGGTCTCCTGACTGCAGTTTGCAGATCCACGACCGCTTCCTCTCGCGCAAGCACATCGAGCTTCGCGACGAAGGTGAGCGTTGGGTGCTTCTCGATTGCGGGAGCGCCAATGGCACCTGGTTGAACGGCATTCCGGTGAAGGTGCCGATGAACCTCCGCCCCGGCGACTCGATCAGGATCGGAGAGACGGAGATCCTCTTCGGCGTGACGCGGACGGACCGGCTGCTCGCGGTCGAATCGACGTCGCAGACGACGACGAGCGCGGTGCATCTCGCCGACGCGATCGAGAAGGGGAAGCATTCCAAGCGCGCGTTCGAGCGCACCCAGGCGCTCAACAAGCTCGCGATCGAGTTGCTCGAGGACCGGCCGCTCGGTGAGCTCTTCGACTTCATTCTCGATCGCGTCGTCGAGACGTTCGCGCCTTCGCGCGCCGCGCTCGCGCTCTTCGGTCGCGGCCATTCGGGGTTCGACACGATCAAAGTACGCCGCGCTGACGATGACGACATCGCGGACCTCGTACTCAGCCGGACGCTGCTCAGCGAGGTCGTCGAGGAAAAGAAGATCGTGTCGCTGCTCGACGCGGGACAGAACGACAAGCTCTCCCAGGCGAAGTCGATCGTCGGCCAGCGCATCAGTTCCGCGCTCTGCGCACCGCTCCTCGTCGAAGACAAGGTCCTCGGCGTGCTCTACGTCGATTTTCTGATGGGTACCAAGGAGCTCGACGACGACGACGTCTGCCTCGTCGGGCAGATCGCCCGCTTCGCCGCGACGAAGCTCGACACCACGCGCCTTCGTGAGGAATCGCTGCTCAAGCAGAGAATCGACGAGGAGCTTCGCACCGCCTACGTCGTGCAGGGTCGAATCCTTCCGGCGCGGCCACCCGAAGTGCCTGGCTATCTACTCGCGGGACTCAACCGTCCCGCGCGGATGGTGAGTGGCGACTACTACGACTTCGTGATCCGCCCCGATGGACGCGTCTACTTCGTGATTGCCGACGTGAGTGGCAAAGGCATCACCGCCGCGCTCCTGATGTCGAGCCTCGCGATGGCGTTCAACATTTTCGCCTCGCAGGATCCCTCGCCGTCGGAGCTCGTCAGCCGGCTCAACGCGATGCTCGCGCCAAGGCTCGGCCCCGCGAAATTCGTCACACTCTTTGCCGGTGTGATCGATCCGTCGAAACCTGGTGAAGTCTGTTTCGCTAACGCGGGGCACCTTCCGCCGCTCGTCTTCAACGCCTCCGGGGCGGTCGAGGCGGGCGACACGGACATCGTGATGGGGGTCTTCTCGAATTCGTCGTACCGCGATCAGACGCTCGTGCTCGGCGAAGGCGATTCGATCGTGCTCTTCACCGACGGTGTTGCCGAAGCGGAAAACGCGACCGGCGACCTGCTCGGCACCGAAGGAATTGCCAAGGCGCTGCGCGGCCGCCACTTCCATGATGCCGATGAAGTCGTCAACGCCGTCGACATGGCTGTGTCGTCGTTCCTGTCCGGAGCGGAGCAGCACGACGACGTCACGATTCTCGCGATCACAAGAAAGTCCTGAGGACTGAGTGCTTAGTCCTGAGTGCTTAGTCCGTAGTCCTGAGTCCTGAGTAAAGAGTGCTGAGTAAAGAGTCCTGAGTCTTGAGTGCGGGGTGTCGGCTGTCGAATCGTGAGACATGGCGCTTTCTCCTTTTCGCGCACTCCAACTAAACTCACGGTTCAACGATGATCTTGTCGTACCAGGGACGCAGTGCTCACGACCCAATACTCAGGACTCGATACTCAGGACTCAATACTCAGGACTAAGGACTAAGGACTCGGGACTCAGGACTCAGGACTCAGGGCTAAGGACTAAGGACTGAGGACTGAGGACTCAGGACTCAGGACTAAAAAACGGAGAGACCATGCCGTCAAGCGAAGAACAGAGAAAGCAGAAACTCGTCGATTCACTCGCCGCGGAGGCGAAGGCGCGGGTTCCCGCAGCCGAGGCGGCCGACGCGGAGGAGTGGATCAGGCAGTACTACCGGCTCGTCGCTCCCGACGACATGGTCTACACCGAGCCGGCGACGCTGCTGGGCGGTGCGATGACGCTCTGGGAGCTCGCCGCGCTGCGGAAGCCTGGTACGGCGGCGGTGCGCATCTTCAACCCATCGGTCGAGCGCGAAGGGTGGGCGCTTAACCACACGGTCGTCGAGATCGTGAACGACGACATGCCCTTCCTCGTCGATTCGGTTACGGCCGAATTCGGCCGTGTCGATCGGAACATCCACGTCGTCACGCATCCGGTTGTGACGATCTACCGCGATGCCTCGGGCCGCCGCGTCGGGCTTGCGCGCGAAGGCGCAGTCCCTCCTGCGGGAGCCACAGCCGTCCAGGAATCGTACATGCACGTCGAGATCGACCAGGAGACATCCTCGGCCGATCTCGAAACGCTTCTCCGCGATATCGAGTCGGTGCTCGCCGACGTTCGCGCCGCCGTTACCGACTGGCGGCCGATGCAAAAGCGGCTCGTCGACGTCATCGAGGGCATCGAGAAAGGCAATGCGCCGACGCCGAAGGATGAGTTGGTCGAAGCGGTCGCGTTCCTCCGCTGGCTCGCCGACAACAACTTCGTGCTCCTCGGCTACCGTCGCTACTCGTTCCACACCGAGCAGGGAGCGGACTTCCTTCGTATCGTCGACGGCTCCGGCCTCGGCGTGCTCCGCAACGTGAGGCAGGAGTCGAAGGATCGAGGGCAGTACGCGTTCAGCCCTGAATTCAGCGCGTTCGCTCGAAACGACGAGCTCCTGATCGTCGCGAAGGCGAACAGTCGTGCAACCGTCCACCGCCCCGTCCACATGGACCGGATCGGCATCAAATACTTCGACGACAAGGGAAACCTGCTGGGCGAGGATCGTTTTCTCGGGCTCTTCACATCGGGCGCCTACAGCAAGAGTGTCCACGACATCCCGCTGCTCCGTCGCAAGGCCTCACGTACGCTCGACCGCGCCGGTCTCGGTGCGACGAGCCACGACGGTAAGGCGCTCGCACAGATTCTCGAGACGCTCCCTCGCGACGAGATGTTCCAGATCACCGAGGACCAGCTCTTCGAGATCTCGATGGGCGTGCTGCAGCTTCAGGAGCGGCAACGGATCGCACTCTTCGTCCGCAAAGACGTATTCGAGCGGTTCGTTTCATGCCTCGTCTACGTGCCGCGCGACCGCTACAACACGGAGGTGCGCGAAAAGATCAGGGTCATCCTCGAGGAGGAGTTCGGGGGTCCGGTGACCGCCGCCTACACGCAGATCACCGACTCGCCATTGGCTCGCGGGCACTTCATCGTTCGCACCGAGCAGGGAAATGTACCTCAGTACGACGTTAGGCGGGTCGAGGCGCGGGTAGCGAACGCGGCGCGCACCTGGAGCGACAACCTGCGACTCGAGCTGATCGAGCGTCACGGCGAAGAGAAGGGCATCGAGGTCTGGAAGCGCTTCTCGGATGCCTTTCCGGCCGGCTACCAGGAGTACTTCTCGGCCGAGGAAGCCGTTGCCGACATCAATGGGATCGAGGCGTTGCTCGCGAACGGCGAGCTTCAGGTCGAGCTCTACGAGCGTCAGCTCAGGCAGGGGAACGAGCTCCGCTGCAAGCTGATCCACGGCGGGGAGGTGCTGACTCTCTCCGAAATGATCCCGCATTTCGAGAACATGGGGCTGAGGGTCAGCCTCGTACTTCCGTTCGACGTGGCGGTGCCGGGTGCGAAGACCAGCGTCCACATCCGCGATCTTCAGCTCGAGACGAATGGGTTCGCGATCGACATCGACGCGATTCGCGAGAACTTTCGCGAGGCGATGCGCCGTGTATGGAAGCGAGAGATGGAGGACGACGGCTTCAACCGACTCGTCGTACAGGCGGGGCTCGCCTGGCACGAGGTCGTCGTGCTCCGGGCCTACACGAAGTACCTGCGGCAGACCGGAATCGCATTCTCGCAGCAGTACATGGAGCAGACGGTCTCGAATCATCCGGCGATCGTGGCCAACCTCGTCCGCCTCTTCAGCGTCACGTTCGATCCGTCGCTCGATGCGCTGCAACGCGGGGAGGCGACAAAGATCCGGAAGGAGATCGCCGAGGGGCTCGAAGAGATCACGAACGCCGACGAGGATCGAATCCTCCGGCGCTACCTCAATCTCATCGATTCCACGCTGCGCACCAACTGCTTCCAGAAGGGACCTAACGGCGAGCGCAAGGATTACCTCTCGTTCAAGTTCGACTCGAAGAACGTCGCGGAGCTTCCGAGCCCCCGTCCGATGTTCGAGATCTCGGTCTACTCGACCCGGATGGAAGGCGTTCATCTTCGCGGTGGGAAGGTCGCGCGCGGCGGGATTCGCTGGTCGGACCGTCGCGAGGATTTCCGGACCGAGATTCTCGGGCTCGTGAAAGCGCAGATGGTGAAGAACGTCGTCATCGTGCCGGTCGGCTCGAAAGGGGGATTCGTGTTGAAACACCCTCCCGCGGGGCGCGAGGAGTTTCAGCGCGAAGGTGTCGAGTGCTACAAGACGCTGCTCCGTGGCATGCTCGACATCACCGATAACTACGCGGGAACGAGTGTCGTGCCGCCGCGCGATGTCGTGCGCCTCGACGCCGACGATCCATACCTCGTCGTTGCCGCAGACAAGGGAACCGCGACGTTCTCCGACATTGCGAACGGCGTGTCGAAGGAGTACGGCTTCTGGCTTGGAGACGCGTTCGCTTCAGGCGGGTCAGTCGGCTACGACCACAAGAAGATGGGGATCACCGCGAAGGGAGCGTGGGAAGCGGTCAAGCGCCACTTCCGTGAGCACGGCAAGGGGATCGACATCCAGACGACCGATTTCACCTGTATCGGTGTCGGCGACATGGCGGGCGATGTGTTCGGGAATGGCATGCTTCTCTCGCGCCACACGAAGCTCCTCGGCGCGTTCAACCACATGCACGTTTTCCTCGATCCGAATCCCGATCCGGCGACGAGCTTTGCGGAGCGCGAGAGGCTGTTCAATCTGCCGCGGTCGACATGGGCCGATTACGACGCCTCCGTGCTGTCGAAGGGGGGCGCGATCTTCGAGCGTAAGGCCAAGTCGATATCGGTATCGGACGAGGTAAAGGCCTGTTTCGGATTGGAGTCGAATCAGATCGCGCCTAACGATATGATCCGGACGATGTTGAAAGCCGGCGTCGACCTCCTCTGGCTCGGCGGCATCGGAACGTACGTGAAGGCGAGCGACGAGACGCACGCCGACGCCCGCGACCGCGCCAACGATGCGCTTCGCGTCGACGCCACCGAGCTTCGCTGCAAGGTCGTCGGCGAGGGAGCGAACCTCGGATGCACGCAGCGCGGTCGTATCGAGTTCGCGCTCGTCGGCAGGCACGTCGGCGCAGGACGGATCAATACCGACGCGATCGACAACTCCGCCGGCGTCGACACGTCGGATCACGAGGTCAACATCAAGATCCTCGTCGACAGCCTCGTCGCGTCGGGCGAGCTGTCGACCGAGCGGAGGCTCGCGCTCCTCGCCGAGATGACCGACGAGGTCGGCCATCTCGTTCTGCGCGACAACTACGAGCAGACACAGGCGATCTCCGCCGCCGAGGCGTTAGGCGTGAGTGCGCTCGACGTCCAGAGCAGGTACATCAGGAGCCTCGAGCGCGCCGGACGCCTCGACCGGGCGATCGAAGGGCTTCCCGATGACGAGACACTCGTCGAGCGGCGTGCCGAAGACCTTGGCCTGATGCGCTCGGAGATCGCGGTGCTCCTCGCCTACAGCAAGATCCATCTCTACGACGAGTTGCTCGCCTCCGACGCGCCCGACGATCCGGTGCTCGCACGCGAGCTCGTCAGCTACTTCCCGAAGCCGCTGCAGAACGAGTTCCACACCGGAATCGAGAAGCACCGGCTGCGCAGGGAGATCATCGCCACCTGTGTGACGAACTCGATGATCAACCGGGTCGGGCCGACGTTTCTCTTCAGGATGATGGAGGAAACGGGGCGCGGGCCGGGAGAGGTCGCGCGTGCCTACACGATCGCTCGCGACGCGTTCGATCTCGAGGCGCTCTGGCGGGCGATCGAGGGACTCGATAACAGGGTGCCGGCCGCGATCCAGACCTCGATGATGCTCGAGATCGCGGGACTCGTCGAGCGCTCGACGCTCTGGCTGCTACGCATGTACGCGGCGCTCGACACGGCGACGCGGATCGAACAGTTCCGCCCGCGTATCGCTGCGCTTCACATCGGCCTCTCGGGCGTCCTCGGCGAGTTGTCCTGGTCACAGGTTCGCGAGAAGGCGCACGAGATCGAAATGTGGGGCCTTCCCACTGACCTCGCGCTCCGGCTCGCGAGTCTTCAGAAGCTCGCGGCGGCATTCGACATCGTCCGCATGTCGCTCGACGGTGGCTTCTCGTCGGAAGACGTGGGGCGTGTCTACTTTGCGCTCGGCCAGCGTCTGCACCTCGACCGCCTTTACGCGGCGGCGTCGGGTGTCGGCGGCGACAGCCCATGGCAGAAGGCTGCGGCCGACGCGCTGCTCGAGGATGCGTACGCATGCCATGGCCGGATCACGTCGAGGATTCTAGAGAAGAGTGACGCGAGCAGGCCCGATGCGGTTACCGCGTGGCTCGCGGCGCGACCCGTCAACATGGCGCGCATCGATCAGCTGATCAACGACCTCCGTGGCGTTGGCACGATCGATCTCGCGATGGTCACGGTAGCGGTGAGGCACCTTCGAGCGTTGGCGGATAGTTAGGCGAAAGGCGAAAGCCCGTCTCTCCTCGCAGGCCACCCTTCGCCGCGGAGCGGCGAGGCATCGGTAGGCCCCGGCTTTAGCCACAGTGGCGTCGACTTACGGGAACGACCTTTGAAGTTAGAACGTAGAACGAAGAATTGTGAACCCAGAAAAGGCCCCACGCTTACGTTTCTGGGTTCGCAATTCATCGTTCTACGTTCTAACTTCGGCCTCTTTCTCACGAAGTTAACGCCATTGCGGCTTCAGCCGGGGGAGACGGGCCAGGCATCATTCCGGCGCCGCCTCAACGGCGTGACGAGGCTCGGCTCCGACGCCCCTCACGCCTCCTTCGGCAACTCGCGCATCCCGAATCTCGCAGCCTCGGCGCTCATGATCGCGGTGAGCTCCTCGTCGACGCCGGCGGCGAGCGGAGGGACGGATGATTTCGCGAGAATTCGCTCGACTTCCTCCCGCGCACGCTCTGCCGCGCCCTTCGCGCCTGCGGCTTCCCAGTCGCCGTAGCTTTCACGATCGATCGTCTTGCCAGCTTGCGAGAGCTCGCGCTTCCAGTTCTGACGCGTGTGGTCGTGCGAGAGAAATTTGCCAAGCCTAACGACGTCGGCGATCAACGACACGGAGTCGCCGCCGCCGGTCTCCACGCCGCGGATGGCGCGCAGCGCCATCCCGCAGGCCTCGTGGTCGAGTACGATCTTCTCGAGTGATTGGGTCAGCAGGAAGTCGAGCATGCCGGGTCCTGAGATCATGTTGACGCCGGCGAGCGCGCCCAGCATGGCGCCGATGCCGCTCTCGAGACCCGCCTGGTAGTCGGCGCTCTTCGCGTCGGATACGCAGAAGTAGCCGTGGACGGGCAAACCGAGGTGACGCGAGACCTGGGCGTAGCCGGCGCCTAACATCATCGTCTCGATCGCCCCCATCGGTGCCGAGCCGCGCCGCATGTCGAAGGAGGCGGGAGCGCCGCCGAAGACGAATGGAGCGCCTGGAGCGGCGAGCTGGTGAATCACGAGCCCCGAGAGGTTCTCGGCGCAGTGTTGCACGATCGTCTCTCGCAGCGTTACCGGCGACGTCGCGCCGGTGAGCGGCATCGGGATCACCTCGGCCGGGATCCCGGCGCGCGCACAGTCGACGAGCGCCTGGGCGGTCAGATCGCTCCATTTCAGCGGAGGACTCACGCAGCAGTCGAAGATCGCGAACGGTTTCTCGCGGAGCGCCGTGCATCCGCCGCGAACCGCGCTGAGCATCGCGCTCATCGGCGCGAAGCCATCTTTGCGGAAGGTGCCGGTGACGATCGGTTTCCTGCCGTGGCGGAGTGCGAGATAGAGCCGGTATCGGTCGCCGGCGTCGGCTGGAACGTCCGACGCGACGAGCGCGGTCGACTGCGCAGCGAAGTTCGGGAGCGCGTCGACGAGCCGTGCAAGCTTCGCGACGTCAGCGGTCGAAGCCGCGCGCCGCCGCTGCGTGAGAGGATCGAGCACGTTGATCGCGGCCGAGCCGGGATCGAAGTGGACGCGCGAGTCGCCGAGATCGAGCGCGAGATTGCCGTCGCGATCGTACAGGACCACGCGTGCCGGTGCGGTCGCGATCGCGGCACGGACCAGCGTCTCGGGAATCGTGATCCGCGCGCCGGCCTGCGTCGCCCCGCCTTCGAGCAGCAGGCGTGTCGCAACATCGTTCTCGACGAGGATTCCGGTCGTCTCGAGGACGCGGCATGCTTCGCCGACGATCCGCGCAACGTCGTCGCCGGCGAAAAACTCGATTCGTGGTCGGAAAGTCGTGTTCATGTTGTCGTCCCTTTGGTGGCGGAGGCGTCCCGCCTTCGCGCGACGCCGGAGGCGCCGAATCGAAACTCCGCGACGGCCTGCGGCCGCCGTCTCTACGCTGTTCTCCGATATCTGCAACTCTCGAGCTCGCAGTGCGCGCATCCCGAGAGCCCTGCGAGTGGCCGCGCATCGGCTCCGAGCCACATCGCGAACGAGATCGACTTGCGAGGTGCCATCAGCATCGTCGGCAGAAGCGTGACTCCGAGCTCCTCATGCGGCAGTAATTCGAAGAGCGCACGCTGCGATGTGATCGGCCACTTGCCGTACCCTGGGCTGATGCGGCACGACACGCGGTTCGCGCGGCCCGGCCCGTCAACGCCGCCCTCGCTCGAGCCCGCGTCGCCCGCGAGCAGCGCTCCGAGCCGGTCTGCTGCCTCTTCCGCCGCCGCGCTGCCCGCGGCGTCGAGCAGAAGCGCTTCAGTCACCGCACCGGCGCGGAGCAACTCGCTCGCTCGCGCCTCGAGACGGTCGCCGATCGTCACGAGACCCGCGACAAGGCGGGTTGCCTCGACCGGCGCGAGGCCGAGGTCGCTCGCGCTCGATGGGGGCAGGAGCTCGAACACTCCATGCGCGCGAACGACGCGTCGCGCGTACCGCAGCATGTCACCGAGAAGCGCCGCGACCCGTCCGTACGGTTTCTGTCCTCCGGGGTAGCCGAGAAAGTGCAGCACGTCGTCGCGATCGATCGTCAGAGGGAGCGGGACGATGCGACCGGCGACGCTCATTCGCGCTCCATCTCATTACGCGGAAGCGCCATGCGCAGCGCCGCGATGAACCGGTCGTCGCTGCCGCAACATCCGCCAACGGCACGCACGCCGAGACGCGCGATCGCCGCCATGTCGGAGGCGAAGTCGGCGGGTCGCTGTGCGTAGCGGAAGGAGCCATCGCCAGCCAGCTCCGGCGTACCGGCGTTAGGCTGCGCTACGAGCGGCATGGAGACGGCGGCGACAGCCTCGGTCATGAGCGCGACCATGTCATCGCTCGTGAGGTTGCAGTTCGCACCGACGGCGGTGGCTCCGGCCTCGGCGAGTGCGACGAGCGATGCGACGAGCGGGTCGCCCATCACGGTGAAGAAACCGCGCTTTTTTCGCTCGAACGCCATCGACGCCATCACCGGGATCGCGGGCGCGACGCGGAGAAGCGACTCGAGTGCAATTTGCGCCTCACGTATGTCGCTCATCGTCTCGAGATGAAACGCATCGACTCCCGCTTCGGCGAGCGCGCGCCCTTGCCGCTCGAACGCCGCGCGCCACGACTCGATGTCGCCTCGGCCTAACGGAGGAAGATACTCGCCCGTCGGGCCGACGTCGCCGATCACGAAGCGTGGCCGCGCCGCGCGCGCGACCGACACCGCGGCACGGTTGATCTCCTCGCAGCGATCCGCGAGGCCGTAAGCGCCCAGGCGCAACGGGTTCGCGCCAAAGCTGTTCGTGTGGATCGCCTCGCTACCGGCGTCGACGTAGAGCCGATGCACGGCCGTCACATCCTCCGCACGCTCCAGGTTCCAGCTCTCTGGCGGAGCTCCGAGTTTCAATCCGCGCGCGATCAGCGCGCTCCCCATCCCTCCGTCGAGGAGCAGTGCCTCGAGCGCAAGGAGCCGGGCGCGAAAGCTCATCGCATCAGCTCCGCGGCGACTTCGACCGCGTGAAGCGCGTTCTCCGCGTGTGCCGCGCCGAGCTTCTCCGCCCATACGCGCGACGTCGGTGCGCCGCCGAGCAACACACGCCGCGTCCGCCCCGCGGTGCGCCTTACGGCGTCGACGAGACGCGCCTGCTCCTCCATCGTCGTCGTCAGCAGCGCCGAGGCCGCGACGATGTCGGCGTCGATCTCCTCGGCCTTCGCGAGAAACCGATCGATGCTGACGCTCGCTCCCAAGTCGTGCACCTCGAAGCCGTTTGCCGAAAGGAGCACGCCGACGAGGCTCTTGCCGATGTCGTGGAGGTCGCCTTCGACTGTACCGAGGACGATGCGGCCTCGCGTCGACTGGGTCTGATGCGCTGCGGCGAGCGCGGGACGGATGACGTCCATCGCTGCCTTCATCGCCTCCGCTCCCTGCACGAGCTCGGGAAGGAAGTATTCACCTTCGTCCCATAGCTCTCCGACGCGACGGATCCCGGCGACGAAGCCACGCTCGACCGCGGGGAGGAGCTCAGCCTCTGAGGCGATGAGCGCCTCAGCCAAGGCTCGGGCTCCGTCGGCGTTCCCTTCTATGACGGCGTTGCACATCGATGCATCATCGGGTCGCTGCATCGGGGAAATCTACGTTCCCCGCAGTCATCGGTAAGCGACGACCGTCACACGAGGATGCGAGGTCGATGGAACCGATCGAGCCGGGCGTTTTCCCTTGCTCAGTCTCCGAGGAGTTTGAGCCAGACGCCACCGACCTTGAACACTGCGCCCGATTCGATCGGGAGCGGGGAGTGGACCGGCTCTCCCGTGAGAAGGAAGGTACCGTTGCGGCTTCCCAGGTCTTCGAGGATGAACGTCTCTCCGTCGTGGGAAAGGCAGGCGTGGCGGCGTGACGAGAGGTAGTCGTACTGGAGAGGTACTTCGTTCTCGGCGAGGCGGCCGAAGATCGCCGGGATCGGTGCTTGAATTTCCTTTCCGTCCTCGGGTCCGCTGACGAAAACAAGGCGCGCGACGAGCGATTGCTCAACCACGGACGTCACCTCCGCTCGCGTCGACTGCGATCTCTCCGTCCTTCGCGTCGATCAGGATCCGACCGCCCGGCCCCGTGCGTCCGTTGAGGATTGCGGCGGAGAGGGGTCGTGCGACGTTGTCTTCGACGGAGCGCTCGATCGGGCGCGCTCCATGGGCGGGATCCCATCCGCGGCGCGCGACCTCGGCGATCGCCGCCTCGGTCACATGGATGACGATTCCCTGGTCTCGGACGCGGCCCAGCAGGCGTTCGATCTGGATGCGGGCGATCGCGGCAAGCTCCTCTGCGCCTAACGGTCGGAAAAGGACGAGCTCGTCGACGCGGTTGAGAAACTCGGGACGAAATGTCTTCGCGAGACGGTCGTTGACTTCCGACGGCGCCGGCATCTCGAGAACCGCGGCCTCATCTTCGCGCGGCGTGCCGAAGCCGACGATGCCTCGGTCGTGGTTCCAGAGGTCGGAGCAGGCGTTCGAGGTCATGATGAAGATCGCGTGCCTGCAGTCGGCGACCCGTCCCTGTGCGTCGGTGAGCCGCCCGTCGTCGAAGACCTGCAGGAAGAGATCCCAGATGTCGGGATGCGCCTTCTCGATCTCGTCGAGGAGCACGACGCTCGCCGGGCGGTGGCGCAGCTTCTGCGTGAGCTGCCCCTCTTCATCGCTTCCGACGTATCCAGGCGGCGAGCCGATCAGGCGCGAAATCGTGTGCTTCTCCTGATACTCCGACATGTCGACGCGGATCATCGCGTCGTCAGAGCCGTCGAGGAACTCCGCGACCGCGCGCGCAAGCTCGGTCTTTCCGACTCCCGAGGGGCCGAGGAAGAAGAGGACGCCGACCGGTTTGCGCGGATCGCGCAGACCGGCACGGGCGAGTCGGATTCGCTCGGCGACCGAGCGGCACGCCTCGTCCTGTCCCACGACGCGCGCCTGAAGCGCGTCTTCCATACGAAGCAGTCGCTTCTGTTCGCTCTCGGTCAGTCGCTGGAGCGGGATGCCGGTTTTCGCGGAGAGCGCTTCGGCGACGAGATCGGCAGTGACGAGCGTCGTGAACTTCCCGGCGAAGGAGCGGACGCGGAGTCTGACGCACGCCTCGTCGACGAGGTCGATCGCTTTGTCGGGGAGTTTCCGGTCGGGGATGTAGCGCACGGAGAGTGTGACGGCGGCGTCGATCGCATCCGGCATGATCGTCACGCCGTGGTGCGCTTCGAGCGATGCGCAGCGGCCGAGGACGATCGCACGCGACGCGGCGGGAGAAGGCTCGTCGACGCGGATGGTTTGAAAGCGTCGTGCGAGCGCGCCGTCTTTTTCGATCGACTGCGCGTAATCGCGCGGCGTCGTTGCGCCGATGACGCGGATCTCGCCGCGCGCGAGCGACGGCTTGAGCACGTCGCCTGCGTCCATCGGAGAGCCTTCTGCCGCGCCGGCCCCGACGAGCGAGTGAATCTCGTCGACGAAGAGAAGGATGTCGGGGTTGTCGCGCGCCTCGCGAATGAGCTTCTCCATCCGTTCCTCGAATTCGCCGCGATACTTCGTTCCCGCGACGATCGAGGCGAGCGAGATCTCGACGACATGCTTTCCGGCGATCGCGTCGGGGACATCGCCGTGCGCGATTCGGTTCGCGAGCTCTTCGACGATTGCCGTCTTTCCGACACCCGGCTCGCCGATGAGAAGCGGCGCGTTCTTCGTCTGCCTGCAGAGCGCGCGGAGCAGCTCGCGAATCTCCGAGTCGCGCCCGACCGCGGTGGCGAGCTCGCCTTTCGCGGCGAGCGCGGTCAAATCGCGTCCGAAACGTGCGAGGATCGAGCCGGGCTCGAGCTCCTTCGAGCCGAGTCGCATCCGTCCCGGAACGGTGACTGCTTCGGCGCTCGACGCGAGCGCGAGCTCGAGCGCGGGGATGTCGACTCCCGCGCCGCGAAGCACGATCGAGGGCGAGGCGTCGTCGTCTCCCAGGATCGCTTCGATCAGGTCGCCTTCGCCCGCGAGCTCGCCCCCTCGCGAACGGGCACGATACGCGGCGTCGCGCACGATCGCACGTAGCCGGACCGTCGTCGCCGCGGGTGGCGCAAACGGGATTTCAGGGCTTCCGACTCCGGCGAAACGACGCACGGCGTCTCGAAGCGATTTCGGATCGACTCCGGTGGTCTCGAGAGCGCGCGCGAGCTTCGATCGCTCCCGCTTCACGAGGGCGACGAAGAGATGCTCCACGCCGACGTAGAAGCAGGCGCGTGCCTGCGCCTCGTGCCGCGCGGCTTCGACGAGACTCCGGGCCTCGGGCGCGATCAACGCGGTGATGGCTTCGATCTCCGACATCACGTCCTCATCGTGCGGGTTCCGGCGCGATACATCCTGTCTGGATACTCATTACTACTCCCGCAGTGACACGCTGATTCCCTCACAAGCGAAGCGTTACCGGTTCCGGGACAGGCGAGCGCGGTATTCGAACGCGTTTCTGCGCTGGACATTGATTGGCATCTGATCACGAGTGGTGCTCGTTCTTCGAGTCGAGTAGATGCTCTTCCGCCTTGTCGGCGATTCGAGCGAGTCCCACGACGATCTCGAGCAGGGTGTCGGGCTCGAGGCTTCGCGCGAGCATCGTGCGCACCGCGACGAGGCTCTCCAGCGGGCCGAACGTCGCGAGTGCCAACGCGCCAAGCGGCAAACTCGCATTGGCCTCGAGTGCCTTGCGATGCCACTCCGGCGGCGCGGGGGCGCAGATCGAGATTGCCTGCACGAGTTGGTCGCCCCATGCATCGGCGCGGTCGAAAAGAATGTGAACGGACTTGTGTCGTCCCTGTTCGAGCGCGAGGCTCGCGACGCAGCGTGCGCCGGCGAACTGGAACGCGATCGCTGCGCGGCCGAGCGACTCGCGGAGGAGCTGCGCCTCCCACGATCCGGCGCTCGCCGCCGTACGGTAGGTCGTCGGATCGAAGTCGATGACCGCCTTCACTCCAACTGCGTCGCCGCCGGCGATGATCGAGCGCAGGACCGCTTCGAGCTCGCCTTCGTCAACGGTCGGTTCGGTGAGCGTCGCCGTGAGCATCGCGCGGCCATCTCCGCCGAGCGCAAAGCCGGCATGCGCGGTGCGCGCGTTTCTCCTCAACATCTCCGCTTCCTCTGTCGGAGAGATTGTGGCGTCGGGAATCGGGCGTCGTAACCGAAGGAGCCGCTCGCGTGCCCCAGCGACCGAGCCTTCGATGAGGACGCGGTGTTCGGCGCCTGCATCGACCACCAATCGCGTCTCATCGCGTGTCACGTTCCATCCGCAGCGAAGCGCCACGCGCGTTACCGCGTCCGACGGCTCGCTCGAGGCGCTCTCGCGCGGCCTGTCGGGAGGCAGCGACCCGTCCGAGCTCGATGAGAGCTCGAACGCGATCGGAAAACGGTTGTGAGGCGACAGCACCATGGTCTTCTCGTCGTCGGTCTTACGCGATGCGGAGCGGTCCTCCGCCTGGAACCGGCTCATCGATCGTGATGTGCGATTCATGCTACCAAAGTGCGCGGCGGCCGGTTGGAGAGCGTCACTTTTTGCGATCGGGCACGACGAGCTCGTCGCCACGCGGTGGCGACGGCAGCATGCTCTCGAACACGACCTTTGGAACGCGCGGCACTTCGAGCTGACTCGCCGCGCCGCCCCACTCGAGGTCGCTCGCATGCATGAGGAGAGACGAGACATCGTGCGGTTCGAGCTCGAATCGGACTGCACCGTAGCGCAGCATGATCTGTTCGTGCCGGCGCGACTCGCGGGGCGCGAAGAGGTCACGGAGGAGTCTGCTTCGTGGACGCGTCAGCGTCTCGAATGCATCGTGGAGCAACTGCCGCTCGCGCTCGTTCTCCGTCTGCCGCAGTTTTGCTCGATAGGCGGCGCGGATCCCGGCGATGTCGGATTCGCGATCGACGCCGAGAACCGTGTACGGGTTGTCGCCGGCAAACGGGTCGCCCGCCAATGGTTCGCTCTTCTGTTCGACCTGTCGCCGCTCGCTCATCGTCGTTCGTTCCTTACGGCGCCTCGACCATTCTGAAGATCGCCGTCCGTTCTCTCCTCGCGAGCGAGGGATAGACGCTGAGGAGCGACCAGTAGATCGCGTCGGGGCTCAACCCGTCGTCCCTCCACTTTCGTACGAGGCGCTTCGCGGCGACCTCGTCCGTTTCCGAAAACTCGATGCTCTGACCCTCGTCCGCCGGCAACGCGTCGTCGAGGTCGATGTCTCCCGCGAACGTCTCCGCTGACGCGTCGACGTCGCCCGCGAGCATCGCCGCGTGTCGCGCGAGGGCATCGGGCGGGAGTTTCTGACGCAGCGCTTCGGCGCGGCGGATTCGGGGATCGCTCTCCGGTACGCCAGCATAGCCGAGGCGAATCGACAGCTGGGAGTAGAGCGCGGCGAGCTCACGCTCGTGCGGATTCCAAGCGAGTCCGAGCGAGAGCAGATCGACGATCCTGCCGGTGAGCTCGAAAAGCGGGGTGCTCGTGTCGGCGTCGCGCTCCTTCCCGCGGAGCTCCTCGAGCAGCGGGCGCATCATTGCGCCATAGGTGGTGGCCATGCTCGTGAAGTGGGCAGGCTCCGAAGGATCGGCGATGCACGCCTTCGTTCCGGAGTCGATCGCATCGTCCCAGAGCTTCAGCGTCGACGCGAGGATGAGACGTTGCGCATGGCACGAGGCGAGTCGTTTGCGAGCGCTGTCGTCCGCGGGGTTCCTCGAGAGCCGCCACGACTCGATCTGCTCGAGCAGTGAGTGGCGGCGCATCGCGGAACGGACGTCTCCGCGCCGCGTGTGGCGTGCGATGACGGCGCGGATCACCCCCGCCACGTGGGTGTCGAGGAGATCGTCTCGCGTCTGGTCGACGATCGCGGGATCGATCGACGGGAAGAGCTCTCGCGCGCGACGCGAGTAGGCCTGCCAGAATTCATCGGCGTCGAGGAGCTCGAGCCACCGTGTGACGGCGACGTTCCAATAGTCTTCGGCAACATCGTGCTCGCATTGCTCCTCGGCGCGAATCGCGGCTGCGTGCGCGGCGATCGCGATCGAGCGGACGAGCTCCCAGTACTCGGCGTCCTTCTGCCGCCACCGCTGCGCTCGCGCCGACCAGAGTGCGAGCGCCGACGCGGCATCTCCCTGCCGGAGCGCGGCGGCGGGTACCGTTTCGACCTCGAGTGTATTGAGCCACTCGTCGATCTCGGGATCCTGCGGGAGTGATGGTCGCACCTTCCCCATGAGCTTGAGGGCGTCGGCCTCGCGGCCGTTCGCGAGGAGGTGCGCGACGCGCGAGAGCTGCATCATCGAGCGGCTGGCGCGCGCATCGCGACGAAGTGCAGGCGCGTGCGACGCCGCCTCGAGAACGCGGTCGGCCTCGTCGTGGCGGCCGAGTCCCGCGAGGACGACGCCCCAATAGAGTTGCGCCGGCGCGCCGCGTGCGTCGGGTTCGAGCGCCTGCACTTCGCGCTCGAGTTTGTGCGCTCCGCGTTCGGCCGCCTCGAGCTTGAGTATCTGCAGCCTCACCAACCTCAGAAACTCGCCCGCGTCGGCGATCTCTTCGCACTCGCGTGCCGATTCTTCGAGCAGCACGCGAGCCTGCAGCAGCCGGCCCGACATCGCGAGCGAGAGCGACTGGACCCATCGCGCGCGGAGCCTGCTCGCCGGATCGAGCGCCGGATTCTTCGCGAGGCGCGAAGCGATCTCGTCAGCCTGCTGCGTCGAGCCGCTCGCGTGGAGCGCAATCGCCCGGTGCAGCTCGGCGCTGAATCGGAGCGCCTGGGCGGCGGAAGGAGACGACGCGACCGACTGGAGCATCGCGATCGCCGCGCGCATCGCATCGTCGCTTCGCATCGAAAGCGCACCCGCGAGCCGAACGATGCCAAGGCGTAGGCGGATCCGCAGATCTGCCGGGTCGCGGCGTGCCGCGTCTTCGAGCAACGCTTCGGCGGCAGCTTCCCACCCGGTGGGCCGCAAGTCGGTTAGGCGCAATGCGGCGCGGAATCCGATCTCCGCTCCGACGCGATCCCAGGCCGCGGCGCCGTCCGGATCGGCGGCGGCCCCCTCGTTCAACCACTCGAGCGCTTCCTCGTTCTTCTCGTCATTGGCGTGCTGGAGGGCGAGCAGGCGCGCGGCGCCGGCGTAGTTGCGAGCGACGACCGGGTCGTCGGGAGCGCGGAGGCGAATCTCCTCGAGAAGCGGCATTGCTTCGGCGACGCTGCCGCGCTCGAGAAGCAGCGTCGCGAGTGCCTTGAGCACCATCATGCCGCGTTCGCCCGCGACACGCGCGCGGCGAAGGGCACGGATCCCGCGTTCCCCGTCTCCCGCGCGAGCGTTGAGCACGCCGAGAGACGCGAACGCTCGTCCCATCAACGGGTCGAGCACCGTCGCGTGTGCGTATGCCCGTGCCGCTCCGGTCGTGTCGCCCGCGCGCTCGAGCTGCCGTCCCGCGTGGTAGTAGAGGATCGGATCGTGCGACTCCTCCGTGGCGGCGAGAAGCGGTGACGCGTCGCGATGTCCGCCGGCGATCCAATCGGCGACCGCCCGGCCGCGCGCCGCTCCTTTCGCATCGCCTCGCTTCTCCGCCTCGTCGAAGAGCCCGCGAGCGGCGTCGAGAGCCTTCATTCGGAGCGCAATCGTTCCCCGCTCGCGCGGGAATGACGGATCGGAGGGCGCGAGCTGCTGGCCGAGCGCAAGCCAGCTCTCCGCAAGCTCGTCGTTGCCGAGCGCCGACCACGTCACACCCGTCAACCAGATCATGTGGCTGTGGAGCTTCGCAATATCGATCGGTGCGAGTGATTCGACGAGCGTTGCGTCGTCGCGCCGGCCGGTGAGCGTGGCGATCGCGGCGCGGAGGTGGACGAAGACGCCTGACGGGTTGCCCCCGGCGTACTCCGTCGCGGCTGCCGCCCATCGAGCACGCGCCGCGAGGCGTTCGTCGCTCGAGCCGAAGAGCGACGAGAGTCGCTCGATCGCATCGTCGGCGCGGCCGATCGCCGCGAGTGCGGATCCGGCGATCAGCGTCATCGTTTCCGACACGTTCGGCCAGCTGGCGTCGGCGTGGTGGAGCACCTCTTCGGGGAGATTCCGACGGTAAGCGAGTGCGGCGAGGCAGAAGCGAGCTTCGGTCGATGCGGCAGAGACCGTCGCGGCGCGTGCCCAGTGCTCGATCGCGTCGCCATGGTCGCCTGCCGACGCTCGTGCGTGACCAGCGAGAAGGTCGAGGCGGGCGCGCGACTCCTCATTGCAGTCGCGCTGCGTGAGGTCGCGATCGACGATGAGGGAGAGCTCGTCGAGCTCGCCGGCGCGCCAGAGCGCCTCCGCGCGCTCGAGTGCGCCCGCGCTCGATGCATCAGTGGGGATTGGCGCGCGCGTCTCCACCGGTGGAGGCTGCAGCACTCCCCGGCAGATTACGCAGGCACGGAATCCGAATCGCTCCGACGTGTCACACGCGAGGCAGCGTCGCGCGATCGGCCATCGTGGGAGCACGAGGATCGACTCGCTCGCTGCGTTGAGCCGGTCGAATGCGAGCCGGCCCTGGCGGAAGGCCGCGGGAAAACGGTCGAACGGTATTCTCGCGAGGAACGCCGCCCACGTGGCACCCAGGACCGCGCCTCGCACGTCGCTCGTTAGGCCGAGGATTTGATGATCGGTTGGCTCAGCGGTCTCGGCCGTGTCGACGAGCGAACGGCCGGATGGTGTCAGTGCGAGAATTCTGCACGAGGGGCATCGCGCGACGGAGGTGTCGTCGGGGAACTCCCACGCCGTATGACAACCGTGGCATTTGACACGCATTGTCGATCGAGTCCGCTGTTTCGAAGGTGACGAATCAATGGTATTCGCTCGCCAGCTCGACGGGCAACACCGGAAGGAACGACGCGATCCATCAACCACCCGCTCGCTTCGTTCCGAACACGATCCGATCGAGCGAGAGCGTCCCTGGTCCAAGGGCGATCAGCAGGAACGCGACGCAAAAGTAGATCGCCGCGAGCTCGAATGACGCTTCTCCGCCCGTCGACACGAACGGGTCGCCTCGCTTGATTGCGTGGAACCAGGTCGCGACCGACATCGTGGAGAGCACCCCGAGGGAAGCTAGAGGAGTGAGTAGCCCCAGGATCCATGCGAGCCCACCACCGAACTCTGAAAGTGCGGCGAGCGCCTGGAAGAACGGTGAGACGAACGAGTCGGGGCCCATCCAGCTGAAGGGATGCTGGATCTTGCTCCAGCCGTGCATCATGAATGCCGCTCCTCCGACGAAGCGGAGAAGCAGAAGCGCAAGATCGGACATCGTCGCGTACTCGCGCGCGGCGAAGATTTTGCGGATGCTCATCGGTACCTCCGGTGCGATCGGCCGAGCGCAGCCGCCACTGGGTTCGCGGACGGTGCGATCGGGTCACGTTGTTTGCGCCGTGCGGACGGCGCGCCTTTCAGTCGGTAAGGCCGAGCTCCTGCTCGAGCCTGTCGAAGTTCTGTTCGTTCGTCTCGGTCACGGTTGAAGCGACCTTGGCGGCCTCGTCGGCGGTCTCAAAGGTCATGCGAAATGTAAGGCGCGTGCCGTTCCCTTCGACGTCGAAGGTCGCGACGACACGGAAGCGGTGGTCCGACACATGGTCGAACACGATCCGTTCGGGATGCACGATCTCGACGAAGATGCTCCGGTTCTCGTAGTCGGTGCCGTCCGGGCCGTGCATCACGAAGCGCCACTCGCCTCCAGGGCGCGGGTCAAACGTCTCGAACGTGTTGGTGAAGTCACTCGGTCCCCACCAGCGCGCAAGCCTTGCGGGGCTGATCCACGCCTCGAACAAACGCTCGCGCGTGACCGCGAAGTGCCGCGTGGTAACGATCTCGCGGTCGTGGGGCTCACTTCGTTCTGCGCACATACTTCTTCTCCTTCGACCGCACTTCGCGCTGGGCGTCGTCGAGTCGACCGAGCCGCTCATCCCAGAGTCGGCGGACCTGCTCGATCCAACCCGCGGCGTCGCGCAACGCTCGTCCCTCGAGTCGGCACGGACGCCACTGCGCTTCGCGGCCTCGGCTGATCAGACCCGCCCGTTCGAGCACTTTCAGGTGCTTGGTTACGGCAGGAAGGCTCATCTCGAACGGTTCGGCGATTGCGGTGACGGAGATCTCTCCCGACGCGAGGCGCAGCAGGATCGAGCGGCGGGTCGGATCGGCGAGTGCGGCGAATGTTGCGCTGAGCTGGTCGTGGTTGTTTCTGGAAACCATTTGGTTAATTAACTCATAGGTAAATTCAGTTCACCGCGTGACCAAGTCAAGCGAATTGCGGAACGCTCCACAAACGATGCTGTGCGCCACGGGATAGCCGGCTGCCAGATGCGGAGGTCGACACGTGCGCCACTACGATTCGTTGCTTTCACCGGTGGCGGAGGCAACGTATCCTAGTGTAGTGTTTCGTTAATCCCTTGCCTTTCGTTGCGGCGGAATGGAGCCGAATTCGCGAAGCGCCGACGAGTCGATGTGGTACATCGGCGAGGAGGCGCGACAAAGAAAGCGGCTCCATTCCGCCGCAACCCGGAGGG
>JACPDH010000059.1 GCA_016184115.1 Acidobacteriota bacterium | reverse complement strand
GCCGACGAGTCGATGTGGTACATCGGCGAGGAGGCGCGACAAAGAAAGCGGCTCCATTCCGCCGCAACCCGGAGGGCAGAGCAGAAACGGGGCGATTTCCGCGTCGCTCGTCGTCGACGATGAACCACATCGCCTCCTCCTTGCTCCTTGAACTCGCCCCGTTTGTGCTCTGCGAAAGGCAAGGGATTAACGAAACACTACACTAGGATATCTGACCGGAGCCGATTGCGAATGCCCGCCGAGCCGGTGATACTGGATGCAGCGAACGAAACGCTCCGGGAGAGAGACGATGCAGCGCAGTCTGATTCTGAAACTCGAGAAGTGGGCGATGTGGGGGTCGCTGATCGGCATTCTCTATATCCTGCGTCATCTCTTCCCACTCTTCTTCCTCACCTTCGTTTTGTCGTACATCTGCAACTCGTCGATCAAGGCGCTCGAGCCGCGACTGCCGAGCCGGCGCACGCGTGTCGTCGTCGTCTTCACCCTTCTGCTGCTCATCCTGACCGGAGTCGCAGTGCTCGTCGTGCCGCGACTGATCACGGAAGCCGCGAGCCTCGCGCGCCAGATCATTACGAGTGAGGCGGAGCAGGGAGACATTGCGCAGGGCGAGCCGACCGAGGAGGAGCGTCCGCAAGCGCGCTCGGTCGTAACGCAGGAACTGCTCAAAGTGCTCGACGACGGCCTCGTGAGGCTCGTCGGAATCGACACGCACGAGTCGTTCCGCCATACCGAGCTCTACGACGCGATCGTCGAGAACATCGACTCGACGATCGGCTCGCTCGGCCCGTCGATCAGGCTGGGACTTCAGAAGTTCGTCAATGGAGCCTTCAACGTTGGCACGCAGTTCATCGTCGCCGTCATCATCTCGCTGCTCGTCCTCTGGGATCTTCCGTCGATCGGCACGCGACTGTCACGGTTCAGGGAGGGCCGCACCGCCGAGATCTACGCCGAGATCGCGCCTGGCGCACGCGCATTCGGAGTCGTCATGGGGCGTGCGTTCGAGGCACAGACCGTGATCGCGCTCGTCAACACGATCCTCTCCTGCATCGGCTTCTGGATCCTCGGCCTTCCAGCGATCGCACTGCTCGGGGCGATCGTCTTCTTCTGCTCGTACATCCCGATCTTCGGCATGATCCTGTCGACGATGCCCGCGGCCCTGCTCGCGTTCCGCACTCAGGGAATCGGAGCGGTGGCGTGGGTGATTGTCATCGTCGCGATCATTCACGCGATCGAAGCGTACGGGATCAACCCGCTCATCTATGGCAAGCACCTCAAGATGCATCCGATCATGATCATTCTCGTACTGCTCATCGGCGAGCACGTGTTCGGCCTCTGGGGCCTGCTGCTCGGCGTGCCCGTGTCCGCCTTCATCATCAAGTACGTCGTCGAAGGCAATGAGTGGGAAGAGACGGCGATCGAAGAGGCGAGCGCGGAGGCCTGAGTGTTGGGTCGGGAAAGCGCGAGCGGGCTGTAAGGGAGGCATCGGGACCGCCGCTGGGTGTGCTTGCCAGGGAAGATCAGAGAATGAGGGGGAGGCGATGCGGTGGGATTCGCCGAACGCACCCTCCACCCTCAATCGTCCATGCTCACTTCAATCGGAGGTTTCCCATGCACCCATGGCACGATGTCGAGCTCGGCGACGAGATTCCTGAGCGCTTTCCGGCAGTCATCGAGATCCCCAAGGGTTCGAAGAACAAGTTTGAGCTCGACAAGAAGAGCGGTCTGATCAAAGTCGACCGCGTACTCTTCAGCTCGGTCGTCTACCCGGCGAACTACGGCTTCATCCCGCGCACGTACTGCGAGGACCACGATCCGCTCGACGTCCTCGTCCTCGGGCAGGAGCCAACCGTTCCGCTTTCGATCATGACGGCGAAGGCGATCGGCGTCATGAAGATGAACGATCAAGGAGAAGAGGACGACAAGATCATCGCCGTCCACGCGAACGACCCCGAGTACGCTCACTACAACTCGATCA
Source organism: Acidobacteriota bacterium (assembly GCA_016184115.1). GTDB lineage: Bacteria > Acidobacteriota > Thermoanaerobaculia > Gp7-AA8 > Gp7-AA8 > JACPDH01. The sequence goes on along the minus strand of JACPDH010000059.1, from coordinate 10,933 downwards.
CCGAGCTGCCTCCACATCGGATCGCCGAGGTCCGCAGATTCTTCGAGGACTACAAGGTGCTCGAGAACAAGACGGTCGTCGTCGACGCGTTCCTCGACCGCGAAGAAGCGCTCGTCGTGATCCGCGACGCGATTGCGTACTACGAGAGGGCACGGAAGAGCGGGGAGATCTGAAAAAAAGGGAGCAGCGTTTCCGCTGCTCCCGAGAACTGGCGTTGTGGTGTGGTTTACACCGCGACGACGTTCGACGCCTGAAGCCCCTTCGGGCCCTTGACGAGGTCGAACTCGACGGTCGCCCCCTCGCGGAGGGTGCGGAATCCGTTGCCCTGGATGGCCGAGAAGTGAACGAACACGTCCTCACCGTCCGGCATCGAAATAAAGCCAAATCCCTTGGCGTCGTTGAACCACTTGACGTTACCGGTCTGTCTCACTGGGTGAATCTCCTTTCCGTGCTGCATACCAGGAGATTCATCATCTCGCTGTTGCAAACCACTGATGTTCGGCAAACGCAACCCCACCCGAGGCGGGTGTATTCCCGGAAACTCACGGCGGCTAGCCCGCGTTTCTCACAGCCCTCGCGCGAGAGCCATTCCGTCCGGTTCCTTACCCGCGCGAACGAGCTCGGTCACTCTGAGCGTCTTCGTGTCGACGACGACGACCATGTCGGCCTTTGTCGCAGCGACCCATGCGCGATCGCCTTTGGGCGCAACGACGATCCCCACGGGCACAGTGCTCGCGCCAAACCGGTCGCCGAAGAGTCGCTGCGCCGCGTCGGTCGCGGTCGCGAGATTGAACTTTCGTCGCGCGATCTCCTTCCGCAGCTTCGCATCGAAGAGCACGACCTCACCGCTCTTCGCCGCCGCGACGATCACACGCTTCCCGTCCGGCGTAAACGCAATTCGGATCGGGAAGCCCTCACATGCCACCATCGCCCGCACCTCGAGCGCCTCGGGGTCAATGATCGCGATCGTGTCGTTCGCGCGGTTCCCCACCCAGAGCTCGTTCCCGTCGGGTGACATCGCGATTCCCTCCGCACCAGCACCCGTCCGGATGTCGCGGATCTTCGTCCCTGCAACGAGGTCGAGCACACTCACTGAACCTGAGCCGATATTCGTGACGAATGCGCGCTTCTTGTCCGAGGAGACAACGACCATGTGCGAGATCTCCTGCGCCGTCTCGATCTCGCGAACGATCACGCCCTTCGCGGCGTCGACGACGAGGAGCCGCTTCGTACCTTCCGCGGTGACGACGATCTCGTTGCCCGCAAGCCATGCAAGCCCATGGGGCTGAGTCGTCGCCGCAAGCTCGATCGTCCGCGCGACCTTCGCCGTCCGCAGATCGACGACCGTGAGCGATGCTCCCGGCTTCTCGCGATCACCGTAGTTCGAGACGACGGCCAGAGAGCCGTCGGGAGAGACAACCACTTCATGGGGACGGTATCCAGTCGCGACCGTCGCGCGCGAGACTCCCGTCTTCGCGTCGAACAGGTCGACCGAATTCGCGGTCTTGTTCGCGACGACGAGGGTGTCAGCGGCGAGGGCTGCGGGCGCAAACAAGGCGAGCAGCGCAAGCGCGAGGCATGTCGCGGCGATGGACGCTACATCGAGAATCGCGAGCCGAGAAACGAGAAATGCGCCTGGGCGCTGAGAGGGTGCGGGCGACCACATCGAATTGATCCTCCTGTAACAGTACCTCCGGGAAACCAACCCATCCGTCATCTCGAATTCCTCATCTCTCGTCGTTCAATCCTCAATTCGCGATCGCTCCTTGTGAAAGTAACAGCATCATCACGACGCCGAGCGCGATTCGATACCAGCTGAAAAGATGTGTCGTGTGCGTGCGGAGAAAGCGAAGCAGAAACCAGATCGAGAGCCACCCCGAAACTGCCGAAACGGCGATCGACACGACGATCGGCTCCCAACCAAGCGCGGCAAGATGATGCCGTTCGTCGACGAGCTCGAAGATGCCACTCCCGAACACCGCCGGGATGCTGAGAAGGAACGAGAAACGCGCCGCGGCCTCGCGATTGAGTCCGATGAAGAGCCCGGTCATGATCGTCGAGCCGCTGCGCGAGCAGCCCGGGATGAGCGCGATCGTCTGCCCCAGCCCCATCGACACTGCGTCGCGGAGTGTCATCTCCGTCATGGGTCGAAGCATGCGGCGCTTCGACATCGTTTCGGCAAGCCAGAGAACGAGCGCGAGCGCGACGAGCGCGATCGAGATGATCCAGAGCCCGCGCGCGCCGCTCCGGATGAAGTCCTTGAACGCCAGACCGATCACGACGATCGGCACGGTGCCCAGGCCGACGTACCACGCCAGCCTCGAGTCGGCGTCGGCAAGAGGGCGACGCGTCAGCAGCCCGCGCACGAAGCCTACCGTCATCCGCCAGCAATCGCTCGCGAAATAGACGACGACGGCGAGCAGCGTTCCGAGCTGAATCACCGCCGACGCAGCCGCACCCGGATCCCTCCAGCCTAACAGCGCCGGAACCAGGCGAAGATGCGCGGTCGAGCTGACCGGAATGAACTCTGTGAGCCCCTGGACGAGGCCGAGCACGATCGCCTCGAGCAGGGTCATTACATCTCCCAGACGACCGGAAGGATCATCGGCCGTCGGTTCAGTTTCTTGCGGAAGAATCGTTTGAGCGTCGCGCGCAACTTTTCCTGGACGATCTCGGAATCGTGTCGCTCTTCGACGCTCGACGACGTGAGCACATCGTTCACTTGCGCGCGCATCTGCGCGAGCACGTCTGCGCTCTCATCGACATGAACGAGACCGCGCGTGATGATTTCCGGCTCGCGCGCGAGCTGCCCGCTGCGCATGTCGAGCGCTACGACGACGATGACGAAGCCGTCTTCGGCGAGGTGCTGACGGTCGCGCACTACGACCGTCGCGACCTCCTCCGCCTGCCCATCGATGAATACCTTCCCCGCCGGCACACGCTCGTCGAGAACGCGCGCTGAAGCGCCGTCGATCTCCACGATCTCGCCGTTCGTGATCACCGTGATCTGCTCCCTCGGGATTCCCGCGGACTCCGCGAGCTGCGCGTGCTTCACCAGGTGACGCAGCGTTCCATGCACCGGCATGAAGACGCGCGGGGAGACGAGCTGCAGCATCGTTTTCAGCTCCTCGCGACACGCGTGTCCCGAGACGTGGATTCCCGGCATTTCGTCGTGAATCACCTCGGCGCCGCGACGGTAGAGATGGTCGATCACACTGTTGATCTTCCGCTCGTTTCCCGGGATCGTCCGCGCAGAGATGACCACGAGATCCCCTGGTCCGACCTGCACTCCGCGATGTTCGTCGAGCGCGATGCGCGCGAGGGCCGACGACGGTTCGCCCTGAGTGCCGGTGGTGATCACGACGACCTTGTTCGCCGGCTCATCCATCGGCTTGTTGTGCCCAGGGCGGACGTCACGCGGAAGGTGAATCCACCCGAGACGCTCCGCGGTCTCGACGTTTTCGACGAGCGACCGTCCGACGAGGAAGACCTTTCGACTCGCCTTCCTCGCACAATCGACGATCTGCTGGATGCGGTGGATGTGTGAGGCGAAGGTGGTGATGACGATGCGTCCCGTCGCACGAGCGAACACGCCGTCGAGCGTCTCACCCACGATCCGCTCCGAGCGTGAGCTCCCTTCGACGATCGCATTGGTCGAGTCGCTGAGGAGAAGCGCCACCCCTTCTTCTCCGTAGGCAGCGAATCGACGGAGGTCGGTCGCGAGTCCGTCGATCGGCGTCGGGTCGAGCTTGAAATCGCCCGTGTGCACGACGGCGCCGACCGGGGTGCGAATCGCAAGGCCAACGGCGTCGACGATCGAGTGCGTCACGACGATCGGCTCGACGACGAAGTCTCCCGCCTCGATCGCGCGCCGCGGCTCCATCACGCGCAGGTCAGCGCGGGAGCGCATGTCGAACTCCTCGAGCTTGTCGTCGACGAATCCGAGCGTCAGTTTCATGCCATACACGGGTACGTTGGCGGTCTCGAGCAGGAACGGAAGCGCGCCAATGTGGTCCTCGTGCCCATGCGTCAGAAAGATCGCGGCGATCTTTTCGCTGATCTCCCTAACGTACGTCAGATCGGGAATGACCGAATCGACCCCCATCACCGACGCGTCGGGGAACATCATTCCGCAGTCAATCACGATCGCTGAGCCGGGAAGCTCGAGGATCATCATGTTCATCCCGAACTCGCCGAGCCCGCCGAGCGGGACGACGCGAAGGGCTTCGCGTGGCGCGGGCGCTGGTGATGCGGTGTCGTCCGTGGCTACCGTGCTCATGTCGTTGTGCGTCCGCCTCGATTTTCGCGCGTGCGGCCTACCGCCGCTCGAGCTCGCGCCCCCGCGTGGTGCGTTGCAGGCGTGCTGCGCCGGCGATTCTATCGTCACGACAGGTCATCCCCAACGCGCACATCTCCAACGCGCACATCGCGTGCGCTCGTCTCGCATCAAAACATCGGACGCCGACGCGCGCCGACGCGCAAACTCGATGCGCGCTTTGACTTTTCACCGTTGACCTGCCTTACGGATAGATCTTATAGAGCATGCGCGGGTACGGGATGCACTCGCGCAGATGCGTGACTCCGCAGATCCAGGCCACCGCGCGCTCGATTCCCATGCCAAAGCCCGAATGGGGGAACGAGCCGTACTTGCGCACATCGAGGTACCACTGGAACGCCTCGACCGGCAGGTCGTGCTCCTTGATGCGCTGTAGCAGAAGATCGTGGTCGTGGATTCGCTGCGATCCGCCGATGATCTCGCCGTAGCCTTCAGGGGCGAGCATGTCCATCCCCAACACGACGTCGGGGTCGAGCGGGTCGGGCTGCATGTAGAACGCCTTGATCGCCTTCGGATAGCGCGACACCATGACCGGCTTGTCGAATGCCGCGGCGAGCGTGGTCTCGTCGTCGGCACCGAGGTCATCGCCAAACTTCACGTCCTTCCCCTTCGACTGCAGCACTTCGATCGCCTCGCGATAGGTGATGCGCGGGAAGGGGCGCTGGATCTTCTCGAGCTTGGTGATGTCGCGCTCGAGTGCGTTGAGCTCTTCGCGCCGCCGCTCGACGACGCGCTGGACGATGTACTCGACGAACGACTCGGCGAGCTCCTGGAGGCCGTCGAACTCCATGAAAGCCACCTCCGGTTCGATCATCCAGAACTCCATGAGGTGCCTGCGTGTCTTCGACTTCTCCGCGCGGAAGGTCGGCCCGAAGCAATAGACCTTGCCGAGCGCAGCGGCCGCGGGCTCGAGGTAGAGCTGGCCCGACTGCGAGAGGTACGCCTTGTCGCCGAAGTAGTCGGTCTCGAAAAGCGTCGAGGTACCTTCGCACGCGGCAGGCGTCAGAATCGGCGAGTCGATCAGTGTGAAGTCGCGGTTGTAGAAAAAGTCACGACACGCCTGCTCGACCTCACTTCGGATCCGAAGAACCGCGTGCTGGTTCTTCGAGCGGAGCCAGAGGTGGCGGTGTTGCATCAGGAATGCCGTGCCGTGCTCCTTGGGCGTGATCGGGTAGTCCTCGGTGAGGTGCGTCACCGCGAGCTCGGAGACATGCAGCTCCACGCCGCCCGGTGCGCGCGACTCGGCACGGACGACTCCGACGACGCTCAGGGTCGACTCCTGCGTCGCGTCGGTCGCGGCCTGCCACGACGCCTCACTCACTTCCTTCTTCGAGACGACGCACTGAAGATAGCCAGATCCGTCGCGCACGATCGGGAACTTCAGCTTCCCTGATTCGCGCTTGTTGTAGAGCCAGCCCTTCACCGTGACGGTCTGGTCGATGTGCTTCGAGAGGTCACCGATGCGTACGTGTTCCATGGTCGTTTCCTGTCTCGGGGCCTTCCCCGGAAAGGCGGGCATTATAGCGGGAGCCCCTCCGGAGTGCGAAAACAGTGGTTTGTCGGCCCACGCCAGGGGCACCGGCGCCAACCGCGCGCGGTCCTGGTCGGGCGTCGAAGCGAAGCCAACAGAATTTCGCGTTCTTGGGCCGATGTTCTCCCTTCGACACCTCGAGTCGTACGGCGCGGTACTGGAGTGATGGGGGAACCATGAGGCGGACGTCGATCGCAGCTTTGCTTCTGATGTGCCTTACAACCGCGGCATTCGGAGAGACCGAAACAAGGCGTTGCCGCCCCTGCGGCGGGCTCGTTGCCGCGACGTCGCTTCCCGATGTTGCCGTCCCTCTCCTCGTCCACGGAAGCGCGACCGACATCGCCGCGCTCGATGCATCGATCATCGCGCTCTCGCCCGAACAGGCAGCGTTAGCCACCCTCATCGTCGACGTCGACGAGGTGCCAACCACAATCGAGAGCGCAGAAACGATCGTCACCCGTCTGCTCTCCACGAAGCTGGGAGGCGGGCAGACGTTCGAGTCGGCCGGGATCTCGACGCGCGGCAGGTCAGGGGAGATCGCGGCGTACCTCGTCCGACGGATGGCAGTGCTGATGCAGGGGCGAAACGTCACCTCGACGATCGTCGTTGCCGTCTTGACAGCCGACGAGCTCGCCAGCCTCGCATCTGCCGGGGCCGCGTCATACTTCGATTCGGTGCTCGTCGACGAGTCGGCGCGTGCCTCTGTCGCCGCCTGGCTCGAGACCAACGACCCCTCGAAGCGGATGATCGTCGTTGCGTCGCCGCGGGCCGCGAATCCGCTCCACGACATTGCCTCGCAGTTCGGCGGCGTCGTCGAGCGCGTCTTCCTCGCGACCGATCCCGCCGCTGCCGGCGCGATTGCCGCGATGAATGGCGAGCTCGTCGGCGACTTCGCCGTCGACTCCGCTGCGGACGGCCGCATGCTGACGCGCGACGCGACGCCGGTCGATGGCACGCCCGTCGTCCTCGTCCGAGGCGAGGACCTCCACACTGCCGTCGTGCCTCCGGGGAGTCTCGACGAGGTACGCATCGCCTCGATCTCCGACGGCGGTTTCGTCGGCGCGCGACGCATTTCCGCGACGGGGAGTAACGCGTATCGCGATGTCGGCCGAAAAGCGGGGCGTTACCTGATCGGGCTGACTCCCACTCGTGACGGCTACCTCTTCATGCTCGACCGGCCGGCACCGGACGAGGTCAAGGGAACGCTCGCCGAGAAGATCCAGGTTTCGACGGAGAAGCGAATTTCCGTCGAGGAGATCATTCGCAACCACCAGGCGTACTGGGCGTATCAGCAGACCATCACACCTCGCTACATCGCTCAGAACCAGACAGACCTGCGGTTCTCGCTGGGGCAGAGCGCCGAGAGGATCGAAATCTCGATCACGGGCCCGCATTTCTTCGACGGTGATCGCCGTAACGACTGGCTCTGGAGCGACTTCTACGTCAACGGCGTGAAGTGGAAGTATGGCGAGTTCCCGCAGTTGCCGATCGTGCAGGCCGAGAAGGTGACGCAGCTTCCGCTCGCGATCAATCTGACGAACGAGTATCGGTACGAGCTCGCGGGGGAGGAATCGCTCGCGCCGTTCGACACTTGGGTGGTCCGCTTTTCGCCGCCGCCCGACGCTCCTGCGGCGCTGCCGCTCTACCGAGGAACGGTCTGGATCGACAAGCGAACCTTCGCGCGCGTGCGTCTGTCGATGATCCAGCTCAATCTGAGCGGCGAGATCCTCTCGAGCGAAGAGACGACCGACTACGCGATCTTCGACGCGACGACATCCATGCCGATCAGCCGCGTTGACGCGAGCCGTGCGCCCGCCTCATCGCTCCTCTGGCTCCCGGCTTCGGTGACCGCACAGCAGGTCGTGTCGGCGGTGAGCCGCCCGCTCGCGGTCGAGCGCCGAACCGCATTCAGCGGCTTCGAGCTTCAGCCACTCGATTTCGACGGTCGATACGAGACGGCGAGCGCCTCGAAGAAGCGGATGGTGCGCGACACCGAAGAGGGACTTCGCTATCTCGTCAAGGGCGAAGGGAGCGAGCGCGTCGTACAGAACGGGTTCGACACGTCGCAGCTCTTCCTGTTAGGCGGACTACGCCACGACGAGGGAGGTGAGCTCCCCGTGCTCCCTCTCGCCGGCGTCAACTACTTCGACTGGAAGTTCCGCGGGCGCGACATGCAGACGAACGTGTTCTTTGCCGGAGTGATCCTCGCGGCGAGCCTCGCCGACGCGTCGTTCCTCGGCAGCCACAACGCGATCGGCGTCGACACGTTTGCTCTTGCGATCCCGTTCGAGAACACGATCTTCCGCGATGGCGAGGAGTCAGAGGGCGAGACGCTCGAGCGTCAACCGTTCTCCACGCAAGCGCGCATCGCGCGAACCATAGGCAGCTTCCTCAACGTCAGCGCGACGATGTCTGCTACGTGGGTCGGCTTTGGTGAAGCCGAAGACACCGCTCCCGATTTCGTCCTTCCGAGTGACACCTGGGTGCTCTCCCCTTCCGTCGCCGCGCGGTACGACCGCCGCGGGTATGCGCTCTCCGGATTCTACGAATACGGAACGCGCACGACCTGGGAGCCGTGGGGCATCGCCTCGGAGTACAGCGACGAACAGAAGGACTTCGAAAAGTGGGGTGTGACACTCGCCAAAGGCTTCTTCCTGCCGCGGTTTCAGCGCCTGGGTCTCGAGGTGGGCTACTACGACGGCAACGATCTCGACCGCTTCTCCAAGTATGAAGTGGGATCGTTTGGAGGAGAGCGGCTGCGCGGCGTTCAGTCCGATTCCGTGCGCGCCGAGACGATGCTCGCCGGGCACATCTCCTACGGCTTCGTCGTTGGAGATCTCTTCCGGCTCGAAGCGTTCTACGACGCCGCATCGATCGACGACGCGGCTTCGTCGTTCGACGGAAAGATCTTTCAGGGGGTCGGGATCGGCGGCCAGACAGTGGCGCCGTGGGGTTTGCTCATCCGGTTCGATCTCGGGAAGACGATCGGATCGACGCGACAGGACGGATTCACGGGCACGCTTCTCTTCCTGAAGCTTCTCTGAGTCTGCGACCGAACGCGTCCCCGCCGCGTCCCCGCGGTGGTCGCCGTGCACATGGGATAATCGGTCGCTGTAATGGATGAGAGAGCGCCAGAGCAATCGTTGCCTCCGGCGACACCCGAGCCCGCGGGGAGACTCGAGCCAGGGACGCTCGTCTGCGGAAGGTGGCGTGTCACGCGGCGGCTCGGCGCGACGCGCCTCGACGAGATCTACGAGGCGAGTGACGTTGGCTCAGGCGAGACGGTCGCGATCCGTGTCGTAAGGCGCGACGAAGGAAACGATGACTCGACGTTCCGGCGATTCGCGCGCGTCGCGAGACGGTTGAGCACGATCAGGAACCCGAACGTTCAGCGCATTCACGGCTTCGCGACGCACGAGGCCGGAAGCGCCACGAGGCGCGAGCGCGTGGCGCTGCTGGTGACCGAAGCGCTCAGCGGCGAGACACTTTCGCACCGCGTTCGAAGGGAGGGGCCGCTCCGGGGCGAGGCGGCCGACGCGCTGGTTCGCGACCTCTGCAACGCGCTCGACGCGATCCATCGGGCGCGCGCCCTGCACGGTGACATCACCGGGGCGAGCGTTCTCTTCGTGCCCGACAACAAGGGGTCCCTGCGCGCCGTCCTCACCGACCTCGCCTTCCTCGCCTTCGGCGAAGGGGACGACCAGGCGCTCGCCCGCGCAGTCGGGTCGCCCGCGTATCGAGCGCCTGAACAGCTGACGGGCGGGAAGCTACGCCGGTCGACCGACATATTCTCGTTAGGCGCGGTCATTTACGAGGCGGTCACGGGACGCCTCCCCTTCACCGGCGGCAACCTGCTCGCGCTCGACTTCCGCCAGCTCGAAGAGGAACCACGGCCGCCGGGCGAGCTCGCCGCGGGCATCGACCCCGCTCGCGAGCGCGCGATCCTGCGCTGTCTCGAGCGATCTGCAGACGACCGCTTCGAAAGCGCGTCCGATCTCCTCCGCGCGATGTCGGGCGAAAAGGTGGCAACACCGCGCTTCCGCCAGGCAGCGCGAACACTCGGCGCCGCCTCACTCCTCATCGCCGTGATGATCGGTGGAAGCGCGCTGCTGAGTTGGCTCTCCGTCGTCGAAGACCGCCGCCTCGGCGTCGAGCTCGTCAGCTTCTCGCGCCCGGCGATTGCGGTGATGCCGTTTCGGGCCGACCACCTCGATTCGAAAGACGCCTGGATCGCCGTTGCCGCGAGCGAGCTCTTCCGGCTCGAGCTGGCTCGCGACGACGGGCTGCGCGTTGCTTCGCATGAGACCGTGGTCGACGCGTGCCGCGATCTCGGGCTTGTCGAATCCGAGACTCTCGCGCCCGACGCCCTCCGCCACATCAGGACGCTAATCGGCGCCGAGAAGGCGCTCGTCGGTTCATGCAGGGTGGAACGAAGCACGACCGAAACGACCGCGACACTCGACTTGTGCTTGCAGGACGCGCGCACCGGCGAGGCGGTCGGCACGATATTCGAGTCGGGGCCGCTCGAGGAGCTGCCAGCGATTGTCGAACGGGCTGCCGCCCGTGCACGGTCAATCGTCGGTAGGCCAGGCGATGGGGTACCGGAGTCACGCTCGACAGCGGGCGAGAGTTGGAGTCCTGCCGGGCTCGAAGCGTGGGCGCGTGGACTTGCGAGCCTCGACGCGCGGCGCCCCGACAAAGCAGTTCCTGCCCTCACTCTCGCGGCAACGACGGACGCGGACAATTCGGCCGTTCTCGCGGAGCTCTCGCGCGCCCTCTGGGCAGCAGGGTACGTCTCACGTTCGATCGACGAGGCGAAGAGGGCGTGGGACGCATCGGAGGGGCTCTCGCGAGAGCGCGTGCTCGAGCTCGAGCTGCGTCATGCCGAGCTCCGGGACGATCCACCCCGCGTGATCGAAGCGTACCGTCGCATGATCCGCACCTATCCCGACAGAATCGACTCAGGCTTCGGCCTGGTCGCCGCCTTCATTCGCACCGGCGATCTCGAGAGCGCGGCTCGAGCGTTGCGCAGCCTCCAATCGGCGACATCGACGTCGCTCGACCCG
>JACPDH010000062.1 GCA_016184115.1 Acidobacteriota bacterium | reverse complement strand
ATGATGTCGGCGGGGCTCGTCGATCGTTCCGGCAACCTGCAGTTCTACGACGGCGACCTCCGCTTCCGCGACGCCGGCGGCAGCATCGCCGCGGAAGGGATCGCGGCCGAGCAGTACGACACGTTCATCGGCGAGGCGAGCCTTCGCGAGTCGTACATGAAGGCGCCCTTCTTCAGGTCACGAGGGTTCCCCGAAGGGCTCTACCGCGTCGGGCCGTTAGGCAGAATCAACGCTGCCGACCAGTGCGGCACGCCGATCGCCGATGCCGAGCTCGCGGAGCTCCGCCTGCGCTTCGGTCACCCTGCAGAAAGCGCATTCCTTTACCACCATGCACGGCTCATCGAGATCGTGCACGCGCTCGAGAAAATCGAAGAAATCCTCGCGAATCCGGAGATTCTCTCGACGCACGTTCGTGCGACCGCGGGCGTCAACGCGCTCGAGGGAGTCGGCATGATCGAGGCACCGCGCGGCGTTCTGATTCACCATTACAAGGTCGACGAGCAGGGCGCGATCGTCTGGGCGAATCTCATCGTGGCGACAGGTCACAACGCGCTCGCAATCGGCAAGGGTGTGCAACAGGTCGCCGAGCATTTCATCGACGGCACGAAGCTCCGGGAGGGAATGCTGAACCGCGTGTCGGCGATCGTGCGCGCCTACGATCCCTGCCTCAGCTGCTCCACGCACGCGGCGGGTGTCGTTCCAGTGCAGATCAGCCTCGTCGGGCCGGCGGGTGAGCTGCTCGACCAGATCGCCCGGCCCTGAAGGAAGAGCGCGCATGACGAGCGTCGTCATCATCGGTTACGGGAACGCGCTTCGCGGCGACGACGCTGCGGGCCGGCTCGCCGCGGAGGCGCTCTCGGAGAAGCTGAACCGGTCGGACGTCGTCGTCTTCGCCGTGCATCAGCTCGGCCCTGAGCTCGCGGAGTCGATCAGCGCATTCGATGTCGCCCTCTTCATCGACGCGACGCAGCGTGGGCAGGCTGGCGAATTGCACTGCGATGAGCTCGAGCCGCACCTCGACGACTCCAGCCTTACACACAGCGCATCACCCGAGGCGCTCCTCATGCTGGCACACGAGCTCTACGGACGCGCGCCCAGGGCGTATCTCTTCTCGCTCTCCGGAGAATCGTTCGAGCTCGAAGAACGCCTCTCGCCGTCCGTCGCGAGGGCCCTTCCTCGTCTCGTCGAGCTCGTGAATTGCGTCGCCGCGCGCACCGCGGCGCAGTGCGCCTGACTCAACGCGTCTCGGATGATTCGTCACGCGAAGCGAACGCCACTTCGCCGACGAGCAGTCCGATGACGCTTCCAAGCGTCGCGGACATCAACACGTCGGACGGCCAGTGTCGTAGCGCGAGGATCCGTGCCGCCGCAACGGAAGCTGCGAGAAGCAGCGCTACCACCCGGAGGGCGCGCGAACGCGCGCCGAGGACGATCACGACCGCCATCGCGAAGGCGCCGATCGTGTGACCGCTGGGAAACGACGTCTCCCCGTCCCAACGGAACACCGAGTGACCTAACCACGAGTCGGGCCGTGCTCGCTCGACACTACGCTTCATCATCGATGAGATCGCGCCTGCTGCGAGCCCCGCAGTTGCCATCGCGCTGCCGAGACGCCACCAGTCCCGCCGCCCGAGCGCCAGTCCCGCGACGACGAAGAACAGCACGACCATCGGTGGGTTTGCACCGCCCCCGAGCCGGTTCATCAGCCGGATCCAATCGTGCAGCCACGCGGATCGCCATCCCGTCGCCGCAGCGATCGCGGACATGTCGAGAAACCAATAGCTGATCACGACGGTCGCGATGCCTCCGACGAGGAGCGCCGCAGCCACCAGCGCGCGAGACCCTAGGCCGCGCACACCACGATGCGGCCAGGTCGATTTGAGATCGTCGACGAAGGGGCGCCACGACTCCCGAACGCACATCGTGCGCCCTCGCAGGAGCGCAAGGAGCGCGACGCCGACGATCCACCAGTAGACGACGTCCCATCGCGGAGCTTCGCGCCCGAGAAACGAGACCTCATTCACGTCGAGTGGCGCATTGCAGCAGAGTCGGTTGAACCAGAGCACCGGACCAGGCCAGGTGACCGACAAGGCGAGCAATGCGACGAAGAGCGCCGAGGCGACGGCGCTCGCACGGCTCGACGAGGCTGCGGAATCACCGGCGTTGGTAGACATCGAACCTCTTCCCGATCATCCGAACGCTCCCCGTCAACTCGTACTGCAGGAGATCTCCGCCAAGCTCTCCGCGCTTGTCGGCGCGGACGACGACGACGCGCGGAGTTGGATGCGATCGAAGGACGTCGCCTCCTCCCTGCCTAACCGACTCCAGACGCGCCGGCATGTTGCGCGTCCAGAGGTGCGGCACGTAGTACATCGCGATCTCCTCGCCAGAAACGTCGAGCTTCGAGAGCATGCGAACGAGTGGCGCGGTCGACGCCTCTTCATTCGCGAGCGGCATGCAGACGGCGACGACGACGGCCATCGGCGCGACGAACGCGAAGGCTAGCGCGAGCGCGTTTCGCGCCGTCGACTCCATCGCTCCCCGCAGATCCCACACCAGCGCCGCGATGCTGGCGACGAGCATCATCGTGAACAGCGTCTGCGGCTCCCACCTCGACAAGAGCGCCGCATCCTCCGGGCGATCGGTGAGGCTGGCGGCCGAGGTAACGCCAACCGCGCCGGCCACGGCGAGCAGGAGAAGGATGGCGCGATTGCCGGTGCGCGCGAACCGGGCGAGACGCTCGTCGGGCCGCGCGACGAATGCGCCGATCAGCACCGCGGCCGCAGGCATCGTCGGTAACATGTATACCGGCAGCTTGCTGCTGATCAATGAGAATGGCACGACCGTCGCCGCAATCTGAAGAACGCAGAATCGGAGCGCCGGGCGGGCCTCTCGCCACGCGGCGACGAGCGCGGCGGCCAGAAGCAGAATCCAGGGGAACCAGATCGCCGGCGCGCCTGTGAGGTAAAACCAGAAAGGCTCGCCGTGGGTCCACGCGTTCACGACACGCCCCGCTGCCTGGCGGACGATGATCTCCTCGATCCACGCGCGCCCGGCGATCAGCGTCGCAGGAACGAGCCACAAAAGCGGAGCGAGGAGCAGCGGCGGAAGCGCCAGCAGATCGCGCGCACGCGGTCGCCGGCGCCGTCTCACGCTCTCCAGTGTGTAATGGACAACGAGGATGAGCGGCGCGAACGGTCCCTTGATGAGCGTTGCGATCGCCGCACATCCTGCAGACATCAAAAGACTTCGGCGCGAGCCCGTCTCGAGGTATCGCCAGAGAAAGAGCGCTGCGGCGGTCGTGAGGAGGACGAACTCGCTGTCCATCCGCGCGCTCTGCGCAACGCCCCACACCAGCGCAAACGAGGATACGACGAGCTCGGCCCAAGGTCTCGCGCCAGAGCCCGCGAGCTCTGCAGCGATCCGGCCGGTGAGCCAGACGAGCGCGACCGTACTGAGCAGCGACGGAAGGACGAAGGGCCAGATCGATCGCGTACCGAAGAGAGTGACGAGCGCACGAACGAACCAGAAATGGAGTGGAGGCTTGTGGGTGTATGGCTCGCCGTTCAAATGCGGAACGGCGATCGTCTCCAACGTCGTCATCTCCCGGACCACCTGGCCATACTTCGTCTCGTCGCCGACGAACAGATCGCGATGCCATGGAGAAACGAACGTAAGGAGCAGGACGAGACCCGTGAACGCGCGGAGAATGAAAGGCCGGGACACGAGCGGGGATTATAGCCGGGGGAGCAGGTCACCCTTCCCGTACCCCCTTGCCGTGCCCCCCTCGATCACCGATAGAATGGTGCCGTTGTTGACGAGAGGAGGCGCTCATGTCGGATCTGACTGACGCGCTGCGCAAGCGGCTCGCCGACGAGGACGAGGAGTTTCGCGGCTGGTCCCGTGAGCATCGCGATTGTGAAACACGCCTCGCGATGCTCGCGGAAAAACGAACCCTCTCCATCGATGAAGAGGTCGAGGAGAAGGATCTCAAGAAACGAAAGCTCCACCTCAAGGATCTGATGGCCGGCAAGGCCAGGCAACTCACGGGCTGATCGAGCCCGGTCCACCCTACCCGAAACCCTGACTCGCGGGTTCCAGTCGCGGTCATCGCGCTCGACGTGTGCCGGTTGACCTGCGAACTGCCGCTTGACCAGCATTGTTCGTTAGAATGCGCGGAATGAGCGAAGCCGAGAACGAGTCGATCAACGACACGGGCGAGGTTCCCCGTCCGCGGCGGCGCGGGGTCCTTGCGATCCCGACACTGCTGACGATCATGAACGTCCTGTTCGGCTTCATCACGATCCTGCTCGCGCTCCGTGCAAGCGAGGCGAACGTGATGGGCGACCCGCTCCGCGCGGGGCGGCTCTTTCAGCTCGCGTGTTGGGCGCTGATCGTTTCGGCGATCTTTGACACGTTCGATGGCCTCGTGGCTCGCCTCATGAAGGCGACGACCGAGTTCGGCAAGGAATACGACTCGCTTGCTGACGTGGTGACCTTCGGCGTCGCCCCGGCGGTTCTCGTTTACGCCTGGGCGTTGCACGTCTTCGGGAGGCTCGGTGCGGGGATCGCGTTCGTCTTCCTCGTCGCGGGCTCGCTTCGCCTGGCACGGTTCAACGTGATCAGCGGCAAGACCGATCACCGCTACTTCGTGGGGCTTCCGATCCCTGCCGGCGCGCTGACGATCTCGTCGATCATCAACTACGCTCCTCAACCGGTGACCGACAAGCGATTCGCCCTGATCATGATGGTCGTGACGATCCTCATCGCCTTCGCGATGGTGTCGACCGTCCGATACCGGAGCCAGAAGTTCAAGAACGTCCAGAAGCCGGTTCCGGTGCAGATCTTTCTCTTCGTCGTTTTGATGATCGCCTTGTTCCTGAAGTGGCCGGCGGAATTCATGCTCGTCTTTGGCCTTTTCTACGTGAGCTCCGGCCCGGTCGTGAAGCTCTGGAATCTCGCGTTCCCGCGCTCGCCCGAGGCTGAGCTGCCGGCGGAGACGAAGCTCCCTGGATAGAGCTGAAACTTTCGCGGGCGCTCGACGCCTGCACTCCTGAGGATTGAGTCCCATGCCTAAGTCGAAGAATGGATATCGTGTCGCCGTCGTCAACCCGCAGACCTTGGTCGGCACCGAGTTGAAGCTTCTGCTCCACGATCGCGGAGTCAACTTCGCGGGCATCCGCCTCCTCGACTCCACGGGCGAAAGCGAAGGAGCGCTGACCGACCTTGGTGACGAGGCCGCGGTCGTGAACGAAATCTCTGACGCCGAGCTTGAAGCCCTCGATGTCGTCTTCTTTTGCGGCGACGGAGCAAAGAACGAACAATGGGTTGCGAAGGCCGATTCGATGGGCTTTCTCGCAATCGACCTCTCGCGACTGAGCATCGCGGACAGCGACGACACGCCGCTCGTCGCCGACTTGAACGTGGGCCCGACGACACGCGAGACCGGCGTTGTCGTCGCCCCTCATCCCGTCACCGTGCCGCTCGCTCTCGTGCTCGACAGGGTGCGCTCGCTCTCTCCCATCGAGTATTCGACCGCGACAGTCATCCAGCCCGCATCCGAATTCGACAAGGCGGGAATCGACGAGCTGTTCCAACAGACGATCCAGTCACTGAACCTGCAGCCGATCCCGACAGCGGTGTTCGACCGGCAGGTCGCGTTCAACCTCTTCACAGCCACGGCCGCTGAGCCGGTTGAGGCGCGTGTCGAGCGCGAGCTGCGTGAGATCCTCGGGGTGACGACTTCGATCTCCCTGATTCAGGGCTCGACGTTTCACGGCCACAGCTTCTCGATCTTTCTCAGGACGACCGAGTCGCTCGACGCCGCAGCAGTACGCGAGGCGATCGGTAGGAGCGCGGCGATCGACACGGCTGGCGAGAGCGATGCGACAACTGTCGAGGCCGGGACCAAGGACAATGTGCTGGTTGGGCGCGTGAAACGCGACGACTCGATCCCGAACGGCCTCTGGATCTGGGCGGTCTGCGACAACCTTCGGAGGAGCAGCGCGCTGAACGCCGTGCTCGTCGCCGAGGCGATGTTCAACGACTTCACCTGGGCACACTGACGAAGCAAGTGTGTCGAGGCATCGTCACCGACCAGGTTCGCCGACGTCCTTCGCTCTGTATTTCGGGAGCGGCGACGGACGAGCGCGCACACGCTGAATCGACCTAACAAAAAAAGCGCGCCGACCTTCGCCGGCGCGCACGTATTCGATCTCGATACCTCGAGTTTAGCTGTCGACCGCCTGGCCCTGGTCTCCATAACCGATGTGTACACTCTTCGGAGTGCGCCAAAGGCCCGACGTGATCAGCTCTTTCACGTAGATGAACTCCTTCGGCAGGCGATCGTAGAGCTTCACGAAGAGCTCTTCGTGCTGGACGATTTCCTTGTGCCAGAGCTCTTTGTCGACGCTCATCACCTGGTTCCACTTCTCCTTCGGGAAATCGAGCCCATTCCACTCGATGTCCTCGTAGGCGGGAGCCCAGCCGAGTGGTGTCTCGTGGGCACGGCCGCGGCCGCGCGCTCGCTCGACGATCCACTTGAGGATCCGCATGTTGTCGCCGAAGCCCGGCCAGACGAACTTGCCGTTCTCATCCTTGCGGAACCAGTTCACCGAGAAGATGCGCGGGGCCGCGGGGAGAATCCTCCCGAAGTCGACCCAATGGTTGAAGTACGAGCCCATGTGATACCCGCAGAACGGGAGCATCGCCATCGGGTCGCGACGGACCTCTCCGGTCGCGCCGACCGCGGCGGCAGTCGTCTCCGATCCCATCGTCGCTGCCGAGTAGACGCCGTAGGTCCAGTTGAAAGCCTGTGTGATCAGGGGGACGACACTCGAGCGGCGGCCGCCGAAGATGAACGCCGAGATCGGCACGCCCTGCGGGTTGTCATACTCGGGATCGATCGACGGACACTGCGAGATCGGCGCCGTGAACCGTGCATTCGGATGCGCCGCCTTACGCCCGCAATCGGGCGTCCATTCCTGCCCCGTCCAGTCGATCAGCTTTGCGGGCGCCTCGTCGGTCATCCCTTCCCACCAAACGTCGCCGTCAGGCGTGAGGGCGACATTCGTGAAGATTGAGTTCTGCTTGATCGACTCCATCGCGTTCGGGTTCGACTTGTACGACGTTCCCGGCGCGACTCCGAAGAAGCCGTTCTCCGGATTGATCGCGTAGAGCTTCCCGTCGGAACCAGGCTTGATCCATGCGATGTCGTCGCCAACCGTCGTGACCTTCCATCCCTCGAAGACTTTCGGCGGGATGAGCATCGCAAAGTTGGTCTTTCCGCAAGCGCTCGGGAACGCCGCACCAACGTAGGTCTTCTCGCCGTCGGGCGATTCAACGCCGAGGATCAGCATGTGCTCCGCCAGCCAACCCTCATCTCGCGCAATGACCGACGCGATCCGCAGCGCAAAACACTTCTTCGAGAGCAGTGCGTTTCCACCGTAGCCTGAGCCAAACGACCAGATTTCACGATCTTCGGGGAAGTGGACGATGTACTTGTGCTCTCTGTTGCAGGGCCATGCGACGTCTTTCTGGCCCTTGGCAAGCGGCGCGCCGACGGAGTGAAGGCAGGGAACGAACTCGCCGTCTCCGAGCGTCTCGACGACCTTGCGTCCCATGCGCGTCATGATCCGAAGGCTGGCAGCCACGTACGGCGAATCGGAGAGCTGCACACCGATGTACGAAATCGGTGAGCCTAACGGGCCCATGCAGAACGGAATGACGTACATGGTCCGGCCGGTCATCGAGCCGTCGAAGAGGCCGCGAAGCCGCGCTCGCATCTCGTCGGGAGGGGTCCAGTTGTTCGTTGGTCCCGCGCCGTTCTCGTGGCGGCTGCAGATGAACGTGCGGTCCTCGACGCGCGCGACGTCGGACGGGTCCGAGCGCGCGAGGAAGCTACCCGGCCGCTTTTCCTCGCTCAGTTTGATCAGCGTTCCGGAGGCCACCATCTCGTCGCAAAGCCGGTCGTACTCTTCCTGCGTTCCGTCGCACCAGTACACGTTGTCGGGCTTGCACAGCTGAACCATCGACTCGACCCATGACTTGAGCTTCTGGTTCTTCACGTAGTCCGGGAATTGCATCGCGATCTCCTTCGAATGAGCTTGGACGGTGCGGCTTTGCGGTACGCGAGAACCCTCACGAATCGCGCTGGAAACCTTATCATCAGTGGCGGGCGAGAGAAACCGCTGCCCAACAAGCGACGCTTCGCCGCTCCGAAACGCAGGCCTCGGGCCCCGAATCGCCTACTTTTCGGCCTTCTTGAGCTCTTGGAGATCGGCCAACACTTGCGCCGGATGCTCGTCGGCCTTCACCTTCTTGTAGACCTTCTTCACCTTCCCGTCAGGGCCGATGATGTAGGTCATGCGAGCCACGCCCCAGCTCCGTCGCCCGTACATGTTCTTCTCCTTCCAGACGCCGTACATCTTCGCGACGTCGGCCGTCTCGTCGGAGAGAAGCGGGAAGTTGAGGGTGTACTTCGCGCGGAACTTGTCGTGGCTCGTGATCGGATCGGTTGATACGCCGAGCACCACGGCGCCCTCGCCAGTCAGCGACGACATCCCGTCGCGGAATCCGCATGCCTCGGCCGTACAGCCCGGCGTGTCGTCTTTCGGATAGAAATAGAGGACGATCCAACTCCCCTTGAAATTCTTCGGCCCGAGTTGCTTGCCATCGGTCGAGGGGAGTTTGAATTCGGGGGCACGCTCCCCCGCCTTCGGTTCGTAGAATTCCTGCATTGTTCTTCTCCTATGTACGAACTGACGCCGCCCGGAACTGGCGGATCTGGCGACACGCCTGCTCGAGCGGCTCGAAGTCCTTCGCAAAACAGAATCGGAGCAGTTGATCGCCACCACCCGAGGCATAAAACGCGGTTCCGGGCACCGACGCGACTTTCGCTTCGGCAAGCAGCGCGTCAGCTGCTTCGCGCGCTCCGCCAAACCCGAGGCCCGTAACGTCGGCGAGCATGTAGTAGGCCCCCTCGGGTACGCATGGCTGCATTCCCGATGCTCGCAGCGCTTCGGCGAGCATGTCGCGCTTCGCCTGATAGTCGCTCGCCATCTCCGCGTAATAGCTCTCTTCGACTTCGAGTCCGCGCGCCACCCCGTACTGTAAGGGCGTCGGTGCGCAAACGTAGAGAAGATCGTTCACGAGTCCAATCCCTTTCGCGATGTCGGCTGGAGCTGTCACATACCCGATTCTCCAACCAGTAATCGAGAAGGTCTTCGAGAAGCCGGAGATCGTGATCGCGAGATCGTGGCACGATTCGATCGAGGCCATCGAGACGTGGTGCCGTCCGTCGTAGACGATGTACTCGTAAATCTCGTCGGTGTAGGCGAGCGCACCATGGGTGCGGCAGAGGGCGCCAATCTTCTCGAGCTCCTCGCGGCGGAAGACCTTGCCGCACGGGTTCGACGGCGTGCAAACGACGATGCCTTTCGTTCGAGGGCCAAAGGCTGCGGCGAGCTCGTCGAAGTCGATCTCCCACGATGGCCCGCGGAGCGGTACGAACCTCGTCGAGACCCCCAGGAGCCTGAGGGTTCCGAGGTGATAGCCATAGAAAGGCTCGAAGAGAATCACTTCATCGCCGGGATTCAGCGTTGCCATCGCGGCCGCTGCGAACCCGCCCGTCGAACCGACCGTCACTACGACCTCAGATGCCGGGTCGGCCCTGTAACCGTTGAAGCGCTCGCACTTCGCGGCGATCTTTTCGCGGAGCGACTCGATTCCCTCGAACTTCGAGTAGACCGCGTGGCCGGCGCGAATCGAATCAATCGCTCCGTTTGCGACGAGCGGCAAGGTTGGGAGATCACAGATTCCCTGTCCGAGGTTGATTCCGCCGACGCGCTCACACTCGCGCGACATGCGACGGATGTCAGACTGGACGAACCCTTCGAGGCGATCGGCTAGCCGGTTCATGGAGGCGTCATGATAGCTCAGGAGCCACGTTTCGGAGCGGTCAACGACCCCGCGGAGGGGAATGCGTTTCGCCTTTGTCTAGTTGCACAGTTTGCCGGTACCCGGAAAGGGTACAAATGATCCGATCCCACAATCTGCTGCCGCTCGTTGCGGCAATCCTCTTAGCCGTTGCAGCGCCAGCTTCTGCACAGATTTACGATACGTTCGTCGTTCCGGCAGTCGGCAGCACGTCAGGAGAAGGCGGCACGCTCTGGGCGAGCGAGCTGACGATCTTCAACCCGCAGCCTCACACGCTATTCGTGAGCGTGACGTTTCTCCCGAGCGGGCTGAAACAAGGCGCCGAGGTGCTCGTACAGATCCCGTCGAACCAGTTCTTTGCGACGTCGAACGTCGTGAACGGTGTCTTTCAGCGCACGGGCACAGGATCGCTCCTGATCGCCACGTTCCCTGAGGACAACAAGCACGTCGCGAACCCGACGATCCTCAACCTGTCGTTCGTCGTGCGCTCGAACACATTCAACAACGCCAGCAGCGGCACGTACGGCCAGGCGATACCCGGCGTGATTGCCGGACTGATGGACTTCGAGTTCGAGAACCTCAGTGCAATCTCCGCGGGGGTCCGGAACTTCGGTACGGCCGGAGTCAGCGGCTTCCGTACAAACGTCGGGGCTGTAAACCTCGGCCGATATACGGTGCGCATGCTCGTCAATATCTACGATGAGCTCGGCGGGACGGTCGCGAAGGATATCCCGTTCGACATCCCTCCGCAGGGGCATATCCAGGACCGACTCCCGGTGACGATCGACCGGGGAACCATCGAATTCTTCGTGTTCGATCCAGGCGTGGACGACCCCGACGGATACGCCGTGGTGTTTGCCTACGCGTCAGTGGTCGACAATCGTTCCGGAGACCCGGTTTACGTCGATCCTCTTCTGCTCGCAAACCCGTCGTATCTCTTCCCTAGCAAGGTTCAGCCCAGGGATCCGCTCACTGTCGGTAAGAAGGTCGACAAAGAGCACGCCCGACGCGTGCGCAACAGCATGGAACGTATCGGCACGGCGACGATGATCACGCGCGATGACGGAACGCGCGAAGCCGTTGTGACGCGCTGAGTGTGCGTCGCGGAGACCCCGGGGATGCGCCTTCGCGTCCCCGGGGGCCGCGGCGCCTTAAACAAGACACGAGTCAACCGTTCATAATCAGCACGACATGAGTACCGAATTTAGCCCCGCACCGCCGCGGGCGCCACAGGTCGTTTTCTGGTACAAGGTTTACGTCGTCCTGAATGCGCTCCTCTACCTCGCGATTACCGCGGTACTTGCGGCAATCGGCATCTTCGCTCCAGGCGCCCTCGAGGACGAGCTTGGCCCCGCAATCCTGCTCTTCGTCATGGCAGGCGCCTGCACATTTTTCGCGCTTGCATACCTGGTCTCGCTCGGCTTCCCACGCCGGCCGTGGGCCTGGGTCTACGACCTCGTCGTGATCTGCATCGGTTTCACCGGCTGCTTCACCCTCCCCTTTTCCGTCGCGTTGCTGATCTTCTGGATCAAGCCGGAGGTCAAGAGTTGGTTCGGAGTGACTTGAAGCGCGGGGCCGCCTAACGCCACGCGAGTCGCTGCGAATCAATCGTCGCATCCGTCGATCGTCCCGAAGGGACATCGTCCTCGACGAGCTCAAACCGGGGCACGAGATACCGTGCCCCGGCATGTTTCTGACCTGCGAGCCGCCTCACTTCACCGCGCGAACGCGGAGCGAGGTGACGGCCGACGCCCAGCGTCCAACCGATGCCGCGTCCGTACCGAGCTCGGCGGCGAACCGTGCGACCAGATCGCGATCGGCGGTGACGATGCTGCCGTAGCTGTTCTTCGAAATCACTTCGACCTCGCTGAATCCTGCAGCACGGATTGCGTCGAGGTAGTCGTCGATGTGCAGGGCTCCCGCGATGCAGCCGACGTACGCTTCGATGCTTCGCTGAACGGCCTCGGGCAACGCCTCGGTGACGACGATGTCGGAGATCACGAGGCGTCCACCCGGCTTCAGAGCGCGGTAGACCTCACGGAAGACGCGCGGCTTGTCGGGCGACAGGTTGATCACGCAGTTCGAGATCACGAGGTCGGCCGATGCATCGTCGAGCGGAAGCTCCTCGATGAAACCCTTGCGAAACTCGACGTTCGAGAACCCTCCGTCGCGTGCGCCGCGCCGCGCGCGCTCGAGCATCTCGTCGGTCATGTCGATCCCGATCACACGCCCGTTAGGTCCCGTCGCCTTCGCGGCGAGGAAGCAGTCGATGCCACCGCCTGACCCGAGATCGACGATCGTCTCGCCCTCGCGGATCTCTGCAACGGCAGTCGGATTGCCGCATCCAACACCGGGATTCGCGTCGCCGGGAATCGAAGCTAGCTCGTCGGCGGTGTAGCCGATCGCCTCGCTCGCTTCGACCGGGTGGCAGTCGGTTCCACAGCATGGCGCCTCTCCGGTGGTCAGGGCGACATGCGCGTAGCGTTCGCGCACGCGATCACGGATGTCGCCCGTCTCGAGTGCCGGTGATGCAGTAGGGGCCTTCGGTGTACAGCAGCTCATGACTTCCTCCTCGAAGCGTCTGCGTCGGTGGTTGATCGATCTCCAGCGTCGGGGAGGGAGCAGCAACTCTCGGCTCCGATCGCATCGGCGAGCTTCCTGAGCAGACGCACGAGATCCCGTCGCTCGCCGGGAGTGAATTTCGTCAGGTAGCCGCCGAACAGGTCGTCGCCGGTTTTCATCAGCTGGTCGGTGAGCGCTGCGCCGGACGGCGTCAGTCGTAGCATCACTTTGCGGCGGTCCCCCTCGTCGGGGCGGATGCGCTCGACATGCCCATTGCGCTCGAGGACGTCGACCGCGCGCGTGGCGCTACTCGGATCGATCCCGAGGCGGCCTGCGAGCTCGCCCTGCGCGAGCTCCCCTTCGGCGTGGAGAATCTGCATCGCGTAGCACTGCGGCACGGTGACGCCGGCACAGCAGATCTCGTCGCGCTGGAGCATTCCAAGACGCCGGTAGAGCAGTTGGGCAATTTCACGGAATCGGGCGATTTCGGTCGTCTTTTTCATCTAGGCTCCGAACTAATTGCATGACACAACTACTGTGCGACACAAGCTATTCCCGGAGATCTTCGGAAATCCAGAGACCGGGCGCGGGCCCGAGCGTTCACGTTCACGTCTAGTCAGCCCCGCTTATTCGCGAGATTCGAGTGCCGTCCGCACCGGTCGCCATCGTGAACGTGAACGCTCCCGAGCCCGTGAACGGCCTTTCGTCCCCTGTATCAAATCTGGTCTTCCCTTGCCCACGCCGCTACTCTTGTTCTCGAATGCGCATCGACTTCGAGAACCGCACGCTCCGTTGCGCGGTGGGCGACCTTTCCTGGGAGGAGAGCTACCGAAAGATCGGTGGTGATCGGAGTGAGACCTTTCGCCGGATGTGGATCGGGAGGGAGATTCACGAGAAGCGCGCGGGCGCGCGCGCTGCGGCCGACCCTAACTATCGCCCCGAAGTCTTCGTGACCCACAAGGCATCGATCCGAGGATGGGAGGTCACCGTCGCGGGACGGATCGACGGACTGTCAGTCGATGCGAGCGCGTCCCGCGCCGTCGTCGAGGAGGTGAAGTCGATCCACTTCGAGCTGGAGCTCGAGAGGTTGATGCGATCGGAGCGGCTGCAGCACTACCTCTATCAACTGCACCTGTATGCCTGGTTTCTCTCGCGTCGCGAGGAGTACGCGAGCCACGCGTTCGCTCCGCAACTCGTGCTGATCGACCTCGTCAGCGGCGAGGCGAAGACGATCGAGAGCCCATTCGATGCGCACGCGGTCGAAGAGACCTTTCGCAACTCGTTAGAGGCTCTCGTCGGAAGGCTCGAGTCGGAGCGCGCTCTCCGTATGGCAAAGAGCGCGTGGGCCGAGTCGATCGAGTTTCCACATGACCGGATGCGCCCGTTCCAGGTCGAGATGATCGCAGCGGTGGAACGGGCCGTGCGCGAAGGCGAGACACTTCTCGTTTCCGCACCGACCGGTATCGGCAAGACGATCGCCGCGATCTTCCCCGCGCTCCGCGAGTGCCTCCGCAGAGGGAAGAAGCTCTTCTTTCTGACACCGAAGACACTGCAACAGGACCATGCGGTACGCGCCTTCGAGGCTCTGAACGACGGCACGTTCCGGGTGCTTCGCGTTCGTGCGAAGAAACGCATGTGCGCGAACGACGAAGTGATCTGCCATGAAGACTTCTGCCCGTACGCGCGCGACTACGCCGAAAAGATGGAGCGAAACCACCTGGTATCGAGGATCCGCGACGAACTTTCGTACTTCGATCCCGACGTCGTCTTCGAGATGGCCAGAAGCGAGAAGGTCTGCCCGTTCGAGGTCTCGCTCGAGCTCGTCGACGAAGCCGACGTCATCGTTTGTGACTACAACTACGTGTTCGATCCCTATGTCGGGCTCAAGGCCTGGGCCGAAGATGGCGACTGGAGCGACTGCGTCTTCATCGTCGACGAAGCGCACAACCTCCTCGACCGTGGACGCGGCTATTATTCGCCCGACATCGGCGAGGAGAAGCTCCGCAATGTCACCATGCACCTTGCATCGCGCCCCTACGCCGCGCCCGACGGCTGGGACGAGCTCGTGGACGAGCTGCGCACACACCTCCACGACCTCGCCGAGCCGGTCGGCTCCGATCCAGGATCGCCGCGACAGGCGCTCTGCGAGCCCGACATCCGACTTCTCATGCGCCAGCGACTCGAGTGGGAGAAGATCGTCCTACGTTACATCGCCTGGAAGATCGAGAACCGCGTCGCCGAAGAGGACGATCCGGTCATCGATTTCTACTATGCGCTCGTGCGACTGACCGACGCGCTCGCGAACCGAGGAGGGGAGTTCTCGCACATCATCGAACGACGTGCTGACGAGCTCGTGCTCAAAGTCTTCTGCAAGGATCCGTCACGCTTCCTCGGCGAGATCATCGGAGCCTCGGCAGCGACGATCGCGATGTCGGCTACTCTCGAGCCGTTCGACTTTCACCGGCGAACGCTTGGCTTTCCCACCGACCGCACTGCCGAGCTCTCGCTCCCCTCTCCGTTTCCACGAGAGAACCGCCGCGTTCTCGTCGTCGCCGACGTCGACACGACCTGGAAAGCGCGAGCCGGGAGCTACGACCCGATCGCGAAACACGTCGCCACGATCGCGTCTGCAACCAAAGGCAACGCACTCGCCCTCTTCCCGAGTTACGCCTTCCTTCAGGAAGTGTCGTACAGGCTGCCTGCAACCGAGCACGAGGTCTTCGTCCAGCGCCCTGACATGACTGAGTACGAGCGCCGCGCGATTCTCGATGCCCTAACGAGGACGAAGGTCCGCCCTTGCCTCATCCTCGCGGTCGCCGGCGGGATGTATGCCGAGGGAATCGACTACCAGGGTGACATGCTATCGGCGGTCTGCGTCGTCGGCCCGGCACTCCCGTCCCTCACGTTCGAGCAGGAGCTTCTCAAGAACTACTACGACGAACAGTACGCACAGGGATTCGAGTTCGCGTATCTGATTCCCGGGATGACCCGCGTCGTCCAGTCCGCGGGGCGCG
Source organism: Acidobacteriota bacterium (assembly GCA_016184115.1). Lineage (GTDB taxonomy): Bacteria > Acidobacteriota > Thermoanaerobaculia > Gp7-AA8 > Gp7-AA8 > JACPDH01. Next base: position 949 of record JACPDH010000062.1, on the reverse strand, counting down.
TCATCCGCAGCGAACGAGACGTCGGCGTCATTGCGCTGCTCTGCCGGCGCTTCACACAACCGCAGTACACGCGCTATTTTCCTAGCGATTGGTATGAGAGCTCGCCTCGGGAGTTGACGACTCGGGACGCAGCGGGAGAAATACGACGCTTTTTCGATCTCCACAGCTCGCCCCAGCTTCGCCTTCTTTGAGACTGCGGACGAGCAGCCTGCACGTCCCTTCCGCGGCTTACACCCGTCAATCGTTCGCGCAGTTACTTACCAGTCACCGCCAAGCGAAGAGAGATTAGCGACAAATAACTTGTCGCCGAGTTGGCCATTCGGCAGTCGTCGTTTGCAATCTTGTGGCTTTTGGATGTTGTTTGAGCTCTCCTCAATTGGCACTTGAGTTGCAGACATTGGAAACGGACAAACGAGACTCACTGGCTCCGGAGGCTCGGGGGGAGCGGCGGTTCGGCAGTCCCTCGACGGCGGATGGTGCAGCTTGAACTCTTCGACCTGATACAGGCGTCAGTGACCGCGGTTCTCTTTACGGAGATTCGCAGGCGTCACCGACGAGAGTTCCTGGGAAGCTGGGCCGCCGGCGAGGGATGTCGGACCGCCGCTATTTTCTTGTCCATCGTAGTCGCGCTCTGGTCGCCGATCGCGGGCCGCGCCATTCTTGGGGTGGGAGCGGGGTTCGCAGGCATGCTGATGCTGAACGGCTCGTGGCAGTTGGCCTACCTGACTCCACTCCCCTTCGCCGCACGCCGTACCCTTCGCGTCGCGCTACCCATGGCAGGTGCAGCCTCGGCGGTCGTTTGGAGCGGTGCACCTCTGCTGTTTCTCGGAATCTCGCGCCTCGTTTCCTCATCCGCCTTCGGCACGCGTCAGCTGCGAGCTCGCGCGACATCGTTCCCCGCGCTCGTCGCGATGGTCGGAGCCGCGGGGCTCGAGATTGCAGCATCCCT
>JACPDH010000061.1 GCA_016184115.1 Acidobacteriota bacterium | reverse complement strand
CTTGCGTACTACGACGGGCGCGATTCCGACGACCAGTTCCTCCTCAGTTCGGGAGCCAACACGTTCGAGGATTCCTACAACGCACGCGCCGAGATCCAGGGCAACTACGGCTTCATGGACGACAAGCTCGTCCTGATCGGCGGCGGATCCTATACGAAGCAAAGCGTCGATACGGCCAACCCGCAGGGAAGGCAGACGCTCATGGACGAGGCACACGACGAGAACCAGCAGTCACTCTTCGGCCAGGTGACGTGGAACGCCGGCACGCGCGTCAAACTCGTCGGAGCGGCGCGCTGGGACGACTCGACTCTTCACGACTCACAGTTCTCGCCGAAAGGCTCGATGGTCTTCTCGATCACGCCTAACCAGACGATTCGAGCCACGTACAACGAGGCGTTCCAGGTTCCAAACTACTCGGAATTCTTCCTGTCGGCACCCGCCGGTCAGCCTCTCAATCTCTCGGCCCTCGAGACCGCACTCAAGCCGGTCATCGGCAACGTGCCTCTCGGTTTCGGCTTCGTGCCGATCCTCGCCAAAGGCAACGCGGACCTCGAGGTGGAAGAGATTACGAGCTACGAGATCGGCTATTCGGTGATCGCCGGCGGCAAGGCATACATCACGATCGACTACTACCAGAATCAGCTGGAGAATTTCGTCACCGACCTTCTCCCCGGCGCGAATCCGACCTACTCGCCCTACGCACCACCCGCGTCGCTGTCGCCGGTCCAGGCTGCGACCGTCGTCGGCGCGCTCAGGCAGGCACTTCCCGCTTCGGTGTTCGCAGGCTTCACAAACCTGCCGGGCACAGGAGCTCCCGCCGTCGTCTTCTCGTACGCAAACGCGGGCCAGGTCGACACCGAAGGCTTCGAGATCGCGATGAATTACTACCTCTCGAACCGCTGGATCATCGACGCGAACTACAACTGGTTCGAGTTCGAGGTGAAGAAGGGAACCACCAGACCCGGCGACGTGCTGATCCCGAATGCGCCGGGGCACAAGTACAACCTCGGAGTCAGTTACCGCGGCGATCGCTTCAGCGCCTCGGCGCACTATCGCTGGGTCGACGACTTCCCGTGGGCGACCGGCATCTTCATCGGCGACGTCCCATCCTACGGGATCGCCAACGTGACGGCCGACTACCGAATCAACGACATGATCGCGCTCGGGGTGAACGCAAGCAACGCGTTCGGCCACGAGCACCGAGAGTCGTTCGGCGGCGACATCATCGACAGTCGCGCTCTCGGCTGGGTCAGCGTCACCTGGTAACGAACGGGCCCTCGCACGGTTGAACGGGCGGCGGCAACGCCGCCCGTTTTATTGCGATGCGAGCCAGTCCTTCGCGGCCTCGACCCGGTCGAAGCCCTTCAGCGTGCGCCCTGTCACACGGTTCAGAAAGTTGAAAATCACCCGCTTGAGGTCGTTCAGCCCAACGACAGCGCCCGCGCGAACGAATGGCTTGTTGTGCGCCACGTATGCCTTGAGCTCGTCGGCGACCACGCGGTTGTAGCTCGAGCCTTCGACGTCGGTCAGCGTGAGGAGCGAGAAGGGCTCCTGCTGGCCGATGACCGCCTTCGCCTCGCGGATCGCGGCGAGGAGCTGCTCCGGCGTCTTCCGCGCGAGGTCGATGTAAAGAATCTTCGAACCTTTGTGCGTGATGAAGCTGGTCGCGCTCATTTCGTCTTCTTCGCGCTTGCGCGCGCTCCTTTGCGGCCGAGCGACGCGACGATCTCAAACTCTTGTTTCGTCACCGGCTGCACCGATAGACGACTCCCTTTCTGCGTCACCATCATCGCCTCGAGACCTGGCGTCGCTTTGAGTGAGGCAAGTGGAACGATCGTGTCAAAACTATCGACGAAGCGAATGTCGACCATGAACCAGGTCGGGCTCTCCGGATCGCTCTTCGCGTCGTGGTAATCGTGCTTCGGGTCGAAGGCGAAATGGTCGGGATAGCCCTCACGCGCAATCTCGGCGAGACCCGACACGCCGGACGGATCTGCGTTTGACGCGTAAAAGAGCACGCCGTCACCTGGCTTCATGTCATCGCGCATGTAATTGCGCGCCTGGTAGTTGCGCACGCCTTCCCACGACGTCACTCCGTCGCGCTTCAAATCGCCGATCGTGTACGCCTCGGGCTCGCATTTCAGCAGCCAGTATCGCTTCGCCATCCAGCTCTCCAGTCAGTCGTCGCGCCGTTTCAGAGAAAGAGTCAGCTCGAAGCGCGCGACCGGCTCCTCACCAAGCTTCGACGGGACGGTCGCGACGACGATGACAGTCATGTTCTCGCGCTCGCCTGACGCGCGGGCTTGCCGCACGAGCGCAGCGATCGCTTCGCCGTCCGCGCAGGTGAACAGCACGTCGCCCGCGGCGCGCTTGAGGAATTCGGCGCGAAAGTCCTTGAAGATGAGCGATACACCGCCCCCTCCCGCATGAATCTGACGCATCGCAAGGAATCCACCTGCGACGTCGGCACCAATGCAGAGCACTCCAAAGTAGACCGAACCGAGGTGGTTCCGATTTCGCCGCCGGAACGGTATCCGGATCGCGCAGCGCGAGTCGGTCGCTTCGACGACCGAGGCGCCGGTGAGCCAGATCATCGGAACCTTCGCGAAGGCCCATGCCTTGAGGAAGAGCGTGTCTCTGAAAGCCATCGTGTCGTGGGGAGCCGCGTTTGCGGTGGAAGATTGTATCCCGCCCTCCGGTTCATGGAGCCACTGACGGCGACGACCAGCACGCCGTCGAGGTGCAAGGATGAAGACCGGACGCAACGAACTCTGCTCCTGCGGTAGCGGAAAGAAAAGCAAACACTGTTGCCAGTCGGCCACGCCGTCGGCAAATCGGGGTCGCCTCGGCATGATCGTCGCCGTGATCGCGGTCGTCGCCGCAATCGCGATTGTCGCGAAGACCCGAGCAGGCTCTGACGACGCTCCCGCTCCCGTCGCACAGTCGGCTGCTGCGGCACCAGCTCCAGGCAACGCCCCGGCACCGGGAACGCCATCAACTCCTGCGGCGCCCGTCGCGACTCCTGGTGCACCGCCTCCGGGTCCGGCGCCCGCCGGAAAAGTCTGGTCTCGCGAGCACGGGCATTGGCACGACAAGCCTGTGAGCAACGAGTGGGTCACCGTCACGCCCCAGAAGAGCGTCCCGCTCAACAAGCCGGGCGCTGGTCTTCCAGTGAACATTCCGCAGCCGAACGGGCCGGTCCCCGCGGGAAAGGTCTGGTCGCCGGAACATGGACACTGGCACGACGCAACGACCGGCCAGGCCGTGAAGCAGGAGCTCCCGAAAGAGGTCGCATCCCAGATGAAGCAGCCGGGGATTCCGGCCGACATGAAGAACTACGTCTGGAGCGACGAACACAAGCACTGGCACCGCAAGGACGCCACCGGCGAGCACGCCACCGCCACCATCCTGCCTCCGGGAACTACATCCGCAACAGCAACGAAGCCGGTCAACCCGCCCCGCTGAGCTCGCTTCGACAGGTTCTCTGAAGCAGACAGACCGCCATCGGCTGTCGCAGCAGAAAGGCTGTGAGAAATGCGGGCTAACGTCGTCGAGCCGGCCGCTTAGTGCCTCGCGCGCTCGAGGTCGACTCTCCGCCTCGACCAGGGACGAACGAGGCGGTCGAAGAGGGGCACGGGAACGAGGCGCAGCGCGCGCATCAGCATCGACGTGCCTAACGGAAACTCGATCACGCGCGCCCGGCGCTCGATTCCGTCAGCGATCTTTCTCACCGCGTCGCGAGTCTTCATGAGGAATGGCATCCTGAAACGGTTCTTCTCCACCATCGGCGTCGCGACGAATCCCGGGTTTACGATGGTCATCGCGATCCCCTTGCCGGTGAGCTCGACGCGGCTCGCCTCCATCCACGCCTGCATCGCCGCCTTGCTCGCAGCGTAGACCGAGCCGCCTGGGAGACCGCGCAGACCGGCGAGCGACGCGATCGCGACGAAGTGTCCTTCGTAGCGCGCGAGCATCTTCGGCGAGACAGCGTCCCAGAGATGGAGCATTCCGTCGAAATTCGTCTGCATGATCGCCCTGGCGTCATCGAGCGAGAAGCGGTGCGCCGGCGTCGGGAAGCCGATCCCTGCGTTCGCAACCGCGAGATCGACCGGACCCCACTCGGCCTCCACCCTCGTCACCGCGTCGCGCACCGATTGCGCGTCGCGGACGTCGGACTCGATGGGCATCGGCTTCGAACCGTGGGCCATGACTTCCTTCGCAACGCCTTCGAGTGCGCCTGCCCGGCGGCCTAACAGCGCGATCCGTTCCCAGCCTCGCTTCGCAAGCTCGATGGCCAGCGCCTCTCCGATTCCACTCGATGCCCCGGTGATGACGACGTTTCTCACGTGGCGGATTATACGATCGGAATCGCGGCGGCCCCTTCGTTCCCCCAGGGCTAGCCCCAATGGCCTGAGCTTAGGGACGAAAGTCTCGAGGTTAGAACGTAGAAGTTTGAATGCTGAACCCTGAAACCGTCGCCCGGGGCCCTTTTCTGGGTTCAAACTTCATCGTTCATCGTTCTAACTTCAGCCTCTTCCTCTTCAGTTCAGGCCAATGGGCTAGCCCTCATTTCCCCCAGCCCTTCGTCGCGAGACTGCCGAGAGCGGCTTGGATGAAGCAGCCAGACCGCCATCGGCTGTCGCAGCAGAATGAGGGCTAGTGTTCTGTCCGTGAATTCGGCGCAGTTTCGCTGGTGGCGCTTGCGCTGCGAGGTCGAGGAGCGAGGAGGAGGCGATGTGGCGACATCGTCGACGACGAGCGACGACGAGATCGCGGCGCAACCGCCACCAGCCCGAAGGGTTGCGGTTGCGACGAGCCGTTCGCGGTGTCGCGCCTTCTCGACGATGTCCCGCATCGCCTGCGTCGGCGCTCCTCGCGCCCGGCCCGTCGGAACCGCAACGAAACTGCGCCCAATTCACGGACAGAACACTAGGACGTTCCGCCCAGGTTGACCTGCCTTACGGTCCTTTCGACCTACCATCGCCCGAACCTTCGCCGGGCATTCGCGAGCCGCCAGGAGCCGGGCCGCCAGGAGCCGGGCCGGCAGGAGTCGGGCCGGCAGGAGTCGGGCCGGCACGCCCGGGATTCGGTAGCTGGGGTCGGCGATCCGGATCGCGGGTTCTTGCACCGCGCAGCGATTGACGCGGCTCCGGCTTCTCGATCCTGAAGTTCACCGTGAGCTCGTGCAGCACTTCCTTCGGCTCGCCGTTGATCATGAGCGGACGGAAGCGCCACGACCTCACAGCGGAGATCGCGGCATCGGCGAATTCGCGGTACTGAGGAGCGCGGAGAAGTACCACCTCATCGACGCGACCCTTCTTGTCGATGTGATAACGCAGGACGAGGCTGTCCCCGACACTCCGGTAGCGCCACTTGTCGGGATAGACCGGGTAATCCATCGACAGCGGCTTCAGTGGAAGTTTCTCGTCCCGCGCAATGACGATCGTGTCGGGTGGAGCAGGCGGAGGTCCCGGAGGCAGGACGCCACCCTCCGTTCCGCCGACGACGCCACCGATCTCGCCACCCTCGACGCCACCCTCGACGCCGGAGTCGGACCCATCGGAGCCAGGCACTGGCGCTGGCAAAACCTCGGGGATCACGTCGGGAATCGCGACCGGAGCCACGTTTTCCGGCAACTTCTGTGGCGTCTCTGTAGCTTGTGCGGGGGCGGCGGGCGGAGGAGGTGGCGGCGGCGGTGGCGGCAACGAGAGGGCGACCATCAGCTGATACGCTTCGACTCTTGCCGGCGGTGCCGTAGGAAAGTTCGTCTCCCAGGTTTGAACGGCGATCACCCCGACGCCCGCGAGCACGTGCGCGGCGATCGACGCGGGGAGCATTCCCCAGAACATGCCGCGCCAGCCTCGCTTTCGCGAGTCGACCGCCGTCGTCTCGAACATCTTGCGCGTGTCTCTCCAGTCGCGCACGCGCGCGGGCGAATCACCCGTGTGATCGGTCGCGTATGGAGTTATGCGAAATTCGTGGAACGGCATGGCGCACGTGGGCCGCACGCGCCAGGACGCGAGCACTCACCCTTGTAGCGTACACGACCTTGCGATCGCGCTGCTGTCACATTCCTGGGCGAGCGGAGGACTTTACGTCTCCGGAACGCGAGGCATGAGCCGCTCGCGAAGCCGTCGCGCGGTGTTTTCGTACTCGAGGATCTGGCGAAGGTCGACGAGGTCAGTCAGCAGTTCCTTCGCAGTCTGATACCGCGTCGCCGGGTCCTTCTGCAGCGCCTTCATGACGATGAGCTCGAGAGTTTCGGGGACCTCCGGCCGGCGTGAACGAAGGGGCGGGGGCTCGCTCTTGAGGATCGCCTGCACGATGTCGAGCACGCCGTTTCCTGGAAACGGCGTCTCTCCAGCCAACATCTCGTACGTGACGATCCCGAGACTAAAGATGTCCGCGCGGGGATCGGCAACCTCACCGAGGAGCCTCTCGGGAGCGACGTAGCGGACGCTCCCCGGCAATGTGCCCGGCTGCGTTTCGAAGTGCACCGTAGCGCCCTCGGGGTCGGTGAGCTTCGCGAGTCCAAAGTCGAGGACTTTCACGTAGTGGTCGTGGCGAAGCATGATGTTGTCGGGTTTGATGTCGCGGTGGACGATCCAGAACTCGTGCGCCGCGGCGAGCGCCTCCGCCACGCCAATCGCGATCCTGATCGCTTCCGCGACCGGTAACGATCCCCCTCTCAGCACGTCACTCAGCGTCTCGCCATCGACGTACTCGGTCACGATGTAGTGAAAACCATCGTGCTCGCCGACCTCGTGGATCGTGAGTACGTTCGGATGATTGAGAATCGACGCCACCTGCGCCTCGCGCTGGAATCGGCCTAACCGTTCGGGGTTCGACGTGAACTTCTTCGGAAGGATCTTGATTGCGACGTAGCGATTGAGAATCGTGTCCTGTGCGAGGTACACGTCGCCCATTCCGCCCGCGCCGAGCTTCCGGAGAAGTTTGTAGTGAGAGATCTGGATCGCCACGCGCGCTCCGTCCCGCAGGTTCGGTCAGCCCTTCGCAACCAGCTCGAAATACTTCGCGAATGCCACCATGCCGCCCGACGCCTGGCCCCAATCGAAATTCTCGTTCGGAGCATGATACCCATGCTCCGGAAGCGACAATCCGATGAACATCACCGGGCAGCGGAGAACCTTTTCCATCGATGGCACGGCGCCTATCGAGCCCCCTTCCCGCACGAACACCGGCTCGCGTCCGAATGCGAACTTCATCGCGGCCTTCACGCTTTCGGCGAGCGGCCCATCGATCGGCGCCTTGTAAGGCTGCATCGAGTTCGCTCCGGTGAGCTTCACGTCGGGCGCGTGCTCGGCGACGAACTCCTTTACGAGCTTCGCGATCCTGGCCGGTTTCTGATCGGGCACGAGGCGGAACGAGACTTTCAACTCCGCGCGAGGCGGGATGATCGTTTTGACACCGGCGCCCGTGTAACCGCCGACCAGCCCGTGGACCTCCATCGTTGGCATCGCCCATAGCCGCGTCATCATTTCGAGCGGATCTTCGGTGCGCATCTTCTTCAGCCCAGTGGCTTTCTTGAAGTGCTTTGCGGTGAATCCCGACCCGAGGAAATTCTCTTTCTCTCCCTTCGAGAGCTTCGCGACGTCGTCGTAGAAGCCGGGGATCTTCACCTTCCCCGTCGTCGCGTCGTACATCTTCGACGCGAGTTGCATGAGCTCACCGAGCGGATTCCGCGCGACGCCGCCGGTAACTCCCGAGTGCACGTCGGTCGTGCCGGTCTCGAGCGTCATCACGAAACCCGCCATACCGCGAAGCCCGGCTGGACAGGCGGGACGACTGCGCGATACCCAGATCGTGTCGGATACGAGAATCGAGTCGGTCGCGAGCCTCTCCTTCGCCGAGGCGATCCCTTTCTCGAAGTTGGGGGAGCCGATTTCTTCCTCGAGCTCCCAGAGGACGCGCATGTTGACCGGCACACCCGCCTCGCGAGCCGCCTTGATCCCGAACAGCGCCGAAAGCGCGGGACCCTTGTCGTCGGTCGTACCGCGGCCGCGATAGGTGTCGCCCGAACGAGCGAAGACGAATGGCTCGGTATCCCATGGCTCGGTCTCTTTCGAGGCCGGCTGCACGTCGAGATGGTTGTACACGGTCACTGTTGGCAGGCCGGGAGCGGAGTCGAAGACGCCGTGGATGATCGGGTTCCCTGCCGTCTCGATCACTTCGGCGCTGCCGCCGAACGCGCGGATCGTTTCTACGGCAAGCTCGACTCCCCGCGCGATGTCCGCCTTGTGCTCTGGTTGTGCAGACACCGTCGGAACCTCGACGAAGTCCCTGAGGAGCGCCTCATACGCATCGCGGTTCGTCCTGGCAAACGCGGCCAGCTCTTTCTTCTCGAATGCCATCGCTGATTCCATCCTCCCGAAACGTCCCGAGATTGTACCCGACCCGAAACCGACAGCCGCTGCTGTCGTACAATCCGTACGCAATCATGATCGTTGGTCACGAATGGGTCGTCGACGCGAGCGGATGCGATGCCGGCGCGCTCCGCGATCTCCCGCGCATCCAGCGCGTGATCGGCCGTATCGTGGGTGAGCTCGGGCTCAAACCCGTCGGCGAGCCCGCCTGGAACAAGTTTCCGGGTGAGGGTGGAGTGACTGGCATCGTGCTGCTCTCGGAATCGCATCTCGCTTGCCACACCTATCCCGAGCTCGGCGCGGCGACGTTCAACCTCTACTGCTGTCGCGAACGGCCCGAATGGCCCTGGGCGGAACGGCTTCGCGAATCGCTCGGCGCGTCGGACGTAACGGTAAGGCGGCTCGAGCGAGCGGTGAGTGGTGTCGCGGCGGAGATCGACGGATGACCAGGGCGAACTGCCCCTCGTGCGGCGCGGAGATCGTTTTCGCGCTCGGCAGCTCCGCCGTCGTCGTTTGCGGCTCGTGTCGCTCGGTCGTCGCGCGAACCGACCGCGCGGTCGAAGATCTCGGCAAGGTCGCGGCGCTCGCCGAGACCGACTCGGCGCTCCATGTCGGCCAACAGGGACGCTACCAGGGAAAGAGCTTCCGCCTCACCGGGCGGGCACAGATCCGCCATGCCGCGGGAGGACTCTGGGACGAATGGTATGCAGCGTTCGATGACGGCCGGTGGGGCTGGCTCGCCGAGGCGCGCGGCATCTACTACATGACGTTCGAGACCGGATCGAAGGAGCCGCTGCCGGAGCTCGACCGGATCGACGTCGGCACGCGCGTCGCGCTTCCGACGGCCGGCGGCGTCTTCGTCGTGACCGAGCTCGGAGAGGCGACGCTCATTGCCGCCGAGGGAGAGATCCCGTGGCGCCTAACGCCGAACGAGACCTACGACTACGCAGACCTCTCAGGCGATGGGAGCCGCTTCGTCACTCTCGATTACAGCGGCGATGCACCGCTTCTCTTCGCCGGCGAGGAAGTCACGCTCGCTTCGCTCGGGATCAAGTTCGACGGCGCGCGACGCAGCGAACGGACGGTCCTCGCGGCGAGCCTTCCCTGCCCAAACTGCGCGGGGCCGCTCGAGCTCAAAGCGCCCGATAAAACGGAGCGCGTCGTCTGTCCCTACTGCGACTCGATGCTCGACGTCGACCATGGGAACCTGAAGTTCCTGAAGAAGCTCAAGCACATGGCGGCGCCGCGCATCCCGCTCGGATCGAAGGGAACGGTGCAGGGCATCGAGTTCGTCGTCATCGGCTTCGTCGTTCGCAGTGTGAAGTACGACAGGAAGTACTTCTGGGAGGAGTACCTGCTTTACAACCGCGACGCCGGATTCCGCTGGCTCGTCCGCAGCGAGCACCACTGGAGCTTTGCCGGCGCGCTGAAGGCGGGTGAGATCGACGACGCGCAGCCCCTGATGAAGGGAGCCTCGATCCGCTGGAACGGCAAGTCGTTTCGACCGTACTCGGATGCGGTCGCCTCCGTCGAATACGTGCTCGGCGAGCTCTACTGGAAAGTCGAAGTCGGAGAAAAGGTCCGCACCGCCGAGTACGTCGCGCCTCCCGAGTCGATCTCGAAGGAGATCACGCTCGAAGGTGGAGCGCGGGAGATCAACTACACGCACGCAATCTACGTCGAGCCGAAGAAGATCGCGGAGACGTTCAGCGTCGCCGACCTCGAAAAGCCGATTGGCATCGCCGCCTTCCAGCCTTACCCGCACGGAGGCGTACTCAAAGTATGGGCGATCGCGGCCGCGGTGCTCGTCGTCATGGGAATCCTGCTCTCGTTGCTCGCCTCACGAAAGGTGATCCTCTCGAACAGGTTCGCGCTGGAGACCGACACGCCCGGTCAGCACGCCCGCACGTTCGTGTCGCAACCCTTCCACCTTTCGGGAGGCAAGAATCTCGCGGTCGAGGCGAACGCCTCCGTGAGCAACTCGTGGGTCTACGTCGAAGGAATCCTCTACGACACGAAAACCGGCCTGCGTTGGGACTTCGCCATGCCGATCGAGTACTACTTCGGCCGCGACAGCGACGGTTCATGGAGCGAAGGCTCGCAGAAGCGGACGATGTACCTCTCATCGCTCCCCGAAGGTGACTACACGCTTACGCTCGACACGCAGTGGCAGGAAGGAACGACGCCGTCGTTCGAGCTTCGCGTGCGACAGGGCGTACCTCACATGATTCAGTTCGTCCTTGCGTTCATCGCGCTATCGATCATTCCGGCAATCGTCTTCTTCCACAGGTTGAACTTCGAGCAGAAGCGTTGGGCGAACAGCGACTTCAGCTGACATTCGAGGAGGCAAAGGCCGATATGCTGCGCAGGCTCTACACCGTCTTCTGCATCGTAGCGATCGCTGCGTATGGCCTCTCCGTGCTGCGCGGCTGGGAGTTTCCGGTGGCGAAGAAAAGCGTCTCCGGGCCCGACGTCAGGAGCGCGTCGGGCGGCAACGTCTACTACAGGTCGGGCTACCGAGGAGGAAAGTAATGGGCATCGACATCAACACGTTCCTGAAGGTCTTCGTCAACACCGCGTTCTACACGCTCTTCGGCATCGTCATTTTCTTCGTCACGTTCAAAGTGATCGCGGCGAACCTCCCCTTCTCGCTTCGGAAGGAGATCGAAGAGGATCACAACAATGCCGTCGCGATCATCATCGCCTCCGTGATCATCGGAATCGCGATCATCATCGCTGCCGCGGTCCATGGGTAGTGCCGAGTCCTTAGTCCTTAGTCCTTAGTCCTGAGTCCTTAGTCCTTAGTCCTAAATGCTGAGTGTTGAGGATTGGGTTCTCGGTGCTGGGCTTGCTCTTCGAGACTACAGGAGAGCGCGGAGTTGAGAGCTGGCAACGAAAGACCAAATACGACGTCACCTCGCGACTTCCGGTCCACCGCCTTTCACTGCGTTTCGACAGCCGCGTCCCGACGACCAGAACTCGAAACTCGGAGCTCAAACCTGAGAGCTCGGACATCCGGATCCAGCACCCATCGCTCAGCACCCAGCACTCAAGACTCAGCACTTAGGACTAAGGACTCAAGACTAAGGACCCAGGACCGATGAAATGCCCAAAGCTCCTCTCCTCTACCTCAACGTATTGATCATCGCCGCCTGCGGCCTGATCTACGAGCTGCTCGCCGGGACGCTCGCGTCGTACGTTCTCGGCGACTCGATCACGCAGTTCTCGCTGATCATCGGGCTCTACCTCTCGGCACTCGGTATCGGCGCGTGGCTCTCGAGGTTTGTCACGCGAGAGCTAGCGGCACGTTTCGTCGATGTCGAGCTCGCCGTCGCAGTGGCCGGCGGGTTCTCCGCGCCGCTTCTTTTCCTCGGCTTCTCCCGTGGCGCCTTTTTCCACGTACTCCTCTATGGCCTCGTGATCCTGATCGGCACACTCGTCGGACTCGAGCTCCCGCTTCTGATGCGGATCCTCAAAGACAACGTCGACTTCAGTGAGCTCGTGTCGAAAGTGCTCAGTTTCGACTACGTCGGCTCGCTCTTCGCCGCGATCCTCTTCCCGCTACTCCTCGTTCCGCGCCTCGGCCTGATCCGAACTTCGCTCCTCTTCGGCCTTTTCAACGCCGCGGTCGGCCTCTATGGCACGTTTCTCATGCGCGCACTGATCGAGCGGGGGGTCACCGGCTTGCGCATCAGGTCGGCGATCGTCATCGCGCTGCTCGCAACGGGGCTCTTCAACGCCGATCGCCTCACGCGCCTCAGCGAGGAGCACCTTTTCGCCGACCCCGTGGTTTACGCGTCGACGTCACCCTACCAGCGGATCCTCATCACGAAAGATCGCTGGGGCTTCCAGCTCTTCCTCAATGGAAACCTCCAGTTCAGCTCTTCGGACGAGTACCGCTACCATGAGGCGCTCGTCCACCCGGCGCTCTCGTCGGTCGCGTCTCCGAAGCGCGTACTGATCCTCGGAGGAGGCGATGGGCTTGCCCTTCGCGAAATCCTCCGCTACCCGTCGGTCGAGCGCATCACGCTCGTCGATCTCGATCCGGCGATGACGCGGCTTTACCGGTCGTTCCCTCCTCTGGGCGAGCTCAACCGTCATTCGATGGACGACCCTCGCGTCGAGGTCGTCAACGCCGACGCGATGATCTGGCTCGAGGAGACGACCGGCGCGCGTTACGACGCTGCGATCGTCGACTTTCCCGACCCGAGCAACTTTGCGTTAGGCAAGCTTTACACGACTCGCTTTTATCGCTTGCTCAAGGAGCGACTCGCGCCGCACGCCGCGGTGTCGGTGCAGAGCACGTCGCCGCTCTTTGCACGTCGATCGTTCTGGTGCGTCGTTCGGACGATGGAGGCGGCGGGATTCCGCGTACGCCCCTATCAGACGACCGTCCCCGCGTTCGGCGTCTGGGGCTTCGCGCTCGCCACGATCAACGACAAGCCGCAGCCTTACGCGGTGCCTTCGGGACTTCGCTACCTGACTCCGTCGACGCTTTCCACCCTCTTCAACATGCCGGCCGACATGGGGCCCGTCGACGTCGAAATCAACCGCCTCGACAACCAGATACTCGTCCGGTATTACGAGGAGGAGTGGAGGCGCTGGTCGTAGCTCCTCCCATCATTGCAACAGTTTCGTGAACGACGGAGGTTCCGCGCGACGTGCGTCCGATGTAGGCTTCTCTCCCGCGGCGCTGGCAGGCCGCGCCCCACGAATGATGAGCCGACTCCCTCACACTCCACCCCACACACCGTGCGCACGTTTCGTCGCCGCCGCTGCACTCGCGCTGGCACTGCCTCTCTCTGCCGACGAGCCACTGACGCTTCGCGGCGCGATCGATCTGGCGTTGACGCGCAACGAGCGCGTACTGGCCGCCGAGGCGCGCAGTGAAGCGTCGGCGTCGCGTGTCAGCCGGGCCCGCGCTTTCTTTTTCCCCGAGCTCGAGGTCTCGGGCACGTACCTGCAGCGCGGCTACGAGTCGACGCGACAAATCGGCGACGACACGGTGACGCTCCAGGCACGCGACGCGCAGAACACTCTGTCTACCCTCTCCTGGACGTTGTTTGACGCGCGCGCGTTTCCGCTTTACCGGCAGGCAAAACTGCTGCGTGAAGCGAGTCGTCTCGATGCGCTTCAGCAACGCCGCCTGCTTGCCTATGAAGCGTCGGGCGCATACCTGGCAACCCTCGGGTTCGAGGCAGTGCTTCACGCCGCAGAGAGCCGTCAGGCGTTCGCACGCGAGAGCCTCGACGACGCGCGCGCCCGTTTCGAGGCAGGTCTCGTCAGCTCCAACGACGTCACGCGCGCGGAACTCGAGCTCGCGAATGCAGAGCTCGCGACGAGTCGCGCAACTGCCGATGCGGCGACCTCGCGACTCAATCTAGCTGACTTGCTCGTGAGCGACACGCCTCCGGCGCTCGTGGCGCCGATGGAGATTCTCGATATGGCGGCGCAGCCCGTCGCGGCGGGTGAAACCGAGGTCGACGATACGCGTGCGCGCCGCTACGACTTGCTCTGGCTCGAGAGCACGACCGCGGCCCAACGGGAGTTCGCGAAGGAGCCAATGCTCCGCCTCATTCCGTCACTCGAGCTCACAGGGCTCTACCGCACGACGAGCGACGAGGGTCTCACCGGCCGCGACCATGACTCCTCGGCATCGCTCGTGCTCACGTGGACACTCTTCGACGGCGGTGAGGCGTTTGCCGAGCGCGCCGAGCGGATTGCCCAGGCGCGCGCCGCCGAGTACGAGCTCGGGCTCGCCTCACGCGCGGTCTCGACCGATGTGCGCATCGCTCGGGCCCGCCTCGTGAGCGAGCAGGCATCGATTCGCCAGGCGGCCTCCGCGGTCGCCGCCGCGCGCAAGAACTCCACCGAGTCGTCCGCTCTCTATCGCGAGGGACTCGCCACCGCGCTCGAGCGCTCCGATGCAGCCGTCCAGCTCTTCGAGGCGGAGGTCGCCGAGGTGCGCGCAAAGTTCTCGCTCGCCATCGCGTGGCTCGACCTCCGTGACGCCCTCGGCCTCGACCCGCTCCCCGAAAGCGCGCCGGCGCAAGAATCCGTAGAAGGAACGAACGAATGAAGAAAGTTTCTGTCATCGCGGTCATCGTCGCGATCGCGATCGCCGGCGCTGGCTGCACGAAGAAGGATGTGAAAGCGAATGGCCAGAAGCGAGCCTCGATGAAGTTCCCCGTCGAGGTGCAGGCGGTCGAGATGGCAGGCGTGCAGTACAGCGTCGAAGCGGTCGGCTCGGTTGAGGCGTTCGAGCAAGTAGAAGTGACGGCGCGCGTCACCGGCGCTGTCGATCGCGTGAAATTCACCGAGGGCTCCCGCGTCTCCGCCGGTCAGCCGCTCGTCGAGATCGATCGCGACCGCTATCATCTGGCGGTCACAGCGGCCGAGGCATCGCTCGCGCAGGCCGCAGCATCGCTCGACGAAGCGCGCGCCGGTCTCGCACGCCGCGTGTCGGCGAGCGAACGGAATCCAGGGCTGATTCGCGGCGAAGAGCTCGACACGTGGCGCACGCGCGTCAGTACCGCGGAGGCATCTCTCCAGCAGGCCAAAGCCGCGCTCGAACAGGCGAAGCTCAATCTTCGCGATGCCTTCGTCTCGGCTCCGGTCGCTGGGACGATTCAGACCCGCACCGTGCAGACGGGCCAGTATGTCCAGCCCGGATCCGTGCTCGCGACGCTCGTGCGGCGCGATCCGCTCCTGCTCCGATTCCAGGTCACAGAGCAGGAAGCGCCCTCACTCAAGTTAGGCTCGCCGGTGAAATTCACTGTCGCCGAAGCCAACCGCGACTACCACGCAAAGATCACGCACGTCGCAGCCTCGGCGAGCTCGTCGTCCCGCATGGTGCCGGTCACGGCGGAGGTCGACGATCCGCGGCGCGCCGAGCTCCGGCCCGGGATCTTCGCGCGCGTCAGCGTGCCGGTGTCGGGACAGCGACGCTCCCCGGTGGTCCCGCAGACGGCGATCCGCCCCTCCGAACGCGGCTTCCTCGCGTTCGTCGTCGAGGATGGAAAGGCCCATGAGCGCATCCTCACTCTCGGTCTTCGCACGCCCGACGGCCAGGTCGAAGTGAAGGAAGGAATCAAGGAAGGCGATAAGCTCATCATTCGCGGCAACGAAGCGCTTCGGGATGGCGTCGAGGTGGAGGCGAAGAAGTAGCGGGGGGAGGGCGAGTCGTTGGTTGTTAGTTGTTAGTTGTTAGACGATTTTGGACGGTTGTTCATGCTCTCTTCGTGGAGCGAATTGTTCTGACGTTGTTGCTGGTCGGTAATGAACACGTGTGCGGTCGGACATACGTTGGAGCTGTGAGTCGCGGCCCGCAAGCTTGCAGAGCGCGCTGCCTGTCTAACAACTAACAACCAACAACTAACAACCAACAACCACCAACCAACAACAAACAACCACGAACCAACAACTTCAAACCTGCCCGAGCGACACACACCCATGAAACTCACCGAAGCCTGCATCGAGAAACCGGTATTCGCCTGGATGCTCATGGCGGCGACGATTGTCTTCGGCGCGGTCGCCGCATCGCGCATCGGCGTGAGCCAGTATCCCGACGTCGACTACCCGACGATCACCGTCTCCGTAACCTGGGAGGGAGCGGCTCCGGAAGTCGTCGAGCACGACGTCGTCGAGATGATCGAAGAAGCGGTGATGCAGGTCGAGGGAGTGAAGTCGGTCACTTCGAGCTCGCGTCAGGGAAGCGGCAGCGTCACGATCGAGCTCGACCTTCGTCGCGAGGTCGACCTCGCGCTGCAGGACGTCACCGCCAAGGTGTCGCAGGTGCAGCGCAACCTGCCGCGCGACATCGATCCACCCGTCATCTCGAAGTCGAACCCCGAGGACAACCCGATCATGTGGCTCGGGCTCTCCGGCCCCTACTCGCCGCAGGTGCTCTCCGATACGGTCCGATACCGTGTCAAGGAGAAGATGCAGACTGTCCCGGGGGTCGGTGAAGTCACGTTAGGCGGTTTCCTCGAGCGAAACATCCGCGTCTGGGTCGACGCCGGAAAGCTCGACGAGAAAGGAATTACGATCGCCGAGGTTTCGCGCGCGATCGCGCGCCAGCATCTCGAGGTGCCGGCCGGACGTCTCGAGACCGCGGGGCGCGAGATCAGCGTCCGCGTCATGGGCGAGGCGTTCGATCTCGAAGGGTTCCGCAAACTCGTCGTCAGCGAGCGCGACGGGTCCCCCGTCTACCTCTCCGACGTCGCGATCGTCGAGGATGGCTTCGAAGACGTCCGACGCATCGCGCGGGTCAACGGGATGCCTGCCCTCGGATTGGGAATCCGCAAGCAGCGCGGAGCGAACGCGGTCGCGGTCGCGCAGGGCGTGAAGGCGGAGCTGGAGGAGATCCGGCAGACGCTTCCCGAGGGGATGGAGCTCGGGATCAACTTCGACGGCACGCGCTACATCGAGGAATCGGTGCACGAACTGCAGTTCGAGCTCTTCCTCTCGGTGCTGTTGACCGCGTTCGTCTGTTGGCTCTTTCTAGGATCGCTCTCCTCGACTCTCAACGTCGTGCTTGCGATCCCGATGTCGCTTCTAGGCACCGTGGCCGTGGTCTATTTCTTCGGCTTCACGATGAACACCTTCACCCTCCTCGGGCTCGCGCTGGCCGTCGGCATCGTCGTCGACGACGCGATCATGGTCATGGAGAACATCTATCGCCACGGCGAGATGGGGAAGGACCGCAAGCGCGCGGCACGTGAAGGAACCGCGCAGATCAGCTTCGCGGCGCTCGCAGCAACACTCGCGATCGTCGCGATCTTCACTCCAGTCGTCTTCATGCAAGGCGTCATCGGGAAGTTCTTCCTCCAGTTCGGTGTCACGCTTTGCGTCGCGGTGCTCCTCTCGTACGTGGAGGCGATCACGCTTGCGCCGGCGCGACTCTCGCAGATGCTCAACACCTCGCGCGAGGGGCGCAGCAAGGTCGGCGCCGCGGTCGACGACATCTTTCAGTGGCTGGCGGGCAAGTACGCCAAAGTGCTTGGCGTTACGTTGCGTCGCCCGGGAACGGTGCTCGTCGTCGCGCTCGGAATCTTCCTCTCGTCCCTCTACATCTTCAAGCAGCTGCCGAGCGAGTTCGTGCCTTCGCAGGAACAGAGCCGCATGATGATCCGGCTGCAGACCGCGGTCGGCTCCGACATCCGCGAGACCGACCGGATCTTCAAGCGCGCCGAGGCGTGGGTGAACGCGCGCCCCGAAGTTGCTCGCGCATTCGCCGTCGTCGGCGGGTTCGGGGCGGGAGTCAACGGCGGAATCATGTTCGTCACCCTCGTCCCCCCCGAAGAGCGCGAGCTCTCTCAGGCCGACTTTACGAACATGCTCCGGAAGGAATTCAACTCCTATCCGGGCCTGCGCGCCGTCGTGCAGGACCTGTCGCAGTCAGGCTTTACCGCGCGGCGCGGCTTTCCAATCGAATTTTCGGTGCGTGGCCCCGAATGGGAACAGCTCGTAAAGATCAGCACCGAAGCGAGGGAGAAGCTCGTCGCCTCCGGCTACGCCGTCGACGTCGACACCGACTACCAGCTCGGGATGCCGGAGCTCCGCGTCGTGCCCGACCGCGCGCGCGCCGCGGACGTCGGCGTCGCGATGGAAGACGTCGCCACGACGATCAACGCGCTCGTCGGAGGCGTCCGCGTCGGCAAGTACTCGACGGGCGCCCGCCGCGTCGACATCAGGATGAGACTCCTCGCCGACCAGCGGACGCGACCCGAGGATCTTTCACGACTTCGCGTGCGAACCGCGCGTGGCGAGCTCGTTCCGCTTTCGTCTCTCGTCACGCGAGAGGAACGACCGGCACTCCAGTCGATCATCCGCCAGGACCGCGAGCGCGCGATCTCCATCTTCGCGAATGTGGCCCCTGGCAAGGCGCAGAGCGACGCGCTCGCGTTCGTCGAGTCGATCCAGAAGGACGTCCCGACCGGTTACCGGATCGTCCTCGGTGGCGCCTCCGTTGCCTTCCGCGAGTCGTTCGGCCAGCTTTTCTTCGCGTTGCTGCTCGGCATCATCGTCGCGTACATGGTCCTCGCTTCGCAGTTCAACTCATTCATGCATCCCGTGACCGTGCTCAGCGTCCTGCCGCTCTCCGTCGCGGGTGCGGCATTCGCACTCCTCATCACCGGCAAGAGCATGAACATCTTCTCGATGATCGGCCTCCTGCTGCTGCTCGGCATCGCGAAGAAGAACTCGATCATCCTCGTCGACTACGCGATCGAGCTGCAACGCGACGGCGACGATGCGACGACGGCGATGTCGAAGGCGGGCCCGATCCGCCTCCGTCCGATTCTCATGACGTCGGCGGCAACGATGATGGCAGCAGTACCTCCCGCACTCGCGTTAGGGCCAGGGGCCGAGACGCGCGGGCCGATGGCAGTCGCGATCATCGGCGGCCTCATCGTATCGACGGCCCTCAGCCTCGTCGTCGTGCCATCGTTCTTCGTCGTCGCCGACCGCACGAAGCAGCGCGCGAGCGCGTGGATCCGGCGACGCAGCGAAGGCGAAGCAGGCGAAACGGCCGGCGCCTAGGGATTGGCTCCAGTTCCTCCTTGACTGGCCGCTCGTTCGCCATTCGCGCGCGATCACCGAACGGCGACGGACGCGGCGAACTCGCCGAGCAACGCGGTGATTCGATCGGGCTGCTCGACGACGGCGGCGTGCCCGCAGTCGTCGAGCATCTCGAGGCGCGCATCGGGAATCGCCGAAGCGATGGCGTGCGAGTGTTCGGGAGGAAAGGTCCGGTCGAGCCCGGCTCCGATCACGAGCGTCGGCGCCGCGATACGTGAAAGCCGCGCGTCGAGGTCGAGTCCGAGCAAGGCATCCATGATCGCCGCAATCCCGAAGAAGAACGCCGGTGGGAGCGAATCGAAGAGTCGCGCGCGGATCTCGACAAAGCCGGCAGGCTGCGAGGCAAGCCATCGTTCGCTGAACGCTCCCGAAGCGAGCGCACGGAAGAGCGTCCCTCCTCCGATACTGCCCTCCGCCGCCGCGCGCGCCTGGGTCGCGAGCGCACGGGCCGACGCGCGCATCTTCGGCGTCAGACGATCGGTCGCAGTCATCACACAGAGCGACGAGACCCGATGCGGGTGGTCGGCCGCCAGGATCATCGCGACTTCTCCGCCAAACGATGTCCCTGCGACATGCGCGCTCTCGATGCCGAGCTCGTCGAGCAGCGTCACGACGTCGGCCGCATGATCGGAAAGACTGCAACTGTCGCGTCTCGACGACGCATCGAAGGGTGACAGCAATTGGCCGCGCAAGTCGCAGCGAAGGACGCGATACGCCGTCGCGAGCGGCAGCGCGATCGGGTCCCACGCCGCGATCGACATCAACCCGCCATTGAGAAGGAGGAGCGGGGGACCGTCGCCGTCGAGCCTGTGCGCAATCTTCTGATCCATAAAAAACCGAACAGTCGATATGTTCATGGCGCGACAGTCACCTGTCAAGCTCGTAAATCCCAAATAAAATCTCATTTGACAAGCGGAAAATCTGAACCTACGCTTATAAAACCTATCGAGTGTTCGTTTTTTAAGAATCCATCGATCATCGGGCCGGCGGGCCCACAGGAGGGTTTGAGAATGCTGCACCGACCGTCGAGTCTCCCCCGCGTCCTTCTCGCGCTTCTCGTCGTCACGTTGATCCCGATCGCCGCGACTGCACAGGTCGACAAAGGCGTCATCGAGGTCGCCGCCATCGACGACTCAGGCGCGATCATCCCAGGCGTGACCGTCACGCTCCGCGACCCCGCAACCGGCGCCACCTCCGTCGACGTCACGGGAGCCAATGGCATCGCCCGATTCGCCGGCCTCTCGCCCGGAAGCTGGACGATGAACGCCGCGCTCGAGGGCTTCGCTCCCGTCGAGCAGGCCGGCATCGTCCTCCGCGTCGGCCAGACGAACAAGGTCGGCATCACGCTCAAACCACAGGCGTCCGAGGCGATCACCGTCGAGGCGTTCGTTCAGGTCGTCGACGTCTTCAAGTCCGACACCTCGTCGAACATCGTGCCCGAGCAGATCGAGGAGCTCCCGGTCGCCGATCGTGACTTCCAGCGCCTCGCATTCATCGCACCCGGCGTGCAGCGCGAGCGCGGCGGCTTCCGCTTCATCGGTGGCGGCCCCGTGATCGGCTCCGCCGGCAACGCGTCGCAGTCGACGATCATGGTCGACGGCGTCGACTTCACCGACCAGGCGCTCGGTCTCGCGCGCACCCGCTTCTCGCAGGACGCGATTCGCGAGTTCCGCGTCGTCCAGAACCGATTCGACACCGAGATCGGCGGCTCGGCCGGCGGCGCACTCTCGATCGTCACGAAGTCGGGCACCAACGATCTCAAGGGCACCGTGTTCGGCTTCTACCGCGACGACGCGCTCCGCGAGGCGGGCGAGCTCGAAGTCGACGGACTTCCCTATTCGCGCTACCAGGCCGGCTTCACCGTTGGCGGCCCGATCGTCACCGATAGGACGCACTTCTTCGCGTCGTTCGAGTACATCGACACGGAAGACATCGCTCTGTTCCGTCCTGGCGGCGCGTTCGTCAGCCAGGCCGCCGACGTCGACCACCCCTTCAATCAAACGCTCGCGTTCGGCTCGTTGAACCATCGCATCAGCGACCGGCAGAACCTCGCCGCGCGCTTCGTCTACGAAACGTACGAAGAAGAGAACTTCCGTGTCGGCGGCATTGCCGACCCGAGCTACGGCTACACACTCGAACGCGACAACTACAACCTCTCCGTCGAGCACAACTGGGCCGCGTCCGGCAGCACCTTCAACGAGCTCCGCGCCCAGGCCGGCCACCGGAAGTACTTCGAGCCAACCAACTCCGACGCCGTCTCCGAGTGGTTCTCCTCCGGGACGACGCTTCAGATGGGTGCCAACATCACCGGCGACATTCTGGGTGATGGCGACCTCATCGAGTTGCGCGACACGTATCACTTCGTCTTCGGCGGCGGCGTGCACAACATGAAGGCCGGGCTCTCGGCCGCCTTCATCGACGAGCGATCCGAAATTCCCGTCTACCCGAGCGGTCTCTTCATCTACGTGACCGACACGCGCGCCCTCCCGCTCGCCTACGCGTATGGAAACGGCTCGGCCGAAGTCAACGTCGACACGTCGCTCTACGGGCTCTTCATCGAGGACGAGTGGAGGCCGAACGCGAACTGGAAGTTCAATCTCGGCCTCCGGTGGGACTACGACACCGACGGCAACAACCCCGACTTCAGGCATCCGCTCGTGCCGAATGGCCGCGACACCGATTCGGACAACTTCCAGCCACGTCTCGCAATCACCTGGGACGTCACCGGCGAGGGCTCGATCGTCGCACGCGGCGGCGCCGGCCTCTTCACCGGCCGCTACCTACTCGTTCCTTCGTTCACGGAGCGCCAGCAGAATGGCGTCACCGGCCGCGTTCTGCAGACTCGCCTGAACGGCGCGCTGCTCGGCATTCCCGCGCTCGCGCTCGACCCGAACAACCCTACGACGACCGGCATCCCCCTCAAGGCCGACATCACCCTCCTCGACAACGAGCTCGATTCGCCCGAGGCCACCCAATACAGCCTCGGCGTGACGACTCGCATCGGCGACACCGGGCTCTATCTCGACATCGACGGCATCTACGTCGAAGGGGAGAACGAGATCACCATCCGCGACGTGAACTGGAACGGCAACGCAAACCCGACCAGGCCTAACGCGTCGTGGAACCAGATCAACACCTACACGAATCAAGGCCACTCGGAGTACAGCGCGCTCGTCATCGGCCTGAACGGTACGCTCCGAGGCGGCCACATCCTCACCGGCTCGGTGACCTTCGCCGACAAGAAGAACATCAGCGACGACTTCAGCCCCGAGTTCCCTTTCGGCTACCCGAGCGATCCGAATGACATCGAGGCCGAGTGGGGCGCCGCACGCGGCGCCGAGGACTACCGCATCGTCCTCAGCGGCGTGTTCCGCGCTCCCTGGGCGATCACCGTCGCGCCGATCTGGGAGTATGGTTCGGGCCAGCCCTGGAACCGCCGGCTCGGTTACGACTTCAACGGCGACGGGAAGAACTCCGACCGCGCAGCAGGCGTCGACCGCAACTCCGAGGAGGGCGAGAGCTTCAGCCAGTTCAGTCTTCGCCTCACGAAGGAATTCGGCATCGGCGACAACAGCGTCGACCTGATCGTCGAGGCGTTCAACCTCTTCGACGAGACGAACTACGACATCAACTCGATCGACAGCGCCGAGTTCCTCGGAGGGCCGACGATCGCCAATCCGGCGCTCCCGTACCGTCCGAACCCGAACTTCGGGAACTACCGCGCAACGCTCCCGGGCCGCGAGATCCAGCTCGGGCTACGCTACGCCTTCTAACGCCCACCACTGATCCGCGCAGCCCTTGCCCAATGGGTAGGGGCTGCGCGGGATCGCGAAAGGAAACTCCGGTGAAACGGGAAACAGGTCTCAAGGGAAAGGTCGTCATCGTGACCGGCGCCGCGGCAGGCATCGGTCGCGTAACCGCGCTCAGCTTCGCCGCCGAAGGTGCGAAGGTTGCCGCATGGGATGTCGTTTCGAATGATCCCGACGCTCTGGTCGCATCGCTGCGCGCGGCTGGGGGCGACGCGATGTTCCAACAGGTCAACGTGACGAACGCGGCCGAAGTCGAGGCGGCAGTGTCGACGGTCATCGAGACGTGGGGCGGCGTCCACGTGCTCGTAAACAATGCAGGCATCCTGCGCGACGGCCTCCTCGTGAAGTACAAAGACGGCGCGGTCGTCTCGACGATGAGCGACGAACAGTTCGATGCCGTCATCAACGTGAACCTCAAAGGCGTGTTCATCTGCGCGCGGGCCGTGGCAACACGGATGATCGCGGGCGGTGGCGGTGTCATCCTCAACGCGTCGTCGGTCGTCGGCCTCTACGGCAACTTCGGCCAGACGAACTACGCCGCCACGAAGGCAGCGGTCATCAACATGACACAGACCTGGGCGCGCGAGCTCGGCAAGTACCACATCCGCGTCAACGCCGTCGCTCCAGGCTTCATCGCGACGGAGATGGTGCAGGCGATGCCGCCGAAGGTGCTCGAGGGCATGGTCGCGAAGACCCCGGTTGGCCGGATGGGCCGCCCCGAGGACATCGCCGACGCGTACGTGTGGCTCGCCTCGGATCAGGCGAGCTTCGTCCACGGAACCTGCATCTCGGTCGATGGCGGCATCGTGATTGGGACGTAACGACATGTTCGCGAAAATCGCATCGACCGGGATGTACCTTCCGGCGCGTGAAGTTTCCAACGACGACCTTCGTGCGAAGTTCAACGCGACGCTGCCGGAGTTCGTCGACAAGATGGAAGCGTCCAGCTCGATCAAGACGCGCTGGTGGGCGCCCGACGACTGGGCGACCTCCGATCTCGCGGTCCGCGCTGCGCAGCAGGCTCTCGAGCGCGCGGGAAAGAAACCGGAGGAGGTCGATCTCATTGTCCTCGGAACTGACTCGCCCGACTATCTGACGCCGGCAACCTCCGTTGTCGTGCAGCACAAACTCGGTGCGAAGAACGCCGGAACATTCGACGTCGGCTGCGCGTGCGCATCATTCCCGACCGGCCTTTCCGCGGCCGCCGGCATCATGGCGACCAACAAGGCAATCAAGTGCGTCGTCGTGATCGGCGTCTACATGATGCACAAGCTCGCCGCTCCGAACGACCCGATGATCTTCTTCTATGGTGACGGCGCTGGCGCTGCCGTGCTCGAACGGTCCGAGTCCGCAGGCTTCCTCGGCGCGGCGTACCTCGCCGACGGTGCGTACGCGAAGAGCTGGGGAATTTACGCCGGCGGCACCGCGGAGCCCGCATCGGAGGACGCCGTGCGGGCAGGGCGAACCACCGTGAAGATGGTCGAGCGCTACCCGCCCGAGATCAACAACGAGGGATGGCCGAAGGTCGTACGCAACCTCGCGCACAACAGCGGGTTCGGAATCTCGGAGATCGACTTCATCGTCTTCACCCAGGTTCGCAAGCCGACGATCGAGCTCGTGATGGACGATCTCGGCTTGCCGATGGCGAAGACACACACGATCATGGAGAAGTGGGGTTACACAGGTTCAGCTTGCATTCCGATGGCGCTCCACGACGCGCTCGAAGAACAGAAGATCCGCCGCGGCGACCTCGTCGTCCTCGTCGGCTCCGGAGTCGGATACAACCAGGCAGCAACGGCGGTCAGAATGTAGAGAGGCAGCACGGGCAAAGGTCATAGGACAAAGCAGGCTGGAAACTGGTAGCGGCGCATTCCGATGCGCCGCGGTCCCTTCGCACGAGCCACGATGCATGCACGAGCCCACATGTTTCACCGTCCCGACGTCCTGCACGCGGCGCCGCACATCGGAGTGTGCCGCTACCAGCGCAACCCGCGCGGCCTCACGAACCTCTGCCTGCTATGGACTTTGGCCTCTGGCCGAAAAGTTTGCGCCTAACCGGAGGTAATGATGGTTCGCAAGCTCATCTTCATCGCCTTCGCCCTGTTCGCGGTCGTGATCATCACGCTCGGCGGGGCAATCTGGTATTTCTTCAGCCATCCCATTTCAACGCTCGAGGGGATGAGCAGGCGGGGGCTGCGAGGCATCGGCTGTGAGAAGAAAACGCTCGACGGGCCTGCTGGCACGGTCACGTACTTCACTGCCGGAAGCGGTCCCGCGGTCGTGCTCGTCCACGGGGCAAACGATCAGGCTGGACTCTGGCTCAAAACGATCGAGGCATTGAAGGACGACCACAAAGTCGTTGCCCTCGACCTGCCTGGGCACGGCGACAGTGCACCCGCCTCGGGGCCGCTGCAATTCGACATGCTAGTGGGAGGCATCGACGCAGTCATCGCCAAGGAATGCCCCGACGGCCAGGTCATACTCGTCGGCAATTCGCTCGGCGGATGGCTGGCGATGCTCTGGGCGCTCGACAACTCAGCGCGCACTGCCGGCGTCGTGCTGGAGAACGCAGGAGGCGTCGCAGTCGATTACAAGGGCCCGAACCTCCTCCCCAGAAACCGCGAGGAGGCGCGCGCCATTACCTCAGCGGTCCTGGGACCAAGCGCCCCTTCCGTTCCGGGCTACGTCCTCGACGATCTGGTTAGGCGGGCACCGAAGAGCCAGATCGCGCGCCTCGCAAAGGTCGACGTGAACCCTCACCTGCTCGATGCGAAGCTCCCATCCGCGACGTTCCCCGTCTCTCTCATCTGGGGAAAAGACGACGGCATCGCGACCATCGAGTACGCCGAACACTACAGGTCGCTCATCCCGAACGCGACACTGACTTCGATTCCCGACTGCGGCCACATCCCACACAACCAATGCCCTGCCGCGTTCAACGAGAAGTTGAAGGAAGCGATCGTCGGGTGGAAGTGACCGAAGGCCGGGGCGATGACGAGGAGAAAGGCACGGGGAGCACGGAGCACGGAAATCACCACCGACGACTTCTCTTCTCCTTTCCGCTTGTTCCTTTCTCCCCAACGATTCCGCGAACGAATGTCCATCGAGGCCGCTGATGCTTCACGGTGATCTACTCGGAGAGCGCGCGCGACTGACACCCGAGCGCGAGGCGCTCGTGATGGCGGACGGCACGCTCCGCCTCACGTACGGCGAGCTCGATGCACGCGCCCTCGCAACCGCAACCGTGCTTCGTGACGGGCATTCGGTCGCGAAAGGCGATCGCGTCGGTCTGCTCGCTGGCAACTGCCCCGAGTTCCTCGACGTCTTCTTCGCGGCCGGAAAGAGCGGCATGATCGTCGTTCCGCTCTCGACGCGCGCCACCGTGCACGAGCTCGACGGGATCGTTCGCGACAGCGGGATGCGCCTGCTCGTTCATGGTCCCGAATTCGCCGACACCGCGGAGAGGCTCCTCGACTCCGGCGCAGTCGCGGCGATCGCGGCCCTCGGAGAGCTGCGTCACGCCGGACAGGCGGCACCATCCGAGGCCATACGCACGCCCTTCAGCGCCTGCTCGCCGGACGACATCTACTGCCTCCTCTACACCAGCGGAACGACCGGGAAGCCGAAGGGCGTAATGATCCCTCACCGGATGGTCGCCTGGAACGGCTACAGCACGGTCATGAACTGGGGACTGCGCGAAGACGACCGGAGCCCGATCTTTACTCCCCTCTACCACGCGGGTGCGTTAGGCGCCTTTCTCATGCCGATCGTCGCGATCGGCGGCACGATCGTCCTGCACAGGAAATTCGACGTCGGCGAAACCTGGGACACGATCGCCCGCGAGCGTTGCACCGTCATCCTCGGCGTTCCGACGATCTACAAGATGATGATGGACGCTCCGGCATTCGCGACGGTCGACGTTTCGAGCGTCCGCTGGATGATCTCCGGCGGCGCACCGCTCCCGACGTACATCATCGAGGCGTACCAGAAGCGCGGCATCGTCTTTCGTCAGGGGTATGGAATGACCGAAGTCGGCGTGAATTGCTTCTCCATGACGAACGACGACTCCTACAGGAAAGTCGGCGCGATCGGCAGGCCGATGATGTACACGGCCGCACGCCTAACGCGCGAGGACGGCAGTGAGTGCGGTCCCGGCGAGGTTGGCGAGCTTTGGTTCCGCGGCCCGCATGTCAGCTCCGGCTACTGGAACAACCCGGAAGCTACCGCCGCGTCCTACATGCCCGACGGCTGGTTCCGCACCGGCGACTCCGCGCGACGAGACGCCGAAGGTTTCTATACGATCGCCGGGCGCAAGAAAGAGATGTTCATCAGCGGTGGCGTAAACGTCTATCCCGCCGAGATCGAAGCCGAGCTCGTCCAACACCCCTCGGTTTCCGATGCGGCGGTCGTCGGTGTCGGCGATCCGACCTGGGGCGAGGTCGGCGCTGCCTTCGTCGTCGCCGCTCCAGGCGCCACGATCGACGTCGCGGCGCTGGAAGCGTGGCTCGCCGAACGCCTCAGCCGGCTCAAGATTCCGAAGCGCTGGAATGTGCTGACCGAGCTTCCCCGCACCCCCTACGGGAAAGTGGAGAAGCACCGGTTGGTTTTGTGAACGCGGAACGCAGAGCGCGAAACGCCTAACGCGAAACGAGGAAAGGCGCGGAGTGTGGATGACGCGAGGCGGTCGGGGGAGCGGCTGTTTCTAGTTAGCTCCTTCCGTCAAGCCGGGGAATCCGTGCCTCTTCCAGGTCGGCCACTCTCCGCGTTCCACGCTTCACTCTCCGCGTTCCACGCTTCACACTCCGCGTTCCGCACTCCGCGTTCCGCGTTGTTCCTCACTTCTTCTTCGCTGCCTTCACGGTCCGGGTCCTTTTCGCCAACTCCTCGTCGCGCAACATGCCTCGGCGCAGGATGTCCGAGATCTCTCTGATCGTCTGGTCGGTTGCCTTGCCGAAGTGGTCCTTCACGCCGAAGAGGATCTCGACCGAGAAGAAGTTGAGGAAGAAGCGCGTGGCGAGCATGACCGCCGCGACTGGCGAGACGCCCGGGCGCAGCCGTCGCTCGACCTCCGCGCGACCGTGCGCGTCAATGAAGATCGAAAAGCGCTGCGCCATATCGGCATAGAAACGACGGATGTGGCTTCCGTCGAACTCCACGACGTCGACATAGATCAGCGCAATTTGCTTCTTGTACTGCCTCACGCTCTGCTCCGCCGCCCAGCCGAGCGCCTCGAGGTTGTCGGGAAAGACACCCGACGCAAGGGCCTGGTTGAACGGAAAATCGGGAGAGGAGATCGCCGCCCAGTACTCGTCGAACAAGGCGTTGTAGATGTCTTCCTTGTCCGTGAAGTGGTGGTAGACGTTGCCGGTCGACACGGTTGCGCCCTGTGCGATGTCGCGGATGCTCGTCGCTCCGTATCCGCGGTGCGAAAAGAGGTCGAGTGCCGAATCGAGAATCTGGCGCCGGCTTCGTTCGGATTTCAGTTCCTGTTTCATGGCAAAAAACCGATCGCTCGTTAGGTTACTGGAGTGGGGAGCACGGGTCAACACGCGTGGCGACGGCAGGCCCGCTGTCACCTCCCGACGCGCCGTGCCGGGCCTCACTACCCGATGGTCACAACTTCGCCACATTGAGGACCGTATAATTCAAGGGGGCCGGCATGAACGCAGACGACTCGATTCGCAGGCTTCGTGGGCGCCTCGCGCGTCTGCTCGCTCTTCGCAAAGCGACGGCATGGCTCACCGCGTGGGGCTTCGCGTGGGGCACGGCACTGCTTGCGCTTCGCTTCGCGGCACCTGGACACGAGCGCACTGCGATCATCGCCGGCGTTCTCGGCGCGATCGCCGCGACGGTTGCGGCCGCCGCTTCGACACGACGCGCGGTTCCCGCCGATGCCGCCATCCTCGCGATGATCGATCGCGATTCCAGCGCCGGCGGCCTCCTGATGGCATCCGCAGAGACGAACGCAAGCGCCTGGAGCGACACCACGTTCGCTCCTGCGCGGCATGCGATTCGTTGGCGCGCAGGCCGGCCCGTCACGCTCCTCTGCGTCGCCGGCATCTTCGCCTGGTCGACGCTTCTGATTCCGTCGCGCTTCGTACGTCCCCGACCCGCGCTCGATCTCTCTGCTGACAAGGAGCGCATCGAGGAACAGATCGAAACGCTGAAGAACGAGGAGATTCTCCCGGTCGAAGCCGCAAACGTTCTCGAGCAGCAGGTCGAAGAGATCGCAAAATCGGCCGAAGGGGACGACCCCGCGAAGGCGTGGGAGGCGATGGACAACCTCGAGCAGAGTGTGCAGGCGACCGCCGACGCCGCCGCGGAGGAGGCGCTCCAGACGACCGATGCGATGACGAAGCTCGAAGCGTTCGCCGGCGCCCTCGCCGAGGCCTCCGATTCGCTCTCGCCGGAAGAGCTCGCCTCGGGCATGCAGGAGCTCTCCGATGCGGCAAAGCAGGCCGCCGCCGAGCACGAGCAGTTCGCGAAGGGACTCTCCCCCGAGCTCGCAAAGGCCGCGGCATCAGGCTCGCTCTCGAAAGAACAGATGGAGAAGCTCGCTGAGGCCGCGGGCCTGACGAAGGAGCAGCTCCGCAAGACGCTCGAGGCGATGAACAAAGCGGGGCTCGCCGACCAGAAGACGCTGCGGAAGAACGCGTCGTTAGGCAACAAGGCCGACCAGAAAGAGCTCGCCAAACAGTTGCGGGAGAACCCGGGGCGCGGGATGTCCAAGACCGTCGACGGCTTCTGTAAAGTCGGGAAGGACGGAACCGAGACCGGCAAGGGAGGCGTGACGCGCGGCACCGGCCATGCTCCTCTCCTCTTCGACGGGCAGACCCCCGACGATGCGAACAAGTTCAAAGAGATCGTCCTGCCGCCATCGGCGTTAGGCGATCTCGCGCAGTCGATCCCCATCGCAACGAGCCCGGGGACGCCCGACGACCCGAATGCGCCCGCGGGAAGCGGCGGCGTGATCGGCAACGCGGCGGCAGGGGGCGGCTCCGCGGCAAGGCAGCCCGTG
>JACPDH010000056.1 GCA_016184115.1 Acidobacteriota bacterium | reverse complement strand
CGCGGGTTCACTCGCTTCTCACCGCGTGTTTCTCGACGAGCTCGCGCGCCTGCGCCTCGTCCCACACCTCGCCCCTGAGTTGCGCCACCAGCAGCGCGCGACGGATTGCGCCGATGCGCGGCCCGGGCGGAAGGGAGGTAATTGCGGCGATCTCGAGTCCGTCGAGCAATGGCCTCGCGCCAAAGACCCGCGCGCCTTCGCGTGCGATGAAGCGGGCGACGAGATCGGCGACGTCGTGTTTCCCACTCGCGCGCACGATGGCGACTGCGCGCCGCGCAGCATCTTCCCCTTCGTCATGGAGCGCGACGGGGTCGATCGGCATCTCGGTCGTCGCGTCGAGAATTCGAGCGAGACGGCAGGTTCGGCGAATCGCCCCCACTCGCGACGACCCCAGGCCGGTCCTCAGCGCCGCGTCACAGAGCGCGGTCTCGTTTCCGCCGAGCGCGATCGCCGCAAGGCGTGTCACCGCATCTGGCTCCCCGGTCTTCGCTACACGCTCGATCGTCATCGCGTCCAGCGTCGCGCCGGCGACGAGCTGGTCGAGCCCTAGCTCACGAAGGAGCTCCAGCCCCTGCCGGAGCGCGACGGCGTCTTCCGCCTCGAGCAGCGCGAGCCACTCGGTGCCCATTCGTTCCGAGGCGCATTCTGCAACGCCCTCCGCATGGCGTCGCATCGCCGCCAGAGTCTCGCCGTCGACTCGAAGCGCGAGCTCCGTCGCGAGCCTCACGCCGCGCAACACGCGAAGAGGGTCGTCGTCGAAATTCGACTCGCGCACCATTCGAAGGAGCCTCGAATCCAGGTCTTCGATCCCGCCGAATGGATCGATCGCGTCGCGCGCCGCGTCGAGCGGCAACGCGATCGCGCCGATCGTGAAATCGCGTCGCGAGAGGTCGTCCTCGATCGACGCTCCGACGATCTCTGCAAAATCGTAGACGACACCGCTCGCCGTAACGCGCACGACGTCGAAGGGCGCACCGCTGAGCGCAGTCATGCGCCCGCCGCTCTTCGCGGCGAAGCGCGCCGCTTCGTCCGCCGCGCCGCCGATCGCGATGTCGGCATCGCGCGGCAGGCGTCCGAGAACGAGATCGCGGAGTGCGCCGCCGACGAGGTAACCACGCGCACTGACGCGCGCGATCAGCGGAAACGCGTGCCGCGCCGCGTCGCGCAGCGCAACTCCTGTTGCTGCATCCACGCGCTCATCCCTTCCGCGTGTAGTTTCGCAACGTCCCGATTCCTTCGATCTCCACTTCGACCGTGTCGCCCGCCGCAAGCGGACCGACTCCCGCGGGAGTACCCGTCAGGATCACGTCGCCCGGCTCGAGCGTCATGATGCCGCTCACGAATGCGACGAGGGCTGCTGGTGAGAAGATCATCATCGACGTGCGTGCATCCTGTCGCGTCTCGCCGTTCACTCTCGTTCGGATTGCGAGGTCGGATGGATCGAGCTCCGTCTCGATCCACGGGCCGAGCGGGCAAAAGGTGTCGAATCCCTTGCCTCGCGTGAACTGTACGTCTCGCTTCTGAAGGTCGCGCGCCGTGACGTCGTTCGCGCAGGTAAATCCGAAAACGTATTCGCGCCAGCCTGCGGGATCGACATTCTTCGCACGCCGGCCAATCACGATCGCGAGCTCCCCTTCGAAATCGACACGGCTCGACACCGCAGGCATATCGATCGCACCGCCGGGCGAATTCAGCGCGCTTGGAGGCTTGAGGAAAAGAATCGGCTCCGCCGGCACGTCATTGCCGAGCTCTTTCGCGTGGTCGGCGTAGTTGCGCCCGACCGCGACGATCTTCCCAGGCGTCACCGGAGCGATCAACAAGGCCTCGTCGAGTGGAACGGAATCGCCGGTCGGCACGATCACCGGGTCGGCCCAATGAAAATCGCGGAGGCGCCTCAACCCCGCACCGTCGAGCAGCGCCCCCGAGATTCTGCATATCTTCACGATGGAGTCCTCCTCCCCGACCTCGCGTCGCGATCGCGACGCCACGCAGGCTCATGCTGTCGCGCACCCGCACCGCGGACTCTACCTCAATGCCAAAGCGATCCGGGAGCACATGCGAGGAGAATTTGTCACTGAGCAAAGGACTCGAGACGATCGTCGGCGCTCGTTTCTTTGTCGTAGAGGAGCCAAAGGCCGGAGAAGGCGCGCATCAACCGCAACCGCGAACGGTAGAGCCTATGCACGAGCTTCGGACTCAGACCGAGAGGGCTGTCGTTGAGGCTCTCGCCGAAGGCGATGTCGATCTCTTTTGCACGGCTCAATGTCGACGCGATCTCTTCGAGGAATCCAGCATCGTCGCGCCGGCGTCCGCCGAGAACCTCCTGCGCCTGATCTTCGACCATCATGCGCAGGGCGGCGCCGCGAAGGAAGAGCGCGAGCATTTCTTCATTCTCCTCGGCCGACTTCTCGCGGCCAAGAAAGAGCTTCTGGAACGCCTCGATCTCCCACGTCTCGAGTCGCAGCCCCCGCGCCTCAGGCGAGCGCGTGATCCGATCCTGGCTCACGTCGGCGTCGAAGTAGTTCAGAACCGAGTAGATCTTCTGCAGATGAGGATAGAGAAGCGGATCGGGACCGAACACGGCTTCAATGTCATCGACCTCTTCGGCATCGGCGAAGATCGGCACGTCGGACGGCTGCGACGCCGGCGACGCGAATTGACGATCGAGCTGTCCGAGCAGGCTGTTCATGCTCAGCTTCAGCTGCGTAATCAGCTGGTGCTTGACGTCCGACTTCTCGCGCGAATTGTCGTACGCCTCTTTAAATCGCTTGAAGCGCTCGAGCTCTTCCGCAATCGCAGGATTCTCGCGCCCGAGCCCAGCCGTGATCGCGGCCTCGCTCTCGAGAAGGCGCCTCGAATCCTCGAGGATCTGATCTTCCTGATTCTTGTAAAGACGGACGAACGCGTTCTTCGATGCGATATTGCACTCGACGATGGCGAGGAGGATGTCGGGAACGAGAAAGAGCTCGCCGATCTTGTGCTTCAGCTCGCGGAAGCTGCGAAGAAGGTTCCGGCTCGTCAACTCCTCGATCGCCTTCGCGTTGACCACTTCCTCGCGAATCGCACGCACGGTGCGGATGAGCTGCGTTACCCCCTCGTTGTCGGGCGGGTGCTGAAGCTTGAAGACCGAGAGAAGACCGACCAGAAGCTTGCGCAGTTCCGATTGGTCCTTCATGTAGTACTCGCCGCGCTGTTCGAGATAGTCTTCGGCGATTCGCGTGAACAGGAAATCGAGTTTGTCTCGCTGCTCGCCGTCGACCGAACCGGCGTAGAGGTAGAACTTGATCAGATGGAAGATGATCTTGTCGTCCGAGCGGCGGAGCTTCTCGAAGAAACGGCGGACGACGCCCGCGGTCACGAGCGCGTCGGCAGCCGCGACCTGTCGAAGGATCGGAGCGATCGCGGCCTCACAGGCGCCGATGCGCGCTGCACCGTCCCCTCCGCCAACCGTCTGGATCGCGTCGCCGGCCGCGCGAATCTCGTCATAGTGCTTTTGGAACTCGATCTTGTACGGCAGCGGTTGCTGCAGGATGTTCTTGAAGACCCCGGTCGCAAACTGGTTGTAAGTCCAGACCGCCTTGAACTGGTCGGACAAGCGAACGTAGCGGTTGTGAAGCTCCCCGATCTGCGCGACAGACATATTCTTTCCCGGCCTGCCGGGTCCTTTGGTTTGCTAGAATTCTTGCACAAATGAGCCTTCACACCCTAATTTCCAAAGACAGTATCGACACGCGCATTCGGGAGCTCGCGATCGAGATCACCCGGGACTTCGAAGGGCAGGAACTGATCGTCCTCTGCGTACTCAAGGGGGCCGTGCTGTTCCTCACCGACCTCATCCGCGCGATGGATCGCGATCTCGCAATCGATTTCATCCAGGTCTCGAGCTACGGGAGCGAAAAGAAGTCGTCGGGGGTCGTTACGATTCTCAAAGAACCGCAACTCGACATGCACGGCAAGGGCGTCGTCATCGTCGAGGACATCATCGACTCTGGAATGTCGATTCGCGAGGTTTGTCGCTACATCGAGTCGCGCGGAGCCGCAAAGGTCAAGGTCGCGTCGTTCCTCGACAAACCTGCCGCGCGGAAATATCCCTTCGTCCCCGATTACATCGGCTTCACGATCGAGCCCGCATTCGTCGTCGGCTATGGCCTCGACTACGCAGAGCGCTATCGCAACTTGCCAGAGGTGGCGATTCTGGAAGAATGAGCCGGCTCGGAACTGAGGATTGAGCACTGAGAGTTGGCCCGTTGCCCCACCAGCTCTCGATTTTCAATTCTCGGTTCTCAATTCATAATCCGAGCGTGTCTCGCCGTGATCGCCTCCCCCTCGCAATCCTCTGCGCGCTCATCACGCTTCTATTTGCCGACGTGCTGTTTGGTCGCATCCTCTATCTCCGCGACCTGACCCGCTACTACCACCCGACGAAGAAGGCGTTCGCCGCGGTGGTTCGCGGAGGCGAGTTTCCGTACTGGGATCCCTTTCACGCTGCTGGCCAGCCGATGGCCGCGAACGCGCAGTACGAGGTCTTTTACCCGCCACAACTTCTCGTTCTTCTTCCCAGCTTTGAGCTCGGCTTCACGCTGCACATCCTCGTCCATCTCGTTGTCGCCGCGATCGGAATGTACCTGATGCTCCGCGGATTCCGACTCGGTGTTCCCGCTTCACTCTTCGGTGCGGTGTCCTTCGCCATCGGCGGGCCGATGCTCTCGCTCGTCAACCTCCTGCCGAGCCTCTTCGCATGGTCGTGGATGCCGCTCATCGTTCTGCAGGCGAGCCGCCTCTTCGCGCGTCCGACGGCACGGCGCTTCGCGATGACCGCACTCCTCATCGGCCTGCAGGATCTTCTCTTCGATCCAACGGTCGTGCTCGAGACCATCGTGATCGTCGCGGGTGTCGGGCTCGTTCACGCAACGCGCCGTCCTGCCTTACGGCGCATCGCGATCGCGGCGACGCTGACCGCGGGGCTTGCGCTCGCCGGCGCCGCCATCGCTGCGGTCCAGGTAATCCCGCTGCTCGACCATGTCGGCGATTCGGCGCGTTCACGCGGATTCGAGGAACGAATGCTCTCGTTCTGGAGCCTCGCGCCAGCGCGTGTCGTCGAGCTCCTCTCGCCGCGCCTCCTCGGGCGTGACGCGTTCGAGAGTGATCGCTGGTGGGGGCGAGCCTGGTACCCCGACGAAGGGGCGCCGTTCGTGCTCAGCTTCTACGCGGGCGCGCTCCTGCCCGTGTTTCTCGTCGTGGGAACGCTCAAGCGCACAGGGCGCGCATTCGTCTGGCTCGCGTCGGGCGCAGCGTTATTCTGGCTCGCGGCTGCAGGAGCTCGGGGACCGTTCGGTGCGTTAAGCGCTGTTCCGCCGTTCGACATGATCCGCTACCCGGAAAAGTTCGGCATTGCGGCGATGTTTCTCGCCACGATCGCTGCCGCAGTCGCGTTCGATCGCGTACTTCGCGACGAGTCGTTTCGCCTGTTCTTCATCCGTGCTTCAGTCTCAATCCTCGGCATCGCGATCGTGGCATTCTCGCTAACGCTGCTTCCGTCGTGGCCTTCGCTCTTCGCGTCGCTCTTTCCGGGCGCCGGAGCGACGCCTTCCCTGGCAGAGGCATGCCGAGCTTCGGTTCTCGGTCTCGTACTGCGCAGCGCCGTGGTTTCCGCCATCGCTATTTGCCTCGCGCTCGGGCGCCGCCGGTTTGCGATCGCCTCGGCGATCGTGCTCACGATCGCCGACCTCTCGTTTCAGTCATTCGAGCTCTGCCCGCGCAAACCGCGTTCATTCGCCGACGCGCCGGAGCTCGCCTCGATCATGTCGCCCGATCGCGAGGCGTGGCGCCTCTTTCATGTCGCGGAGTGGAACACCGCGTCGCCGCTCGCCCGCCGCCACCTGAGCGACGCTACGACGCGCGTATGGGTCAGCCGGAACGGGCTCTTCCCTCGCCTGCCGGCCAACTGGGGCATCCGCAGCGTTTTCGACACCGATATCGATCAGTCTCATCTGCTCCCAACGGTCGAGCTCACCGAGGCGATGCGAATGCTCCACGACCGGACGCCTCGCTTCGTCGAGATCCTCGCGGCGATCTCGAATGTGCGCTACGCCGCATTCTTCACCGCCGATCCGGCACGCGCGCCGAAGCCCGGCGACGATCCCTCGCATCTTCGCCCGGTCGATCTTGCCGATCTCGGG
This sequence comes from Acidobacteriota bacterium, assembly GCA_016184115.1. Lineage (GTDB taxonomy): Bacteria > Acidobacteriota > Thermoanaerobaculia > Gp7-AA8 > Gp7-AA8 > JACPDH01. The sequence continues at coordinate 903 of JACPDH010000056.1, read as the reverse complement.
ACCAACCCGCGCTACTACCTCGCAACGGCGATCGGCGTGGCGCGCACGCCTGAGGAGTTTGCACGGAAGATCGCCGCGCTCCCCGAGGCACGAGGAGCCGCATTCGTTGAGCGCGACGCGTTCGTCGCTGCACGAGGCTCGATCGACGAGGTCGACGAGCGGGCCAACGGCGCGCGGGTGAAGCTCACCGCAGAAGGTCGCGCGTTGCTCGTCGCTTCGATCACGTCACACAAGTACTGGAGCGCAACGATCGACGGCGCCCCGACCCCGATCCGCCGCGTCAACCTCGCTTACCAGGGCGTGGTCGTCCCGGAAGGCACGCACATCGTCGAGTTTCGGTACCGAAATCCGCTCGTGTGGGCCGGGTTCGGAGTGTCTGCATGCGCGCTGCTCGCGGCTCTGCTCGCATTCCGTCGGCGAGTCTCGCGGGTGTAGTGTGTCGTAACGGCGCTACCAATTCCTCCATCACAGGCGACTGGCCCGCATTTCTCGCAGCTCGTCGATCCGATCGCGAAAGCTGCGCCAGCGCGCGCCGTCCGCCATACACTATCGTCATCCGTCCCGACCGGATGACGATTCCAACGGTTCGATGCCGGAGGCCCCGATGCACTTTCAGCAGTTCTACCTTGGTTGTCTCGCTCACGCTTCGTATCTGATCGGGTCCGAAGGTGAGGCCGCGGTCGTCGATCCGCAGCGCGACGTAGAACAGTACGTCAGTGAAGCCGAAGCGCACGGGCTGCGGATTCGCTACGTGATCGAGACGCACCTCCACGCCGACTTCGTGAGTGGCCATCGCGAGCTCGCGGAGCGCACCGGGGCCGAGATCGTTTTCGGTGCGCGCGCCGAGGCGGAGTTCCCGCACCGCGCCGTGCGCGACGGCGACGAGCTGCGAGTGGGGCATGT
>JACPDH010000055.1 GCA_016184115.1 Acidobacteriota bacterium | reverse complement strand
TGGCGTGCGCAGCTACATCCACGAAGGTGCGACCGTGATCGTGCCGCCTACGACGGCGCCACTCGTCGAGAGGATCGCCACCGCGACGTTCGATTCGCGCCCCGACGCGCAGTCGCGCGATCCGAAACCGGCACGCGTCGAGTCCGTCAAGGAGACGCTACTCCTTGAAGACCGGGACAACGCGATGGCCGTCTACAACGTCGCATCGGGACACACCGACGAATACCTCGTTTTTCATTTTCCGCGTCAGAAGGTGCTTCTCCCCGGCGATCTTCTGTTCTTCCGCGGGGCGGATCAGCCGCTCAAAGGGAGATCCAGGCAACTCTGCGAAACGATCGAGAAGCTGGGGATCGAGGTCGAGTCGATGTATGTGTCGTGGCCGCTCAATGGGTACGGAGGCGTCCGCGATACCGTCCGCTTCGACGAATTCCGCGCTGCGTGCGCGCTGCCGTCGCCGTGAGGCGAAGGGGTAGCTCGCAGTCGCCTCCAGCGGCGCATCGCTGGTGCGACAAGGACTAGCCTGGTTCGTGGGAGCGACGCGCTGCGTCGCCCAAACGTTCAGTCGCACGACTGCCGATTCGTTGTATCGTCCACGGAGTCGCATGGCCCAACTGATCCACGCCGGCACGCCACTCACCGAAGTCGCGCTCGACGACGCCGACCGGCGCGCCACGATCCTCGTACTCGCGGACAGCGCTCTCGCCCGGCTCGACGAGCGCGGCCGCGACCGGCTCCTCGCGCGGCGCAGTCTCCTGGTCGCGGTCGTCGGGGGGACGCTCGCCGGCCCAGGCCTCGCGGCAGCGCTCGACGCCGACTGGCTCGCTGTGCGCGTCGGGAGCGCGCTCGGGCTCTCCGCTCCGTCGATCGATCCCGTTGCCGCTTCGACACTTGCGCGCCGTGTCGGAAACGCGCGGGCGCGGCGGCTGTTGCTGACCGGTGAACGAATCGTGCCGGCCGAGAGGGCGATTTCCGAAGGCGTCGCCGACTCCCTTGTCCCCGCCGAGGAAGATTCGCTAAAGTGGCTCCACGGGTGGCTTTCGGCGAGGAGTGCGAGGGCGCTTCTCGCGGGCGCGGGGCTGGTCCGGCGACGTGGAGGAGACGCGCTGGAACGTGCCGAGTTCGCTCGATTGTTTTCCGAAGGTGTTCCCCGTCGGGGTCTCCGCATGTTCCTCGACAAGAAGACTCTCGATTTCTCCGACGACCTCGAGGTGGTGACGATATGAGCCGAACTGAAACCGACATCCAGAAGTCGAAGGCCGCGCAGCTCCCTGCGCGCGAGGAAGGGGAGCAGCTTCCGCTCTTCAACCGCGAGACGGTCGAGCGAGTCCGCTCGGAAGTCGCTCGATGGAAGAAGGAGAGTCTCGAGCCGGTCACGCAGAAGAAGGCGTACTGGAAGAAGGACTTCACGACGGTGTCGAGCATGGAGATCAACCCGCTCGCGACGCCGCTCGACGTCGAGCATCTCGATGCGGTCCGCGACCTCGGTATGCCGGGCGAGTTCCCCTACACGAGAGGTATTCATCCCACTGGCTATCGAGGCAAGCTTTGGACGATGCGCCAGTTCGCCGGCTTCGGTACGGCGAAGCAGTCGAACGAACGCTACAAGTACCTGCTTGCGCACGGCCAGCACGGCCTTTCCATCGCGTTCCACCTGCCGACGCTCTATGGCTACGATTCCGACCATGCATTCGCGGCGGGAGAGGTTGGCAAGTGCGGCGTGGCGATCGACACACTCGCCGACATGGAAACGGTCTTCGACGGAATCAACCTCGAAGACGTGACCGTCTCGATGACGATCAACTCGACCTCACCGATCCTTCTCGCGATGTATCTCGCGGTGGCCGAGAAGCAGGGAGCCGACTGGAGGAAGATCTCGGGGACGCTGCAGAACGACATCCTCAAGGAGTACATCGCGCAGAAGGAGTACATCTTCCCTCCGCGTCCCTCGATGCGGCTCATCACCGACATCTTCAAGTTCTGCGCCAAGCGAGTGCCGAAGTACAACACGATCTCGATCTCCGGCTACCACATCCGTGAGGCGGGCTCGACGGCGCTGCAGGAGCTCGCGTTCACGCTGCGCGACGGCATCGAGTACGTCGAATACGGCATCAAGGCGGGACTCGATGTCGACGAGTTCGCGCCGCGCCTCTCGTTCTTCTTCAACTCGCACAACGATTTCTTCGAGGAAGTCGCGAAGTTCCGTGCGGCGCGCCGCATCTGGGCGAAGGTCATGCGCGACCGCTTCGGGGCGAAGGATCCGCGCTCGCTTCAGCTCCGCTTCCACACGCAGACGGCCGGCTGTTCGCTCACCGCGCAGCAGCCTTACAACAACGTCGTGCGCGTGACGATCCAGGCGCTCGCGGCGGTGATGGGGGGGACGAACTCCCTCCACACGAACTCGCTCGACGAGACGCTCGCGCTCCCCACGGAGCGCTCGGCCCGTATCGCTCTCCGGACGCAGCAGATCATCGCCCACGAGTCGGGCGTGATCAACACGGTCGATCCGCTCGGCGGCTCGTTCTTCATCGAGGAGCTGACCGACAAGATGGAGAAGGGATGCTTCGACTACTTCGACCGCATCGACGCTCTCGGCGGGATGGTCGAGGCGATCGAAGCGGGCTTCCCGCAGAAGGAAGTCTGGGACGCGAGCTACCGATACCAGATGGCGATCGACGCGAAGGAGAAGATCATCGTCGGCGTCAACGACTTCACGGTCGAGAACGACGAAGTGTTCGACACGCTCTACATTGACGAATCCGTAACAGTGGAGCAACTGCAGCTCCTCGCAGGCGTGAAGGCGACGCGCGACGGCGCGGCAGTCGCCCGCAGCCTCGAGGCACTCAAGAATGCCGCGCAAAGCGCCGACGAGAACACAATGCCGTACTTCATCGACTGCGTGAAGGCGTACGCGACGGTCGGCGAGATCTCCGACGCGCTTCGCGAGGTCTTTGGAACGTACGAGGAACCTGCGCTGTTCTAGTGTAGTGTTTCGCTAAGCCCTTGCCTTTCGTTGCGGCGGAATGGAGCCGATTTCGCGAAGCGCCGACGAGTCGATGTGGTACATCGGCGAGGAGGCGCGACAAAGAAAGCGGCCCCATTCCGCCGCAACCCGGAGGGCAGAGCAGAAACGGGGCGATTTCGGCGTCGCTCGTCGTCGACGATGAACCACATCGACTCCTCCTCGCTCCTTGAACTCACCCCGTTTGTGCTCTGCGAAAGACAAGGGATTAGCGAAACACTACACTAGGGCACACATCAGAGCATCGAGCGAATCCGGCCGGGCGGAGTATCCGCCCGGTCGTTGCTCATTCAGGGAGGACTAGTGCGAACGATCGGCATCGCGTTTCTCGTTCTCGTCGTGATGATCTCACCTGCTGCGGGAGCGAAAGAGGTCTACATCCCGATCTCCGGAAGCGTCGGCGTGTTTCGCACCGACGTTCGTGTCTTCAATCCTTCCTACACCGATGCCATCACGGTGCAGGCGTACATGCATCCGACGGGAAACGTCGATAACACCGGCGTGGCTCCGGTCTCGTTCGACGTTCCCGCGCGACAGATGAAGATCTTCGACGACGTGCTTCTGTCGCTCTTCAACGCGACAGGGCTCGCGGGAATCCGGCTGACGTCCGAGTCCGACTTTGCGGCGACTGCGAGGATCTACGCGCAGGCGTCCAATGGCACGCTCGGCCAGTTCGAGGTCGGTGTCGAAGCGACCGACGCGCTCCTCAAGGGAGCGATCCTCCAGCTGAAATCGAACGCGGCGTTCCGGACGAACGCCGGCTTTCAGAACACCTCGGACGAGATCGCGACCGTTGCGCTTACGCTCTACGGCAAAGACAATCAGGTCGTGAAGGAGTCGACGCTCACGATCCAACCGCGTGGCGTCGTCGCACCAACCGAGGTCGTAGGGCTCATGGGCGGCGGCATTACGGCGGACCTTTCCGACTGCTGGCTCTCGTTCGATTCGAACCGCGCGCTCGCAGCATACGGCTCGGTCGTCGACAACGGAACGACTGACCCGACGTTCATTCCCGCGGTCTCTGATTCAGGCGTGAAGCCGCCGGCGCAGACGACGAAAGAGTTCGACATTCGCGCGCAGCAATTCCACTACACGGTCACGCCGGTAGGCGGCAGCCCGACGACCGGTGCGTTTACGGTCAACAAAGGCGACAAGGTCGTGTTGCGCATCATGGCGGCGGACACGACGCATGGATTCTCGATGTTCCCGTACGTCTCGAGCCGAACGCTCAACCCGGGCCAGACGGTAACAGTCACGTTCGACGCGATCGAGTCGGGAAACTTCACCTTCTTCTGCACGATCGTCTGCGGGTCGGGTCATGGCGGAATGAGTGGCACGATGACGGTGAATCCGTAGCGGCCTTTGCGCATGCCTCGTTACATCGCATTTCTTCGCGCAATCAATGTCGGCGGCCACATCGTGAAGATGGACCGCCTGCGCGCCCTCTTCGAGGCGCTCGGGCTCGCGAAGGTCGAGACGCACATCGCGAGCGGCAACGTCATCTTCGAGTCGCGCGCCCGAAATGCCGCGAGCCTCGAGGGAAAGATTGCGAAGGAGCTGGGGGCGGCGCTCGGCTATGAAGTTGCGACCTTTCTGCGCACCCCCGAGGAGCTCGGGCGCGTCGCCGCCTTCGACCCGTTCCCTGGAGTCAAGCCGGCGGGACTCTACGTCGGCTTCCTCGCGAAGCCGCTCACGAGCGAGCAGGAACGCGTGGTGATGGGGTTTCGCACGGAGAACGACGGCTTCTGCGTACACGAACGCGAGGTCTACTGGTCGTGCATGGCGCGGTCGAGCGACTCGACGTTCTCACTCGCACGATTCGAGCGGGCGTTGAAGATCGAGGCGACCTTTCGAAACGTCACGACCGTACGGAGTCTGGCGGCGAAGTTCGCGACGTAAGAGGTGGGCGTGGCGCGGGCTGGAAGCGGCCGCGCGACGATTCGCCGTAGGGAGGAGCTCGAGTGACATTGCTGCTCGCGACCGACTTCGACGGAACCATCGCCGACATCCGCGTCGACCCCGCGGGTGCTCGGATTGCAGACGACGTGCGCGAGCTCTTCGCGGATTGCCTTCGACGGGGAGGGGTCGCGATCGCGATCATCTCCGGCCGCGATCTCGCAGACCTCATGGGGAGAACCGATGGTCTCGCGTTGTGGCGCGCCGGCTCGCACGGACTCGAAGTGGCGGCGCCCGACGGTCAGGTGATTCGTTCGGCGCGTGTGTTTGAAGGGGAGCCGCCTTCACGCTGGCTCGCCGCAGCCTTGTCCGCCGGATTCCGGATCGAAACGAAGAAGTTCGGACTCGCGCTTCATTGGAGAGGAACCGACGGGCTGTCGAGCCGGCACGCGCTCGTCGACGAACTGAGAATCTGGGCCCGCGATCAGGGGTTGGTTGCGATCGAGGGAAGGTCGGTGCTCGAGGTGCGCATCGCCGGGCCGTCGAAGCGCGATGCGCTGGAGCTTCTGGCCGCGTCAACCTCCGCCTCGGTCGTCTCCTACGCCGGCGATGACGTGACTGACCACGAGGCGCTCGAGTGGGCGGGAAGCCGAGGGACCGCATTCTTCGTGCGGAGCCGCGAGCATAGTTCGACGACGCTGCGCGATGTCGTCAGCGTCGTCGATCGCGCAACGCTGCTCGACGCATGGCGGAAGCTCGTGTTCGACGCGGGCAGGCAGGCATGAAGCTGCGCGTGTCGCGCTGCCCCTAGGGAACCTCTGAACAAGTTCGATGGGTCTGGTTACGAGCGCCGCCGAGGCGACCGCGCGACGACGCGACGCAGGCGATGCTGAGACATCGTCGAGGAGCTTCGTCGACGCAGACGTCCGGCGCCGCCCGTAACCCGAAGGGCTGATGGCGGTTGCGGGTCGGTCTCCGCGTCGCTCGTCGTCGACGATGTCACCGCATCGCCTCCTCCTCGCTCCTTGATCTCGACCCGCAAGCGCCATCAGCCAGACCCGTCCAACTTGTTCAGAGGTTCCCTAGCTCTCCACCGCGAGCTCGGTCGCGGGCGCTTTCGAGGCTTCGGCCGGCCGGGAGCCGGCGCTTCCCCCGAGTGTGGTGATGAGCTCGGAAGCCCATCGGTAGACGTTACGCTCCTCAACCGCGTTGCGCATTGCCGTCAGTCTCATCTCGCGCTCGACGGGATCCATCTCGATGCCGGCACGGATCGTTTCGGCAAACCCTTCCGTGTCGTACGGATTCACGATGAGCGCCTCGGGGAGGTCGTGGGCCGCGCCCGCGAACTCCGAAAGAACGAGGACGCCGTCGCTGGATGCCGCGACGAACTCCTTCGCGACGAGATTCATCCCGTCGTGGAGCGAGCTCACGATGCACATCGACGCGATGCGCATGAACGCGTAGACGGCTCGGCTGTCGTGATGCGAGACGAGCAGGTGGATCGGCTTCCAGCCGTCGGTCTGGTGTTTCCAGTTGATCTCGTCCGCGAGTGCCTCGAGGGATGTGAGGAGCTCGCGGTAGCGGCGCAGGTGCGTCCGGCTTGGAGCGCCAAGCTCGACGAACGTGAATCGCCCGCAATACTCGGGGTACTTCTCGAGAAACCGATCGACGGCGCGCAGTCGTTCGAGAAGGCCTTTCGTGTAGTCGATCCTGTCGACGCCGACGGCCACGTATTGCCCCTCGAGATGGTGTTTGTGGCGTAGCGCCGACAGCTGGAGCTCGAGCGCGTCACCCGTGGGAACGCCCCGCTCGGACCAGGCCTGAACGCTGATCGGGAAGGGACGGACGAGCGCGGTCTGGCCCTTGAACTCGATGGCGCTCCGGTCGCGGTCGAGGCGCGATTCGACGAGCCTGTCGACGGTCTCGAGGAAGTTGTTGCAGTACTGCCGCAGGTGGAAGCCGATGAGGTCTGCGCCTAACATGCCCGCGACGATCTCCGCGGCCCATGGGCAGACGCGGAAGGGGTCGGGGCCCGGCCAGGGGATATGCCAGAAGATGCCGACACGCTGTTCGGGTCGCGCGGCCTTCAGGAGTCCCGGTACGAGCGCGAGGTGGTAGTCCTGAACGAGCACGATCGCCTGCCCGTCGCCGATCTCGTCGAGCACGGCGGCGGCGAAACGCTCGTTGGCGCTGCGATAGCGATCCCAGTCGGTCGCACGAAACACCGGGCGCTCGTGCGCAAGATGGCAGAGCGGCCACAGCCCTTCGTTCGCGAAGCCGTAGTAGTAGCCGTTCTCCTCCTCACGCGAGAGCCAGACCCGTTTCAGCGTGTAGCGTGGCTCATCGGGAGGAACGACGAGTCTTCCTGTTGCGTCGGCATACTGGCGATCTGCGTCACCGGAACCGTGAGCGATCCAGGTACCTCCGCACGACTGGAGCACCGGATCGAGCGCCGTCACGAGCCCGCCCGCCGGTACGATGACTTCCGCGACTCCGTCCTGCTCGCGGTGCATGTACGGTTCCCGGTTGCTGACCACGATCAGCTGCCGGTCGATTCCGATCGACGCGGTCGCATGAGCCCGGAGCCGTTCCTGAGTCCATACGTGGTCGGCCTGCACGGTCGCCTGCGACAGCAGTTGGCCGGCCGACTTGGCTGCGAGATACGAGGCGGCGAGGCGCGAGGTCTCGCTGCGAAGGCCGGGATAGGGGATTGCGTCCGGTGGCGCGTCAGCGAGACTCTCGGTTCTCAGCCGGCGCATCCAGACTTCGAGGAGCCTCATCGGGCGCTCGAAGGCGAACCAGGTGAATCCGACCACGAGCATGAGGACGAGAAGCGATACGAGGAGAATCCAGAGGCCGAAGCGGAGGAGACGGCCGTTCGCGCGGCCGTCGATGTACGAAACGTCGTGGACGACGACGATCGCACCGCCTGACGCAATCGGCATCGCAAGAGTGTGCAGCGGTACCCCTTCGATCCGCATCGTGTCGCTCACGGTCTCGTGAGAGCTCATCGAGTGCCTAACGAGCGTATCGAGCTCTCCGGCCATCTCCGCGACTTCCGGATTCGCGGCGAGAAGGCTCCCGTCGCGGCGAAAGACTGCCTGACCGCGCAGGCGCCGATAGGAATAGAGCCGCGACCAGAGAGAGCGTCGCGCTTCGTCATCCGGCATCGAGAGCGCGCGTTCGGCGTCGAGCGAATACTGCTGCGCGAGGGCGGTTGCGCGCCGCTCGACGTCCTCCATGTCGATCCTTCGCTCCGATTCGACCTGACGCCAGGCGAAGACGCCCGTCACGATGCCGATCACGCCCGCGACGAGGAATCCCACGGCGAGCGAGCGCGTGAAACGCGCGGGCCAGCGCCGCCCCTCGTCGGGCTCGCGGTTAGTGCCGTTCCTTGTGGTCAAAAGCTCTCCTCCCAGCTTCTACTCAGCCGCATCGCGGAGTTGATCAGCCCAACCATGCTGTAGGTCTGCGGGAAATTGCCCCAGAGTGTCCTGCTCGCAGGGTCGATGTCCTCGGAAAAGAGCCCCAGCGGATTGCGGCAGGAGAGTAGCGTCTCGAAAATCGCGCGCGCCTTTTCTCGCTGTCCCGTGGCCGCGAGCGCGTCGATGTACCAGAACGTGCAGACGAGGAAGGCGGTCTCGGGCGTTCCGAAGTCGTCCTGCTGTACGTAGCGGAAGATGAATCCATCCTTCATGAGCGAGCGCTCGATTGCGGCGAGCGTGCATTCGAAGCGCGGATCGTCGGCGGCGAGGAAGCCGAGCTCGTTGAGCAGGAGCAGGCTCGCATCGAGCTCGCGACCGCCGAAGCTTTCCACGAAGCTCCGCTCCTCCGGGCTCCACGCCTCTCTGCAGACCGTCCGGTGAATGATGTCGGCGCGCTCCTGCCAGAAGCGGCGGCGCTCGGCGAGCTCGAGCTTCGCCGCGATGCGGGCCAGCCGGTCGCACGCAACCCAGCACATGACGCTCGAGAACGTGTGGACGCGCGCGGTGTTGCGCAACTCCCAGATTCCGGCGTCCGGCTTGTTGAACGAGCCGAACGCCGCATCGCCCAATCGCTCGAGACGATGGAAGAGCCCTTCGTCGCCCGGGCGCTCCAGGCGCTCGTCGAAGAAGACATGGGTCGCGGCGAGAACGATCGAGCCGAACACGTCATTCTGCTGTTGCGTGTAGGCCGCGTTTCCGAGGCGCACGGGACCCATCGATTGGAACCCCGCGAGACTGCCGACGATCGATTCCGCGAGCTCGGCGCGACCGTCGATTCCGTAGACCGGTTGGAGTCGCTCGTCGCCCGTGCGGGCAGCGACGTTCACGATGTAATGCAGGTACCGCTCCATCGTGCCGGTTGCTCCCAGCCGGTTGAGCGCTTCGATCACGAAGTAGGCGTCACGAATCCAGCAATATCTGTAGTCCCAGTTGCGGCCGCTGTCGGGAGCTTCGGGAATCGAAGTCGTGAGGGCCGCGACGATCGCCCCCGTATCGTCGAACGCCGCGAGCTTGATCGTGATTGCGGCTCGAATCACCGCCTCCTGCCACTCGAACGGGATACCGAGATAGCGCACCCATTGGTGCCAGTAGCCGCGCGTCTCCCCGAGGAACCGCAACCCGACGTCGGACGCAGCCTCGGTGATCGTCTCGTCCGGGCCGAGGATCAGCGTTAGGTCGCGGTCGAGAACGAACGGGAGCGATTCGAGCAGTGCGGTGATCGACGCATCCGTCGTTAGGCGCAATACGAGCTGCGGAGAGACGAAGCGGATGTGATTGCTCCCGAACGTGCGGCTCGGAGCCCCCGAGCCATAATCGAATGCCGGTTCGAGGCGAATCGTGACCAAGGGACTTCCTGCCACTCTTCGAATTCTCCGGACGATCGTCATCGGGTAGAAGCTGCGGCCGAACTGGTGGAATCGCGGAGCGAAGTCGGTTACCTCGACCGCGCTCCCGTCGCGAGCGTGGAGAGTCGTCACGAGGATCGCCGTATTGCGAAGGTAGTGCTGCGTCGATTTCTCGAAGCCCTCGAGCTCGATCGAGTAGCGGCCTTGCGTTCCGCTTCGCGGTTCGAGCAGGGAGCAGAACACCGGGTCGCTGTCGAGCCGCGGCATGCACGCCCAGACGATCTCGGCCCGCGAATTGATGAGCGCACCGATGCTGCCGTTGCCAATCAGCCCGAGATCGAGACGGTTCACGCGCGTGTCCTCCTCGTGCGCCACCAGCCGGGAGAACGGAAGACGGGTCCTCGTGCGACGGAGGCGCGCGCTCGGGGGCGGCCCCTTACGTGTGGCATCACCTGGAAAGGCGGGAAGGGGCTACCCTCGGCGGATTCTGAAGAGCAAAGTATACCATCTCGAGCGCTTCTGTTAGGCGGCGCGGCGGGATGTTCCGATTTCGACGCAAACGCGTTGCGAATGGCGGCGCGCCGCGACGCCCTAACTAGTGGCCTGTAACAGTGAATTCGGCGCCACCGCTGGTGGCGCTCGCGAGGCGAGGTCAAGGAGTGAGGAGGAGGCGATGCGGTGGCATCGTCGACGACGAACGACGACGAGATCGCCTCGCAACCGCCACCAGCCCGAAGGGTTGCGGGCGGCACCGGGTCGTCTGCGTCGTTGCCGCTCCTCGCCGATGCCACCGCATCGACTCGTCGCGTCGCCTTGCATACGACCCGGCGGCGTCCGCAACGGTGGTGCCGAATTCGCTGTTACAGGCCACTATTCCCGAGCGTGTAGATCGTCCATGGCGCCACCGAGGTCTCGCTCAACCAGGCGTAGGGCTCCGACGCGAGGCCGAGTGGGCGGGCGATGTCGATGACGTCGAGCCCCGCGGCGGCGAAGACGCGGCGGTAATCGGCTTCAGGCCAGACGACATCTTCGACCGGACGGCGGTCCTCGACGTCGGTCATGATGATTTTGACTCTGTCGCCCGCCTTCGCCCGTTCGTTCTCCGGAAAGTCCTTCGTCGTGAACGATGCCCACTCGTGCGTGTAGATCTCAGGGGACGACACGAGTGCGACGATTCTGCCGCGAGGGCCGATAGCGCGCCCGAGCTGAGCAAAGAGCGACGTCTTCAGCTCCTCGGTGGGGATGTTGTCGAAGGTAAACGCGGCGAGCGCGAGGTCGACTGCGCCCGAGGCGATCGAAGAAAGGTCACCGTCAGGAACGACGCGATAGTCTCCCTCCGGATCGCGCTCGCGCGCCCTCCGGACCATCTCCGCGGAGATGTCGACACCGACGGCATCGAAACCGTGGCGCTTCAGAAAGCGCGTCGACCGGCCCGCGCCGCAGCCGAAGTCGAGCGCCGTGCGTCCCGCTGCATGCCGCTCGAAAATCGGAGGGAGGTCGCGGTAGGCGAGGTAGTAGGTTCCAGGGAACTCGAGTTTGTCGTAAGCGGCCGCTCGTGCCGCGTCTTCGTATACGTTCGTGAAAGTCATCGTCTTGATCCGAATCGAAGATGAAGGCGCAGCGACGATACACCCGCCTTGCTGAACTTACTACGTTCGAGGCCGAGCCATGTTTCGCGACGTCGGACAGTTCCATGAGCCCGAGCCCGGTCTCTCTCGGTCACGATATCGCGTTCCGCCCTCGGCTCTCCGGATTCGAGCTTTCCCCCATCCCGTTCCATCTGCTATTCTTATTTCGCCGTGTCGGGTGTGATGGAAGTGTCGGAGCTGCTGAAAAGCAGGCGCGGAAGCGAGGTGCTCGGGATTGTCATCCTGGCGACAGGGGTGATCCTTGCGATCTCGCTGGTGACCTACAGTCCCACCGACTCGTCCGCGTTCTTCACCTCGACCAGCACCGAAATCGACAACGGAATCGGCTATTACGGCGCAACGCTCGCCTGGATTCTCGTCGGCTTCTTCGGCTTTGCCAGTCTGCTCCTGCCCGCAGCGCTTCTCCTTCTCGGCTGGAGCCGGTTCTGGGGCAAAGACGTCGAGCACTTTCACACGAAGCTGATTGGCTTCGTGATCATGCTCCTCGCGATTCCGCCGATCTTCGATCTTGCGTTTGGTGAAGTCTGGCTGCGGGGATCGCTCGTTCGTGCTGGCGGCTACCTCGGTCACGAGATCGGCTCCGCGGTTTCCGCGAGCCTCAACGTCGTTGGCGCGTCGATCGCGCTCACCACCGCGCTCCTGATCGGGCTCCTTCTCGCGACGCGCATCAGTCTCGCGAACATTTTCGTGTTCTGCAAGGAATGGCTCGCCGACGCATGCCGCGCGCTCTACGTTCGCTGGGCGCGCCTCACCGAGCGCCGGCGCAAGGAGAAAATGAAGGCGAGGGTGCTCAGCAGCAAGCTCAGCGAAGCGCGTGCCGTGGACGAGCCACCTGTCGTCGCCTCCCCGAATGTGCCGCGTTCGCAATCCGTCGGCGGGACGGTCGTGTCGATCACGAGCCGTGGGCCGTCGGTGCGCCAGGTGCCGGGAACTGGCGGCTTCCGCATCCGCAAAGTGACGAAGGCCGACCTCCGCAAGGCGGCTGCCGAGCTCGTGTCCGAGGGCATCAAGCCACCCGAGGAGCGGAGCGAACAGCAGAGCGTCGTGCCGGCCTTCTTCGAGCAGGAGCTCGATGCGATGCCGGTGCGCCGCTTCCCGAAGCGTGCGGCGCCCCCACTGGCGCCGCTCGACGACGATGTCGACATCGTCGATGAGATCGACGAGATCGAACCGGAGGAACGGGCGCTGCCGAGGCTCGCGCGCCCGAAGCCCCGCCCCGCGCCGAGGCAGACGACGCGCGATGACGCGAGAAAGAACCTCTCGTCCGAGCGCCTGCCGTTCATGAATCTGCTGAAGCCGGGACCCGAGCGCGGAGAGATCAACGACGACTCGCATCGCAGGTTCCTCGAGGTCGGCAGGCACATCGAGGAGAAGAGCCGCGAGTTCAATGTCGAAGGCGAGGTCACTGCGTACCATCCGGGCCCCGTCGTCACGACGTTCGAGTTCAAGCCGTCGGCCGGCGTGAAGTACGCCCGCGTCGTCAATCTCGGCGACGACCTGGCGCTGGCGCTGAAGGCGGAATCGATCCGCATCGAGCGGATCTCCGGCTCGTCGACCGTCGGCATCGAGGTGCCTAACGCGAAGCGCGACATCATCGCACTGCGCGAGATCATCGACAGCGACGTGTTCGCGAGCTCGTCGTCGCTCCTGACGCTCGCCCTGGGGAAGGACATCCACGGCGATCCGGTCGTGACGGATCTCGCGCGGATGCCGCATCTTCTCGTCGCCGGCGCGACTGGCGCAGGAAAGTCGGTCGGCCTCAATTCGATGATCGTTTCGCTCCTCTACAAGGCGCTGCCAAAGCAGCTCCGGATGCTGATGATCGATCCGAAGATGGTCGAGCTGAAGGTCTACGAGGACATCCCGCACCTGCTCCACCCGATCGTCACCGACCCGAAGCTCGCCTCACACGCCCTTACGTGGGCCGTGCAGGAGATGGAGAACCGCTACCGCAAGCTCGCCGAGTGCGGAGTGCGCAACATCGAGCAGTACAACCAGCTGGTGCGTGATCCTGAAGCGCTTCGGCGCGGGCGCAGGCTCGGGCCCGACCAGGAGCTCGGCGACACCGAGCAGATGCACTACATCGTCATCGTGATCGACGAGTTTGCCGACCTGATGATGGTCGCGTCGAAGGATGTCGAGGATTCCGTCACGCGTCTCGCGCAGAAGGCGCGAGCAGTGGGCGTGCACCTCATCATCGCGACGCAGCGGCCGTCGGTCGACGTCATCACCGGCGTGATCAAGGCGAACTTCCCCTCGCGAATCTCGTTCCAGGTCGCGTCGAAGGTCGACTCCCGCACCATCCTCGACGCGCAAGGTGCCGAGAAGCTCCTCGGTATGGGCGACTCGCTCTTCCTGCCGCCTGGAACCGCGCGCGTGCGCCGCATCCATGGCGCCTACGTCTCCGAGAAGGAGATCGTCGAGATCGTCGACTTCGTGAAGAAGAACCAGGGCCGTCCCGAGTACGTCGAAGAGATCACCCAGTTCGCCGAAGAGAAGGAAAACCAGGACTCGTTCGAGTTCATGACCGATCCGAAGTACGACGAAGCGGTCCGCACGGTTCTTTCGACGGGTCAGGCGTCGGCGTCATACTTGCAGCGCCGCATGAAGCTCGGCTACTCGCGTGCCGCGCGCCTCGTCGAGATGATGGAGGCAAACGGGATCGTCGGGCCGTCCCAGGGCTCGAAGCCGCGCGAGATCCTCATCCGCGCCGACGACTATCCGGGGATGATGGACGCGTCGAACCTGTAGGCGGTTCCCCGGACCCTCACGGTTCCGGCTCCACAGTCACAAGAATCCGCTCGAGGCGAAGCCATGCTGCACGCCGGAGGCGTGCCAGAAGGTAGCCGGGGGTCGCCTTCGGCGACCCCCGGGGTAGGATTCGGCAACGTGATTGCACCCCGGCAGGGGTGCCAGACCGAGCGGCCCTTCATTCGCTCACCCGCATTTCTCACACCGATTCTGCTGCGGAGGCGGATAGCGGCGCGCCTCGCATCCATGCCTCTCTCCGCCTCCTCGCGACGAACCGGTGTGAGAAGTGCGGGCTGGCACCCCGTCCGGGGTGCTGATCTTCGATCGCTTTTTCTTCCGGGGGTCGCCTTCGGCGACCCCCGGCTACCTTCTGACATCCCTCCGGGATGTCGAAGAACGGTCGCATCGAGCGAAACGCGATTGCGGGTCCGACTGAGCCCCGTGCGCACCACGTCGTGATGCGCACGCCCTTGCGCGCCTCCGCCTTCGTTCACGGCTCCCTCACTTGACAGTTTGTTTCAGAGGGCGCATCGTTCTCAGTCCCGGCAGCGCCCGGCCCCGGCGCGAGGGTGTGGCGATGAGCATAGTCCCGTGGAGTGACCGGAAGGTGTCCGAGCTGGCGACGCGCGGTTGGACGGTGCTGCACGACTTCCTGCCGCGTGACGTGATCGGGCAGCTGCGCGAAGAAGCACGCGAAGGAGTTGCGCGCGACAAGTTTCGTGAGGCGGGTGTCGGCCGCGGCGCCGACCACGAGGTCGAGAACGCAATCCGTGGTGACCGCATCCTCTGGATCGACCCCTCCGACGCGACTCCTGCACAGCACGTCTACTGGAAGGCGATCGAGGAGCTTCAGAACGATCTCAACCGCGAGCTCTTTCTGAGCCTCGTATCGTTCGAATCGCAGTTCGCGGTCTACGGTGCGGGAGCGTTCTACAAGACGCACGTCGACCGTTTCGAGACTGCAGACGAACGGATGATCTCCTGCACGCTCTACCTGAACGATGGATGGCGTGCCGAGGATGGCGGCGCGCTGCGCCTTCACGTCGAAGGGGGACCGATCGATGTGCTGCCCGATGCCGGCACGATGGTCGTGTTCCGGAGCGACAGCGTGCCGCACGAAGTGCTTTCGTCGAACAGGGAGCGCTACAGCCTAACGGGATGGTTCCGTCGTCGATCGCTGCGGGTCGTCGATTAAACCGGAGAGTATCGTAGCCACGGCCTCAGGGTCCGGGAGGGGCAGGCGTGAGCTAGTGGCGACGGCCTCCGGCCGTCGTGCGGAGGCCGGAGGCCTCCGCCACCACCACCTACTCCTCGCCCATGAACGGATACGCGAAGTGGGTCGGCGGCACGAAGTTCTCTTTGATCGCGCGGAGCGAGGTCCAGCGAAGGAGATTTACGTAAGAACCTGCCTTGTCGTTCGTCCCGGAGGCGCGTGCGCCGCCGAATGGCTGCTGACCGACGACCGCGCCGGTCGGCTTGTCATTGATGTAGAAGTTGCCGGCCGAGTGCCGCAGCCTGTTCGCGAGATCGACGATGACGTCGCGACCCTGCGCGAAGATCGCGCCTGTCAGCGCGTAATCCGATGCCGTGTCGAGCTCGACGAGCGTCTGGTCGAGGTTGGCGTCGTCGTAGACGAAGAGCGTGAGCACCGGTCCGAAGATCTCTTCGCGGATCAGTTTGAACTTCGGATCGGTCGTCACGACGACCGTCGGCTCGATGAAGTATCCCTTCGAGTCGTCGCAGTTGCCGCCGGCGATGATCTCGGCGACGTCCTCGTGCTCCTTCGCGTAGTCGATGTACCCCTTGATCGTCTTGAACGCATTCGCGTCGATCACGGCGGAGAAGAAGTTTCGGAAATCGGTCGGCGCACCCATCTTCACCTCGCCTAACTGCGCGAGAAGCCCCGACTTCACCGCGGGCCAGATCGACTTCGGAACGTAGGCGCGTGAGGCAGCCGAGCATTTCTGCCCCTGGTACTCGAATGCGCCGCGGACCATCGCCGTGACGAGTGAAGGAACGTCGGCCGACGGATGCGCGAAGATGAAGTCCTTGCCCCCGGTCTCACCGACGATTCGCGGATAGCTCTTGTACTTCGCGATGTTGCTGCCGATCTTCGCCCACATGTCCTGAAAGACGCCGGTCGAGCCGGTGAAATGCACGCCGGCGAAGTGCGGACTCTCGAGCACCGGATCGCCGACCTGCCCGCCGCGACCCGGTACGAAGTTGATGACGCCGGGAGGGAGTCCGGCGGCCTCCATCATCTTCATGAAGTGGTAGGCGAAATAGACGGCCGACGAGGCGGGCTTCCAGAGAACGACGTTGCCCATCATCGCTGCAGAGGTCGGCAGATTACCGCCGATCGAACTGAAGTTGAACGGCGTGATCGCAAAGACAAAGCCCTCGAGCGCTCGGTATTCGACATAGTTCCATGTCTGCGGCGCGCTTTCGGGCTGCTGCGTGTAGATCTGCTCCATGAACTGAACGTTGAACCGGAAGAAGTCGATCATCTCGCATGCCGCGTCGATCTCGGCCTGATGAACCGTCTTCGCCTGATTCAGCATCGTCGCGGCGTTGCAGGTGTCGCGCCACGGGCCGGCGAGTAGGTCGGCTGCTTTGAGGAAGACTGCGGCGCGATCGGTCCAGGCCATCTCGCTCCACGACTTCCATGCCTGCTGTGAGGCTTCGATCGCCATGGCGACTTCCTTCGCGCCCGCCTGGTGGTATGTCGCGAGAACGTGCTTGTGATCGAAGGGACAGACCGCCTTCGCGGTGTTTCCTGTCCGGATCTCCTTCCCGCCGATGATCAGCGGAATCTCGATCTCCTGCGAAAGCATTTCATTGAGTTTCTTCTTGAGTGACGCCTTCTCGACGGAGCCGGGAGCGTAGGCGCGAACCGGCTCGTTGACGGGTGTGGGGATGCGGACGATGCCGGTGGACATGCTGCCTCCATGTGGAGAAATGAGAATTGGGAATTGAGAATTGAGAGATCGGGAGGCGGTGTGGTCGCGATGCAACCGAAGGCCCGCACGGACCTCAACTCACGGGCGAGCTTCTCGCCCGGGCGATGCTATCGCGGGGAGGGAGGGGAGGCAAGGTGACGGAGAACACGGGTGGGGGCGGCTCGTTCCGACTCCTGACGCTGTTCATATGAAAGGCCGAAGTTAGAACGTAGAACGCTGAATGCTGAACCCGGAAAGGAATGCGTCGAGGCGCGCTTCGTTCCGGGTTCAGCATTCAGCGTTCTACGTTCTAACTTCGGAGGGAGTGCTCGGTGGCGAGTGAGCATTGCCGATGCCGGAATCCGCTCCCCTCCAAATTCCTTCTCACCCCCGGCCATGCAGTCCTCCTCCCGCTCCCCACAACTCACCGGCTTGCTTTACGGTCTCGCTGCGTACGGCTGGTGGGGGTTCGTCGCCCTCTATTTCCGCCTCGTCCGGCACGTCGCTCCGCCGGAGATCCTGGCGCATCGAATCGTCTGGTCGGTCCTCATCCTCGCGATCATCGTCGCGGCGAAGAAACGCTGGAGCTCGGTCCGCGGTGTGCTCCGCGAGCGGCGGATGGTCGTGCATCTCGTCGCATCGACGGTTCTGATCGCGATCAACTGGTTCGTTTTCATCTGGGCCGTCGGGAGCGGTCATCTGCTCCAGGCGAGTCTTGGCTACTACATCAATCCGCTCGTGAACGTGCTCTTCGGCTACTTCCTGCTCGGCGAGCGCCTCCGGCCAGCAGAGACGCTCAGCGTCGCGATCGCGGCCTTCGGAGTCGCCTGGATCACCTGGAGCGTCGGAACGTTGCCGTGGGTCTCACTCGTGCTCGCCGTGACCTTCGGCCTCTACGGTCTCATCCGGAAGCTCGCCCGGGTGCCGTCGCTCGAAGGACTGACGATCGAGACGACGATTCTTCTTCCGCTCGCCGGCGGCTACCTTGCCTGGCTCGCGAGCAGGGGAGCGCTCGCGTTCGGCCACGTCGATCTCAGGACTGACGTTCTCCTGAGCCTCGCCGGAATCATCACGGCGCTACCGCTTCTCTGGTTCGCTCACGCCGTGGAGCGGCTTCGCCTCGCCACGGTCGGCGTGTTGCAGTACATCTCGCCGACGATCCAATTCCTCTTCGCCGTCTTCCTCTTCCACGAGCCGTTTGGTCACGAACGCTTCGTCGCCTTCGCCTTCATCTGGCTCGCGCTCGCCATCTTCTCCGGGTCTAACCTCATGCTCGCGCGTCGCGGACTGCCGACGCCTGAACCGGAACCTGAACCGTAACCCAGGTGAAGAGCGCAACTTGGCGCGTGCGCACTGCATGCGGTTCCTTGACTTCGAATCGCGGGAGTGGTTTAACCGCCTGCAGGTAGATTCGTTCTTTTCAATTTGAAGCCTCGCTTTCGCAAGGGAAAACGGTGTGAATCCGTTGCAGGCCCGCTACTGTGAGCGAAACGAACGCCGCCAACGCGCCGATGAGGTGCGCTCCACCACTGGGCTCTCTCGAGATCCCGGGAAGGGGTGGTAAGTAGGTCGTCGCAAGCCAGGAAACCTTCGGGCGAGGAAATCAACAGCAGCCCCCTCGAGGATCCAGGAGGTTTGTCCATGCCGCTTCGCGGTCCGTTGCGCCATTTGCACCACCCCTCGCCCGCTCAGGCTTCATCGGCTGTGGGGGCGGCGCGTTTCACCCGGCTCGCCGTCGCTCGATTCTCAATCCTCACTTCTCAATTGGGCCTCCGGCTGATCCTTGCCCTCACGCTGCTCACCCTTCCGGCTGCCGCCTCCGCTGCGCCGCGCCGCATCGTCACGCTCGTCCCGAGCGCGGCCGAGATCCTCGACGGGCTCGGCATCGCGGGACGGATCGTCGGTGTCACCGAGTACACCGACTTCCCTTCGAGCATGACATCGCTTCCGCATGTCGGCGCGTTCAATAACCTCAACATCGAAGCGATCGTCGCGCTTCATCCCGACCTCGTCGTGGCGAGCAGCGACGGGAACTCCCCCGCAGTGATCGAGAGGCTTCGCCGCCTGGGACTCGACGTGCTCGTGCTCGATCTCCGCTACTGGAAGACGACGCGGAGCGCGATCGTGACCCTGGCGGCGAAGACGGGACGCGACACAGAAGGGGAGGCACTCGTCGCGGAGATGGATCGTGTCGCATCGTGCGTCGCCGGTATCACGAACGCAGCCGCGCGACCGCGGGTCCTCTACGCCTTCGACATGGATCCGGTCATCGCGCCCGGGCAGGAATCGTTCACGAACGAGCTCATCGACATGGCTGGAGGCGCATCGGTGACGAAGGGGAACAGCGCTCCCTACCCGCGGATCTCTGCCGAGGGGCTGATCGCCCTCGCGCCGGAGGTCATCGTCGTCAGCACGATGAACCCGGCGAAGGAGATGGCTGCGTGGAAGGCATGGTTCGGTAAGTGGCCGTCCATACCCGCGGTGAAGAGCGGCTCGATCCGATCGATCGACAGTCGTACGGTCGACCGTCCGTCGCATCGGCTCGTGATCGGGCTCCGCGATCTCGCGGCGAGCCTGCATCCGAAGCTCTTTCCTGCTGGGGTCTGCGAGCCGAAATGGAAGCGGGCTACTGAGTGAGTCGGTTCTGGGTCAGCCTAACCGTCGCGGGCGCGCTACTCGTCGCCGCGTCGATCGTCTCGCTCGCGACGGGCGCGGCGCACGTTCCTGCCGGTGACGCGTTCCGCGCGCTGTTCGACCCTTCGTCGGTCGACGCCACGACGGTGACGATCGTCCGTTCCATTCGCGCTCCGCGCGTCGCGACGGCGTGTATCGTTGGATGGGCCCTCGCGCTCGCCGGACTCTGTTTTCAGTCGCTCCTGCGCAATCCGCTCGCCTCCGAGTACACGCTCGGCGTTTCGAGCGGCGCGGCGCTCGGTGCCGTCGCGACCGCGGTGTTCGGCATCGCGGGAGCCGTTGCGGTTCCGACGGGCGCCTTTGTCGGGGCGATCGCTACGATCGCAATCGTACTCGTCGTCGCACACGCGAGCTTTTCCTTCGAGACGACGTCCACGATTCTCGCGGGGATCATCTTCACCTCGCTCGCGAACGCTCTGTTGAGCCTGATGCTCACGCTCATCGCGCCTGACGAGCTGCAGTCGTTCTTCTTCTGGTTCCTCGGGAGTTTCGCTTCCGCGGAGTGGGGGATGATCGGACCCGTCGCGGCGGTGGTGGGGCTCCTGTCGCTCGTGCTGATGGGGCACGCCTGGCACATGAACGCGATCTCGGTGAACGAGGAGCTCGCGGAGCAGGTCGGCATCTCGGTGACGCGCTCGAAGCTCGTGCTCTATGGAGTCGCGAGCCTCCTCACGGCTACGGTGGTCACGCTCGCCGGGACGATCGGCTTCGTTGGGCTCGTCGTGCCGCACGTCGCGCGACTCGCCGTCGGCGTCGACAATCGGCGGTTGATCCCGCTCGCCGCGCTCTCCGGGGCGGCACTCTGCGTGATGTCGGATCTCGCCGCGCGGACGATCCTTGCGCCTAACGAGCTTCCGGTCGGCGTCGTGACCGCGTTCATCGGCGTCCCGGTCTTCGTTTCGCTGATGCGACGGAGGGGACGATGAACGTCGTCGCCCTCCGAAACGTCTCGTTTGCCTACAACGGCGCTCGGATCGTCGACGACCTCTCGTTCGGCGTCGAGGCGGGCGCGTTCGTCGGCCTGGTCGGCCCGAACGGTGCGGGTAAGACGACGATTCTCCGGCTGATGCAGGGGCTTCTGCGGCCGTCGTCGGGAAACGTGGAGCTCGAAGAGCGCGACCTTGCGAGCTTCCACCGGAACGAGATCGCGCTTCGCATCGCGGGGGTGTGGCAGCGCCCACCGCTCGCCTTCGGCTTCACGGCGAAGGAGCTCGTGCTCCTCGGTCGCACGCCGCATCTAGGGCTGATGAAATGGGAGACACCGCACGACCATGAGATCGCCGAGGAGGTGATGAGACAGACGGAGACGCTTCACCTCGCCGAGCGCACGGCAATGCAGATGAGCGCGGGAGAGCTACAGCGCGTCTTCATCGCCTCGGCGCTCGCACAACGCTCGCGGATCCTTCTCCTCGACGAGCCGACGAGCTTCCTCGACCTTCGCCAGGCGGCGCGGTTGTCGAAGATCATCGGTGACCTCATGCGGTGCGGAATGACGATCGTCTGCGCGTCGCACGACCTTGCCCTGATCCGGCGCCACGCGTCGAAGGTGATCGTGATCCGCTCCGGCCGCCTGCACTACGAGGGCTCGCCCGACGATGCGCTGGAGCGCGCGAGGCTGGCAGAAGCCTTCGGGATGCAGCAGGAGGACTGGTACCACGAGGAGTGAGGGAACGGCCGAAGTTAGAACGCAGAACGTTGAAGTGGGAATCCAGAAATAGAACCTCCCGGCGAGCCCCTTTCTGGATTCTCAATTCAGCGTTCTCCCTTCTAACTTCAGGGTTCTTCGCGTCTCGCCCTGAACCACCGTTTAGGTACAATCTCTCCCTCCGGAGGCATCCATGTCCGACAACATCGAGATCAACTGTCCCTGCTGCAACGCGTGGATCGTGGTGAGCCGCGAGTCTGGCCAGGTCTTGCTCCACAAGGCTCCTGTGAACCCGAAGAAGAATCAATCGCTCGAGGAGATGGTCGGCGAAATTCACGCGAAGAAGTCAGAGCTCGCGTCGCGCTTCGAGAAGGAGATGGCGAGCCAGAAAGATCGGGAACGGCTGCTCGAGGAGAAGTTCAAGGAGGCGCTCTCGCGTGCCAAACAGGATGAGTAGGGGAGCGACGCTTGCCGCGCTCGTGTTCGTTACATTCGCGATCTCCGCATCGGGTGCCGACGTCGGCGACATCCGCTGGACGAATGACGTTCGGTTCTACGGTGACAACACCGAGTTTGGCGGGCCTTACCGCGACGGTGAGACGCTGCTCGGTGGACAGCTGCTCTCCTACTTTGAAGTTCCGGTCGGAGAACGGATCACAGTTCTCGCCGGCGGCTACGCCGACGTCAGGAGCGGTGGCGACGACGATCCGAACGACTCGGAGCCGATCCTCTCGTTCCGCTATCGCATCAGCGATCGCGCGAAGTTCATCCTCGGTACTCTCGAGACCGAGCGGCGCCATGGCCTCATCGACCCGATCCAGGTCTCGACACTCGAATTGACGAGGCCGGTCGAGAGCGGCATGCAATACGTCGGTGCAGGCAACGGCTGGAAGGTCGACGGCTTCATCAACTGGCAGCGCGAGAATACTCCCGAGCATCGCGAGGCGTTCGATTACGGCTTCGTCGGGAGCTGGGATGTCGGCGCCGGCTTCGGCGCCGAGGCGCAGATCCACGGTTTCCATGTCGGTGGCCAGCTCTATTCCGCCGGCGAAGAGGTCTACAACAACGTCGTCATCGCCCCCGGGCTTCGTTGGGAGCGCGAGCTTCCCGTCGTCGGTGCGTCGCGCCTTCGCGCGATGTACTTGCTGAGCAAGACGACGGAGGACGACGCGCATCCCGAGCGTGAGACCGAAGGTGACGCGGTATGGGTCGAGCTCTCCGTTAGGCCGTGGGAGCGTACGCGAGTGTTCGCTGTCGTCTTCCAGGGCGAGGATTTCTTTGCCGCCGAAGGTGATCCCAATTACGGTTCGCCCGGAACCGAGCCCGACTTCTACGAACGGGAACGTGACTACAAGGAGCTGGGGGGAGAGATCTCGTTTCCCGTCGAAGAGCGGCTGACGTTCACCGCCGAGGCGCGGGTTCATTGGATCGACGACCGCTCGACCGAGTTCTCCTTCCGTGTTTACGCGAGGGTGCCGGTCTCGTGGGTGGTGAGGCCGGCCGGTGGCCACAGGCCATAGGCCAGGGCAGGCGAGAGTAGGGCGATAGACGAGAGGCGTCCGTACGGCGTCGCGTAGCGACGCGTGATCTTAGCCCCCGGTCCCGCTCAGCGGGACCGGGGGCCGCCATGGGCAACAATGGATGCGCCGCGTAGCGGCGCCGGAACGATGGGGCCTGGGATCGTGCTCGGGTTCAGGGGGAGACGATGAACGACCACGGTTTTGATCCCGATGCCGCCGCGGGCGAGGGCTCGGGAATCTATGGGCTGCCGATGGCGCCGGAGGATGCCCATGTGGTGATCGTTCCGGTGCCGTTCGAGGCGACGACGTCCTACGGCGGAGGAACTTCGGATGGACCCGCCGCGATGCTCGAGGCATCGAAGCAAGTCGATCTCTTCGATCGCGACACCGGGCGGCCTTACCAGGCAGGAATCGCGATGCTGCCACTCGATCAGCAGGTCATCGACTGGAACGGAGAAGCCGTTCACCTGGCGGCGCCGATCGTCGAGGTGGGCGGTGCGATCGAGGGCGACGACGAGCTCGAGTCGAATCTCGCGCGCGTGAATGAGATCGGCGACCAATTGAATGAGTGGGTCGCGTGGCGCGCCGGCGAGTTGCTCGACCAAGGGAAGCTCGTGGTGACGCTCGGGGGGGATCACTCTGTGCCATTCGGCGCGATCCGCGCGCATGCCGCGAGATACCCCGGAATGGGAATCCTCCATCTCGACGCGCACGCCGATCTGCGCGAGGCGTACGAAGGCTTCACCTGGTCGCACGCATCGATCTTCCACAATGTGATGACGAGGATCGATGGAGTCGCGAAGCTCGTGCAGGTTGGCGTTCGCGATTTCTCGAACCGCGAGAACGAGATGATCTCGTCGTCGGACGGGCGCATCGTGACGTTCTTCGACGCTGAGCTCGCCATCCGCCGCGACGACGGGATTCCCTTCGCGCGAACCGCGGATGAGATCGTCGCCGAGCTCCCGTACGACGTTTATCTCTCGTGGGACATCGACGGGCTCGACCCGACACTTTGCCCGTCGACCGGCACGCCGGTTCCGGGTGGGCTCAGCTGGAACGAAGCCATCGCGCTGCTTCGCGCGATCATCCGTGCGAAGAAGCGGATTGTAGGCCTCGACCTCTGCGAGGTGTCGCCGGGCGAGACTGAATGGGACGCGAACGTTGGTGCGCGGCTCCTCTACAAGATGATCGGCTTCGCGCTGAGGTCGAACGGGATGTAGGCAACGCGAAATGCGGAACGCGGAACGCGAAACGCGAAATGCGGAACGCGAAACGCGAAATGCGGAACGCGAAACGCGAAATCTGAGGCGCAGGGCGGGGTGACGGCGCGTCGCATGTCTGCGGTCGCGTCTCGCCCCTCCCCTCAAACACGAAGCGCCCCTTTCGGGGCGCTCGCTGGTTTGATTGAAGAGTCGCGTGACTTAGACAGGCGTGACGTTCGAGGCCTGGAGTCCCTTCGGAGTCTCGTTGAGATCGTATTCGACCTGGCTGCCTTCCTTCAGGGAGCGGAAGCCCTCCGCCTTGATGGCGCTGTAGTGGACGAAGACGTCCTGCCCACTCTCGGAGGTGATGAAGCCGAAGCCCTTGGCGTCGTTGAACCACTTGACCGTACCAGTTTGTCTCACTGCTGGAATCTCCTTTCCTGCTTCAGGCAGCCATTGCCTGTCCGTTCGCAGAAACCACCTTCGGCCCCTCGCCCATTCCTGGGTGGGAGAGAGCCGGAGGAGGGTGCATCTGCTAGACTCCGGCGGTGCCCTTCGAGACCCTCGTTCGCCTTCTCAGGAACAACGGCTCCGTCAAGCCTGACGAGAGCGATCCAGCGAATCCCGTTGCGATCGCGACGGCCGGGGTGCTTCTCGAGCTCGCGCATGCCGATCAGCATTTTTCCGAACGAGAGCAGGCGCAGTTGCTCGAGACGATGACCGCGACGTTCGGCCTGACCTCCGAACAAGCGGCGCGGATTCTCGATAAAGCGAATGAGGCTCGCGGTACGACGATCGATCACTGGGCATTCACGAGCCGCATCCGCGAAAGTACCGACCGCGACACGCGCATCGAGATCGTGAAGGCGATGTGGCGTCTGGTGTTTGCCGATGGACGCCTCCACGACTACGAGGAGTACCTCGTCCGGAAGCTCTCGGACCTCCTCGGCGTTCAGCATCACGAGATGATCGAGGCGAAGGTCACAGTGAGAAAGGCCATCGGCCAGGGGCCAGAGGCCAAAGCAGGCGAATAGCCTGAGCCTCGCTGCTACTCGCATCTCGTTGTATTACTCGAATGGTCTTTTCAGCAGCGGCGTGAATCGAAATCAAGAGAGACTGCCTTGACCCTTGGCATCTGGCCGATGGCCTGATTTCCGGAGATCCCGATGAGCTACGTTCCGTTCACATCACTTGCCCCGACCGCGAAGACCTGGATCTTCGGCGCGGGCGCCCCTCTCGACGTAAACGCGCAACAGATGATCCGCGCGGAGCTCGAGCTCTTCATCCACGACTGGTCGGTGCATGGCAGCGACCTCCCATCCTCGTTCGAACTGCAGCGCGACCGCTTCCTCATCGTCGCGGCCGACGACGCTGCAGAGCCGGGCGGTTGCTCGGTCGATCGCCTGTTCCGGCTCGTGTCGGCGCTGGAAGCGCGGACGAATGTCTCCCTGCTCGATTCGTCTCTCGTCTTCTTCGAAGAGGGAAATGGCGAGGTGCGAAGCGCGACGCGC
>JACPDH010000053.1 GCA_016184115.1 Acidobacteriota bacterium | reverse complement strand
GGTTCGACGTGTCCGCCGAGCCGCTCTGCGAGGATCTCGGAGAAGCCGATGATCGCGTTCATCGGCGTGCGCAGCTCGTGACTCATGTTCGCGAGGAACTGGCTCTTGAGACGATCCGCCTCCCGGATCTTGCGATTTGCCTCGATCAGCTCGCGCGACTTGACGTTGAGCTCCTCAGTGAGGCGCGTCAGCTCTTCGACGCGATTCCGGTCTTCCTCGCGCAACTGGCGGATCTGCATGCGTTTGTCGCGCAGGTTCGCGACGCCACGGAGAAAGAAGAAGGAGGCGAAGTAGAGAAATCCGATGTAGAAAAGCGCCGTGACGAAGCCGCTGTCAAACGGGCGTGCGGATCCGCTGAGAACCACTGCCGAGAGGTAGCCGACGGCGTTCGCCGTGGCGGTGATCAGTGTGGCGTTTCGTCCTCCGACGAATGCGGCCCCCGCGGAGTTGGCGAGATAAAAGAGAAACCAGGGGCTCGCCCAACCGCCAGAGATGTAGACACCCCACGACACGAGCGCGGTATCGATCCAGAGACCGATCGCGCTGAGCTCGAGTCCGAATATCGTGCCATGGCCTCGCCTGTAGAGAAGCTCGAACAGGACCGCAGAGGCGACGCCGATGACGATGAGTGCCGAACCGCTTGCGATGCTCGCGCGCATGACGCCGGTCAGGATTGCGAAAAGACCAATCGGGTAGGTTGCCGCATAGATGATTGCGCGGCTTCGCTGGACGGCGACGTGGAAGCGCAGACTTCCTGCCGCATCGGATGAAGCGGCCGGAGAAGCTGGACTGGCGGAGACTCTCGCGGTCACGTGAGCTCGACGATTATACGAGGAGGAATAGCCAGCGGGCCGAGGAGGTCGCACAATAGTAGAGGAGCTGAGCGTGGCGCGTGGCGCCCGCTCGGTTTCTCGGGAGGATTTCGATGCGATCGCTCCGTTTGGTGGGGCTCATCCTTGTGCTCTGTTGCGCGCTGCCGGTATCAGCAGACATTCTCAAAGTCACGATCGACGGTGTGATTCACCCGATCGCGGAAGAGGTGGTCGATCGTGCGATCAAGGAAGCGGAAGCGCACGGCGACAATGCGTTGCTGATCGTGCTCCGCACTCCTGGGGGGCTCGAGACATCGATGCGCAAGATGATCGAGAAGATCGTCGCGTCGAAGGTTCCCGTGATCGTCTACGTGTCACCCGGCGGGAGTCGCGCGGCATCGGCGGGGTTCTTCCTGCTCGTGTCGGCAGACGTCGCCGCGATGGCGCCCGGGACGAACACCGGCGCTGCGCATCCCGTGGTGATCGGCCAGGAAAAGGTCGACGAGATCATGAACGCAAAGATGACGAACGACTCCGCAGCGTTCATGAGATCGATCGTCGCAAAGCGGGGTCGGAACGTCGAGCTCGCAGAAAAAGCGGTGCGCGACTCGGTCTCGTTCACGGAGCAGGAGGCGCTCGATCAGAATCTGATCGATGTGGTTGCGAAGGACGAAGCGGATCTGTTGGCGCAGCTCGAAGGGCGCTCGATCACGCGTTTCAATGGCGAGACGCAGCTGCTCAAACTCGCGGGTCAGAAGGTGAGAGAACGCGAGATGACGCTACGACAGCGTGTGATGAACTGGATGATGGATCCCAACATCGCGTTCCTGTTGCTTTCGCTCGGTGCGCTCGCGCTTTGGGCGGAGTTCAATAATCCCGGAGCGATTCTGCCGGGCGTGATCGGGTTGATCCTGATCCTCCTTGCTGTCTTCGCGCTGAACCTGCTTCCTACGCGTTTCGCCGCGCTGACGCTGATCGTCATCGCATTCGTCCTCTTTGCGCTCGAGGCGAAGTTCACGAGTTATGGCGTGTTGGGCGCGGGAGGGGTCGTGTGCATGGCGCTCGGCGCGGTATTGCTCGTCGACGGGCCGATCCCGGAGATGCGCGTGCAGTGGCTCACCGCGCTGGCCGTGAGCGTGCCATTCGGTGTGATCGCGGTCTTTCTCATGACGATCGCGCTGAGGGCGATGCGATCGAAAGTCGTGACGGGGGGGCAAGGGCTGGTGGGCGAGATCGGCGTCGCGAAGACTCCGCTCGTTCCCGAAGGAAAGATCTTCGTTCACGGCGAGATCTGGAACGCGATCGCGGCAGCTCCGGTTGCCGTCGGCGACGAGGTCCGCGTCGACGAGCTCGATGGCTTCACGCTGAAAGTCAGCAAGCTTGCGGGAAAGCAACCAGCTCAGGTTTCGTGAATGCGGTGCAGAACGCAGCTCCCTCGACCTCCGTTAGGTGAAGGCCGAGGGAGCGAAGTCGCGCTCGGTTCGCGTCAGGCAGTCTCGGATGGTTCCGGTTTCGCAGCGTCGGAGGATGGCCGCTTCTTCATCTGTTCGCCCCAGCTTTGCAGCCCCGCGAGCAAGTCAACCGGTAGAGGGAAAACGATCGTGGTGTTCTTCTCCACGCCGATCTCCGTGAGTGTCTGCAGGTAACGGAGCTGCAGCGTGACAGGCTCGGTCGACAGAATCTTTGCTGCGTCGGCGAGACGCTGCGAAGCGTTGTATTCGCCTTCCGCGTGGATGATCTTCGATCGCTTTTCGCGCTCGGCCTCTGCCTGCTTC
>JACPDH010000052.1 GCA_016184115.1 Acidobacteriota bacterium | reverse complement strand
TACTGCCGGACTCGCGTCGATCGAAGACGTCGTCGAGGAGATCGTCGGCGACATTTCCGACGAGCATGAGGACGACGAGGCTTCGGTCGTCGAGATCGAGCCGGGCGTCTATCTCGTCAACGGCATGACGCGGACGGAGAGTATCCACGAGGTCTTTGGCGTCGATATCGACGATGAAGGGTACGAGACCGTGGCGGGCCTCATCTTCACCGCGACGGGCCGCGTACCGAAGGTCGCCGAAGTCGTGAAGAAGAACGGACTCGTGTTCGAGGTCGAGAGGGCCGATCGCAAGCGAATCTACCGCGTTCGGGTGACGCGCGAGGTTTCGGTTCCCGCCGAGAGCGTCGCGGAGAGAGCATGAGCCGCGACAAGACGAGGAAGCCCGCGACGATGGTTCAGGCACCGGCGACGAAGTCGGGCATCGTCGCGATCGTCGGACGGCCAAACGCCGGAAAGTCGACGCTCCTCAATCGGATCCTCGGGCAGAAGGTCTCGATCGTCTCCGACAAACCGCAGACGACGCGCAACCGGATCGTCGGAATCCACACGGAGGCGCGCGGGCAGATCGTCTTCCTCGACACGCCCGGGATTCACAAACCGCTCCACAAGCTGAATGCGCGGATGATGGCTCATGTGAATTCGGCCTTCGGCGAAGCCGACGTGATTTTGACGATGGTCGACGCATCTCAGTCGTTCGGGCACGGCGACGAGTTCGTGCTGAAGATGCTCGCCGCGACGAAGGGGACGAAGGCGAAGCGCGTACTCGGCCTCAACAAAATCGACCTGTTGAAGAAGAACGCGCTGCTTCCGCTCATCGCGAAGTACGCCGACACTGGCATCTTCGACGAGATCGTCCCGATCTCTGCAGCGGAAGGGGACGGGACCGATGAGCTTCTCGGCGTGCTCTTCGGTGCGCTCCCCAGGGGAGAAGCGCTGTATCCAGCCGACGATTACACGACCCAGCCCGAGCGTTTCCTCGCGGCGGAGATCGTGCGCGAGAAACTCCTTGCGAAGACGAGCGAGGAGATGCCGTACACGACCGCGGTCGGCATCGATCGTTGGGAAGAGGATGGGGAGACCGGACTGATTCGCATCTACGCCTCGATTTTCGTGGAGCGCGAATCGCAGAAGAAGATCGTCATCGGATCGCGAGGCGATGTGATCAAGGCGATCGGGACCGAAGCGCGGATCGAGCTCGAGAGCATCTTCGGCACGAAGGTCTTTCTGCAGACGCACGTCAAGGTCCACGAGAACTGGCGCGACGACCAGCGCTTCCTCGGTGAGCTCGAGTGGCCGCTCGGCGGCGATTGATCGGGGCATGCTGAACTGGATCTGGCTGGGACTGATGGCGGTCGCGCTCGTCGTGGCCGCAGTGACCGGCACGCCGGACAATCTGACGGCCGGGGCGATCGACGGCGCGACGACGGCGGTGCAGATCTCGCTCGGCCTCGTCGGGATCATGGCGCTCTGGCTCGGCATCATGCGCGTTGCCGAGAAGGCGGGACTCGTGGCTTTGCTCTCGCGCCTGATCGCTCCCGTCTTGCGTCGGCTCTTCCCAGCTGTTCCTGCCGACCATCCTGCAATCGGGGCGATCGCAATGAGCCTCGCGGCGAACGCCCTTGGCCTCAACAACGCCGCGACACCGCTCGGGATCAAGGCGATGGAGGAGCTTCAATCACTCAACCCGCGTCCGTCGACAGCGACGAACGCCATGGTGACGTTTCTATCGGTCCTGACGGCGGGCGTGCAGCTGATCCCAGCCACGGCGATCGGTGTTCTCGTGGCCTCCGGGTCGCGGATGCCCACGTCGATCATCGGCACCACGCTCGTTGCAACTGCTGCGGGAACCACCGCCGGCGTCGTCGCCGCCTTCGCGCTCCAGCGCTTCTTCCCGGAGCGCGAGGAGGCGGATGATGAGCAGGGTGCAGCGTGAGGGGAGCGCTCGATCTCGTCTCGCTCTGGGCGATTCCCGTCCTCCTCGTCCTGATCCCCGCGGTTGGCGCGATCCGCGGCGTGAAGGTCTACGAGGTCTTCGTCGAAGGGGCGAAGGAGGGCTTCGAGGTCGCGATCCGAATCATCCCGTTTCTCGTTGCGATTCTCGTGGCGATCGGGATGTTTCGAGGCGCGGGCGCGATGGATCTGCTGACGGCAGCGCTCGCTCCCGCACTGAGTGCCGTGAGCTTCCCTCCGGAGCTGTTTCCGCTCGCGGTGCTCCGCTCATTGTCGGGCAGCGGATCTCTGGCACTGATGACCGACATCGTGAAGACTGCAGGCCCCGACTCACTCCTTGGCCGGACCGCGGCGACGATGTATGGCAGCACCGAGACGACGTTCTACGTGCTCGCGGTCTACTTCGGCGCCGTCGGCGTGCGGCGGACGCGACATGCGGTTCCGGCCGCGCTGATCGCCGACGCGGTCGCCGTGATCGCCGCGATCGTCGTGTGCAGATGGATGTTCGGGTAGAAGCAGCGCAAAGCTCATAGGTCAAAGGTCAAAGCAGGCAGCGAGTCATCCGTAGGGGTGACGCGCTTCCACGCCGGAAACCGCACCTGCCCGACCTTGACTCCGGGCCACCGGGCCTGTGGGGGCCGAATCCTCATTCGGGAGCGGAAGAGTTGCGGCTGTATCTGGGCGGTGCGTGGCCCTGGACTGCTATGACCTTTGACCTATGACTTCTGACCCGCTGACCTATAACTTCTGATCTGCTCCTTTGACCTTTGCGCTGCTCCTCTGGCCTTTGCCTGCTCGTCCTGCTAGATTCGCCGCCGCATGTTGATACTCCCTTACAAAGGCATGAATCCGAAGATCGGGGCGGGTGTGTACATCGCTCCGAACGCGACGGTTGTGGGCGATGTGACGATCGGTGACGACTCGTCGATCTGGTTTGGGACGGTCGTCCGAGGGGACGTTCACTCCATCCGCATCGGTGCGAGGTCGAACATCCAGGACAATTGCGTCGTCCACGTGACGAATGGCGTCTGGCCGACGGTGATCGAGGATGACGTCACGATCGGCCACGGGGTGATCGCGCACGGATGCACGATCGGGCGTGGGTGTCTTATCGGCATGGGGGCGCGGCTGCTCGATGGCGTCGTCGTCGGCGAGGAGTCGCTCGTCGGTGCCGGTGCTCTCATCACCGAGGGAACGCAGATTCCTCCGCGGTCGCTCGTGATCGGTTTCCCGGCAAGAGTGCGCCGCGAGCTGACCGCGGACGAGCTTGTGAATCTCCGCAAGTCGTCATCGAACTACGTCAGCTACAAGAACGACTATCTCGAGCAGGCGAAGGAGAGCCGATGAGCCAGACTGAACGAACGGCCGCGGGAACGTTGCGGGCGGAGCACGCAGGGACTGAGGTCGTTCTCGCCGGCTGGGTTCAGAAGCGGCGCGATTTCGGGGAGCTGATCTTCGTCGACCTTCGCGATCGCAGTGGCGTCGCCCAGGTGGTCGTCGACCTCGAGCAGACCGATGCTTCGGTGGTCGCCGCGGCGAAGGATGTACGCTCCGAGTTTGTCGTGCGCATTCGAGGCAAGGTCGTCGAGCGCTCGACCGAGGCGAAGAATCCGAAGATGGCGACGGGTGAAATCGAAGTCGTCGCGAGCGCGGTCGAGATCCTCGCGAAGGCCGACACTCCGCCCTTTACGATCGAAGACGAGACGAATGCGTCGGAAGAGCTGCGCCTGAAGTATCGCTATCTCGACATCCGTCGCCAGCCTCTCACCAAGAACTTCATCTTGCGCGACAAAGT
Source organism: Acidobacteriota bacterium (assembly GCA_016184115.1). Taxonomy (GTDB): domain Bacteria; phylum Acidobacteriota; class Thermoanaerobaculia; order Gp7-AA8; family Gp7-AA8; genus JACPDH01. Next base: position 95,841 of record JACPDH010000052.1, on the reverse strand, counting down.
GGCCTGGCAGGTGCGCGACTATTTCCATCGCAACGACTTTCTCGAGGTCGAGACGCCGATCCTGACGAAGTCGACGCCGGAAGGGGCTCGTGACTTCCTCGTGCCGAGCCGCGTGCATCACGGCGAGTTCTACGCGCTGCCGCAGTCGCCACAGCTCTTCAAACAGCTGTTGATGGTCGCGGGGCTCGAGCGCTACTACCAGATTGCGCGCTGCTTTCGCGACGAGGCGCTCCGCAGCGACCGGCAGCTCGAGTTCACGCAGATCGACGTCGAGGCGTCATTCATCGACGAGGAGTTCATCTACGCTCTCATCGAAGGGCTTTTCGCCGAGATCTTCCCGCCGGCAGGGATCCCTGCGCCGACGCCGTTTCCTCGGATGACCTGGCAGGAGGCGATGGACCGTTTCGGTATCGATCGTCCCGACACACGCTTCGGAATGGAGATCAGCGACCTGTCGAGCGCTGTCGACGCGATCGACTTCGCCCCGTTCAAGAGCGCGCTCGCCGAGGGGGGGATGGTCCGAGGCATCGTCGCACCGAACGCCGCGAACTTCTCGCGGAAACGGATCGACGAGCTGACCGAGTACGCGAAGGTGTTCGGAGCGACCGGCCTCGTATGGGTGAAGTTTGACGCCGAGACCGGTTCGTCGATCAAGAAGTTTCTGACGCCGTCGTCGATCGAGTCGCTCCAAAACGCGCTCCATGCGGAGCAGGGGAACATCGCCTTCATCGTCGCCGGCAAGCCTAACGTCGTCTGCGATGCCCTCGCCAACCTCCGCCTCCGCCTGGGGCGGGAGGAGAAGCTGATTCCGGACGACAGCTGGAACTTCCTCTGGGTCGTCGATTTCCCGCTCCTCGAGTGGGACGAAGAGGGGAAGCGCTGGGCGGCGCGGCACCATCCCTTCACTTCGCCGAAGGCGACGGACGTCGCAAAGCTCGAGAGCGATCCGGGTGCGGTCAATGCCCGTGCGTATGACGTCGTGTTGAACGGGCTGGAGCTCGGCGGAGGCAGCATCCGCATCAACGACACGAATCTGCAGTCGAGGATGTTCGAGGCGCTCGGGATCGGTGCGGAAGAGGCGAAGAGCCGCTTCGGCTTCCTGCTCGACGCATTTCGTTTCGGCGCCCCGCCTCACGGCGGAATCGCCCTGGGGCTCGACCGCATGGTCATGTTGATGTCGCGCTCGCAGTCGATCCGCGACGTGATTGCGTTTCCGAAAACGACGCGAGCGCAGTGCCTGATGACCGAAGCGCCGTCACACGTCGACGATGCGCAGCTGCGCGAGCTCGGGATTCAGCTGAGGGCGAAGCCGGAGTGAAGGCGCTCACTCGCACCGTCCGGCACGGGACGAGCGACTGCGTCGTTCACGTGGGCATCGGCGTGTTGAATCGTCTGGGAGATCTCACGGAGGGCTATCCGAGCCGCTTCGTCGTGGTCGCGAAGAAGGTGATGGATCTCTTCGGAGACGCGGTGTCGAAGGCGCTCCCCGGCATCGACCCGATCGTGATCGCGGACGACGAGCGCGAGAAGGGACTCGCCGCGATCGACATGATCGTGAGCGCGCTGCTCGAGCGCGGCGCACGACGCGACGCGACGGTGATTGTGATCGGTGGGGGAGTCACGGGAGACACCGCAGGCTTCGCCGCGGCGATTTATCTGCGGGGCGTGAGGCTAGTCCACGTGCCGACGACGCTGCTCGCGCAGTGCGACAGCAGCATCGGAGGAAAGGTCGCGGTGAATCACCGTCTGGGCAAGAATCTCATCGGTGCGTTCCATCCTCCGGCGCAGGTGATCTCCGATGTCGCGATGCTTCAAACGCTTCCGCGTCGCGAGGTGCTGTCGGGTATGTACGAGGCGCTGAAGAGCGGCGTCATCGGCGATGCAAGGCTTTTCGAGTTGACCGAGTCGGAGGTTGGCGCGGTGCTCGAGCGCGATCCGGAGACCTTGCTCGAGCTCGTGACGCGGTCGGTCGAGGTGAAGGCACGCGTCGTCGAGGCGGACGAGAGGGAAGTCGACGTCCGGCGATTGCTCAATTACGGCCACACGTTAGGCCACGGAATCGAGGCGGCGCTCGACTATGCAGGGATGTCGCATGGCGAAGCGGTCTGCTGGGGTATGATCGGCGCGGATGCCGTGGCCGTACGCCGCGGTCTCCTCGATTCGAGCGTCTCCGAGCGGATCGAACGCGCGTTGCTCTCCTACCGCCCCGAGGCGATCCCGGCTTCGGTCGATCGCGCGGCAATCATCGGAGCAGCGATGCGCGACAAGAAGTTCACGTCATCGGCGATGGTGATGGCTCTACCGCGGGAGATCGGCCGGTGCGACGTCGTCGAGGTGACTGCGTCCGATCTCGAACATGGCGCCGAAGCGATGCTCGAGGCCTCGGCCGTTTACGCGGCCTGAAATCGAGCGAGAGGCGAAAGGAACGAGGAGAGCGGAAACCAGCGCACCTGGTGGGCTTCCTCCTTGTTCTTTTTTTTCTGCCTCTCAGGCCGCTCGTCGGATGGGTAGTGTGAGGACCATGCTCGTGCCGATGCCCTGCAGGCTCGAGACCGTTACCGTACCGCCGTGTGCCTCGATCACCTGCTTGACGATGTAGAGGCCGAGTCCGGTGCCTGCGCCACCGCGCACCGACTTGCTCTTGCTCTGCTTGTACTTCTCGAAGATGCGACCCAGGTCTTCGGGACTCATCCCGACGCCAGTGTCGGTGATCGTCACGACGAGCGTGGTGTCATCCGACTGGCCGCGAATCACTTTCGCACCGACCGCGATGACACCCTTCTGCGGCGTGAACTTCACGGAGTTCGAGACGAGGTTGATCACAGCTTGTGTCAGCTTTTCCGCGCTGCCGCTGATCATCGGAAGGTCCGAGCCATGGGCGGTAAGGAGATAGACGTCGTCGCGCGAGGCTACCTGATGGAGGCTCTTGACCGATCGGCGGAGGATTCCCGCAAGATGGACCGGGTCTTTCTCGACCTCGAAGTTCCCCGACTCGATCTTCGAGAAGTCGAGGAGCTCGTTGATCAGCCCCATCATCCGCTCCGACTCACGCGAAGCTTCCATCAGGAGCTCTTCGTGCATCGGGTCGAGTCTCGTTTCCTGCGACGACACGATGAACTCGAGCGTCCCCTGGATACCCGATAGCGGGCCGCGGAGATCGTGAACGATCATCGAGGTGAAGTCCGACTTCGCCTGTTCCATCTCGCGTTGGCGTGTAACGTCGTCGAACGTGAGTGAGATCGTGCTCGAGGCGTCGGGCGACGCGTCGCCGTCCTCGATACGCGAGATTCGGTACGACCGGTTCTTCAATTCCGCTTCGATCGAATCGGCCCTGTCTCGGTCGGAGAAGAAGAGCTGGAGCCAGCCGCGCTCACCGCTCACGTCAGTCTTCGCCGCCTTTGCGATCCAGATCGCCGCGTCGTCGCCAAATGCCGCCTCGAATGCCCGGTTGCGATAGGCGATCTCGCCGGTGTCGGTGACGCGGGCGATCGGCAGGTCGAGATTGTCGAGGAGATTCAGGGCGAACGTGGTCATTGCGGTACCACGATGGCTTTCTGACTCTGGAGCCGCGCCAGGTTGAAGAGTGTCGAGAACGGGTCGAACGGACTCAGCTTCAACAGTTTCTCGATGTTCGTTCGCCCATCGATGAGGGAGATCAGGTACCCCTCCTGGGCAGTGAGATTGAATCGTCCGAAGTCGGCGAGGAACTCGGGGCTCAGTTTCGGAACCGCCCGCATTCCCTGGGGATGTGAGAGGAACTCCTTCACGACGACAGCGCGGAGAATCTCGACGTATCCCTTCAGCTCGATGTCTCCCGGCTGGCGGGTTCGCTCGTCGAAGAGCCAGTTGAGCGTCGGCCAGGTTCCGGCTTCCTTGAGGCGCGCCTGGATGGCCTCCGGCCAGCCGGAAGACGCACGTCCGTTCTCAACCTCGCTTTGCACCGACGACATCGAACGCTATTCTATCCAAAGTTAACGTCCGTGCGTGCAGCCCATCGGCAACGATTGGCAAACGAGTGCTCATGTCGAATCCGCCGACCCAACCCGAAACCATCCCTCCGCCGAAGCGCCGAAAGCTTCGTTCGCGCCTCTTGCCGCTTTTCGTCGTGATGGCGCTCGGTGTTCCGGGAGGGTTTCTGGCAGCCCGAATCATCCACATTCCGCTCGTCGAGACGCTCGACACTTACCGGCCGAGCGTGATTACCAGGCTCTATAGCCGCGACGGAAGACCATTTGCCGAGTACGCGATCCAGCGCCGGATGATGGTCTCGAAGAAGGAGATGTCGCCCTACCTGATCAACGCGCTCGTCGCAACGGAAGACGCGAACTTCTATGTGCACGGCGGCATCGACCCGCGCGCTGTGGCGCGAGCGCTTTACAAAGACCTGGTGACGGGGAAGAAGGCCGAGGGCGCGTCCACGCTCACGATGCAGCTCGCGCGACAGGTCTTCCTGACACCGGAGAAGAGTTGGCGCCGGAAGATCAATGAAGTTTTCCTCGCGATCGAGATCGAGAAGTACTTTACGAAGGACCAGATCATCGAGATGTACGCGAACCAGGTTTACCTGGGTGACGTGTACGGTGTCGAGGCTGCGGCACGTCATTACTTCGGCAAGAACGCGAAAGACCTGACGATTCCCGAGGCGGCACTGATCGTGGGGATGGTCCAGCGACCAGCAAAGCTTTCGCCGATCAGCCATCCGAAGGAGTCGCTCGACCGGCGCAACCACGTGCTCGGAAGAATGCTCGCCGAGAACTACATCTCGCCCGACGAGTACCGCGACGCCATTCGAACGCCGATCGTCCTTGGAACCTACAAGGACGAGGCTCCCGACGTAGGAGCCTATTTTGCGGAGGAAGTCCGCCAGTACATCGAGAAGAACTACGGCAGCGACGAGCTCTACCAGAGCGGCCTTCAGGTCTGGACCACGCTCGACCTCCGGTTGCAGGAGATGGCGGAAGGTGCGCTGCGCGACGGGCTTCATCGCTTCGACAAGCGTCGCGGCTTTCGGAAACCGGTGCGGAACGTAATTGACGAGGGAATCGAGCCTGAAGCCTTCGAAGATCCCGCGTGGGATGACACGCCCGTTGCAAACAAGCCCTACGGCGCCGTCGTGACGGCGGTGCAGAAGGATCACATCGAGGTCAAGGTCGGATCGCAGACGCTGAAACTCGCGAAGGATGCATGGGGGTGGACGCGTAAGGAGACGCTCGCCAAGAGTGTGAAGCGCGGCGACCTCGTCTCCGTGAGGCTTGCGATCGACGTAAAGAAGAAGACGACCTCGTGGATGCTCGACCAGGTCCCGCAGGTTGAAGGCGCGATCATCGTGCTCGACGTGCGGAGCGGTGAGATTCTGGCCTTATCGGGCGGATACGATTTCGAACGATCGAAATTCAATCGCGCGGTGCAGTCGCTGCGTCAGACCGGCTCGAGCTTCAAACCGTTCGTCTACGCCGCCGCGCTCGAACGTGGTTTCACCGTCGCGGACACCGTATTCGACTCACCGATGAGCATCACGCTCGACACGATGACCTATGCTCCTCGGAACTACGACGGCGAGTATTCGGGAATCATCACCCTCCAGCAGGCACTCGAGAAATCGATCAATGTGCCTGCCGTGAAGACGTTCATGCTCGTCGGCGCCAATCCGGTGATCGATCTTGCGCGGAGGTGTGGCATCTCTGCGCCGCTTCCCCCGTATCCCTCGCTCGCGCTGGGAGCCGCGGGTGTCTCTCCGCTCGAGATGGCGGCGGCGTACAACTCGTTCGCCAACCAGGGCGTCTATGCGCGGCCGCGGTACATCCGCCGGATCACCGACGCGACGAGCAAGGTGCTGGAGGAGGGTACGCCCGAGCTGGCCGAGGCGGTGAGCGTCCAGACGGCCTACCTGATGACGCACATGCTGGAAGGGGTCGTCGACCGAGGCACTGCATACAAGGCGCATGTCGTTCCGGGAGGGGTCGCAGGCAAGACTGGAACGACGAACGGCTTCACGGACGCGTGGTTCATCGGCTTCACTCCGGAGTACACGATTGCGATCTGGCTCGGGCACGACGACCCCGCGAAGTCGCTCGGCGGCGGGGCGACAGGAGGCGAGATTGCGCTCCCGATCTGGCTCGACTTCATCAATCGCATCGACGAGGCAAAGCTGCGAGGCACGCCGAAGGAGTTCGACGTAGCGCCTGGTGTCGTCCAAGTTCCCATGGATCTCAAGACGGGGCGACGAGGCGAGGGTCCCTGCGCAAAAGTCGTGATGGGCGCGTTCCTCGCCGGCACCGAGCCTTCGCAGGACTGCAATGGCGGTTCCGTTGCAGTGAGCCAGCTTCCCTTCTACCTTCAGCGTCCGGCGTTCGGCGCGCCCGGTTCGGAGCCGCCTGGAGTGACACCGCTTGCGGCGGCGGCCACCTCGTCGACGAATCGTCGCCGGCGGTTAGGGAAGAACGCGGGAGATGACTTCGATGACCTTGTCGCGCGTCAGCGGCTTGCGCAGCCAGGCATCGGCGCCGGAGCTCGGGAACATCTCTTCGAGCGACTTCTCCGGGAGGTCGGAGATCAGGACGATCGGGATCTCCTTCTTGTTCGACTGAGATTTGAGTACCTCGCTCAGTCTGTTGCCCTTGATGCTGGGCAGGTTGACGTCGAGGAAAATCACATCGGGTGTATTCGCCGCGAGGACGTGGTTGAACTCGATCCAACTCGCGGCGGTGAGCACGGTGCTCCCTTCACGCTCGAGGAGAGCGCGGGCGAGCTTGAGCACGAGTGGGTTGTCGTCGAGAACGAGAATCGTGAGTTTGTCGAGTGAAGTCATGGGCCGTTGCAGAGGATTGTCTTGAAATGCACTCGGAGAGTCAACAATGATAAGGCGTGATGAACGACGAGCCGCGCGGGACTCGGAATGGCGAGCAGTCTTCGGAGCCTGTTTCCGGGCCGATTGACGACGGTGCGATACCTCCAGAGACGACGCCACCCCTCGCCGAAGGCAGCGAGCTCGGAGCGACCGCGCGCGACGACGGGGATGCTGTCGCCGAGTCGTCGTGGCGGCCCGCCGACTACTACGCCTCTCCGCGCCGCGCTCCGATGTTTCCGCGCTGGATCCCGCTCACGTGTGGTGTCGTTGCAATCGTCGCGCTCGGCGGCATGGTTGCCGTCGGCGCGTTCTTGAGGTCGGGCGGGCTCGCGAAGTTCGTGGCGATCGCCTTCGGGCAGGCGAACGCGGAAGCCGCGCGGATGTTCGATGCGGATGTCGAGGCTCCTGCACGCAAGGCGTTCAGCAACTCGCTGCTTGCCGTTCGCGACGGAATCGCAGAAGGCGAGATCAGCTTGTCGAGCGCCGTTCCCGTCCTCCAGGAGCTGCAAGCGGCGACACGAGACGGGAAACTCTCGGCGAAGGAAGTCGGCGAGCTCACGGCGACATTCGAGAAATCGCTCGCGGCGCCGGCTCCCGCGGCGGTCCCGGCCGAGCCTCCGGTTCTCGACCTGTAGGATTCCGAGCCGTCGAGCCGGGAACACTTGCCCGCCGTCGCGCCTTACGACACTCCGATGAATCGATTCGAGCTCGTATCTCCGTTTCAACCTCAAGGCGACCAGGTGCGCGCGATCGAGGAGCTCACGCGTGGCGTTCTCGACGCCCGGCGGGAGCAGGTGCTGCTCGGCGTCACCGGCTCGGGCAAGACCTTCACCGTGGCCAAGGTGGTCGAGAACGTGAATCGCCCGACGCTCGTGCTGAGTCACAACAAGACGCTCGCGGCACAGCTTTACCAGGAGTTCAAGAACTTCTTCCCGAACAATGCAGTCGAGTACTTCGTCTCGTACTACGACTACTACCAGCCCGAGGCGTACATCCCACAGAACGATCTCTACATCGAGAAGGAGATGTCGAAGAACGACGAGATCGACAAGCTTCGCCTCGCGGCGACGAAGTCGCTCTTCGAGCGGCGCGACGTGATCATCGTCGCGTCGGTGTCGTGCATTTACGGCATCGGCGATCCCGATCTCTACTTCGGAATGCTGCTCTTCTTCGAGAAAGGGGCGACGAAGCCGCTCGAGCACTATTTGCGCCGTCTCGCCGAGATGCAGTACGAGCGCACTCCCTACGACCTCGGTCGCGGATCGTTCCGCGTGCGCGGTGACGTGCTCGAGATCTGGCCGGCGTACGAGGACGATGCGGTGCGCATCGAGTTTTTCGGCGACGACATCGATGCGATCTCGCGTATCGACCCGGTCACCGGCCGCACCACGGGGAAGTACGAACGGCTTGCGATCTACCCGAAGACGCACTACGTCACGCCACGGGATCGACTCCTCCAGTCGATCGACGGCATCCGGCAGGAGCTCGACCTCCGCGTCGAAGAGCTGCGCGCGAACGACCGCCTCCTCGAAGCTCAGCGCCTCTCGCAACGGACGATGTTCGACCTGGAGATGCTGACGGAGCTCGGCTACTGCAACGGCATCGAGAACTACTCGCGTCACCTGAGCGGACGAGCGCCGGGCGAGCCTCCGCCAACATTGCTCGATTACTTTCCCGACGACCTGCTGCTCGTCGTCGACGAATCGCATCAGACGATTCCACAGGTGCGCGCGATGTGGGGAGGGGATCGGGCGCGAAAGACGACGCTCGTCGAGTACGGCTTTCGCTTGCCGAGCGCGATCGACAACAGGCCGCTCAGCTTCGCCGAGTTCGACGCGAAGCTCAACCAGATCCTCTACGTTTCGGCGACGCCTGGACCGTTCGAGCTCGGACGTACCGGGGGCGAGTTCGTCGAGCAGGTGATCCGGCCGACGGGGTTGCTCGATCCCGTCATCGAGATCCGCCCCGTCAAAGGCCAGGTCGACGACCTGATCGGAGTCATCCGGGAACGGACTGCGCGGAACGAGCGTGTGATGGTCACGACGCTGACGAAGCGGATGTCGGAGGACCTGACCCGGTACCTCATGGAGCTCGGAATCAAGGTGAACTACCTGCATTCCGACGTCGAGACACTGGAGCGCGTCGCGATCATCCGCGACTTCCGCGGTGGCAGTTTCGACGTGCTCATCGGCATCAATCTCCTTCGTGAAGGTCTCGACATTCCGGAGTGCTCCTGCGTTGCGATCCTCGACGCCGACAAGGAAGGTTTCCTTCGATCGCAGACGTCGCTCGTGCAGACGATCGGCCGCGCCGCACGAAACGTGAATGGGATCGCGATTCTCTACGCGGACAAGATCACCGATTCGCTTCGCTACGCGATCGACGAAACGAACCGGCGCCGCGAGATTCAGCAGAAGTACAACGAGGAGAACGGCATCGAGCCGGCGACGATCATCAAGGCGGTCGACTCCGATCTCGTGCGGATGGCCAACATCGACTACCACGACGGTTCGTCGAAGCCGCTCCAGAAGGCGCTCGCCATGGTCGCGGACGAGGACCTCGACAAGACGATCGCGCGCCTAACGAAGGACATGAAGGAAGCGGCGAAGAATCTCGACTTCGAGCGCGCCGCCGAGATTCGCGACAAGATCCGCGAGGTTCGCGAACTGCGGATCTTCGTCTGATCGAACGGGGAGCAGCGTGACCGCTAGTGTAGTGTTTCGTTAATCCCTTGCCTTTCGTTGCGGCGGAATGGAGCCGATTTCGCGACAAAGAAAGCGGCTCGATTCCGCCGCAACCCGGAGGGCAGAGCAGAAACGGGGCGATTTCCGCGTCGCTCGTCGTCGACGATGAACCACATCGCCTCCTCCTCGCTCCTTGAGCTCGCCCCGTTTGTGCTCTGCGAAAGGCCACGGATTAATGAAACACTACACTAGGACACCCACCGACGATCCGCGCATCACGAGACTCCGTGCGAGGCTCGCCGAGATCCCCGAGCGCCCCGGCGTCTACCTCCATCGCAACGCGGGGGGGGAAGTCATCTACGTCGGCAAGGCGCGAAATCTGCGCGCGCGCGTCTCTTCCTACATCGTCGGCCGCGGTGCGCGCGACGGCAAGACGATGTCGCTCATCCTCGAGATCGAGTCGATCGACTTCGTCGTGACGAATAACGAGCTCGAGGCGATCCTCCTCGAGAACAACCTGATCAAACAGTACCAGCCACGCTTCAACGTCCTCCTTCGCGACGACAAGTCGTATCCCTACCTCAAGGTCACGTTGAGCGAGGACTATCCGCGTGTCGTCTTCACGCGGCGCGTTCATCGCGGTCGCGGCGACGCCTACTTCGGCCCGTTCTTCGCGGGGACCGCGAGGAAGATGTTGAAGCTCATCGGCGATCAGTTCCGGTTGCGCACGTGCGACCTCGAGATCGTCGAAGGAAAGAGCGCCGTCGCGCGCCCCTGCCTCTACTACGACATGCACCAGTGTCCGGGCCCTTGCGTGGCCGGGCTTACGACGCGCGCCGAGTACCGGAGGGTCGTCGATGACGTCATGCTCTTTCTCGGCGGTCGGAACCGCGAGCTGCTCGACGCGCTCAAGGAGCGCATGTACGCCGCTGCCGAAGCGGAGCAGTTCGAGGTCGCGCGCCACTGCCGTGACTTGATCCGGACGGTCGAGCGCACGCAGTCGGAGCAGCAGGTCGCTTCGCCGGGCGACGCCGACGCCGACGTCTGGGGCGTATGGGAGGAGGGCGGAGACGTCGCCGTCGCGGTCTTCGTCATGCGCGGAGGAAACCTCGTCGACCGGAAAGAGGTCTTCTGGGAGAAGGTGAGCGGGTACGACGCGCCTTCGTTTCTCGCCGAGGTCGTCCAGCGGTTTTACGAGGACAACCTTTTCATACCCGGCGACGTCGTCGTTCCGGTGGAGCTCGACGAGAACGAGCTCGTGGCCGAGTGGCTCTCATCGAAGCGCGGCCGTCGCGTCTCGATCAGAGTTCCGAAGAAGGGACGTGCGGTCGACCTGTTAGGGCTGGCGACGAAGAACGCGCATCTCTCGCACGGCTCACGCTTTCGCACCTCGAAGCAGACGCGCCTCGAGTCGGCCGCCACCCGCCTCGCGGAGATCCTCGGGGTGGACGGGGAGCTCCGGCGCATCGAGTCATTCGACATCTCGAACTTTCAGGGGACCGACTCGGTCGCCGGGATGGTCGTCTACGAGTCGGGCAAACTCGACCCGAAACAATACAGGCTCTTCAACATCAAGAGTGTCGAAGGTGCCGACGATTTCAGATCGATCGCCGAGGCGGTCGGACGGCGCTACGCGCGCGTGATCGCGGAGGAGCGGAGCATGCCCGACCTCATCCTGATCGACGGAGGGCGCGGTCAGCTCAACGCCGCCCGCGCGGCGCTCGAGAAACTCGACAAAGGGAGCATCCCGATCGCCGGGCTCGCGAAGCGTGAGGAGGAGATCTACCTTCCCGACGCCGACGAACCGCTGCGCCTCGAGAAACGCGATCCAGCGCTGCAGCTCCTCCAGCAGATCCGCGACGAGACCCACCGGTTTTCCATTACTTCGCACAGGAAAAAGCGAAGCCGCCGGACTCTCACGAGCGAGCTCGACGCTCTCGAAGGCATCGGAGAAAAACGGAAGCGGACCCTTCTCGAGCACTTCGGCAGCGTGTCCGCGGTTAGGCAGGCGTCAGTTCAGGATCTCGCGAAGGTCCTGGGTCCTCGGGTCGGAAGGGCGCTCTGGGCGCAGTTGAACGGCGCGGGGAAATGAGCCCGCGGCTCGGCGCAGTTGCAGCCTGCCGCCACCTCCGCTAACCTCATGGGGTCGGGCGCGGTGCGCCCGCATGAACGGGAGGGTGGGTCATGAAACTCGAAGGCGAGATCTGGGAGATCGAGTTGATTCCGCAACTCGTGGAGCTTGGATCACAAGCGTTCACGGGCGCGATCCGCTTCGAAAACGACTCGGTCATCAAGATCGTCTATTTCAAGGAGGGGAACATCCTCTCCGCGAGCACGAACGATCGTGCAGACAGCATTGACGAGATCCTCCTCAAGTCGGGTAAGGTCACGCGCGATCACGTCAAGCAAGCGCTCTCCAAACGAAAAGAAACGGAGACTCTGGGCGACGCACTTCTTGGCCTGGGGTTCATCGCGAAGCGCGAGCTGGCCTGGGCACGCCGGGTTCAGCTCATCGGGATTCTCCGATCGATCAGCGAGTGGAAGTCGGGCAGTTTCACCGTTGTCTCCGACTACCTCCCAAAGCGAGAAGAGGGAACGAGTTTCCCGCTCCCTCAGGTCGTACTCGAGCTTGTGCTGACGGAGCAGGACCGGGCGAAATACGACCGGCTGCTCGATAGCGGATCGGCCGTGTTCCGTAAATCGGCAGCGTTTGAGTCTTCGTTCGGCGCTCTCGGCCTCAACCAGGAGGCGGCGGGGATCGCAACGAGAATCGATGGCGTGCTCACCGCGCTGGAGATTGCGTCCGAGTCGGGAAGCGATGCATTCAATGTGTACAAGTTATTGAATGCATTGAACTTGCTAGGGATTGTCGAAAAAACCGAGAAATTACATGAGGTTTCTGGGGCGCCGGCGGGTGGCTTCGAAGGGTTCGGCGAGCCAACTTCTCCCACGATCGAAATGTCACTCAACTTCGGAGGCGGCGAGGCCGCTGCGTCTGGCACGCCGGCCGGTCAGTTCGATTCGGCTTCTCCGACTTCATCGAGCGACGTCCCGGAATTCGAGTCCGACTCGTCTGTGCCTGCGGACGATCTGATGGGCTACGACTTCGACGCGCCGGCCGCGGAACAGACTGACGACCTTGGGATCGACTACACCGAACCGCCGGCGCCAGCATTTCCGCCGTCGAGAGGTGCATCTTCGATCGAAAGCGAGGGGCTCGGTTCGCTCGAGTCGCTTCGGAATTTCGAAGTGCCGCCCGCGCAGTTCCCTCCGATCGAAGACCGAATCGCCCAGCGCCAGCAGAAGAGCAAGCCATTCAATCCACCTCCTGCGCGCGGCGGCCGAAAGACGGGCCTCATCGCCGCCGCCGCGATTACGGTCGTGCTTCTCGGCGTTGCGGGCGGCTGGTACTACTTCCAGCGGGTGAGAGGTGGCGAGTCGGTCGAGGTTGCGCAGATGCCTCCACCAGTCGCGACGCGTCCTGTGCCTGCACAGCCACCGTCCACCGCCACCACCGAGACGAGCGGTACGGCTACGTCGACTTCAACAGCACCTCCGGAGACAGCGACCGCCGCCTCGCCATCGACGGCGACGCAGCCTTCCTCCGTGCAGCCATCAGCAACGGCCGTGACGCCGGAACCCGAGAAGCCTGCCGCCGTGACACCGGCAAAACCGGTGGTTCCTCAGCCTGTGTCGAAGCCTGCGGCGTCGGCGAGCAAGTACGCGGTCCAGGCGCAGCGGTATCTGCAAGAGGCGTCGAGCGTGCCATTCACCGTTCAGTTTGAGCTCGTTTGCAAGGACGCATCGGTGCAGAAAGCGATCGACGTCGGCGGCTCGAAGGTCTGGTTCTTGCCGATTACCTACCGAGGGGAGCAGTGCTATCGGGTGTTTTGGGGCCGCTACGCGAATCGGACCGACGCTGAGCGCGCGACGGGAGAGATCCCTGCGTCGCTTCGCGGTGGCAAGCCGAGCGTCATCAGCCCGGGCGCCAGCCGCTGACGCTGGTGCGCGAGAAGCGCGATGCGTCACATCATCGACGGCAGCAATCTTCTTGGCGCACTGGGTCTGGCGCGAGAGTCTGAAATCTCGAAGCGCGAGCTCGTTCAACGTCTCGCCTCCTTCTCCCGCGCCGCGCGTTGCAAGGTCGACTGTGTTTTCGACGGCCAGCGTCCGGACGGTTTCGCTACGCATCTCGGAGGGCTCAGCATCCGCTTCGCGCATCCGCGGAGTGGCGATGACGTCATCGGGGAGCTCGTGGCGACGACGGCTCCCGCGGTCGTGGTCACGAACGACCGCGCGCTCGGTGCCCGTGTCAAGAGCCGGAAGGTGAGCGTGGAGAGCTGCGCAGAGTTTCGTGCGAAGCTCGACCGAACGGGCGCTGCCGAAGGGGACGCTCGGACGGACGGTACCGATTGGGAAAGCTACTTTTCGGATGCGAAAAATAGAAACGTTTGAATGTCGGCGCGCCGACATCTTTTGTAACTCTCGAAAACGAATAGATTTAAATATCGATATATTTTCATGGATGAATTCTCGGCTCGAAATTCGGCGCCGCGACGACGATGTTGGATGGTCCGGAGTGGGCCGGAGGATCGCCTCCGTAAGGAGGAGGAAAGTCCGAACTCCAACGGGCAGCAGGCTGGATAACGTCCAGGCGTGGAGACGCGACGGAAAGTGCAACAGAAAGATACCGCCTCTAACGGGGTAAGGGTGAAATGGTGCGGTAAGAGCGCACCGCATCGCACGCGAGTGCCGATGGCATGGCAAACCCCCTGCGGAGCAAGACCAAATAGGGGAGCAGTGGAACCGCCCGTTTCCGTAGAAAGCTCCCGGGTAGGTCGCTTGACCGCCGCGGTAACGCGGTCGGCAGATGAATGATCTTCGCTCTTTCGGGAGAACAGAATTCGGCTTACAGGCCCACTCCACTTTTATGACTCATCCAGCGACATCGCTTCGCCTGCCGCGCGCACTCGAACCGGGAGGAACCATCGCCGTGCTCTCGATCGCATCTCCTTCGACCGAAGAGAGGATCGAGCCCGCAGCCGAGACGCTTCGTTCCCGAGGCTTCGACGTGCGCGTCGCGCCGAACAGCTATGCGCGAACGAATGGCTATCTGGCCGGTGGCGATGGCGCCAGACTCGAATCGCTGAATCGCGCGCTCCGCGACGATGACGTCGACGCGATATTTTTCGCTCGGGGCGGCTATGGGGCGATGCGCATTCTCGATCGCATCGACTACGCGGCGATCGCGCGCGATCCGAAGCCTGTCGTCGGCTACAGCGACGTGACCGCGCTCCATCAGGCGATGGCCTCGCGCGCTGGAGTCGCCTCGTTTCACGGTCCGATGCTCAACACCGACTTCTTCGAGGGGCTCGCGCCTGATGTCGAAGAGTGGTTCTGGGCGCTCCTCGCTGGTCGCGCGCCGATGATGTGGACGTTCGGCGAGCAGAACGTGCTCGCCGAAGGCGTGACCGAAGGCCATCTCTTCGGCGGGTGTCTCTCCCTCACTGCCGCGTTGCTCGGCACGCCCTATGACTTCTGGATCGACGACGGAATCTGGTTCTGGGAAGACGTCGCCGAGCCCGCGTATCGAATCGACAGGATGTTGACCACCCTCAGGCTGTCTGGTAGATTGGCCTCTCTCCGGGGTGTCATCGTTGGAACGTTGCGGGAGTGCGGGGTCGGAGAGCGCGACGAGCTCGAATCGCTGTTTGTACAGTTCTTCGGTTCGCTTGGCATTCCAGTGCTTTACAACATGCCGTTCGGACACTTCGGAAATAATCTCCTGCTTCCTTTCGGCCGAAACGTCAGACTCGACACCAGGAGCTGCACGATGACAGTCACCGAGCCGGTCGTTGAGCGGGAGAGCCGTTAGGCAGTCATGAAGGCCGTCTTCAAATCGACAGGAACCGGCCCCGGCTCAACCGAGCCTGGCAAGGAGATTCCCGCCCGCGAGACGGTTTCCCACGCCGGTGGCGAGACGATCTTCCAGGAAGGCGACCTCGGAACGGAGATGTACATCATTCTCGAAGGTCGCGTCAGGATCGAGAAGAAGATCCGCGGCGAGACGCACCTCCTTTCGACTCTCGACAAAGGCGACTTCTTCGGCGAGATGGGAGTTCTCGAGAATTCGCCGCGAAGTGCAGACGCGGTCGCGGACGCCGACTGCAAGCTGCTCGCGATCTCCGGTTCTCGCTTCGATGAGATGATTCGCAAGAATCCGGAAATCGCAGTGCGCATCATTCGCAAGTACGCCGTGCGACTGCGCGAAGCGAACACACTCCTCGAGCGTCTCGCCGGTCCGCACATCGATCCCGAAGCGATCGTGAGGAATCTCGAGCCGGCCGAGGCCGTCGCTCCCGAGTCGGCAGGAGCAGCGTCGCGACATCGCCTCGTCGAGCTCACGAGCGGCAGCCCCTTCTTCCTCAGTCCGACATCTGAAACTACGATTGGTAGAGCGGATCCGGTCACTGGCATTCGCCCCGATATCGACCTCGCCGAATTCGATGCCAATCGCTCCGTCTCGCGACGTCATGCGAAGGTGTTGCGATCGGAAACGGGATATGCCGTGATTGAAGAGGTCGGCACCGTGAATGGAACCTTCGTCAACGACCAGCGCATCCCGACCGGATCGCCGGTCCCCGTGAAGAACGGCGACCGCGTGAAGATCGGCTTGATCCAGCTTCGCGCAGTCTTCGAATAGTAGAATCCTCGGGCTTTTCACTCCTCCGAGGGACAATCGTTCCTCGATGACGATCGCCGAACGTATGGTCGCACCGATCGATGCACGAGACAGCGTGCGCGCAATCCGCGGCGTCGGACGCCAGCGTGCGGAGATCCTGCAGAACGCCGGAATCGAGTCGGTGAGAGACCTGCTCGATTTCCTTCCGTTTCGCTACGAGGACAGGCGCGTCGTGACTCCGATCGTCGCGCTGACTCCCGAGACTCCGTCCGCGTTGATTCGAGGAGAGGTCGTCGGGCTCCGGAGTCGTGTGACGCGGGTTCAAAGGATGGAGTTGATCGAGGCGACGATCGACGACGGGACGGCGACGATTCCCGTGGTCTGGTTCAACCAGCCTTACATCGCGGATCGAATCGTGCGCGGCGACCGGCTCGTGCTTTTCGGCCGACCCAGGACCGGTAATGGTGGGGAGCTCCAGTTCGATGCGGCCGACTGGGAGAAGATCGCCGCCGACGGTCACGGAATGCTGGAAGGACGAGTCGTTCCGGTCTACACCTCGATCGGAGGTCTTCCGCAACGGTGGCTGCGCGGCGCGATCGCGGAGGCACTGGCCGCGCTCGAGCGCCTCGACGATCCGGTTCCCGCGAACTTGCGCACGGGTCTCGGCCTTCCTCCGCTCGCGGCGTCGCTCGCGGAGTTGCACGCTCCGAGCCGATTCGACGCGGCCGTGAGCACGAAAGCCACCGGAGAATACCGAAGGCTGGTCTTCGACGAGTTCTTCGCGTTCCAACTCGCGATCCGAGCCCGCCGCACTTTCTCAGAGAAGCAGCCCAAGCCGCGAACGATCGTGATCGACGACGCGATTCGCGCGACGGTGCGCCGCACTCTTCCATTCAGGCTCACCGGCGCGCAGAAGCGCGTGCTCCGGGAGATTGCAGACGACATGCGATCGCCTCGCCCGATGTATCGGCTGATTCAAGGCGACGTCGGAAGCGGCAAGACGATCGTCGCGCTCGTCGCCGCGCTCGTCGCGATCGCGAACGGACATCAGGCTGCGCTCCTCGCGCCGACCGAGGTTCTTGCGGAACAGCATTTTCGAAGAATTGGACAACTAGTTGACTGTGATGCGATCCGGGTTGTTAGGCTCTCGGGATCGATGACGGCGAGGGAGAAGCGCGATGCGCGCGCCGCGATCGAGTCGGGCGAAGCTCAACTCGTCGTCGGCACGCACGCACTCGTCGTCGGGTCGGTCAACTTCCATAGCCTTGCGCTCGCGATCGTCGACGAGCAGCACCGCTTCGGAGTCGATCAGCGAAAGGCGCTTTTCGACAAGGGGACGATGGTCGACATTCTCGTGATGACGGCGACGCCGATTCCACGATCGCTGGCACTCGCGCTCCATGGTGACCTCGATCTGTCCGTGATCGATGAGCTCCCTCCTGGACGCCGTCCGGTCAAGTGTGTGGTCCGCGGAAGCGCGCGGCTTCCGAACGTGCTCGACTTCGTTCGTGAGCGAACGGGGAAGGGGGAGCAGGCGTACGTCGTCTTCCCGGTGATCGACGAGTCGGACCGGACCGATCTGAAGCCGGTCACTGCGGGATACGAGGCAATTCGCGCGTCGCTCTCCGATCGTCGCGTCGCGATGCTCCACGGGCGCCTTCCCGCAGACGAAAAACAGGTGACGATGGATGCCTTTGCGAGAGGGGAGCTCGACGTGCTCGTCGCGACGACGGTGATCGAAGTCGGTATCGACGTAGCCTCGGCGACGATGATGGTGATCGTCGACGCCGACAGGTTCGGCCTTTCGCAGCTCCATCAATTGCGCGGCCGGGTCGGCCGCGGTGCCGCGTCGTCAATCTGCGTTTTGCTACGGGATGAGACGGCGAGCGAAGAGGCAAAGTCGCGTCTGCGCGAGTTCGCTGTGACGAACGATGGATTCGTCGTCGCCGAGCTCGATCTCACCCAGCGCGGAGTGGGCGACATGACTGGAACGCGCCAGGCCGGGTCGAGCCGGTTCCGGTTTGGACAGGTCGTGCGCGATCACGCGCTCATGGAGGCGGCAAGAGACGCGGCGATCGCCATCGTCGACTCCGACGGCCCCGAGGCCGCCCTCGACCTCGCCAGCCGTATCGATCGCCGGCAGGTGAGGGTCGAGGGAGTCGATTAGGGATTTCGGATTTCGAATTTCGAATTTGAAGGAGGGAGGGCGAGGGATTTCGGATTTCGAATTTGAAGGACGGCGGACGAAGGATCTCGGATTTCGAATTTAAAGATCGAAGCGACGAGGCGGTTTCGGGTTTCGAGTCTGAAAGCTTCCGAGGCGCGGAGTCCCGCAGCCTTTAAATCCGAAACTCGAAATCCGAAATCTCCCTATTCCCCGTCGCTTTACCCATCCCCCCCTCGCTGCTAAACTCCCCGCTTCCGTGGCGCGCCTTCTTGCTGCGCGGCTCCAAACAAAGGGAAGAGGTCCTCGTACCGGTGCAGGAATCGATCGTTCTCAGCGGGCTCCGTCCGACAGGCAGGGTCCATCTCGGCAACTATTTCGGCGCGGTCCGCAACTGGGCTCGGTTGCAGGACGAGCATCGCTGTTACTTCTTCGTGGCCGACTGGCACGCGCTGACGTCGGACTACGCCGATCCCTCGAAGATCGAGCAATCGACCTTCGATGCGGTGGCTGACTGGATCGCCGCCGGACTCGACCCGGAGAAGTCGGTCATCTTCCTGCAGTCTCAAGTGAAGGAGCACGCGGAGCTCCACCTTCTCCTGTCGATGATCACGCCGCTTCCGTGGCTGGAGCGCGTGCCGACCTACAAAGATCAACAGCAGCAGCTGACCGACAAGGATCTGAACACTTACGGTTTTCTCGGCTACCCGCTGTTGCAGACCGCGGACATCATCGTCTACCGCGCGACCTACGTGCCGGTCGGCGAGGATCAGGCGGCGCATCTGGAGATCTCGCGTGAGATCGCTCGCCGATTCAACTTCATGTACGAGCCGGTCTTCCCCGAGCCGCAGGCGCTGTTCACGGAGACGCCGAAGGTCCCGGGGCTCGACGGTCGCAAGATGTCGAAGTCGTACGGCAACACCATCGGCCTAACGGCTAGCGCAGACGAGATTCGCACGCTGATCTCGACGATGTTCACCGACCCGAACCGGCTGCGACGGAAAGATCCCGGCAACCCCGATATCTGCAATCTCTACCAATTCCACAAACTCTTCAGCACTCCGGAGCTTCAGGAGCGAATCGATCGCGAGTGCCGTGCTGCGACGATTGGCTGCGTGGAGGACAAGAAGCTTCTCGCAGACATCGTCGTCGAAGCGCTGGCGCCGATCCGGAAGCGCCGCGAGGAGATCGACCGCGACCCCGCGATGGTGTGGGACATCCTCGCCGCGGGGAATGCCAAGGCGCGCGAGCGCGCCGCGGAAACGCTCGAGCTGACCCGCGCGGCGATGAAGCTCGCGTTCCGGGAGCTGCCGCGATGAGCGACGAGCTGCTACCTCCGCAGGACGAGGAAGGCTCGGACGAGGTTGAAGGGTACCGGATCCAGCTTCCCGCATTCGAAGGTCCGCTCGATCTGCTACTCCACCTGATCCGCAAGCACAAGATCGACATCTACGACATCCCGATCATGCTGGTGACCGAGCAGTACAACCAGTATCTCGAGGCGATGGAGCAGCTCGATCTCGACATCGCTGCCGACTACATCTACATGGCGGCGCTGCTGATCCACATCAAGTCGAAGATGCTCCTTCCTCGCGGGGAGGAGTCGGACGAACAGGCCGAGGACCCGCGAGCCGAGCTCGTGGAGAAGCTGCTCGAGTATCAGCGCTTCAAGGCGGTGGCGGAGAGTTTCGCGGAGCTCGACATGGTCCGGATGCACGTCTGGTCGCGCCCGCCTGGGCAGCGCCCCGAAGCGGAACCGGTCGAAGTCGAGATGAGCGAGGTCTCGCTCTTCGATCTCATCGATGCGTTCCGGCAGGCGCTCGTTCGCTACAAGCACGATCACCCGGCACCGATCGAGCTTGTCCACACCTCGCACAAGGTGTCGGACATGATGCGATCGCTCGTCGACGAGCTCGTCGTCCGTTCACCGATCCGGCTTCAGTGGTATCTCGAGGGGCGCTCCCGCGGCGAGCTCGTCGCGATCTTCCTCGGAGTGCTCGAGCTCGTTCGCCTGGGCGGCATCTCGCTGACGCAGAGCGAGGCGTTCGGCGAGATCGTGATTCAGCGAGGAACGAAAGACATCGATATTTCTCAATTCGCGATGTTCGATCATTGAGCCGGACGCCGGCACATCGCGTGACACATCGGACGGAACATGGCAACGAATGACACAGAGCTGCGTGCGGCCTTGGAGGCGATTCTCCTCGTCGCAGGCGAACCAATCACAGTCGCATCGTTGGAGGAGGTATTTCCTTCGGATGGCCCCGAGGCGATTACCATCCAGCTCGAAGAGATCCGGAAGGCGCTCGACGAGCGTGACGGAGGCTACAAGCTCGAGTCAGCCGCGGGTGGCTACCGCTACGTGACGAGTCCCGAGTACGACTCGTACCTCAAGAAGTTCTTCGCGCGACAAGGCGAAGGGAGGCTCTCGCTCGCCGCGCTCGAGACGCTCGCGATCATCGCCTACCGGCAGCCGATCACGGCTCCGGAAGTGTCCGACATTCGCGGCGTCAACTGTGCTGGCGTAATTCGCACACTGCTCGACCGGAAGCTCGTGAAGCTCGCCGGAAGGAAGAACGTCGTCGGAAGCCCGTTCCTCTATCGCACGACAAAGGAGTTCCTGCTGCACTTCGGACTCAACTCGATTCAGGACCTGCCGCGCCTCGAAGAGTTCGCCGAAGTCCTCGGGGAGTCGCTGGCGGAGGAACTGCTGGGACCCGCACCGGGAGAGGAGCAGGCGACGGCCGAAGGTGTCGGCTCGGGAGTCGCGGAGAACGACGAGGCGCATGGGGTCAGGTCTGCTGGTTCCGAGGGAGAGGCGCCGGAGGCGGATGCGACCCGAGCCGACTCTGCCGGGGAGACGTTGGACGCGTTCGTCGACGACGGCGTATCTGCTGATGCCATTCGCGACAAAGATCCCGTAGAATAGGCCCGGCTTCAAAAAGGAACGGATGGCTCAGGAGCGACTGCAAAAGATAATCGCCAAGGCAGGCATTGCGTCTCGACGCCGCGCCGAAGAAATGATTCGCAGTGGCCTCGTCACGGTGAACGGTCGCGTCATCACCGAGCTTGGCACGCGTGCCGACTCGAAGAGCGACCACGTGAAGGTCGACGGCAAGCTCATCACCCGACCCGAGAAACTCCGCTACATCCTTATCTACAAGCCGAGACAGGTGATGACGACGGTGAACGACCCCGAAGGGCGGCCGACCGTCGTCGACATGGTCAAGGGCGTGAAGGAGCGGGTCTTTCCAGTGGGCCGTCTCGACTTTCAGTCCGAAGGTTTGATCCTGCTGACGAATGATGGCGAGCTCGCATTCAAGGTCTCGCATCCGAAGCACGGATCCGTGAAGACCTATCACGTCAAGGTTCGCGGCGTTCCGCAGGAGCGCATCATCGAGAAGCTCTCGCGAGGCATCACGCTCGATGGCAAGCGAACAGCGCCGTGCGAGATCTCACGACTTCGTACGACGGGGCGTGGCGAGGATGAAGGCAACAGCTGGTTCGAGGTCAAACTTCGCGAAGGGCGCACGCAGCAGATCCGCAAGATGTTCTCGGCGGTCGGCCATCCGGTCGTGAAGCTTCGCCGGGTCGCGATCGGGCAAGTGCGGGATGCGACCCTCGAAGCGGGACAATGGCGCGACCTCACGCCGCGAGAAGTCAGGCTTCTCGCGGCAGTCGAGAGCGAAGCGAAGCCTCGTGCGACGCGGAAGCCGGCGCCGCCTCGCGCCGCTGCAAAGAAAACGAAGGTGCCAGCCACTCCGCGATCCGCGAACGCAGCGGCCAAGCGTGCCACCGCGCGCAGGACCGATGCGCCGGCGCGGAAACCCTCGCGCGGGACCCGGAGAGGCTGAGTGGCGCCTACGATCGTAGCCATCGACGGACCATCCGGTGTCGGCAAGACCACGACGAGCAAGCTCGTCGCGGAACGGCTGCGGCTTCCTCATATCGACACGGGCGCGATGTATCGCGCCCTCGCGCTGAAGGCGAAGCGGCATTGCATTTCCTTCGAAGACGCCGAGCGGCTCGCGGCTCTCGCGGCGTCGAGCAGCATCGACTTCGTTCCTGGCGAACGTCCGCCGCGCGTGATCCTCGACGGCGAAGACGTGAGCGATGCGATTCGGACGCCGGAAATCAGCATGGGCGCGAGCACGGTCTCGTCGGTTCCCGCGGTGCGACGGGCACTCGTCAGGATGCAGCAGGAGCTTGGTGCGCGGGCTGGCGGCGTTCTCGAAGGACGCGATATCGGTACCAAGGTCTTCCCGGAAACGCCCCATAAGTTCTTTCTCGACGCGCGGCCCGAGGTGCGCGCCGAAAGGCGGTATCGCGAGCTCGCAGCGAAGGGGGCCGAGGTTCCGCTGGAGACGGTCGCGCGCGAAATGGAGGAGCGGGACAGGCAGGATTCGACCCGTGCCGACTCCCCGCTGACGTGCGACGAGAGCTACGTTCGGATCGACACCTCGGATCTCTCGATCGACGGCGTCGTCGAGGCGATCGTCGGGCGAATCGGAGCCTGAAGGCAAGTCGCGTCTTGACTCGCCTGATGCCTCACCCTTACACTGCCGGACTCGGGACGCTATTCCTCAGATAGCGCTCAATTTATCGCCGCAAGCTCCGCGAGCGAAAATCCCCGACTGCGAATACTCCAGGAGGTTTCCCTTTCAATGTCGTCGAATGATGAGCCGAAGAAGAAGCAGCAGTCCAAGAACGAGCTGGAAGGCGTCGGTATGGACGAGTTGCTGCGGATCTATGACGAGAAGATGGCCGAGTTCTCGGAGGGCGACATCGTTCGCGGCCGAGTCGTTCAGGTCAACGCCAACGAGATCCTGATCGATATCGGCTACAAATCGGAGGGGATGCTCCCGATCGGTGAGCTCCGTTTTGGCGACGTCGAGATCAAGCGCGGCGATGAGGTCGACGTCTACATCGAGCGTCTCGAGGGTCCGTCGGGGCACACGCTCGTCTCCCGCGAAAAGGCAGCGAGGGTTCGCGTCTGGGACAAGATCGAAGAGGCCTTCAAGGCCGATCAGCCGATCAACGGCCGCGTCCTCGATCGGGTCAAGGGAGGCCTCGCAGTCGACGTCGGTGGCGTTCGCGCGTTCCTTCCCGGCTCACAGGTCGACGTTCGTCCGATCAAGAATCTCGACGTTCTCCGAGGCAAGGAGTACGACTTCAAGATCGTCTCGTTCGACAAGCGCAGGAACAACATCGTGCTGTCGCGCCGCGCGATCCTCGAAGTCGAGTACGCCGCGAAGAAGAAGGAAACCTTCGCAACGCTGCAGGAGGGGATGGTCACGCACGGCGTCGTCAAGAACATCACCGACTACGGCGTCTTCGTCGACCTCGGCGGCGTCGACGGGCTGCTTCACATTACTGACATCTCCTGGGGACGCGTGAATCACCCGTCGGAGTTTTTCAACGTCGCGGACGAGATCGAGGTCGTCGTCCTGAAGTTCGATCCGACGACTGAGCGTGTCTCCCTCGGCTTCAAACAGCGCACTCCCGATCCGTGGGGTGACGTGGCGCTCCGCTACCCGATCGGAAGCAAGGTTCATGGCAAGGTGGTTTCGCTGACCGACTACGGTGCCTTCATCGAGCTCGAGGAGGGTGTGGAGGGTCTCGTCCACATTTCCGAGATGTCGTGGACCCGCAAGGTGCATCCGTCGAAACTGCTGGCGGCCGGAACCGATGTCGAGTCAGTCGTCACCGACGTCAACGTCGCCAATCGCAGGATCTCGCTCTCGCTCCGTGCGCTCGAGCAGAATCCGTGGGACAGCATCGGCGAGCGTTATCCCGTCGGCTCGACCGTCAACGGGAAGGTGAGAAACCTCACCGACTTTGGCGCGTTCATCGAGCTCGAGGAGGGAATCGACGGACTCGTCCACATCTCGGACATTTCCTGGACCCGCCGGCTCAAGCACCCGAGCGAGGTACTGAAGAAGGGAGACGACGTCACCGCACGCGTCATCAATGTCGATCCCGACAACCAGCGCCTCTCGCTCTCGATCAAAGAGTTCATGCCTAACGAGTGGGACACGTTCGCGAAGGATCGGCAGATCGGCGATGACGTGACGGGTACCGTCTCGAAGATCACCGACTTCGGTCTCTTCATCGAGCTCGGCGAGGGTGTCGAAGGGCTCGCGCACATCTCCGAGATTCCGCGAGACCCGAAGGTGAAGCTCGACCGGATCTTCCGCCCAGGCGACGAGGTCCGCGCGCGCATCATCAAGATCGACTGGACCGAGAAGAAGATTGGGCTGACACTCAAGGATGTCGACCAGCCTAACCGCGAAGAATCGCGCGGTACGGCAGACGATGCGGCTTCAGACGAGGCGGCGACGCACGAGGCGGCGACCGACGAGCCGGCCGCCGGTGACGCGGCCAGTGCCGAGCCGGCCGCTGGCGAGCAGAAAGCGATCGAAGGCGACCCGGAAGCGGAGAGTTGACCGGCGCGCCCTGCGCGAGGCTTGAACCATGAGTGACGTTGACGACAATCGCCCGGTTGAGCCGGTCGAGTCCGCGGAGCCGTCCCCGGCTCCTGCAAACACATACGAGGAACCTGCGGCGCGTTCTCCTGAGACCCGTCCAGTCACTGCCTCTTCCGCTCCTCGATCGGGAACGGGAAAGCTGATTCTCGGCCTGCTGCTCGGGGGCGTCGTGATGGCAATCGTCGTGCTGGTGATCGCGGCCGTCGTCGTCTCCGCCCGCGATGACAGCGGCCGGGTCGCCATCGGCCGAGGGAAAGTAGGGATTCTCCCGATCGAAGGCGAGATCGTCGAGTCGCGAGCGACGCTCCGCGAGCTCGAGGCGTTTGCTGAGAATGATTCGATCAAGGCGATCGTCGTTCGCATCAACAGCCCTGGTGGTGCGGTTGCCCCGTCGCAAGAGATCCATCGCGAGCTGAAGCGAGTTCGCGAAGAGACTGGCAAGCCGATCATCGCATCGCTCGACACCGTTGCGGCATCGGGCGGCTATTACATCGCCGTGGGGTGCCAGGAGATCATTGCGAACGAGGGATCGATCACGGGATCGATCGGCGTGATCGCACAGTGGTTCAACGTCGAGAAGCTCGTTGAATGGGCGCGAGTGAGTCCGCAGACCTTCACGAGCGGCGAGCTGAAAGACGCTGGATCGCCTTTCCGGCCGATGAACGACCAGGAGAAGGCGTACTATCAGCGTATCGTCACACAGTTGCATGGCCAGTTCGTCCAGGCGGTGATCGACGGACGCAAGGGAAAGATGGACGCGGAAAAGGTGAGGAGCATCGCCGATGGCCGGGTGTTCACCGGCCAGGAAGCGAATGACCTGAAGCTCGTCGACGAGATCGGCGGCCTCGAGGATGCGGTGCGTCGCGCGGCCGCGCTGGCGAGTATCGACGGCGACCCCGCGGTCATCTATCCGAAGAAGGAGAAGCCTGGACTGCTCGAGCTTCTCGCCGAGTCGAAGACGAGCACTCCGGCGATCGTTGAGCGGTTTTTCGCGGGAAAGGTCTCGCCCTTTCTCTATCGATGGTAGACCGACGAAGCGTGGAATGAGTATTCTGCTCTGGGAGGCGTGGTGACATCAGATCCTACCGTCATCGATAACGAGGAGTCGAAGGGCCCCGTGATGACCAAGGCGGGACTCGTCGACGAAGTTGCCCGCACCGTCCAGCTCACGAAGAAGCAGGCCGAGGCAATCGTCAACGTCGTTCTCGACTCCATCGTCGAGTCGCTTCGCGAGGGCGAGAAGATCGAGCTTCGCGGCTTCGGCAGCTTCCGCATCCGGAGCCGCAAGTCGCGCATGGGCCGCAATCCGAAGACGGGTGCGAAAGTCGAAGTTCCGTCGAAGCGGATTCCGTACTTCAAGCCGGGCAAGGAGCTCAAGGAGCTCATCAATCCCGGACATACGTTCGAGGACGACGACGAGGAGTGAGGCGGGAGGCGTTTCGTCGCCCCCGGCCAGCGATGCGTACGCTCTTCACCCCGTGGAGGTTCGCCTACTTGACCGCCCCCGCGCCCGATAACGGATGCATTTTCTGTGTGGCCGCGGCTCGCGACGACCGCGAGGCGACGCTGACGCTCTATCGCGACGATGATGTCATCGTCATGATGAACAAGTTTCCTTACACGAATGGGCACCTGATGGTCGCGCCTGTGGTCCACACCGCGCGGCTGACCGACAGCAGCGACGAGATCCTTGCGGCGCTCATCAGGACGACGGCAGTCGCGCAGCGGATACTCTCCGAGGTCTACGGCCCGCACGGGTTCAACATCGGGATGAACATCGGGTCGGCGGCGGGTGCTGGGATCGCCGATCACTACCACATGCACATCGTTCCACGCTGGGGTGGCGACTCGAACTTCATGACGGTGACGGCAGCAACTCGTCTCGTCCCGGAGGACCTCGGCGTCACGTTCGCAAAACTGCGCCCCCGGTTCGGTAGTCTCGAAGTGGGCCGGCGCGAATCGTGATGAATCGACGCGCTTGCGCCGCGCTCGTCGTTCCGCCGCTGGTTCCGGACGGCATACGATCGGTTCTTCGGTGCGGTGCCCGCGAGATTGCGGACGGGCGATGAGCACACTGCTGCGAGCGCTCCGCGGACCGCTGACGACAGGCCGTCTCGAGCCGGTTATCCGCGCGATCCCGGCGGCGCTTTACATGGCGGCGATCTTCCTCGCGTCGTCGGTTCCCGGGAACGAGATCACGATTGCGTTCGACGATCGCGTCGCGCATTTCCTCGAGTACTTCGTGCTCGGCGCGCTCCTCCTGTTCTTCGTGTCGTCGTTTCGATGGGGCTCCTCACGCATTGCCGGGGCTGCGATTCTCGTATTCGTTTCGCTTCACGCGGTGGCGGATGAGTTGCACCAGAGCCTCGTTCCGCACCGCGACTCCTCATTGAAGGACTGGGTCTTCGACATGTTGGGGGCGACCACGGCGGTTCTGGTTCTGCGGAGTCTGGCGCGTTGGAGGGAGAACGGATGAAGCTCGCCGTGATTACCGGTGAAGCGTCGGGTGATCTGCACGCGTCGGAAGTCGTGCGCCATCTTCGGGAGCTCGATCCGGAGTTGCGCGCATTCGGGTTTGGTGGGGACCGGCTTCGCGCTCAGGGAGTCGAACTGCTGCACGACATCCGCGAGCTTGGCATCGTCGGACTCTTCAACGTCATCAGGCACATCCCGATGTTCAAGCGTGTGTTCCGCGAGATCGTCGAGCGTATCGAGGCGGAGAGACCCGACGCCGTGCTTCTCGTCGATTACCCCGACTTCAATCTCCGCTTGGCGAAGGCGTGCCGCGCGCGAGGACTCAAGATCGCCTACTACATCTCGCCGCAGCTCTGGGCGTGGCGAAAGGGGCGCATCCACGAGATCCGCAAGAACATCGACGAAATGATCGTCGTCTTCCCGTTCGAAGAGAAGCTCTATCGTGATCACGGCGTGTCGGTCACGTATGTCGGTCATCCGCTTCTCGAACAACTCGAGAATGTCAGAAGACTCGACCGTCCAGCACCGCGGCCCGGCGAGCTGCTTCGAGTGGCGCTGCTACCCGGAAGCCGGCGGCACGAGATCGACACGCTGCTTCCGTCGATGCTCGACGCCGTCGAGGTTCTCGGTGCGTCGC
Source organism: Acidobacteriota bacterium (assembly GCA_016184115.1). GTDB lineage: Bacteria > Acidobacteriota > Thermoanaerobaculia > Gp7-AA8 > Gp7-AA8 > JACPDH01. Next base: position 67,864 of record JACPDH010000052.1, on the reverse strand, counting down.
GTCCCGTCGAAGCATTCGTCGTGCAGGCGCCGACGATCGATCGCTCTCATCTCGAGAAGTTCGTCGCGTCGTCGAACGTGCCGGTCGCGATTCGCTCCGGCCTCGACCGCCGGGCGATCGTCGACGCGGACGTTGCGATCTGCGCATCGGGAACCGCAACGCTCGAGACGGGAATCATCGGCGTGCCGATGGTCGTCGTCTACAAGCTGACGGCGCTCAGCTACGCGCTCGCGAGGCGGCTGGTGAAATTGCCGAACTTCGCGCTCGTGAACATCGTGGCGGGTGAGCGAATCGTTCCGGAGCTGCTGCAGGACGAGGTTTGCGGCCCGGAGATCGCGGCCGCTGTCTCCGCGCTCTGTGAGCCCGAAACGCACGCCGCGACTCGGCTGCGGCTCTCCGCGCTGCGAGAGAAGCTCGGGGGAGCCGGTGCCTCGCGGCGCGCGGCAGAGAAAATCGTTACACTGATGCGCCGGTGAGCGCCGGGCGGCTGCGCGCGCCGCCTCGACCCTGATCGAAGACCGCCGACATACGATGAACGTCCTTCGCCGACTCTACGCCTACGTTCGCCCATATCGATTCTGGGCGATCGTTGCCTTTGGAAGCATGATTGCCGTCGCCGGTACGAATGGCGCGATGGTCACGCTCGTCCAGCCGCTGTTCGACGATGTGCTGAGCAGGAACGCTGGACCCGGCGGTGAAGAGCAAGCGGCGCAAAAGGCGAGGAAGACCCGCGCCCTCGACTTCATCCTCGAGAATCACAAGCCACCGGAAGAGCGAAGCGCTTTCGGGAGAACGATTCACGAGGTCATCGATCCGGCGCAGCAGTGGTGGGATTCTAAGCGCGATGTGCGATGGAAGTACGTTCTCGTCGCCTTGACGCTCGTCATCATTCTTCGCGCAGCATCGATGTTCTTCTCGGAGTACGCGTTCGAACGTGTTGGGTTGTCGACGGTGCGCGACCTTCGGAACGCCGTCTACGAATCGATCATCAGGCAGAGCAATCGATTCTTCTCGAAGCGCCCTACCGGCGAGCTCGTTTCGCGCATCGTGTCCGACGCCGACGCGGTGCAGGCCGCGGTGTCGGTGAGGATGGGAGACCTTTTTCAGGAGTCGCTCAATCTCATCGTCCTCTTCGCAATCGTCGTGCTGCGGAACACGGAGCTTGCGTTCGTGACATTCGTGGTCGGGCCGATCATCGTGCTGCCGGTCGTACAGTTTGGCCGCCGCCTGCGCCGCGCCACGCGCGTTTCTCAGGAACGGATGGCGGACATCGCGACGATCCTCGAGGAATCGATCAAGGGCTTCCGCATCGTGAAGGCATTCGCGATGGAGAAGTTCGAGATCCGCCGGTTCCACGAAGCGACACAGCGCCATCTGCAGATCAACTTGAAGGCACGGCGAATTCAGGCGACGAGCTCGCCCGTCATGGAACTGCTCGCCGGCGTCTGCATGGTGCTTCTTTTTGGCTATGCCAGCATCCGGATCAAGGCTGGGGTGCTCACGCTCGGGGAATTCATCGCGTTCCTGTTGACCGTCTCTCTGATGTATGCGCCGATCAAGCGGCTTAACAAAGTCAACCTCGCGATGAACACGGCGCTCTCCGCGGCGGAGCGGATGTTCAACATGCTCGACGTGGAGAACGAAGTCAAAGAAAAGGCCGGTGCGAAGACTCTCAGCGCCATGGGCTCCGGCATCGAATACGACCGGGTCAGCTTCTCGTACGACGCCGAGCCGGTGCTATCGAACGTCAACCTGAAGATCGCGCAGGGAGAGATGGTGGCGATCGTCGGAGGAAGTGGCGCCGGCAAGTCGACGCTCGTGAACCTCCTGCCGCGCTTCTATGACGTGAGCGCAGGCTCGCTGACGATCAACGGGACCGACGTGAGAGAGCTGACGTTCGACTCGCTTCGCGGAATGATCGGGATCGTGACGCAGGAAGTGATCCTCTTCAATGACTCCGTGAGGAACAACATCGCGTACGGCCGCGCCGACGTTCCGATCGAGAGGATCGAGGCTGCGGCTCGGGCTGCGAACGCGGCGGACTTCATCGAAGCGCTCCCGGAGGGCTACGACGCGCAGATTGGAGAGTCTGGCGTTCTCCTCTCCGGCGGGCAACGTCAGCGGCTCGCGATCGCGCGCGCAATCATGAAGGACTCTCCGATTCTCATCCTCGACGAGGCGACTTCGGCGCTCGACACCGAGTCGGAGCGGCTCGTACAGCAGGCCCTCGCGAACCTGATGGAAGGAAAGACGACGCTCGTCATCGCGCACCGCCTGTCGACGGTGCGCCGGGCGAACAAGATCGTGGTGCTCGAGCGCGGCGCGATCGCCGAAGTCGGCACACATGAAGAACTGCTGGCCCTCGATGGCGTCTACCGGAAACTCTACGACCTTCAGTTCCTCGAAGACGACAAGCCGGCGGACGACGGAGCATGAACCCGAAGCTGCAGGCTTTCCTGATCCCGAGAGTCGCCTCGGCGTTCATGCGGCTGCTCCACTCGACGGTCCGTGTCCGTCACGCCTATGCGGGACGGATCGAGGAGATGAACAAGTCGGGGAGGCCGTATCTCCTCTCATTCTGGCACCGCTATCTGTTGCTGATGGTCTTTTCGAGGCACCGTAAGCCGATCATCGTCATGATCTCGAGGCACAAGGATGGCGAGCTCATCGCGAAAACGATGGAGCGCTTCGGGGTGACGGCAGCAAGAGGATCGTCAACGCGAGGCGGAGGCGCTGCCCTCCGCGAAATGGTCGAGTGTGCGGAGCGCGGGGAGAACATCGCGATTACTCCCGACGGCCCGAAGGGCCCTGCACTCATCGCGCAGACGGGCGTCGTCCTGGCGGCACAACGCACCGGAGCGCCGGTGCTTCCCGTCGCGGTCATATCCGACCGAAAAAAGGTGCTGCGGTCGTGGGATGGCTTTGAGATTCCGAAGCCGCTGAGCCGCGTGATGTTCGTCTACGGCGAGCCGATCGACGTTCCTCGTGAGCTCGATTCCGAAGGGGTCGAATCGTGGCGCCTGAAGATCGAGAACGCGATGCGAGCGTTGACGGACGACGCGCAACACGATTTCGATCGAGTCTGGCGTGACGCGAAACGATAACGAATCGCCTTCTCGGTTCGGCCACGTCAGATGCTCCAGTCGTCCAAACTCCGTCGACAGCGCAATGCTTGGGCTGACGGTGCGCTGGATCACATACTCCCGGCGAGCGGAAGCTAGGATGTCGATGAGTACATCCCATGGCGGACCGAGTGCAAGACCCCAGCTGCAGTATCGAAGCGGAGTACGCACCGCTCATCGCGGTGAGTGCGGTATTCAGTTCGCTCAGTCGTGGGATCGTCTGCCTCGATCATGCTTTCAGGGTGCTTCATGTGTCTGATCGGATCGAGACGCTCCTCGGGGCAGAGCAGGCAAGCTCGGTCGTAGGACGTCCCGTCGAGGAGCTGTTAGGGCGAGACATGTTCGGCCCCGACGGCGCCATGCGCGTTGCGCTCGCCGCAGGCGAGAAACGCGAGGGATACCGCGCGTTCATCGAGACACGGGATGGCGCGCGGCCGTTGTCGATCAGCGCGGCGCCGTTCGTCCCGGACGTGCACGGCATCTGTGACCGGCGCGTCGCCTACATTGTCGTCGTGCGTCCGGCGGAGGAAGACACTTACTCCGGCACGGGCGCCCCTACGTTCTTTTCCGGCCTCATTGCGCGTTCTGCGGCGATGGCGAAGGTCTTCGGGTTGATCGAGAACCTCCGCTCGAGTGACGCGACGATCCTCCTGACGGGAGAGAGCGGCACCGGGAAAGAAGTCGTCTCGCGGGCAATTCATGCCAATTCACCTCATCGCAACGGCCCATTCGTCGCGGTCAATTGCGGCGCACTTCCGAGCGAGCTGCTCGAAAGCGAGCTCTTTGGGCACGTACGCGGAGCATTCACGAGTGCGATCCGTGACCGCGTGGGACGCTTCGAGGCCGCGGCGAAGGGCACGCTGTTTCTCGACGAGATCGGCGATCTGCCGCTCCCGCTGCAGGTGAAGCTCCTCCGCGTCCTGCAGGAGCGACGCTTCGAGCGCGTGGGGGAATCACGCTCAATCGAGACCGACGCACGGATCGTCGCTGCGACGAACGTCGATCTTCGTCGCGCGGTCGCCGAAGGACGTTTCCGTGAGGATCTGTTCTATCGACTCCGCGTCGTTCCGATCGAGATTCCGCCGCTTCGAGACAGGCGAGAAGACATCGAGCCGCTCGCGCGCTACCTGCTCCATCGCGTCGCGGGGAGGCACGGCCGTGACCTGCAATTCTCTCCTGACGCCCTCCGCGCGATGCTCGATTATCCGTGGCCCGGGAACGTTCGCGAGCTCGAGAATGCACTCGAGTATGCGGTCTCGGTCGGGAAGGGACAGACGCTTCAGATCGAGGATCTCCCGGACGAGATCGTTCACCCGCGCGCCGCGCAGTCGGGAGGCGAGGAGCTCGAGCGCGAGCAGACACGATCGTCCGAAGCTGGAGAGCTCGCCGAGGAGCGCAGAATCCGTCAGACGCTCGAGCGAGTTCGGTGGAATCGCATGGAAGCCGCGAAAGAGCTCGGCATGAGCCGAACTACCCTCTGGCGGCGTATGCGGGAACTGCACATCGACTGACCGAGCAGTTTTCTCCTCCCGATCGTCTACACTCGTTGTCTCCAATGAGACACGTGAAAGACGGTCGGCGATTCGTGATTTGCGCGATCGCGCTCTGCGCCACGCTTGCGATCGTGTTTGGCACGCCAGCGGCCGCGCAGCCCGCGACCGATCCGCTCGAATCGCTCGGTCTTCGTGAGACAACGGGTTCCGCTCCGGGCTATGTTGCCGATGGAGCGTGTGCGGAATGCCATTCAGACCTGGCGGAGAGTTACCGGGAAGTGGGCATGGCACGCTCGTTTGCCTCTCCTGCTGACGCGGCGGAGGTGGAGTCGTTTGACGGAACGCCATACGTTCACGAGAAGTCGGGGCAGCACTTCGAGATGCGAAAGCGCGACGGCAAGCTCCTGTTCCGGCGCTGGCAGCTCGCAAAGGACGGGCGGCCGATCAATCTACTCGAGCAGGAGGTCACCTGGATCCTGGGATCGGGGAACCATGCGAGGACGTATCTCTACGCGGCGCCCAACGGTGAGATCTATCAGCTTCCGATTGCCTGGTATGCGGAAACGAAGCAGTGGGGAATGGCGCCGGGGTATGACCGTGCCGATCACGACGGCGTGACTCGTCGCGTTAGGCACGAATGCATGTTTTGCCACAACGCGTATCCGGAGATCGAACGGGACACGCGCGGATACTGGCGAGCGCAGTCGTTCCCTGAAACGCTACCGCACGGCATCGGCTGCCAGCGTTGCCACGGACCGGGCGCGAACCACGTGCGCGGCGCCCTCGACGGCAACGATGACCAGGCGAAGCTTGCGATCGTGAATCCCGCGGGGATTGCGCCAAGTCGCACTCGCGACATTTGCTACGGCTGCCACATGCAACCGGCGGTCGCGCTTCCCGGCATTCGCAGGTTAGGGAATGACGTCTACGCCTTTCGCCCAGGCACGCAGCTCGCGGAGTATCTGGTCGGCCTCGATGTCGACGAGGTCGGGCGTCCGCGCGGGGAGCGCTTCGAGATCAACCATCATCCCTACAGGCTGGAGCAGAGTCGGTGCTTTCTCCGGAGCAAGGGACGGCTCTCGTGCCTCAGCTGTCACGACCCTCATCGAAAGGTCCCTGCGGCGGAGCGCGCTGCGCATTACGCGAAGGTATGCCGCGAATGTCATGCGCTCGCGTCGTGCAGCGGAATGCACGACGAAGCTGAGGCGGATTGCGTCGCGTGTCACATGCCGAAGCGGAGGACGCAGGACGTTGTCCACGCGGTCATGACCGATCATCTCATCCGACGCGTGCCGGGTGGCGACGAGCTGCGCGCGCCCCTCGATGAGCGCGATCCGTCGGTCGGTGACGTGCACTTCCTCGATCGAGGAGTCGCGCCAGAGGGCACCTTGGGAGACGCGTACCGCGCCATTGCGGTTCTCCGCGCAACGGGAGGGGCGAGTCGCGAGGCACTGGCGAAGCTCAGGCAAGTGATCCCCAGCTGGAAGCCCGATTCCGTCGAGCCTTACATGGACCTCGCGATGGCGCAGTTGCGACAGCGGAAATTCGCGGAGCTCGAGGCGACCGCTTCGTCGATCGTCAGCAGCGACCGCCGCAACGCTCAGGCGATCGAGTGGCTCGGAGTCGCGCGTTGGGCGTTGGGCAAGAAGGACGAGGGTCTCTCCCTCCTCGACGACGCCATTGCGATCGATCCGTCGCGGGAGGAGGCGTTGTTCAATCGTGGCCTTCTGACCGCGACGATGGGAAGACCGAGCGAGGCTGCTGCCTATTTCGAGCGTGCGCTCGCGCTGCGACCGACGTTTGCCGCTGCGTGGCATCATTTGGGGGAGGCGCGATTCAGTCAGGGTCAGGTCGCCGAGGCGATTGCCGCCTATCGGCGCGCGCTCTCGAGCGATCCGCGGCGGACCGACTCCTACATCGCGATCGTGCGCGCCCTCGAGAAGGCGAAGAAGCCGATCGAGGCGGAGCGCTACAGAGGTCATGGAGCGACGGCTGCAGCTCGACCCGAGCTGCTTCGGCGAGCGACCGACGCTCCTCCATGACGCCCCTGCGGGCACTAATTGAGGTGTTTCGCAAGGAACGCGTAGAGATCGTCCCGCACGTGGCGCGCGAACGTCGTATCGATGCGCTCGAAGCTGTGGCCCCCCGGAGCGTCTTCGTAGATCTTGTGCTCGAAGCTCTTCCCCGCAGCCTTGAGGTGGATGATGAGCTGCTCCACTTCGACGACATTGACGTCGCGATCATTGGTCGACGACGTGACCATGAGCGGAAGCTTCAGCTTGTGCACATTCCAGACGGGGCTTCGCCGTCGATACTCCGCGACATCCTCGGTGGGAGTCTTGCCGATATGGTAGTCAGCGGCGAAGAGCTCGGTGTAGCTGCGCTCGTGGTAACCGAGTCTCGTAAGTAAGTCGGAGACGGGAACGCCGGCGTAGATGCAGGCGAACTTGTCGGGGTGATCGAAGCCCGCCATCAGCGAGATCATGCCGCCGTGACTCCAGCCGACGAGCGCGATGCGCTTCGGGTCGACGGGAAGCTCGGAGACGGCCCAGTCGCGACAGGCGACGACGTCATCGTTCTCGAGGCCGCCGTAGTCGATTGCCTCGTACATCGCCTTACCGTATCCGGTCGAGCCGCGGTACTCGGGAGCGAGCACGATGTAGCCGCGCTCCAGCATCTCGCGAACCATGTGCACGTGGTACGTGCCGAAGTCGCCATGAACGCCGCCGTGGGAGAGAACGATCGCCGGATGCTTCTTCGACCTATCGAGCTTCTTCGGAATGAAGACGTACTGGTAGATGCGGAGAGGATGGCGAGAGTTGTCGATCCCGTAGCGCTCCTTACCACGCGGATTGCCCGGGCCAGCCAGGATCACTTTGTCGATTTCAGCGACGTCTGAGAGGCGGAGCCAGAAGAGCGCGTCGTCCGACGACTTTCGAACCTGGTCGAGGCTCCATTCGAGCTCCTCGACTTTTGACGTCAGCTCCTTGACCTGAGTCTCGAGCGACGTGGCGTCAGCGGCGTGAAGCGAGAGGTTACACGTGACGAGTACGAGGGCAGCGATCCATCGGGCGTTCATGGAATCCTCAGTTCGATTTGGAGAAGTGCGAGCCGTCAAGCTCAATGATCGGAGGTGATTCTACCCCTTGAGCGTGTGTGGACGAGGTAACGCAAGCGGACCGTCAGTCGGTCGTGATGAGGCGTGACGTCGAGAGCCGGAGGAGGCGTGACGGAGGTCACTTGACTTCGGTGGAGGGGAGCTGGAATATGGCCATGGTTGAGATTAGTTCTCAAAGCCGCGAGCGAGATCATGATCATCTGTTCATGCAAGGGCGTCAGCGACCGTACGATCCATCGGCTTGTTCGAGCGGGAAACATCACGGTCGAAGCGCTCGGAGCCCTCACTGGCGCAGGCACCGACTGCGGAATGTGCGTCAACGCTCTGCACACCGAAATCGACGCGTTACTCGCCAAAGAGCCTGAGCTTCTCGCTCGGGTGAAGGTCGGCCTTCCTGCGTCCTTGACTTCTCCGGTTACAGACCGTAGTTATTGATCTGACCTGCCGCAGTCGCATCCGACCTGTCATTCTCCACCGAAAGAGGGCCGTATGAAGAGCGAGAACAAGAAGATCATCGAGATCCTGAATGACGTCCTGACCGCGGAGCTGACCGCGATCAACCAGTACTTCGTCCATGGTGAGATGAACGAGAACTGGGGCTACGAGCGCCTCGCGAAGATCGTTCGCAAGCACTCGATCGGCGAGATGAAACATGCGGAAGAGTTGATCGAAAGGATTCTCTTCCTCGAGGGCATCCCTAACGTCCAGAAGCTCAACAAAATCAACATCGGCGAGACCGTGGCCGAGCAGATGAAGGCCGATCTTGCACTCGAGTTGGATGCCGTCGAGCGCCTGAACAAGGGGATCGAGACCTGCCGCGAGGCAGGTGACAACGGGAGCCGCCTCCTGCTCGAAGAGATTCTCGAATCCGAGGAAGAGCATGTCGACTGGATCGAGGCGCAGATTTCGCTGATCTCGCAGGTTGGCGAGAAGAACTACCTCGCCGCGCAGATTCGCGAAGAGTCGTAGCCGCAGACAGTAGCTGACCCCGAACGGGCGACCCTTAGGGTCGCCCGTTTCATTGGTGCGCAACGAAACGTTTCGTGTTGCGGCATTGCGTTGCAACGTGATGTTGCAACGCGAAGTCGCGTGATGGCGTCTGCGAGCGCTAACCTATTACAAATCAGTGCCTTGCCTCGCGAACCGCGCTGGCATGCCTCCTGCTTCGTCCGTAACAGAAGTTCCAGGAGGAGCAGATGCCACTGTCGCGTCGCCAGTTCATCAAGGTCGGATCCGCGAGCGCCGGCGTTGCGGCGCTCGGTTCGGGACTGACCACCGATTGGTGGAGCCTCCAGGCGCATGAGCTCCCCGATCCGCAGACTGACGGACAAAAGGTCGTCGCCACCTTCTGTGAGCTCTGCTTCTGGAAGTGCGGCGTCCTGGCGCACGTGCGCGACGGTCGCGTCACGAAGATCGTCGGGAACCCGAAGCACCCGCTCTCGAACGGTCGCCTTTGTCCACGCGGGACAGGTGGGATGGGCGCGCTCTACGACCCCGATCGGCTCAAGAAACCGATGCTTCGCGTGTCGAAACGGGGAGAGGACAAGTTCGAGGAAGTCTCATGGGATGCGGCACTCGACGAGACTGCCTCGCGAATGGAGCGGCTGCGCGCGAGGTATGGCGCGGAGGCACTCGCGCTCTTCACTCACGGCTACGGCGGTTCCTGGTTCACGCAGCTGGTGAAGGCATGGGGTACGCCTAACGTCGTCGCGCCGTCGTACGCGCAGTGCCGAGGCCCGCGCGAGACGGCGTTCGAGCTCACGTTCGGACAGGGTGTCGGCTCGCCGGAAGCAATCGACATCCGGAACGCTCGTTGCCTCACGCTCCTCGGTTCGCACCTCGGCGAGAACATGCACAACACGCAGGTTCAGGAGCTCGCGGACGCGATCGGCGCTGGAGCGCAACTCGTCGTCGTCGATCCTCGGTACTCGATCGCGGCGAGCAAGGCGCGGTACTGGCTGCCGATCAAGCCGGGAACCGACATCGCGCTCCTTCTCGCCTGGATGAACGTCATCGTCAGCGAGAAGCGCTACGACTCCGATTATCTGGCGGCGAACGCGATCGGCCTCGCCGAGCTCGAGCAGCACGTCGCCGACAAGACTCCCGAGTGGGCTCACCCGATCACGGGGCTCGATCCCGGACTCATCCGCGAGACTGCGCGATTCATCGCCGCGTTCCGTCCCGCCTCACTCATCCATCCTGGCCGGCACGTCACCTGGTACGGTGACGACACCCAGAGGGTGCGCTGCATCGCGATCCTCGCCGCGTTGCTCGGCAGCTGGGGGCGCCGCGGCGGATACCTCGTTCCGTCGTCGATGGGCCTCCGCAAGTATCCGCCGGCCGACACGGGGCGCTCGATGGCCGAGTCCGCCGACCGACCGACGCCAGAGCACTATCCAATGGCGAACGAGCTGCTCGCGTCGGGAATCTGCGACGCGACCGTGAGCGCAGCGCCTTACGGCGTCAAGGGCTGGATGGTCTACGGCACGAACCTGATGCAGTCGTTGCCTAACCCGAAGCAGACCGCAGATGCACCGCAGATGCAATCCAGCAGCTCGACCTGCTCGTCGCGATTGACGTGCTTCCAGCAGAGATCGTCGGGTGGGCCGACATCGTCCTGCCGGAATCGACCTATCTCGAGCGGTATGACGACTTGTGGGCGGCAAGCTACAAAGCGCCGTTCATCGCGGTTCGCCAGCCGGCCGTGGAGCCGATGTACGAATCGAAGCCGGGTTGGTGGATCGCAAAGGAGCTCGCAAACAGGCTCGGCCTCCCCGAGGTCTTCCCGTGGAAGGATCCGCTGGAGAACATCCGCTGGCGCCTGGAAGGCTCGGGCCACGACCCAGAGGCAGCGCTGCGCGACGGCGTCGTGAAGGGAAAAATCGTCCCGGTGTGCGAAGAAGAGGGGCTCGAGCTCCTATTCGGGACGCCGAGCGAGAAGATCGAGCTCTACAGCCAGGCGCTCGCCGACGCCGGATTCGACCCTCTCCCCGAATTCACTCCTCCGGATGAAGTTCCGCCCGGGATGTTCCGTCTGCTATCGGGGCGCGCGCCGATGCACACGTTCGGTCGCACGACGAATAACCGCGTATTAGGCGGTCTCATGAGCGAGAACGAGGTGTGGATCAATGCTCGGGCGGCGCGATCGCTCGCGGGATTCGAAGAGAAGCCTTTGAAGTCGGGCGACTACGTGATGCTCGTGAACCAGGACGGCGCAAAGAGCGGCCCCGTGAAGGCGAAGGTCACCGAGCGAATTCGCGGCGATGCGGTCTATCTCGTTCACGGTTTCGGGCACACCGCGAAAGGCTTGAGCTTCTCGCGGAACAGGGGGGCGTCGGACAGCGCGCTGACGACCCGATTCAAGGTCGACCCGGTCATGGGCGGAACGGGGATGAACGTCAACTTCGTCCGAATCTCGCGCGCGGAGGCCTGAGATGCTCTTCAAGAACTACCGCACGCGCTACGCGATGGTCATGGACACCCGCCGATGCGTCGGCTGCCAAACCTGCGTGCTGGCATGTAAGGCGGAGAACGGCGTGCCCGTCAACGGCTACCGCGACTGGATCGTGACCGAGACGAAGGGGGAATTCCCGCACCTCTCGATGGAGATCCGCTCGGAACGTTGCATGCACTGCACCAACGCGCCCTGCGTAACGAACTGTCCGACGGGCGCCAGCCACTTCGCGAAGGGTGGGACGGTCCAGATCGATCGCGCCCTCTGCACGGGGTGCAAGGCGTGCGTCGCGGCATGTCCGTACGGCGCGCGTTACGTTCACCCCGACGGCTACGTCGACAAGTGCTCCTTTTGCATGCACCGCGTCACGAAGGGAGCGAGTACAGCCTGCGTCGAAGGCTGCCCGACGAAGGCACTCGCATTCGGCGATCTCAATGACCCGTCGAGCGACGTTGCGCGGCTGCTCCATTCGCGCACGTCGAAGCTCCTGAGCCCGGAGGAGGGGACGGAGCCGAACCTCTACTTCCTGGTCTGAGGCCTCCAAGGAGATATGCATGACCGAAATCGAGCTGTTCCGAAACAGCGCTCCGATCGATCCGCAGCTTCACGTGTGGGGTTGGGAGATCCCGGTCTACCTGTTTCTCGGAGGGCTGACCGCCGGGCTGATGATCCTGACGGCGCTCGCCGGCCGAGGACTTCCGCGGGAGTCGCAGTCGCGCGCGATGCGGCTCCTGCCGTTCGCCGCGCCGATTCTGCTGTCGCTCGGCATGGGCGCGCTCTTTCTCGACCTCGAGTACAAGCTCCACGTCTTTCGCTTCTACACCGCGATGAGACCGACATCGCCGATGTCGTGGGGCTCATGGATTCTCCTGCTCATCTATCCGGCGACGATTCTCCTCGGTCTCGCGCGACTCAGTGATGGAGAGATGGCAGCGCTGCCTCGCACCGGACGTTTTCGCGGCCGCCTGGCCGCGATCGTCTCGCGTCTCCGCGACATCGCCACGTCGAGGGCTCCGCAACTCGAAAGAGCCAACGTCATCCTCGGCATTGCTCTTGGCGGGTACACCGGGATTCTTCTCGGTACGTTAGGCGCACGCGCTCTCTGGAGCACGGTCATCCTGGGGCCGCTGTTTCTCGTCTCGGGCGTGTCGACGGGCGCCGCGTTCATGATGCTCTTCCGGCTCGGACACGAGGAGCACGCGATGCTGCGGCGCTGGGACACTGGCGCGATCGGCCTCGAGATCGTGCTTCTCGCGATGTTCTTCGTCGAGCTCGCCGCGAATGGCGGACAGAAGGGACAGGCCGCGGTGGACCTCTTTTTCGGAGGAAGTTACACCGGCCCCTTCTGGGTGCTCGTCGTCATCTCGGGGCTCATCGTGCCGCTCGCGATCGAACTGGCTGAGACGCAGAAGGGGTGGCGCCCCGCGATTGTCGCGCCGGTGCTTCTGCTCGTTGGCGGCCTCGCGCTCCGGTGGATCCTCGTGCTCGCGGGCCAGGCGTCGATATGAACACGCGAGAGCCTAACGCGTTCGTCCAACTTGCCACCGCTTCTGTCGTTCCGATGGGACGTGGCAGCTGTTGAGTCTTTGACACGTGTGAGGCCGATTGCCGGCCTCCTACCGAAAACGATCCCTGATAGGAAAGAACAACTAGGAGAGAGTATGAGCAAACTGGCAAGAGTGGTTCTCGTCGCCTTCGCAATGATCGCGTTCGTCCTTCCGCTACGCGCGAAGGCGGACGAGCAGGACGATCTGAAGCAGAAGATCGAACAAATGTCGCGCGAGCTCGAGGCGCTGAAGTCGCAGGTCAAGCAGAACGAGGAGCAGACGAAGAAGATCGAGGAGCTCGAGCAGCAGATTGCCACGACGGAGAGGAAGTCTCTAGGCCGCTGGCTCACAATCGGTGGCGATTACCGATTCCGGTTCGACAGTCTCCAGGGTGACGTAGCGCCTTACGCGGACGGCATGACCGTGTTCGGCAACGCCAGCCAGCTCGTTTCCGCGATGATGTCGGGCGCGATTCCCCCGATGGACCAGCAGTCGCTCTTTGGTGCGGCCATCATGGGAGGAACCTACGGTCCTCTCACCCTCCAGTCGGCAATGCAGAATGCGTACGACGTCAGTAACGATTCGCTCTATACAAACCGATTCGGCCTCAACCTGAAGGCGAAGGCCACCGAGGACGTTTCGGTCACGGCGCGACTCCTGATGTACAAAGTCGCGGGGGGCCAGGATGACCGCGCTCTTCAGTCGGGAAACACGGCCTATTCCTTCGATCGCGCCGGCATCTTCGACGGTACGATCGGCCACGTTCCCGGCGACAGCAAGCTCGCCGTCGACCGTGCGTATGCGACCTGGAACAACATCGGAGGTCAACCGATCTGGTTCTCGATCGGCCGTCGGCCGTCGACCGGAGGTGCGCCTGGCCATCTGAGGCAGGACCTGCCCGCACCTGGCGTTTCAGGAGTTCCTGCGCTCCTCGTCGACTACGCGTTCGACGGCGTGTCGCTCGGGTGGGCTCCCGAGATCGAGTCCCTTCCCGGAGCTTCCGCGAAGCTCTGTTATGGAAGGGGATATCAAACCGAGATCCAGCGCGATGACATCGGTAACGGCCTGGACAACACCGACATGATCGGCCTCGACCTCGTGGCCTACGAGACCGACCGGTTCCGTGCGCAATTCCAGTACAACCGCGGGATGGACATCTTCGACGCGCCGATCATGCTCTCCGGACCGTTCCCTCTCGCCCCGGCCACGAATATCGGCGATATCGACTGGGAGAGCCTCGACTTCATGGGTATGGCGAAGAACGTCGGCCCGGGCAATCTGAACTGGTTCGTGTCAGCCGGCTTCAGCCAGACTCACCCTAACGGCAATACGCTGCAGTTCGCCGGCCTCGACAGCGGCTATGGGCTGCTCTTCAGCGGCATGCCTGAAGATACCAACGGTTGGGCGATTTACGCAGGCGGCAGGTATGACCTTCCGTCGTCGAACACCAAGATCGGCTTCGAATACAACCACGGTTCCGAGAACTGGATCACCTTTACGCCGGCAGCGGACGACATGTGGACCGCCAAGCTCGGCGTTCGTGGCGACGTGTACGAAACCTATCTCATCAAAGAGCTCGCGCTGAAGCCGATCTCTTCGTATCTCAGCAAGGCGTTCTTCAAGTTCGGCTATCAGTACTACTCGTTCGACTACACGGGAAGCAACAGCTGGCTCGGCGCGCCGATCAAGATCGATTCCCTCAACAACATGACGCCACAACTGACGGCCCCTCTGAAGAAGGCGCAGGATTTCTACGCGACCTTCGAAGTTCATTTCTAACCGACGCGCCTGTTAGGGCGGGGGCGGAAGTCCCCGCCCAGCTCGGGAGCGAATACGCCTCGGGCGCAAACCGCCGGACCACACTCGGTCCGGCACCCCTTGGAAGGAGAATCGAAATGAAGAAGCGAACTCTCGTGCTGGCGGTTGCCACGTTGTTCGCCGTCTGCGCGTTCTCGATGACCGTACTCGCGCAGTCGGCCGAAATGAAGCTGGTGGGAGTCATCACGAAGATCAAGATCGCCGGTCCTGCTGCAACGACGGCGACGGCGATCCTCAAGGACACGAAGACGGAGAAACTCGTCGAGATCGTGATCAACGACGAGCTCACACTCGACAAGTTCAAGGACCATCGCATCGTCGAAGGGGACGAGATCCGCTGCAAGTACAAGTCAGTTGACGGCAAGAACGTCAGCAACTATTTCCGCAAGACTGCCGGCTGCTGATCTCACGCGCGCCGTTTCCGGCCACAAGGTTCGGGGCGGCGCGCGGCGATCACGAGAAGCCAAACAACCGAAAGCGAGAACGAACGATGAAGATCCGTGGTTTGCTGATGGCGCTCGCGCTCGCATCCCTTGCAACAGCTCCGGGACTGGCCGAGGAGCATCCCGGCAGGGCGTCGATCGAGGCGAGCGGGTACAACGGACCGTCCACGTGCGAGGAGTGTCATCCCGGCAAGGCGAAGGAGCTCCTTTCGACGGTCCACTGGAAGCACGCGTCGCCCGTGACGAATGTCGATGGCCTGGATGCGGAGAAAGAGTACGGGATGTTCAACCGCATCTACACGATGTGCAACGGGAACGACGTCGTGAACAACCTGAAGGAGATTCCCGTGAACCCGGAGACGGGGAAGAGCAAGTTCACGGGGTGCAATACCTGCCATCCCGGGAACCACCTGAGCGATGTCGGAAGCACGGGTCCCGAGGCCGAGAATGCGATCGACTGCCTCGTCTGTCACTCGTCAGCATACGACTTCACGAAGCGAGTGCCCTTCAAGGACGGGAAGGGTCAGGTCGTGATGGGGCAGGACCGCTCCACCGCGGCGGCGCTGGCGGTGGGGAGGCCGGCTGCGAAGAACTGCATGGTCTGCCATGAGCGAGCAGGTGGCGGCATCTACGTAAAGCGGGGATTCGAATTCACGAGGGAGAACGACGTTCACGCGGCGATGGGGATGACGTGCGTCGATTGTCACAAGGCGCAGAACCACAAGCTGCCTACCGGCTTCGACCCTAACACGTGGGCGAATGACGGACTGCGCGTCGCGTGCAGCGATTGCCATGGCGCGGAGCCTCACGCAGACCAGGACTACAACAGGCACACAGCGAAACTTGCCTGCCAGACTTGCCACATTCCCCGCACCGGCGGGACGATGGCGAAGGACTTCACCAGGTGGGAGCAGGGTGCCGACAAGTTTTATGAACCCGGCACGATTCAGGCCGAGGCGAATTCCACAAAGCCCGTTTATGCGTGGTACAACCTGCGGGTACGGAACACGCCTCACTTCATCGGCCCCGATGGAAGCCGAAACGACGGGACGAGCAAGATCTACCCGTTCAAGGTCTACCAGGGTAAGGCGTTCTTCGACAAGAAGAGCGGTCAGCTGCTCTCGATGGACTTTGCCCCGCCAATGGCGACCGGCGACGTGCTCGCCGGAGTGGCCTCCGCGGCGAGCACGCTCGGAATCAAGGACTATGAGCCTACCCCCGGATGGCAAACGCTCTACTTCGGCAGCAGCCATCTTGTGACGAAGGAGAACGCTCTGACCTGCTTTCAGTGCCACACCGTTGGCGGTGCGCTGAATTTCAAGGATCTCGGCTACTCCGACGCGGAAGTTGCGAAGCTGACGAATCCGGAAACCTACGTTACGAAGGTGCTCGAGAAGCAGAAGGAAGAGTGGTAGCACCGACTCGAGCCCCGATTTTCCGAAGGAAATAGGAACCGCACCGCGCCCTCGGACGCGGTGCGGTTTTGTGTCAGACGACACCGGCGGGTAGAACTCCAACGGGGATTGCCGTGGGAGATTCACGGCGTCCGACGAATGCGTCCAAGGATGATGTCGAGCGCCTCGCGCTGTTCGCCGTTTTTGAGTTCCGCCTGGCAATATTCGGCGAAGGCACCGGCGGCGAGATCGCAGCCGTTACGCCAGCGGCCGAACGCGAGCGCCGTGCCGTGGGCAAGGAGCTCGCTGGCTCCATGGTGGTAAGGGGCGCGGCGCGAAGTGCGTCAACGCACGGCGCTTCAGGACTTGCCGTTCGCACGACGATGCATGAGGACGAGTCAAACAGGTCACTGGTGATGGAGTAGAAGCGCCGAGGTCGACAATGTCGGATCGTTCTGACTCCGTCGATGATGCGGAGCGGTGGGCTTGCGCGCTCGCGTAGCGCGTCAAGCGTTCGGTTGGAGCGCGGGGCCCGGCCATCCACGTCTCGCCGACTGCGCGTATGGCAGCGAAGTCTCCGAACCGTGAATCCGGCTGGATCGTTGCACTCAAGGCGAGAGGCTTGACTGAGCCCGCGGCGGAGCCTGCTACCTGTGAGCCCCTCTCCTGCGCGGGGAACTCAGGCCGTAGCTGAAGAGCTCGATTCCCGTCTCTGGCGCATAGGCTCGGAAATAGATCCGCGAGCCTAACAGTCGCAATTCTCTCGGGTCCGAACCCGTTTCGCCCGGGGTGATGTCGGCGAGCCGCCCGGTGCCCTCGGTCGTTCCATCGCTGCGCCAGAGCTCGAAGCCGTTCGCTGCATCCCATCCGGCAAAGTAGAGCTGATCGTCGGCGGCGACTAGTGGCGCGGCGTCGCCACACGCGCCAGATCCCCAAGGGCCGCCCGACAGCTGATATGTACCGGCCGCCGTCCCGTCGCTCCTCCAGAGCCCGACCTGGCTCTCGAATTGAGACACCCAGTAGAAGATCCCATTCAAGGTTGCGAACGACTCGGCATCCTTGAAGGCGCACCAGCCAGCCCGCGTTGGGCTCACCATGAGCGTTCCGTCCTTCGTCCCGTCGCTTGACCAGACTCCTGAAGTCTGAGTGAGGAAAAAGAGACGCGTGCCGGAGCTGCGGAGGTGATACGGAGGGTCATGTCCCTCGATCACGACCACTCGTTGGGTTCCTGCTGGTGTTCCGTCCGTGGCCCACAGCGAAAAGGCGGAGTCATGGAGCCTGTTGATGAAGTAGACCGTTCCAGCCAGTTCGCCGAACGGCCCACCGTAGTCGAACCTCTCGCCCTCGGCCTTGCCGCCGATCAGCTTGATCGTGCCGTCCTGCGTCAGGTCCGTCCGCCAGATTGCGTTTGCGGCGAAGAGATACGCATATCTGTCCGACGCGGCGAACATCTCTGCGTACCCCATCGAGCCGCTGGAGCCCGGCGCGAGATCGGCGATCATGCGTGTTCCCGCCACCGTCCCGTCAGTGAACCACGGCTCGAGGCCATGTTCAGGGTCGTCGGCCGAAAAGAGGAGCCCTCCGCGGAACGGAACGAGTTGATCGAAGTACCTCGACTCGGTGAGTCCTCGTAGCTTGAACGTGCCCTCGGCCGTGCCGTCGCTTCGCCACAGTTCGACTCGGGGAAGGACGCCCTGTGAGAAATAGTAGAGGTCCCCCGACACAACGCCGTCTTGGGTTCCATACGGGCGGTTGACGCTTACGACTCGCCGGCTGCCGTCCCGCTCGGAGAAAGTACAGAGCGCGAGGCCTTCCGCGTCGTCCGCAAAGAAGAAAAGCGTCTCGCCTCGAACGGCTATGTTCCGGGGGCGGCTGGATCGGTTCAGGTCTTTGGCGACGTTGCGAACCAGGCGCGTCCCGACCGCTGTTCCGTCGGTGAACCATGGCTCGTTCCCGGATTTGCGATCGGTGGCGCGGATCAATAACCCGTCGGCTCTTGCCAGGACCGACCAGAAGCTCAGCGATGAGCTCGAACCCGGCGCGATGTCGGCCACCATGCGGGTTCCCTCCTGGGTGCCGTCGGTGCGCCAGAGCTCGCTGCCGGTGGCGGGATCGTTCTGCGCGAAGAAGATCGTGTCTCCCCAGGCGACGAGTTCGAGCGAGCTCAAGCCATCGATCGTGCGAAGCAGCCTGGTCCCTGCTGTGGTTCCATCGGTCATCCACAACGAGCGCCCTCCGGGTGGCGCTGCCGCGCGTGTGAAGAAGTAAAACGCGGAGCTCGTCGAGGCGCCGAACGCCGGGGGGCCATCGATCGCTGCGACGACGTGAGTTCCACTTACCGAGCCGTCCGTCACCCAGAGCTCCTGGATCGATTGGGCACCGATTGCCGAAAGAAACGCCTTTCCTCCGAGGACGCCACGGATCCTCGCGGGCGACGATGAAGAATCGGGAATCGACGCGATCGGTATCGTTCCCGCCGAACTCCCGTCGCTGAGCCAGAGCTCGGATGACACCGCGCCGGACGTTCGGCGAAGGAAGATCATCCGACGGCCGATCGCGATAGCCGAGGTCGGGTAGGGTCCCGCTTCGACGAACGTCGTGCCGACTGCGGTGCCATCGGACCGATGCAGCCCGCTGCCGAGCGGTGAGGTTGCGAAGAAGAGGATCGACTCGTCCAAGAATCGCACCCACGACACTGCCGAGCCGTCGGATCCTGGAGTCAGGTCGAAGGCGACCGTTCTCTGCGGCGTTCCGTCGGTGTGGAACAGTTCGCGGCCGGTTTCCGCAGTGGTGGCGATGAACCAGGCTTTGCCGTGGAGCGAGCCGACGCCACTGACCGACTCCTTCGTGGCGAGCAGGCGTCGTGTGCCGACGGCGGTTCCGTCCGAAACCCAAAGTCCCGCCGAGCCTCCGGGTGATGCGTTGAATAGGATCGAACCGCCCGCAGTTCCCGCTGAGGCGCCGATCTGAGCGCTGGCGCTGCCGGGCGCGAGATCGACAACCAACTGTGTTCCCCTGCTCGATCCGTCGGTGACCCAGAGTTCCTGGCCCGTTCCGGGCGAGGTTCCCGCGAAGAAACTTAAGGCTCCGGCATTTCCGAGAAACCATGGGTCGGAGTCTCTAGGCGCAGTCGTGTCATTAAGATCCTCCACCAGATATGGATTGGCTAAGGCGGAGGTGCCTAGCACGACGAAGAGGGCGGCGTTGAGGAACAGGCGATTCATGCGGCTCGCGACTATAGCAGGACCCTCGAGAGGCCCTAGTGCTTCGCATCACGACGCGTTGAGCGATGCTTCGGGAGTCCCGCGTGGCCTGGCACTGCCGGGACGACCAAGAAGCATCGTCAAGCAATGACGCGCCATCGCAACGAACCAGTCGACGTGACGGAGACTGGCGTCGCCAGCCCTGTGGAGGTAAACGGCCCAACTTCTGGTATAAAGCTCACGGCTTCAGGGGATTAACGAATGGTCAACAGCATGACCGGCTTCGGCCGGGCCTCGGCGACTGTCGGCGGTCGGTTTCACGTCACGGTCACGGCGAAGAGTGTCAATCACCGCTATCTCGAAGTGTCGGTACGGCTGCCTGAGTTTCTTTGGGAGCTCGAATCACACGTTCGCGCGATCGCGTCGGAAGCGATGTCGCGCGGGAAGATCGACATCTCGGTACGCGCGCAGAGGGTGAAGGATCCTGAGTGGACGGTGCGAGTAGACCAGCAGATCGCGCGGGCGCTCGTCCCGAAGCTCAATGAAGTCGTCAGCGAGTTTGGCCTTCACCGGATGACGGCGGGAGATCTGCTTCGGGTTCCCGACTTCATCCAGGTCGAGGCGAACGATGCGGAGCTCGAAGACGTGGAGAAGGAGCAGTTCGCGGCGGTCGTTCGCGCGGCGCTCGATTCGTTGCGCGCAATGCGAGCGAAGGAAGGGGAGTCGCTGCGGGACGACATGGCAACGCGAATCCGCGCGATGCGCGAACGGCGCGAAGCGCTTCTCGGCCGGCGTGACGGGCTCGTCGCAGAGCTCCTCGATCTCTATCGCACGCGCGTGCAGGAAATTGCGGCGCAGGCGGGACTGGAGATTCCTGCGGACCGGCTCGCGGTCGAGACGGTCATGATGGTCGAGAAGGGCGATGTCGCCGAGGAGCTTTCGCGCATGCTTTCGCATTTCGATCAGTTCGATGCGGCACTCGCGGGGAAAGAGCCGAGCGGGAAACGTCTCGACTTCCTCTGTCAGGAGATCCTTCGCGAGATCAACACGCTCGGATCCAAGTCGAAATCGTCCGAGCTCCGCAATGCCGTCGTCGAGCTGAAGGCCGAGATCGAGCGGATCCGGGAGCAGGTACAGAATGTCGAGTAGGTCGTCGATCAACATTTCGCCTTCGGGGACGCTCATCGTAGTTTCCGGACCCTCCGGCGCCGGCAAGACCACGCTCGTGAGCCATGTGAGGGAGTACTTCGTCGGGATGGGAAACCCGCTCCACTTCTCCGTTTCGCACACGACGCGCGACCCGAGAACGGGGGAGGATGAAGGGGTCGCGTACCACTTCGTTTCGAGCGACGAGTTCCTGCAAATGGCTAACCACGGGGAATTTATCGAGTGGGCCAACGTTCATGGGCACATGTACGGGACCTCGGTTCGCGAGGTCGAAGCGCGCCTTGCCGAAGGGCAGGACGTCATTCTCGACATCGACGTGCAGGGGGCTCGACAGATCGCTTCGAATGAATCGTTGCGACCGCGTTCCGTGAGCGTGTTCGTATTCACGCCGTCATTCGAGGAGCTCGAAGCACGAATCCGCAGTCGCGCCATGAACAGCGAGGAGCAGATTCAGATGCGACTCGCGGAAGCGCGTCGCGAAGTCGAGCATGGAATCCAGTTCTACGACTACGTGATCATCAACGATGACGTCGAGATCGCGACCGACTGTCTCAAGGCGGCGATCATCGCGCGGAAACTACAATCGAGCGGAGCGAGGCAGACCATCAAGGAGCTCGCGCACCGCTTCCGGGAGGACTGAGTGGATAGACTGCCTGAGGGTATCGACAGCAGGTTCCGTTACGTGATTCTCGTCTCGAAGCGGGCCGAGCAGCTCATCCAGAACCCTTCGCCGAAGTATCGCGGCAAGGGACGCAAGCCGACGCGGATCGCGATGGGCGAGATCCAGCACGGCGATGTGAAGTGGCAGCTGACGCCTCCGGAGCCTGAGACTGACATCCTCGGCTTCGACGCTCCGGAAGAGCCGTGAATATCGTCCTCGGAGTCTCGGGAGGGATAGCGGCCTACAAGGCCCCTGATCTCGTCCGGCGCCTCCAGGATGCCGGCGCGGCGGTTCGGGTCATTCTGACTCCGAACGCCGCGCGTTTCGTTTCCCCTCTCTCGCTCGCGGCCGTTTCGAACCACGGTGTAATCACAGACCAGTGGGGCGATCCATCGACCGGAGGCGTCGACCACATCGAGCTCGCGCGGTGGGCCGACCTTCTGCTCATCGCGCCGGCGACTGCCAACGTGGTCGCGAAACTCGCCGTGGGCATTGCCGACGACGCGCTGACGACATTCGCGCTCGCGCACCGCGGACCCGTTGCCGTGGCTCCCGCGATGAATACCTACATGCTAGGACACTCGACGGTTCAGCAGAACATCGCGACGCTCCAGGCGCGGGGAGTTCATGTCATCGAGCCCGACGCGGGCCTTCTCGCCTGCGGAGACGAGGGAGCCGGACGGATGCCAGATCCCGTCGTCCTCGCCGAGCGCGTCAAGGCGCTCCTCGTTCCGCGCGACCTCGAGGGAGTGTCCGTGCTCGTCACTGCGGGCCCCACGCGTGAGGCGATCGATCCGGTCCGTTACATCTCGAATCGGTCGTCTGGAAAGATGGGTTACGCGATCGCTTCGGCGGCGAAGCGACGAGGCGCGCGCGTGACGCTCATATCGGGGCCGACGTCTCTCGAGCCGCCCGCGGGCGTGGAACTGATCAGGATTACGAGCGCTTCCGAGATGTATCAAGTCGTGATGGAGCGCGCCGCCGCGAGCGACGTCGTCGTGAAGGCAGCGGCGGTCGCGGATTTCGCACCTGATTCCACCGCAGCGCAAAAGATCAAGAAGCAGGCGGGAGTCGAGGAACTTCGGCTCACGTTGCGAAAAACTCCCGACATTCTTGCGGAGCTCGGCGCGCTCGCGAACAGGCCTTTCCTCGTCGCGTTCGCCGCGGAAACCAACGACGTCGTGGCTCACGCGCGCGAGAAGCTCGAAAGGAAAAACGCAGACTTGATCGTCGCCAACGACGTGTCCGACGCGTCGATAGGATTCGATTCGGCACAGAACGAGGTCGTCGTCATCGCACGCGACGGCTCGATCGAATCGATCGCGAAGTCTTCGAAGGGGATGGTGGCACAGCGGATCCTCGATGTCGTCGTCGCGAAACGGGGAGTGACGTCGAAGTGAGCCGAGACGCGCTCCGCGCCGAGCTCGAGCTCCTTCGGGAGCTCGGCTACACGCATCTCGACGTCGACGCCGCGCGCGCGCGCGCGAGCCAATCGGGAGAGGAACCCACGTTCGTCGAAGACGAGCATTCGGAAATGTCTGCTTCAGGGCCGGCTCCGTCTTGCGTCGCCGATGAGTCTGCCGATGCGTCTGTTGAGCTCGCCGAGTTCGCGAGGTCAATCGCGGCCTGTGACCTTTGCCGCCTCTCGATGGGGCGTACGCAGGTCGTCTTCGGAGTCGGCAGCGCACAGGCGCGACTGATGTTCATCGGAGAAGGGCCCGGCCGCGACGAAGACATCAAAGGCGAGCCTTTCGTAGGCCGCGCAGGTGAGCTCCTCACCGATATCATCAAGGCAATGAAGCTCAGTCGCGGTGAGGTCTACATCGCGAATGCGGTGAAGTGCCGTCCTCCGGAAAACCGCAACCCGGAGCCCGACGAGATGGACGCGTGTCGGCCATACCTGATGCGGCAGATCGACATCATCTGTCCCGAGGTAATCGTCACGCTCGGACGCTTCGGCCTCCAGACCCTTTTCGAACGGCCGATCGCGATCTCATCGGTTCGCGGCCAGTGGATGGAGTGGCGCGACATCCGCGTCATGCCAACCTACCATCCCGCCTATCTGCTCCGGAATCCCGCGGCGAAGAAGGACGTCTGGTCGGATATGAAGAAGGTGATGACAGAGCTCGGTATCGGGATCTAACTGCGAGTCGCCATAGCGACGGCATTCCGCGGCTTGCGATAGATTTGGCCTATCCCGGTGTTCTCCTTCGCCAATGCAGCAGGCCCAGGCTGCGAGAAATCCGTGAGACGATAGCCGCCGCGCCCCATGGTCTCCCCAACACCTCTTTTCGCCGAGATCGCGATACCGACGCCGGTCCGCGGTACGTTCACGTATCGCGTCCCGGACGAATTGGTTGGCGACGTCGTTCCTGGAGTGCGCGTTGAAGTTCCGTTCGGGGTGAGGCTGACGACGGGATTCGTACTCCGGCTCGCAGGCGCCCCTCCGGCCGACGTTGCGAAGATTCGCGAAGTACGCGAAGTGCTCGACGACGAGCATCCCGCGCTGCTGCCGGAGATCGTCGAACTTTGCGAGTGGGCAGCGGAGTACTACCTCGCTCCCGTTGGAGAAATGCTCCGTTCCGCGCTGCCGGCGAACATGGGGGCCCGCGGAAAGCGGCAGGTGATGTTGCTCGCGTCGGACCCCGATCTGCGGAGGCTCGTCGCGGAGTCGCGCCTCGCGAAGGGTGATCTATCGGTCGTCGAGGCGATCCGAGGAGGGAATCGCGACGTCTCGAGGCTCGGTCGCGCGATGCGCAACGCGCGGGCCGCGCTCACACGCTTGAAGGCGGCAGAGGCGATTCGAATCGACGAGGAGCTCCGCGACGCCGTGGGTGTTAGGCTTGACCGGTGGGTCGTATTGCTGGAACCGGCGGCCGGGATCGCGGGGAAACAGCTCGAGATCGTCGATGCGCTGCGGCGTCGCAACGGTTGCGCGCCGTTCACGGCGCTCGTCGAGTCGGGCATGAGCGCGTCGTCGATCGGTACGCTGCAGAGGAAGGGAATTGTCGCCATCGAGACGCGCGCACGTCGACACACTCTCGATGGATTCTTCGCCGGGCTCGAGCCCGAGCCGGTCGGCGAGCTCGATTACTCCGACGAGCAGCGAAGCGCGATCGAGAGCGTGAAGTCGACGTTAGGCCGTTTTTCCGCGTTTCTGCTTCAGGGAGTCACCGGCAGTGGAAAAACCGAGGTCTACATCGAGATCATGCGTGAGGCGGTGAGGCGGGGATCTCAGGCGATCGTACTCGTCCCCGAGATCTCGCTGACCCCGTCGATGGCGGCTCGCCTCAAGGAGCGTTTCGGCGAGCGGATTGCGATCCTCCACAGCGGCCTTTCGCCGAGCGAGCGCTACGATCAGTGGTGGCGGGCGCGCAGAGGCGAGGTCGACGTCGCGGTCGGACCTCGCTCCGCGCTGTTCACACCATTCCCAAACCTCGGTGTGATCATCGTCGACGAGGAAGGCGACGGCGCGTACAAGCAGGAGGAGACGCCCCGCTATAACGCGCGCGACCTCGCCGTCGTGCGCGCGCGGATACGCGACATTCCAATCGTCCTCGGATCGGCGACGCCGTCGCTCGAGACGCGCGAGAACGCTGAAAAGGGGAAGTACCGGATCCTCAAGCTCGAGCGGCGCGTGGAAGCTCGGCCGCTCCCTGAAGTCGAGGTTGTCGATCTCCGCGGAGAGCGAGGAGAGAAGGAAGATCGCGGTCTTGTGATGTTCAGCGGCCGCCTCAGGGAGGAGCTCGGCCGCGTGTTCGAGACCGGAGAGCAGGCGATCATCCTGATGAACCGGCGCGGATACGCTCCCTTCCTGCTCTGCCGTCAGTGTGAGAACGACTTCCGTTGCCGCGACTGCAGCGTCACGACGACTGTGCATCGCCGCGAAGGACTTCTGACTTGCCATTACTGCGGACTCCGCCGGCCAATCCCCGATCGGTGTCCCATTTGCGCCGGCGAAGTGATGCAGCCGATCGGTTTTGGCACGGAAAAGGTCGAAGAACGATTCCGCCACTACTTTCCCGGCACACCGGTCGAGGTGCTCGATCGCGACTCGATCCGCAAGAAGGGAGAGCTCGTTCGAATCCTCGATCGTTTTCGTCGTGCCGAGACCCGATGCCTGATCGGTACGCAAATGTTGAGCAAAGGACACCACTTCCCGGGCGTGACGTTGACCGCAGTCATCAATGCCGACTCGATTCTTGGATATCCCGACTTCCGTTCGGCGGAAAAGACCTTCTACCTGCTCACTCAGGTTGCGGGGCGATCAGGGCGGGGAACGACGCCTGGGAGAGTACTCGTGCAATCGGCATTTCCCGGGCATTACGCGATTCAGCATGTCGTCCGGCACGATTACGACGGCTTTTTCGCTTCGGAGATCGAATTCAGAAAGAAGTTCCGTTATCCGCCAGTTGCGGGAATGATCGCGATCCTCGTTCGAGGCGAGGAGCTCCCGCGGGTTGAGAAGGCGGCAGTGACGATCGGGAAGCGGCTCGAAGAGCGTGTGCGGACGATCGGCGACGCGCGCGTCCAGGGACCCGCACCGGCGCCGCTCGCGAGAATCAAGGGTGTGTTTCGCTACCAGGTGCTCGTCCGAAGCGCCGAGAGGGCGAAACTGCGTCGTGCAGTCGACACGGCGCTCGAGGCTGCGTTGCCTCCGGGAGTCGATGTGATCGTCGACGTCGATCCGATCAACATCCTCTGAATGTTGAGGGGTAGCTCCCCGTGACGCAGAGGCGAACACCGCGAGAAGGACGCCGAATTTCGAGGGTGAAGGCGCAGACGCTTTATTTGTTTCGCCTCACATTGCCACCGCTCGTTCACGCGCGGCGCCTTGCCCGCGCGACACGGCGTCGATAGGATCGACACATGAGATCTGCTCGCCTGACGCTCGTCGCCCTCCTCGCACTTACCTTCACCCTCCCTGCTACGCTGTCGGCGTCGACACCTGGGAAATCGTCGATCAATTTCATGCATGACGATTACGCGAAGGCTCTCAAGGAAGCGAAGGCGAAGAACGTCCCGCTCTTTGTCGAGGCTTGGGCGACGTGGTGCCACAGCTGCAGGTCGATGCAGGCGTATGTGTTCCCCGACCCGAAGCTCGTCCCTTACGGATCGAAGTTCATCTGGGTCGGGATCGACATCGACAAGGCGCAGAACGCGGCCATCAAGAAAAAGTTCGTGATTGAGGGTGTGCCGTCGTTTTTCATCGTCGACCCGGCGGACGACTCCGTAGCCCTGCGCTGGCTCGGCTCGGCCACGGTGCCGCAACTGATGGAGATCCTCGACGATGGCGCGAACGCCGTAGCAAAGAAAGGCGAGCAACGGGTCGACAAGGCACTGGCCAAAGCCGACAAGCTCTACGCCGCCGGCAAGAACGCCGAGGCGTCGGTCGCCTACCAGGATGCCCTCGCGAAAGCGCCGAAAGGCTGGTCGCGTTACGGAAGAACGACGGAGTCGCTTCTTTTCGCCTTGCAGAGTAGTGGGCAGTACGGAACGTGCGTGGCTCGCGCCTCACGCGAGTATCCGAAGTTCAAGAACAGCAGCTCGGCGATGAACATCGCTGCGTTGGGGCTCGACTGCGCGCTCAGCCTCGGAAACGACGTCGTCCAACGTGCCGCCGATGTGGCGAAGTTCGAGGGGATCGCGCGCGAGGCGATGGACAACTCACGTGTCGTCGTCGCGGCGGACGACCGGTCCGGCCTCTTCATTACGATGATGGGAGCGCGGAGCGACGCAGGCGATACTGCGGGCGCGAAAGCGATCGCGAAGGAATGGGCCGCGTTTCTCGAGCGCGAGGCGTCGAAGGCGACCACGCCGGAAGCGCGAGCGGTATTTGACTCGCACCGCCTCTCCGCGTACATCGAGCTCGGCGAGCCCGAGCGCGCGGTTCCGATGCTCGAGCAGTCGGCGAAGGATTTTCCTGACGACTACAACCCACCCGCGCGACTCGCGGCAACCTACAAGGCGATGGGAAAGTTCGAGGATGCGGTCCGTTTTGCCGATCTTGCACTCTCCCGAGCGTACGGTCCGCGACGTCTGACGATCTTTCGTACGAAATCGGACGCGCAGACTGGAGCAGGTGACATGGAGGCTGCGCGCTCGACGATCGAGGCTGCGATCGCAGAGGCCGAGGCATTCCCCGAGGGACAACGCAGTGACCGCACGATCGCGGCGTTGAAGGACAAGCTCGCCAGCCTCGACGTGAAGAAGGCCGCTACGCAGTAAGCTCGTTATTCGCGGCGCGGTTCCGACGGCGAGACGAGTCGAAGCTCGGGCATCGTGGCGTTCGCAAGGACGCGCTCGAAGATCTTCGAGAAGATGGCGCGATCGAACTTCGATGCGACCTCGGCGGCCCGGAATACAAGGTCGCCGATCGCCAGCACGCAGCCGAAGACCCCTTCGCCGTGTGATTTGTCGAATGAGTGCAGGTTCGCGCGCTTCCGGAACAGCTTCTCATCGAGGCCGCGGAGCGCTCCGACTGCGTTGTCGAACGCGATCTGCAGACGCGCTGCGATGGGAGCTTCGGGACTATTCACGTTGCGGCGGAAATGGCGATTGTGCTCCGCCAGCCGGTCGAGCCATCGGACGACGCTCGTCAGCAGCTCTTCGGCGGCGGCTGCGTCGCCCGGTGCGCTGACTCGCCCGCCTTCAATTGACGCGGCGACGATTGCGGCGATCGTGCGCAGGCGAACGTCGACTCGCTCGACGATGTCATGAAGCGACGGGATGTGCCTCATTTCGGGTGTGAGCTCGGGATCCATGCGATTGTGGGCCTCAGTTGTGCCGCGGGCCGCCATCTCGGGCGATTCACCCTTCTTGGAGGCGAACGCGGAGTGAAGAGGATAGCAGATCCGGTCCAGCACCTCGTTTGACCGGTTTGCACCCTTCTGCTAGCGTTCGCGCGATGAGTATCGACCTGGCGTCACTCGAAGAGCCTCTCGTGCAGATGCGGCGGCAGATTCAGGAGTTGTCGGACGCGGGGGAAGAGACCCACGCGCTCGAAGCCGAGCTCGACCGGCTCACGCGTGAAGCGTACTCGAACCTGTCCGCGTGGCAGACCACCCTCGTAGCCCGGCACGCGCTGCGCCCCTACACCCTCGACGTTCTATCGCTCCTCTTCGAAGAGTTCGTGGAGCTGCATGGCGACCGGAAGTTCGCGGACGACGCGTCGATCGTCGGCGGGTTTGCACGGTTCAACGGGGTCCCCTGCGCCGTCATCGGCCACCAAAAGGGGCGCGACACGAAAGAGAAGATTGCGCGCAATTTCGGGATGTCGCGGCCGGAAGGCTATCGCAAGGCGCTAAGGTTGATGCAAATGGCGGAGCGGTTCGGCCGCCCTGTCTTCACCTTCATCGACACGCCTGGAGCCTACCCAGGCGTCGGCGCCGAAGAGCGCGGCCAGGCGGAGGCGATTGCGGTCAATCTACGCGAGATGGCAGGACTGCGCGTTCCAATCATCGTCACTGTCACCGGCGAGGGTGGGAGCGGAGGTGCGCTTGCGCTTGGCGTCGGTGACCGCGTCTTCATGCTCGAGCACTCGGTCTACTCGGTGATCTCTCCAGAGGGTTGCGCCGCGATTCTCTGGAAGGATCCATCGGCGGCGAGCCGTGCCGCCGAAGTCATGCGCATCACGGCGAGAGATCTCCAGCGGCTCGGCGTGATCGATGAGATTGTCCCCGAACCAGTGGGTGGCGCCCACACGAGCCATGTCGAAGCTGCCGAACTGCTCCGGCCTTACCTCGAAACGGCACTTTCCGAGCTCATGGCAATCGACCCATCGAAGCTGACAGCGGGGAGATACGAAAAGTTCCGGCGGATGGGGAGCTTCGAGATCTGAATCGACAATCTCTCTACAAGGCGTAGATTTGTGCTCCGATTCGCGCCTCACGCGTATCATCGCGTCCCATGCTTTTCGATCGCTGGACGCTGCATCGTGGTGAGACGGGCGGGCTCGAACTCCGCTCGAAGCTGCTTCGAAGTGCTGCACACCGGCGCGGCATCGTCGGCGCTGGAGACGCACGCGTCTACTTCTCCCCCGAGTTGAGCGATCTCCATGACGCGAGGTTGATCCACGGCATGGACGGCGCGTGCATGCGGATCGAGCGCGCAATCGAGGCCGGTGAGCCGATACTCATCTACGGTGACTACGACGTCGACGGCGTGACCTCGATCGTCCTGCTCCGCGCAGTGATCCATCGGCTCCGAGGCAAAGTTGGGTACGTCATTCCGCATCGGCTAATCCACGGCTACGGACTGAAGACTGAAGTGATCGAGTCGGTCCTTCGCGACAAGGCGATCGGACTCGTGATCACGGTCGATTGCGGGATCTCCTCGGTGGAACCGGTTCAACGTGCCCTCGAGCGCGGGATCGATGTGATCGTGACCGATCACCATCTTCCTCCCGGGATCCTGCCTGACGCGGTTGCGCTGCTGAATCCGAAGATCGATGGTTGCGCCTATCCGTATCCCGATCTCGCAGGGGCAGGGGTTGCGTTCAAGCTTGGCTGCGAGTTGCTCCGGCGTGCGGGAAATTCGATGCCGATCGAGTCGCTGCTGAAGATCGCAGCAATCGGTACGATCGCCGACGTTGCACCACTCTCGGGCGAGAATCGCGTGATCGCGAAGCTCGGCCTCGAGGGGCTGGAGTCCACCACGAATCGGGGACTTCGCGCATTGTTCGCCGAATGCGGAATCCGACCGGGAAGCGCGCCGAAGGCGAGCGATATCGGATTCAGGATCGGCCCGAGAATCAACGCGGCGGGGCGTCTCGCGTCGGCGGATACCGCGATCGAGCTCTTTTCCGCGCGTACGGACGACGAGGCAAGGTTGCTCGCGAAGGAGCTGAGCAGGCTTAACAGCGAGCGGCAGGAGACGGAGAAGGAGCTCCTAACCGCGGCCGACGCAATGATCGAAACGAAGGGACCAATTCCCGCGGCAATTGTCCTTGCATCGGAGGGATGGCATCGCGGCGTCGTGGGGCTCTGCGCCGGGCGGATCGCGCAAAAACACAATCGACCGACTCTCGTCATCGCCATTGGAGACGGAAGAGCGGTTGGATCGGGACGGAGTATCGCGCCTATTGACTTGCACGCCGCGATGCAGAAACACGAAGAGCTCTTCGAGCACTTTGGTGGGCACTCGCACGCATGTGGGTTCTCGATGAGACCGGAGCTCGTGCCGGAGCTCGAGCGACGTCTCGTGTCCGATCTCGGCTCGCTCCCGCCGGAGACGTTCATGCGTGAGGCGCTCGTCGATGGCGAGCTCGATCTCTCCGAGCTTGACGCGGCGCTGATCGACGCGCTGGAGCGATTCGAGCCGTTCGGCGCGGCGAATCCTCGGATCACGGCGCTCGTACGCGATGTCGAGATCCTCTCGACGCGCGAATTCGCCAGCGATTGCTACGAGGTGATGCTTCGACAGGGGAAAACAGTGGCGCGCGCGGTTCTCTGGCGCTCGGCGTCGTTGCTGAAGGTTTTGCTCTCCCGCGGCGCCCGCGTCGACGTTCTCGCACATCCGGAGATGGATACGTACTGGAAAGCGCCGCGACTCGAGATCGTCGATATGGCGCACGTGGGCAAGTTCGACATCTGAGCGGAGCAACGCACGCGGCGTGGCGGTCGGCGAGTCGCCGACGCATGCACGCACCGGAGTTCCACCGTCTGGAAGTCTGCTTCGATTCGTCGATTTGCGATCCCGGCGGCGACCACGCAATCGAGGAACGAATCGCCGCCTCGCACTGTTTGCAGCGGGCGAATGAACCCGGTCGTCAAGTGGCTCCGCATCCTGCTCCCCATCGCATTCTTCGCCTTCATTGCGCTCATCGTGGCGAGCTACAGCCGAGGGAAGATCGATCGGTCCGGCAGCATCGCGGACGAGGTCGATGTCGCGCCGCGCGAGGCGGACGACACTCCCAGTCTCGTCATGAAGACCTTCGAAGATACGCACAGCCTCGGGGGGAAGATGATCTCGAGGATTCGCGCGACGCGCACCACGGGATTCAAGTCGGGCTGGTACACACTCGAAGGAATCGACCTCACTCTGTTCGCGGAAGGGGGCGTGCACTACACGATCTCCGCGAAGCAGGCGCAGTTCAATCCGGAGACGAAGGAAGCCGAAGCGGTCGGAGGCGTGAAAGTCACATCGAGCGAAGGTGTCGAGCTCCGGACGGCCACGCTCAGATTCAACGGCTCGAGCGCCGCGAACAAGGTCCCGGTCGACTTCAAGGTCGGTGCCTGGGAGGGACGCGCAGGTGGAATACGGCTGGAGACCTCCGAGGAGGCGCTGCACCTGACAGACGGGGTAAAGGCGGATCTGAAAACCAGCGACCCCGCGGCGCGCGCGTCGATCGAGGCTGACGAAGCGACATCGCGACAGAAGATCGGACAGCTCATTTTCAGCGGGAATGTGCGGATGACGAGACAGAGTGAGTCGGCCTCGGCGGACTTCATCTCCGCAACGACCCGTCCTGGTGACCGGGCGCTAAGCGCGCTCAACGGGGAAGGGAACATCGTGATTCGCCTCGCGGGAGGGAGCGAGTTTTCCGCGCAAGTCGACGACGAGCTCATCGGTCGGGGCGAAACGCGAATCACCGCGGACCGCTTCGTTGGCGACATTCCGTCGGGCGGAGTGATCCGCGGGCTCAACTTTTTCGGTGAAAGCATGCCCGTGCATGCGATCGTCGATGGCAATCCGCGCCGCGAGCTCACCGCCTCACAGGTTCGCGTCGAGGTCACCGAGACTCGTACGATCTCGGCGCTTCGCGCGGAAGGTAAGGCGATCATGAGCGAGGCGGGGAAGGTTCCGCGTGCGGTCGAGGCAGAGAAGATCGACGTCTTTTTCGACCCGCGCACGAGTAAGCCTTCGAACGCCGTGCTCGACAAGGCGGTCAGGTTTCGGGAGCCGAAGAGTGAAGGGCGCGCGGACGCGGCAACCTATGACATCACAGGCGACCGCGTCGTGATGTCGACGGTAGGCACGGTGACCCCGACACTGACCTCGGAAGGGACGCTGCTCAAGGCAAGCTCCATCGAGATCATGCCGCAGGCGGGCATCCTGAAGGGGACGGGCGCAGTCGTCGTACGCTACGACTCCAAGAAGGACTCACCGACCGACAGCGTCCTCTTTTCCGGGAAGGGCCAGCCGGTCTATGTGAACGCCGCCGCGGTTCATCTGACACGCCAGAATCGCCAGGCGACGTTTACGGGGGGAGTGAAGGCGTGGCAGGATCTGAATACTCTCTTCTCGAACGAGCTCCAGATCGTCGAGAACGGTGAGGAGATGAATGCTCGGGGCGAGGTGCGTGCGATCCTGAGGCAAGGAGTCGACGAGTCCGGCGCACCGCGCCTCGTGAACGCGAGATCCGACCTGCTTACGGCGAACAAGGCCGCGCGTCAGGTTGAATTCAACGGGAACGTGCGGATCGAGGAGCCGGGCCGCGTCGTCGCGTCCGACAAGACCACCATGTACTTCGATGCGGCGCAGAAGCTCGAGCGCATCGAGTCCGCCGGAAACGTAATCGTGACCGAAACCGCCACCGGACGGAGTGCCAAAGGTAATCAGGCGACGTATCGCGTTGCGCAGCGGACTCTCAGGATTCTGGGATCTCCCGCGGTCCTCACTGACCCAACCGGGGAAGTCAAGGGAAGTGAAATTCGCTTTGACACCGCAAGCCAGAAAGTGGAAGTGATCGGCGGCGAGGCAGAATACAATCCCGAGTGAGATGAATGACCTCGATGGGAGGATGTCGTCGGTGAGCGAGGAGCAGAACATCACCGGCATCTCCACGCTCTCGACGAGCGGATTGGTCAAGATCTACCGTGGGCGGAAGGTGGTCCGCGGAGTCTCCATCGATATCCGGCAAGGGGAGATCGTCGGCCTGCTCGGACCCAACGGCGCTGGCAAGACAACGACGTTCTACATGGTCGTGGGGCTCACCCAACCGGACGAGGGAAGCGTCCTGCTCGGTGGGGAAGAGATCACGAGTCTGCCGATGTACATGCGCGCTCAGCGCGGTATCAGCTACCTTCCGCAGGAACCGTCGATTTTCAGGAAGCTCACCGTGGAGGAGAACCTCCTCGCGGTGTTCGAGATGATGAGCCTGCCGCTTTCCGAACGCGACCGCCGAACTCGGAAGCTCCTCGAGGAGTTCGGCGTGGCACACATCGCCCGGAGCCGCGGGTACGCTCTTTCGGGAGGAGAGCGCAGGCGCGTGGAAATCGCGCGCAGCCTGGCGATCAACCCTTCGTTCATCCTTCTGGATGAACCATTTGCGGGCATTGACCCGATCGCGGTGCTCGAGATTCAAGGGATCATTTCGCGCCTGAAGGCGCGAGGAATCGGCATTCTCATCACCGATCACAATGTCCGCGAAACGTTGAAGATCACCGATCGCGCCTATATCATTAAAGAGGGTGAGATCTTCCGTCAGGGACCGCCTCAGGAGCTGTCGACAGACGCCGAGGTACGACGGATCTACCTCGGCGAGGGCTTCAACCTGCACTGAGCCGCTCCTCCCGCCATTGCATCGGTCGAACCCCGCCAGCCGAAACCAGAATTGACATGGGCCTCGAGCAAAAGATCCAGCTGAAGTTGTCCCAGAAGCTTGTGATGACACAAGCGCTGCAGCAAGCGATCAAGCTGCTGCAAATGACGAAGCTGGAGCTTCAGGAAGTCGTCGCGCAGGAGCTCACCGAGAACCCCCTGCTCGAAGAGAGCACGGACGAAGAGGGGAAGCCGGAAGAGATCGAAGCGGAGGCCGAGGCGCAGAGCGCCGCGGAGGCCCAAACCGAACGTGACGCCGCAAAGCCGCCAGAGTCGACCGCCGTTGATGATGATGCGTCGCCTGTCGAGAAGGAGCGTGACTCCTTCGACGAGATCGATTACGACGCCTACTTCCAGGACTACATCGAGTACGGCTACAACCCTCGCAGTGGTGAGGAGTACGACGCCTTTCCACTCGAGAACCTGCTCAC
Organism: Acidobacteriota bacterium; assembly: GCA_016184115.1. Lineage (GTDB taxonomy): Bacteria > Acidobacteriota > Thermoanaerobaculia > Gp7-AA8 > Gp7-AA8 > JACPDH01. Next base: position 33,470 of record JACPDH010000052.1, on the reverse strand, counting down.
GCGCCCTCCCGATCTTTCGGACCATCTGACCTGGCAGTTGCAGATGTCGGATGCGTCCCCGGAGATGAAAGAGGTCGCGGCGTTTCTCATTGGCAACGTCGACGGCGACGGCTATCTCCAGGTGACGGACGACGAGATCGCGGCGGCGTTCCCTGGCGTCTCTGAAGCGGTCATCGAACAGACGCTGCAACTCGTCCAGTCGTTCGATCCGATCGGGATCTGCGCGCGGAATCTGAAGGAGTGCCTGCTGCTCCAGGTCGACCGGCTGGAGCTCGATCCGCTACTCGTCGCGAAGGTCGAAGAGATCGTCGAGCGGCATTGGGATCTCTTCGCGTCGAGGAGCTTCCCGCAGCTCGCGAAGGCGCTCGGCGTCGACATGAAGCTCCTCGAGACGATGGTCGAAGTGATTCGCGGTCTCGATCCGCGTCCCGGCCGGCTGTACGACAACGAGAGGGTCGTCTACGTCGAGCCAGACGTGCACGTCCGCAAAGTCAGCGACGAGTACGTGATCGAGGTGAACGACGACGGGATGCCGCGGCTTCGGCTGAGCCAGCGCTACCGGCAGTTGCTCGGACGCGAAGACTCGAAAGGGGAGACCGCGAACTACATTCGCGACAAGATGAAGTCCGCGTTCTGGCTGATCAAATCGCTCGACCAGCGTCAGCGTACGATCTACAAAGTCGCCGAGTCGATCGTGAAGCACCAGCGCGATTTCCTCGATCACGGCGTCGATCACTTACGCCCGCTCGTTCTCCGCGATGTTGCCGACGACATTCAGATGCACGAGTCGACGGTGTCTCGCGTCGTGTCGAACAAGTACATCCACACGCCGCGAGGCCTTTTCCCGATGAAGTTCTTCTTTCACAGCGGCCTCGATTCGAGGCACGGCGACGATGTCTCGAGCGTCGCCGTGAAGGCGAGGATCAAGACGATGATCGACGGCGAGGACGCAAGAAAGCCGCTGTCGGATTCGAAGATCGTGAAGCTTCTTGGGCAACAGGGTGTCGAGATCGCGAGACGGACTGTCGCGAAGTATCGCGACGAGCTGCGAATCCCCTCATCGACGGACCGGAAGAAGATTTTCTGACCCGCATTGGCGGGCGGAAGTGGCGGCCGAGACCGTGCAACGGACGTTCAACGGAGTGCCGGGGAGGAAACGATGAACATCGAGATTTCAGGACGCAAGTACGAAGTGACCGACAAGGTCCGGAAGATCATCGAGCAGAAGCTCGAGAAGATCCGGAAGTACTTCCACGACATCATCGAGATCCGCTGCGTCCTGAAGGTCGAGAAGTACCGCAACATCTGCGAAGTGCAGATCCACGGCAAGGAGCACGATGTCGCGTCCAAACAGGAAGGAGAGACGATGGAGGAGGCGATCCAGATGGCGATCGACCACCTCAAGCTCCAGGCGCAGAAGAACCGAATGAAGATCAGCGACCGTCGCAAGGGGAAGAAGGCGGGTGTATCCACTGCGACGGAGTGGCAGGTCCAGGTGCTCGAGCCGGGGAAGCTCCGGCAGGCGGATCATCGCCCGCGAATCGTAAAGACGGCGAAGCTCCCTGTAAGGCCGCTTTCGATCGAGCAGGCCGCGCTGCTTCTCGACGATTCGAAGAACGACTTCATCGTATTCCGCGACATCGACACCACGAAGGTATCGGTGATCTATCGCAGGAAAGACAAGAACTTCGGCCTCATCGCGCCGGAGTTCTAGAGCCGCACCGTCAACGACGAACCAGAGAGCCGGGGCCGGCTTTACGAGCCGGCCCCGCGCGTCAGGCGAAGTGACATGAGCGACAGACGGGAATCATGGGAGGACGAGAGTTTCGTCGAGACCGAGGTGCGAAGCCTCACCTCGGATGCGCTCGCCGATCTCTCGCTTCAGCTCGTAACGGGTGCAGACGGCCTCGACCGCTTGATCCTCAAGCCGCGGGTTCAGAAGCCGGGACTCGCGTTCGCCGGCTACTACGAGTACATCAAGCCTGGACGCGTTCAGATCATTGGTGCATCCGAGATCGGATATCTCAACAGCCTCCCACCGCGACTGCGCGAGAAACGCGTCCGCGACGTCGCCGGCCTCGATGTCTCTTGTTTCGTCACGACGAAGGGAAAGGATCCGATCTCCGAGTTCGTGAAAGAGTGCGAGAACCACTCGATTCCACTCTTCCGGACCGATTCGATGTCGTCGACCACGATCACGAGGATCACGTATTTCCTCGAGGAGACGATGGCTCCGAGGATTACGATCCACGGAGGTCTGCTCGATGTTTACGGCATCGGTTTGCTGCTGCTCGGAGAAAGTGGCGTCGGCAAGAGCGAGTGTGCGCTCGACCTCGTCTGGCGCGGGCATCGACTCGTCTCCGACGACACGGTCCTGATCAAGCGCCACCCGAACGAGGTCGTCATCGGCTATTCGAACGACTTGATCTCGCACCACATGGAACTGCGCGGAATCGGGATCATCAACGTGAAGGACCTCTTCGGTGTTTCGTCGACACGCGACGTGAAGCCGATCGACATCGTCGTGAAGCTCGAACGCTGGGTCGAGGGAACCGAGTACGACCGGCTGGGAGTTACCGGCGAATCGTACGACCTTCTTGGTGTGCGTAAGCCGCTCGTTAGGCTACCCGTTGCCTCGGGGCGCAACCTCGCTCTGCTCGTCGAGATCGCGGCACGCAACTACCTCATGAAACTGCAGGGGTACAACACCGCGGAGGAACTGGTCGAGCGGGTAAACGAAGAGATCATGCGGCGCGGGGTGGAAGGCGACGGCGTCGCGCCGCTTCCGTCGGAGAGCGCCTCGATCCGCGACAAGCACATCATCAATCGCTCTCAGCATGAGCGAACCAGAGGGGTGCGACGGAAGCGATGAACGACGTGACTCCCGAGAAACTCGTCATCGTGACCGGTCTCAGCGGTGCCGGGAAGAGCTATGTGCAAAGCACGCTCGAGGATCTCGGGTTCTACGCCGCTGACAACCTGCCTGTCTCGCTCATCGAGCCGTTCCTCGACGAAGTTGTCGGCCGCGAGCGCAAAGACAAAATCGCGATCGTCATGGACGTGCGCGCCCACGATTTCGCGCGGACGTTTCCCGCGTACTTCACGCGTGTGCTGCGCGCGCGTGCCCCGAACGCGATTTTGATCTTCCTCGATGCACGCGACGAGGTGCTCGTCCGACGTTTCTCGGAGACGCGGCGTCCGCATCCGTACGTGGTCGACCTGCCGATCCTCGACGCAATCGGCGCCGAGAGACGCGAGCTGATCGACGTCAAGGCGATCGCCAACATGGTGCTCGACACATCCCAGTTCTCGGTGCACGAGCTCAAGGCGGAGATCACGCGCCGGTTCCAGCTCCCCGGTTACGTGATGCCGATGCTCGTGAACGTCGTGACGTTCGGCTTCAAGTACGCGGTCCCGCCAAACGTCGATCTCATGTTCGACGTGAGGTTTCTTCCGAATCCCCATTTTGTCGAAGGGCTGCGACCAAAGACTGGCAAGGATGCAGAGGTGGTCGCATTCCTCGAGTCACATGGGGAGTATGGCGAGTTCCTCGAGCGGCTCGCCTCGTTCCTCGAGTATGTCGTGCCGCGATACGAACGGGAGATGAAGAGCTACCTCACCATCGGGGTCGGATGTACCGGAGGGAAGCACCGTTCCGTGGCCGTAGGCGAGCGGCTGGGGACCAGCCTGGCCGAGTCGGGATATCTCGTCGAGATTACGCATCGGGACATGGCCAGATGAGCGCCTCGAAGGGCGCGAGAAATCAGATGCCCCTCATCGACTGTTCGACTGCACTGCGCGCTGCGCCGGCCCAGGTGCGCGCGTTTCGAAAACCAACGGAGTCCAGCGATCCGCCCCTGAAGATGACGGCGGCAGCTGGCGTGGAGGCTATGGATTGATCGGGGCGCTTATCGTGACCCACGGACAACTCGCGCAGGAACTGCTGAATGCCGCGCGAGTCATTGAAGGCGACATCGACGGGCTCGACGCATTGTCGCTCGAGTGGAATGACACCGTCGACGAGGCGCGCGAGAAGATCCGCGTCGCCTTGTCGGCGTTCCCGACGGACACCAGCATGATCATCTTTACCGACATGTTTGGCGGAACGCCGAGCAACATCTGCCTGTCATTTCTCGAGAAGGGAAAAGTCGAGGTGCTGACCGGAGTCAACCTGCCAATGGTTCTGAAATTCACGTCGCTGCATGATGGCGCGTCCGATCTCGACGAGCTGGCTCACGTGATTCGTGATAAAGGGTCGCGGGCGATCCGGGTCGCCTCTGATTTCCTTTCGGGCGAGCAGAGCAGCTGAAGGAGCGACGCGTGCCGGCGAGCAAAGACATTCCGATCATCAACAAGCTGGGTCTCCACGCGCGCGCAGCGGCGAAACTGGTTCACTGCGCGGCGCGATTCAATGCCGACATCAAGCTGAAAAAGGGCTCGGAAGAGGTCGACGCGAAGAGCATCCTCGGCATCCTTCTTCTCGCGGCAGCAAAAGGGACGACGGTTACGATCACCGCTTCGGGGAACGACGAGCTGGAGGCTCTCGACTCGATCGAGAAGCTGATTCTGGCCAGATTCGATGAAGTAGAATGAACGCGCGACGATGCCGATACCGAGAAGCCCAGAAACGAAGCACGTCCGCGTCGACGTGCGAACCTACAAGGGCACGGGCGTCTCGCCGGGCATTGCGATCGGTCGTGCACTGATCCTCGAGCGCGACGTTGGCAGCGTGTATCGCGTGCCGGTCGCCGACTCCGAGGTCCCGAAAGAAGTGCGAAGGCTCGGCGAAGCCGTGGAGCGAACTCGCGTCGCCCTCGGTGAGCTCAAGGCCAAGGTCAGCCGCACGATTGGCGACGAGTACGCGTCGATCTTCGACGCGCATGCCATGATTCTCGGCGACCCGACGTTCAGCGACCAGATCGTCAAGAAGATCGAGGACGAGAAGATCAATGCTGAATGGGCTCTCCAGACGGTCAAGGACGAGCTCGAGGCGCGCTTCGCGAGCTTTGACGACGAGTACCTGCGCGACCGCGGTGCCGACATCTCGGACGTGGCCGAAAGCGTTCTGAAGAATCTGCTCGGCATCGCGCACCACGATTTATCCGAGATTACGCACGACGTCGTCATCCTGGCCGAAGACCTGACCCCGTCCGACACGATTCACTTCAACCGGAGGCCGATCGTGGGGTTCGCGACGGCGACCGGAGGAAGGACGTCGCACACGTCGATCATCGCGAAGTCGCTCTTCATGCCCGCCGTCATCGGCGTGCCACGCCTTACCGAGCTCATCGATAACGACGAGCTCGTCATCGTCGACGGGTACGAGGGGACCGTCGTCGTGAATCCGACGACCGCGCTCGTGGAGGAATACCGGAGCCGGGAGACGCGACACGAAGAGCACGAGAAGAAACTGCTCGAGAACCGTGACCTCGCCGCGACCACGAGAGATGGCGTGGAGCTGTCGCTCCTCGCAAACATCGAGCTCGTCGAGGAGATGGGCGACGCGCTCAAGTATGGCGCGGAAGGCATTGGGCTCTACCGTTCCGAGTTTCTGTTCATCTCGAAAAGCCCAGGGCTTCCCAACGAGCAGGATCACTTCGACGCCTATTGCAGGCTCGCCCGCGAAATGGCGCCTCATTCGACGGTGATTCGTACGTTCGATCTCGGCGGAAAGAAGCTTGCACGGGACGTAATCGGAACGAATGAAGACAACCCTGTCCTCGGTCTACGCGGGCTGCGCCTTTGCATGAAGCACCGCGACCTCTTCCGTACGCAGTTGCGCGCAATTCTCCGCGCTTCCGCTCACGGCGACATCAAGATCATGTTCCCTCTCGTCTCCGGCGTTCAGGAGCTCCGCCAGGCGAAGGCGCTGATTGGTGAGCTCAAGGGAGAGCTCGACCGCGAAGGACTTGCCTACGATCCCGATATCGAGGTCGGGATCATGATCGAAGTGCCTGCGGCAGCGATGATTGCCGACGTGCTGGCACAGGAGGCAGATTTCTTCGCGATCGGAACGAACGACCTCATTCAATATTCGCTTGCGATCGACCGCGGCAACGAGAATGTCAGTTATCTCTACGAGCCGCTCCATCCTGCGCTGCTCAGGCTGCTGAAGTTCGTCATCGAGTCGGGGAAAAAGGCGGGAATTCCGGTTTCAATGTGCGGGGAAATGGCGGCCGACCCTCTATACGCGGTCGTTCTCGTGGGCCTTGGGCTCGAACGATTCTCGATGAATCCGTCGAACATCCCGGTCGTGAAGAGCGTCATTCGCTCTCTTCGATTCAAGGAGTGTCGGAAGATCGTGGAAGCGGCGTTGGAGAAGAGCACGGCGCAGGAGATTGAGGAGTACATCATCGAAAGCGTGGCCCTCAAGTTCCCTGAGGGTCTGATCACGAGGGCGCGATGAGCGGAGAAGCGGCGACGACGTTCGCCAAGAACAGCGTGAAGACGGTTCCGAAACCGTGGGGCTACGAAATCATCTGGAGCCACACGGAACGATACGTAGGCAAGGTCCTGCACGTGAACCGAGGCGAGAGCCTCAGCCTGCAGTATCACGAAATGAAAGACGAAACTCTGTACGTTATCGCTGGCAAAGTGATGCTCGAGCTCGAGCGGGGCGAGGAGCGTAGCTCGATCACGCTCGGCGTCGGCGAAGCGTTTCACGTCACGCCGATGACGATCCACAGGATCGAGGCGATCGAGGATACGGATATCGTCGAAGTTTCGACGCCCGAGATTCACGACGTGGTCCGGCTCGAAGATCGCTACGGCCGGGCTGGCACGACGGAGGCATGATTGTGAACCGGAACGCAGTCGTACTTGCTCTCGCACTCCTCGTCACTGGGCTTGCGTCGGCTCAGTCGACGTCGGAAACGACCGCGTCCAAGCAGAACGACACGACTACAGCCGCCCAGCCGAGCAACGAGTCTCCGCTCGTGAAGGCCGCGCGAGAGGCGGCCGCCAAGCGTGATGCCGGATCGAAATCCCGGCGAGCGATCACCGACAAGGACGTCAAGTCGTCAACGGGCAAGCTGATCGAGACGACCTCGAAGCCGTTGACCCCGATCCGCACAGCCGAAGACGTCGAGGCGCGCATGCGCGCCGAGAGAGCGACGGAGGACGCAAAGAAGCAAGGGCCGGTGATTGCAGCGAAGGCGATCGAGACGGCAGAAAAGCGGGTCGCCGGACTCGAGGCCGAGTTGCGACGCATCGAGGAGACTTACTACGACGAGGACGATCCTGATTTCCGCGAGGACGTGATCGAGAAACGTTTCGAGGAGACGAAGACAAAGCTCGAAAAGGCGCGCGAGGAGCTTGAGGCGGCGAGGGCCAAGACGGAGTCCAAGGGCCCGACGACACCATGAGCTCGAGTCCCGATCCCAAAACCTACTACATCGAGACCTGGGGCTGTCAGATGAACGATCTCGACACCCAGCGGCTCTCCGGGCAGCTTACGCTGCGTGGATTTCGCCGGGCGTCGTCCGAGCACGACGCAGACTTGATCCTCCTTAACACTTGCAGCGTTCGCGAGAAGTCGGAGCAGAAAATGTTCTCCGAGCTCGGACGCTTGCGCGCGGCGAAAGAGCGCGGCGCCAGAATCGGCGTCTGCGGTTGTGTCGCCCAGCAGGAAGGGGAGGCGATTCTCGCCCGCGCACCATACGTCGATTTCGTGATGGGGCCCGGCAATGTCGGCTATCTCGACGATGTGTTGGAGGGACGCGCGCGCGTCGCTGTCGAGTTTCCTGACGACCGCCGCTACGACTGGATCGCGATCGATCGCCCTTCCGCGGTACGAGCGCAGGTCACAATCATCGAAGGTTGCAACAAGAACTGCACGTTTTGCATCGTGCCGACGACTCGTGGCCGCGAAGTCTCGCGGCCGATGCGTGACATACTTGCCGAAGTCGCGCACGCGATCTCGACCGGACGCGTCGAGATCGAATTACTCGGCCAGACGGTCAATGCGTATGTCTGTCCCGAGAGCAGCGCCGATTTCAGCGACCTTCTCTCCGGCGTGGCGCGTGTAGCAGGTGTCGCGCGCCTACGCTTCATGACGTCGCATCCTTCCGAAGTAACGCCGCGGATGGTCGCGGCGATGCGCGCAAACGCGAACATTTGTCGGTACATTCACCTCCCTGTACAGTCGGGATCGAGCTCGGTCCTCCGCCGCATGAAGCGCCTTTACAACCGGGAGAAGTTCCTGTCGATCGTCGCGATGATGCGTGAGGAGATTCCCACGATTCGCTTCTCCACCGACGTCATCGTTGGTTTTCCAGGCGAGTCGGACGAAGACTTCGAACAGACGCTCTCGCTGCTGGAAGAGGTTCGGTTCGGCTCGATCTACGCTTTTAAATACTCGGAACGACCTGGCACTGCGTCGCTTCGGCTCGGAGCGCCCGTCGATGATGAGCTTTCGACTGCAAGGTTGAATCGCCTCTTCGAGCTTCAGGCACGGATTGAGCGCGAGACGCTTCTCGCGTACGAGGGGTGTGTCGTGCCGGTGCTCTACGAGGGCCCGAGCCGGCACGATCCGTCGGTAGCCAGCGGCAAGAGCGAAGACAACTGGACGGTCAACTTCCATTGCCAGGATGTGCCTGCAGTCGGAACGCTCGTTGATGTGCACGTCATCGGTGCCAAACACCATTCGTTGTTCGGGAAGGCGGTCTCGTGAAGCTCGTTCGCATGAGCGTCAAGGGTCTGATGCTCGACCCGATCTCGAGCTCGCCAATCGTCGTTCTCAAGGATGAGGACGAAAAGACGATGCTCCCGATCTGGGTCGGGGTCTTCGAGGCTAATGCCATCGCGCTGAAGCTCGAGAGCTTCGAGACGCCGCGACCGCTGACACATGACCTGTTTCACAGCGTCCTCACGACACTCGGTCTCCGCGTGTCGCGCGTCGTGGTCAACGATCTTCGGGACAGCACGTTCTTCGCGCGCATCTTCCTCGACGTCGAGAACCGTGAGATGGAGATCGACGCACGCCCAAGCGACGCGATCGCGCTCGCGCTTCGCGCGGACGCGCCGATATTCGTCGATCAAAGCGTCCTCGACCAGGCTCAGACGATCTCACCCGACGACACCGAAGAAGAAAAGGTGCGGAAGTGGTTCGAGCAGTTGAACCCCGAAGAGCTCGGCAAGTACAAGATGTAGACCCTCACCGCATGTTCCGGCTCGCAGTAACTGGACAGTCCGGCATCCCTTCTCTAGAATCCGCGCAACCGAAATGATCATCGCGATCACGAACCAGAAGGGCGGGGTGGGGAAGACCACCACCGCCATCAATCTCGCCGCCGCTGTAGCCACCAAGGGCTTCAAGACGCTGCTGGTCGACCTCGATCCGCAGGCCAACTCGACAATGAGCTACATCGATCCGCGCTCTGTGACGCGGTCGATGTACGACGTGCTCGTAGCAGAAGAGTGCGCGGTCGCCGACGTGATTCTCCAGTCTCCCCTCGAGAATCTGTCGATCGCTCCATCGAAGATTTCGCTCGCGAAGCTGGAGTCGAAACTCATCGGCGATCTCGATGGGCCGTACCGCCTCAAAGATGCACTCAAGGACGTCGCTCCGGGATACGACTACGTATTCATCGATACTCCGCCGACGCTCGGGATGATCACCGTGAACGCGCTCGTGGCGTCGACGCATGTCCTGGTTCCGATTCAGTCTTCGTATTTCGCACTGGAGGGTACCGACGATCTCCTCGAGACCATCGAGAAGATCAAGGCCCGCCCGAATCCGAACCTGCAGCTGCTGGGTGTCGTGATTACGATGCACGACCGACGTACGACGCTCGCGCGCGACATTCAGGACCAGATCCAGCAGGTGTTCGGCGAGATGCTCTTCACGACGACGATCAGCAAGTCGATCCGCCTCGAGGAGAGCCCCGCGTACAAGGAGTCGATCTTCACGTTCGCACCGAGGTCGACGGGGGCGATGGAGTACTACTCGCTGTCAGAGGAGATCCTCGCGCGTGTCTGAGCTGCCCGCGCTCGACGGCGTTGCTGATGAAATCGAGACGAAGAAAAGGACGAGGATGAAGAGGGGACTTCCCGAACGCGCGAGGATGAGGCACGACGCACATTATGTCGAGGAGCTGGCGCGCCGCTCGTCGACTGGCATCGGGTCGATGATTCCGATGTCGATGATCGAGGCCAATCCCGATCAGCCGCGTCAGAACCTCGGCGATCTCGAAGAGCTTTCGGCATCGATCCGCGAGAAAGGCGTTCTGGAGCCAATCCTGGTCCGGTCGGTCGGACCGAACCTCTATCAGATCGTCTCAGGGGAGCGCCGATACCGCGCCGCCGAGCTGGCCGGCCTCGAGGAGATCCCGGCGATCGAGCTCGACATCGACGAGCGCGAGGTCATGGAGATCGCGCTTATCGAAAATATGCAGCGGAAGGACCTGACGGCGTTCGAGGAAGCCGAGGGTATCGTCGCACTCCAGGAGCGCCTTGGCTACACGCACGAGAAGATCGCTCAGGTACTCTCGAAGTCGCGGACGACGGTCACCGAGAGCCTGTTGCTCGCCGAGATCCCCGATGCGATTCGCGATCTCTGCCGTGAGAAGGGGATCAGCAGCAAGTCGGTGCTGGTCCAGATCGCGCGGGCCGGAAGCGAAGAGGAGATGGAGCAGCTCGTGCTCCGCGTCGCTTCAGGTGAGCTCGGGCGCGACGATCTCCGGAAGGAGACGCGTGGCGCCGAGACGGCGAAGGGACCCGGGCGACCGAGGAACTTCGTATTTCAGATCAAAGACAAGGCGCTCCCGTTTAGCCTCAACATGACGTTCAAGAAGTCGCAGGTGGAGAAGCGAGAGGTTGTCGATGCGCTGAAGCAGCTGGTCGAGCGCCTCGAGAAGGAGATCGACACGTAAGGGCGCAGTTGCCTTTCGTTTGATAGTATAGTTCACATAATCTATCTTATAGGACTCTGTGGAAAGCTCCGAACCCGCTACGCTCGGCTCGACCCTGCCTCCTTGAATCGCTTACACTTGGCGCCCGAGCCGCGATGCGCATTCTCAGCCGCTACATCGTCAAGGAGATCATCGGACCGACCTTCCTCGGCTTCTGCTTCTACACCTTCGTCATCCTCATGAACACATTGTTCAAGATGGCGGAGATGATCATCCGACGCTCGCTTCCGGCATCCACAGTCCTCCAACTCCTCCTTCTCTCACTCCCGCACATCGTCGTCCTGACGATCCCGATGGCCCTCCTGTTCGGCGTGCTGATCGCCGTGGGTCGGCTTTCGTCGGACTCCGAGATCATCGCGATGAGGTCAGTCGGGGTTTCGACTCGAGTGATCTATCGGCCCGTGTTTTACGTGTCGTTCGCGATCTTCCTCTTGAATGTCTGGATGACGAACTACGTGACTCCCTGGGGCAACAAGGCGTTCCGATCGCTCCAGGCGGAGATTTTCTCTTCGAGCGTCGAGCGGGAGATCCGGCCGCGCGTCTTCTATGACGAGTATGCAGACCGCGTGATCTACGTAAACGACGTCGCTCCGAATGGCGAATGGAGCGGCGTGTTCATCTCGGACACGACCAGCCCTGATCGCCAGCAGATCATCGTCGCGCGCACCGGCAGGCTCACGACGACTCCTGGCACTAAACAGGTCTGGGTCGAGCTTCACGACGCCGAGAACCACTTCTTCGCGATCCAGAACCCTTCCCGCTACGATCGCGTCCGCAACGCGACGCAGCGGATCCTCCTCCCGGACCAGTTCTCGGGACCCCAGAGGCCGGTCTCGCGCGACAGAAAGTCGATGACCGCTGTCGAGCTCATCGAGGAAGCCGAGCGCAATCGGGCAAACCCCGATCGCAAGTACGCCGCCGAGGATTTACGGCTGATTCACGTCGAGCTTCACAAGAAGCTCTCGATTCCGTTCGCATGCCTCGCATTCGGCCTCGTAGCTCTTCCCTTGGGAATTACGAACAAGCGAGGAGGCAAAAGCTCAGGCTTCACTTTAAGTATCGGTGTGATTCTGGTCTATTACCTTCTGATGTCGAATGGCGAAGAAATGGCCCGGACAGGCCAGGTTCCGGCCTGGCTCGGAATGTGGATTCCGAACTTCGTCCTGATCGCCCTCGGCCTCTATCTCCTTCGAAGGGTCAGCCGCGACGCAGGCGCCTCCTCCGGGCCTGGGCGATTCGGCACCTGGGTTCAGACTGCTCTCGACCGTCTTCATATTCATCTTCGCTCTCGTCGCAGCCGCGGAGACGACGAAGGTGGAATCCTCTCGCGCATCGACGTCCGATTCCCGAACATTCTCGATCGATATGTCCTGCGGCTATTCGTGCAGACGGTGTTCTTCATCGTGCTCTCGGTGGTCGTGCTGCAGATGGTGATCGACTACTCCGAGATGGCTGGAGACATCGCGGAGAACAAGATACCGGTCGAGATCGTGGTGGAGTACTACCGGAACCTCACCCTGGTCGTTCTCGACAAAACGATCCCGATCTCGATACTCGCCGGAACTCTGATTTGCTTTGGCATGCTTTCGCGCACGAGTGAAGTCACGGCGATGAAGGCGACCGGAGTGTCGCTGTACCGGTTGGCGTTGCCTGTAATCGTGGTTGCGACGATTGCGTCGGGTTTCGCCTATCTCCTTCTCGATTTCGCGCTCCCGTACAACAACGAAAAAGTCGCGTCACTGAAAAGCCAGATCAAGGGCAAGCCGATGCGAAGGAGCGTCACGTGGGAGCAGCGCCAATGGGTGTTTGGCAAGGGTCGCTACCTCTTCAACTTCCTTTCGTACGATAAGATCGCAAAAGCCCTCTCGCAGGTCCAGGTCCTCGAGTTTGATCCGGTCGAGATGCGCATCACGCGCCGGGTGTACGCCGAGGAGGCTCGGTTTGACGGATCGGGCTGGGTGTTCGTGAATGGCTGGGTTCGGTCGTTCGACGACCATGGCGGCGCGTCATTCACGCCGATCGACTCGCCTGTGAGGCTTCACTATCCGGAGCGGCCGGAGTACTTCACCTCCGATTTCAAACTGCCGAACCAGATGACCTACGCCGAGCTGCGACGTTACCTCCACGATCTCGAGATCTCCGGCTACTCCTCGGAGGAATTGCGCGTTCAGCTCTATCAGAAGACGGCGTGGCCGTTCGTGAGCCTGGTGATGGCGTTGATCGCGCTCCCCTTCTCGTTCCGCATTGGAAAGCGCGGCGCGCTCTACGGCGTAGGAGTCGCACTTTTCCTCGCGTTCGTCTACTGGGCCGTGTATGGGGTCTTCACGAAATTCGGTGAAGTCGGAAACCTCCCCGCGCTCCTTTCAGCGTGGAGTGCGAACGTCCTATTCATCATCGCCGCGGTCTATCTTTTCGTACACGCCGAGACCTGAACGCGACCCGGCTTGCGAAAGCCGCGGCACGCGCTAGAATCGAAACCTGCATGAGCCAATCGAGCCCCGAGGTCCTGATCGACCTCTCGAATCACCCCGCCATTCGCGAAGCGCGTCGCGTCATCGAGGTCGAAGCCGCCGCGATCGCGGGTCTGCTCGAGCATCTCGGAAGCGAATTCGTAGAGGCGGTCGAGCTGATCCTTCGGAGCAAGGGCCGCGTCGTCTCGATGGGTATGGGCAAGTCGGGGATCATCTGCCGCAAGATCTCCGCGACGCTCGCATCGACCGGCACTCCGTCGTTCTTCCTTCACCCGGCGGAGGCTGTTCACGGCGATCTCGGAATGGTGGTGGCGGGCGACATCGTGCTCGCCGTCTCGTTCTCTGGAGAGGCGGAAGAGATCGTGCGGCTTCTCGAGCCGATCAAGCGACTTGGAGCGAAGTTGATCGCGATCACGGGAAAGCCCGCGTCGACGCTCGCACGCAACGCCGACATCCACCTTTCGGCGGCGATCCGCGAAGAGGCGTGCCCGCTCGGACTTGCGCCAACGGCGTCGACCACGGCGACGCTCGCCCTCGGGGATGCGCTGGCGATGGCGCTCCTTGTCAGCAAGGGATTCCGCGAAGAAGACTTCGCGATACTCCATCCGGGAGGCAAACTCGGAAAGCGCTTCCTTCGCGTCCGCGACTTGATGCATACCGGAGATGCGATTCCGCTCGTTGCCGCTGACCGGCCGATGCGCGACGTCATCTACGAGATGTCGAAGAAGGGTTTCGGTATCGCCGCGGTGACGAATGCCGACGGAAGCCTTCGAGGGGTAATCTCGGACGGAGATCTCCGCCGCCTCATCGAACGCGACGAAGCGATTCTCCAGCGGACGGGCGGTGAGTGCTGCAAACCAAACCCGTACATCATCGCGTCGGACGAGCTCGCCTCCGCGGCGCTCCAGGTCATGGAGGAGCGGAAGATCACGTCGCTCTTCATCGTTGACGACGCGCGCCGGGTGGAAGGGATCCTGCATCTGCACGATCTCTGGGGACTCGAGCTCTTCTGAGGTACACGCATGGAGAATCCACAGACAGCAGTCGTACTGCACTTTCGCGATGGCCGGACGATGCGCGAAGAATCGGCTCCCTCGATCGATCTCGACCGGAGAAACGTCACCGCAGGCGAGCTCAACGTACCGTTCGACGAGCTGAAAGCAGTCTTCTTTCGTCGTGAGAAGGCACCAGAGGGTGAACCGCCGTTGGCAAACGGGTCGGTTGTGTCGGTCGAATTCGCAGACGGTGAGGTCCTCCGCGGGATGACGCACGACTACAACCCCATCGCCTCGGGGTTCTACATTACGCCGCTCGATGAAATGAAATTGCAGCGAGTCTTCGTCGTCAGTTCTGCCGTCATCGCCATCGAGGTCGAGAAACTGTGAGGCGTGACGGACTGCTTGTGGCGGTCGTGCTTGCGTTGAGCGTCGCGCTCCCGATGCATGCTGCCGGCGAAGCGGCCGCTCGCGTGACTGCGGTGCTGCGAAGTTGCGAAGGCAACTCCGCACAGTTCGTGCACAAGTTCCTTCCAAAGGGGTACAAGAAGGAGACGATCGAACAAGGGAGCGTGGTGTTCGGCCCTCTTCCTTCGATGAGGTGGCGCTACACGACTCCCGAGACGAAGGAGTTCGTGTTCGACGGTACGACGTCGTGGCTTTGGGTGCCCGCCGATCGCCAGGTCACTGTTCACGAGCTCACGCCGGACGAGCGGGCGGCGCTCCCCTTCTTCGCGCTTTCCGATCCGGCGCGTATCGAGTCGAGCTTTACCGTGACGAAGAGCGGCCGGAAGACGACCCTCAAGTCGCGCAAGCCGGACGGCATGCTCGCGGAGATCGTGGTGGAAGAAGGCAAGGACGGACGGCTCTCGCTGCTTCGCTATGTCGATTCGCAGGGAAACCGGACATCGTTCGAGCTGACGCGGTTCGTTCCGTCGGCGTCAGGGCCGGAGAGCTTTCGCTTCGTTGCACCTCCCGGCGCCGACATCGTACGGAATTGACCCGCGCCGGCGCCATTCCTCTCCGCTGGCTGCGGGAGATGCCTGTCGATTTCCCGGCGCGAGCTGACTACAATGCGCTGGCCTGCGGAAAGGCCCGGCGACCGGGTGCCCCGCCGGCAGGAGACCGACGCAATATGGCGCAGGAAAACTCGTTCGACGTGGTTTCGAAGCTCGACATGCAGGAGGTCGCGAATGCGATCCTTCAGGCGAAGAAGGAGATCGAAACGCGCTTCGATTTCAAGGGAAGCAAGTCGGAGATCGAGCTGAAGGAAAAGGAGTCGGAGATCCTTCTCTCGAGTGACGACGAGGTGAAGCTCAAGAGCGTCCGCGACGTACTCGAAGGACGCCTCGTGAAGCGAAAGGTCCACCTCAAGTCTCTCGACTACCAGAAGGTCGACGCCGCCTCGATGGGAACGGTGAAGCAGCGCGTGAAGCTGATCCAGGGGATCGACTCGGACAAGGCGAAGGCGATCGTCAAGGCGATCAAGGAGACGAAGCTCAAGGTTCAGGCATCGATCCAGGGCGATCAGGTGAGAGTCGCCGGCAAGAATCGCGACGACTTGCAAAAGGTCATCCAGCTGCTTCGCGATGGCGATTTCGGCGCGCCGCTCCAGTTCGTGAATTACCGCTGACCGGCAAGCCGGTCGCCTTTCTTAACTCTCATGAATCGTTTATCCTTTGCCACGTGAGTAGCCCCGGCTCCTCCACACTCGCCGAAACTGTCGCCGCCGGCTCTCCGATCGCGCAGGCCTTCGAGCTCATCGCGCCCAAGCTCGAGCTGGTCGAGCAGGAGCTGCAGGACGGGTTTCGTTCGCCGATCCGGACGATTCAGGAAGTAGCGGACCACGTCCTCGAAGGGGGGGGAAAGCGGCTGCGCCCGACGCTCCTTCTCCTCGTCGCGAAGATGCTCGGGTATGAGGGGCGTCAGGACGTCGTCTTTGGCGCACTTGTCGAGTTCATCCATACCGCGTCGTTGATCCACGACGACATCATCGACGACTCCGCGGTGCGGCGGGGCCGCCCGTCGATCAACTACAAGTGGGGCAACCACCTGTCGGTGCTGATCGGTGACTATCTCTACCTCCATGCAATCCGGATGGGTCTGGAGGTCGGCGACCTGTCGATCGTTCAGATGCTTTGCGCCGCGACGATCGACCTGACCGAGGGGGAGATCCTCGGTCTGCAGAACAACGGCAGGTCGGACCTGACAACAGACGAGTACTTCGATCTCGTCGGCCGGAAGACTGCCGCATTGTTCGGCGCGAGTGCGCGCGTCCCCGCGATGCTCGTCGGGCTCGAAGCCTCACGCCAGCAGAAGCTCTGGGATTACGGCTACAAGCTCGGCATTGCGTTTCAGATCGTCGACGACCTGCTCGACTTCACGTCGAACGAGGCGATGCTCGGCAAACCCGTGCTCGCGGATTTGAAGGATGGTAAGGTCACGCTCCCTGTGATCCTCGCTCTTCCTCGCGCCAACGACGCGGAGCGGCGCAAGATCGAGTCCGTCCTTCGTACCGGTACATTCGACGAGGCGCCCGCCGAAGAGATCCAGCGGATCGTGGCCCACTACGACGCGATCGAAGAGACGCGCGCAATCGCGCGCCGCTTTGCCGATGGGTGCAAGGAGTGCCTTGCGGAATTCACTCCCTCGCCGGCGCGCGAGGCGCTCGAGTTCGCTGCAGACTTCGTGCTCGAGCGCGAGAAGTAAGGCTCCCACCCTGCTTGAACGTCGACTGACCGCCATCGAACGCTCGCGGTGCGCGTCATCCTGCTCCGCATGGCGACGAGTGAGAATCGCTCCAACGGAGGGTGAAGGAGCGGTGGCGCGCCGACTCAGGAGAGAAGTTCCATCAGCTCTGTCAGGCTCGCTCGAGCGCGATTCGAGTACTCACGATCGCGCTCACCTGCCATCCGGATAAGACGGCTGTAGGTGTCGACCGCACGGCCATAGTCGCGTATGTGGCGGTGATAGAGCTCGCCCTTGAGAAGCCGCGCTTCGACGTTCGCAGGCTCGACTTCGAGTAGTTTGTCGAGGAAGATCATCGCCGAATCGAACTTGCCTTCGTCGAGCGCAATTCGATAGCGGAGTTTGTAAAGCGCGACAAGATCCTGCCGCGAAGGCTGCACGAATGCTCCGGGCAGAACGCCACGCAGAGCAGAGACCAGCTTGCCGCCGATGCTCTCGGTTCGTTTCGCGTCCACGCGCATGCCCGCCCCTCCCATAACGCTTCCCGTGATTGAGGCAATGATAGAGTGCGCGGTATCAGTGGTCAAGATCTTTACCAAGTCGCCGCGAGCCTCGATGCGCTGTTACCATTGGCGCGATGAAGCGCGCCGTGTATCCCGGATCGTTCGACCCTCCAACGAATGGGCATCTCGACATCATCAGGAGGAGCTCGCGGCTCTTCGATGGACTCGTGGTCGCCGTACTGGAGAACGAAGGGAAGTCTCCCCTCTTCTCCGTGCCGGAACGTGTCGACCTGCTGCGCAGCGTTACCGCAGGAGTTGCAGGCGTCGAGATCCAGTCGTTCTCGGGCCTGCTGGTGAACTTCCTCACGAAGGTCGACGCGTCGGTCGTCATTCGCGGCATCCGCGCCGTATCCGATTACGAGTACGAGCTGCAGATGGCACTGATGAATCGCGAGCTCTCTGAGCATGCGGAGACGATCTTCATGATCCCCGCGGTCGAGTACACCTACGTCAGCTCACGCCTCGTGAAGGAAGTCTGCCGGCTGGGAGGAGACGTCTCGAACCTCGTTCCGCCGACGGTGTTATCGCGCCTTCATGAGCGACTCAATCCGGCCTCGCGCGTCCGTTGACGATCGAGCTCTGCTCAACGACCGCGTACGTCCGCCTCTGGATTGAGCGCGTCGCGTGCCGCCTCACCGACGAAGTTGCAGGCGATGATCGTTGCGAAGAGCGCAAGACCGGGGAACGCGGCGATCCACCAGGCGCGGCGGATGTGATCGTCCGCGGACGCCAGAATGCTTCCCCAGGACGCCTGCGGGGGCTGTACGCCAAGCCCGAGGAACGACAGCGCAGATTCCGCCGCGATTGCTGAGGCAACTCCGAACGCTGCGGATGCCACGGCAGGGCCGATCGCGGCCGGGAGGAGGTGCCGGAAGAGGATTCGAGCTCGCGAGGCTCCCGCCGCCCGCGCGGCAGTCGCAATGTCTCCGTCACGAAGCCTGCGAACCTCTCCGCGCACGACCTTGGCGTCCGACGTCCACGACACGGCGACGAGCGTGGCCACAACGGCACCGAGCGACGGCTCGAACAGCGCAGCCACGCCGAGCGCGAGAAAGAAGAACGGGAAGCTCAGCGCAAGCTCCGTTGCGCGCGAGACCGCCCAATCGATGACACCGCCCGCGAATCCCGCCATGCTTCCGACGAGGATGCCTACGCAGAGCGAGAGCACGGCGACGGCGAGGCCGACCGCGAGCGACACGCGCGCGCCGTGAATCGTCCGTGCGAGGAGATCGCGCCCTAACTCGTCGGTTCCGAACAGGTGGACCGATGACGGTGGAAGGAAGCGTGACGGAAGATCGACTCTGTCGGGTGAGTAGGGAACGAACGGCGATCCGATTGCTGCGACGAGAGGTGCCGCAGCGGCGGAGACGACGAGGATGCCAAGAAATCCGATCGCGAATCCGAGGCGTCCCGTGATTCGCCCCCCTCCCCTCGCCGCCGTCATGCGTTCTCCTCGGTCCGCGCGCGCGGATCGAGCAGCAAGAGCAGGAGATCGGCGAGCGCTCCAGCTGCAAGCGAGAGTACCGCTGTGAGCAGTGTAAGGGCCATCACGACCGGATAATCCCTCGCGACGACCGACTCGACGAAGAGGTTACCAATCCCCTCCCAACGGAAGATCCGTTCCACGACAACGCAGGCGGAAAGCAGCGCCGGAACGGCCACCGAGAGCAGTGACACAACGGGTGGCATCGCGTTGCGGAGTCCGTGTCGGATGAGGGCACCCCATTCGCTCAGCCCCTTCGCTCGCGCGGTCCTCATGAATTCCCGCCCCGAGGAGTCGAGCATCGATGCGCGTACGAACCTGCTGAGATACGCGATCGGCCCTAGGGCGAGAGTTGCGACGGGAAGAACCATGTGGCGCGCGAGCGCGAGCAGCCAGGCCGGGCCGGTGGCGTCATGCGACGGCATGCCGAACAACGGAAGGACGCCGAGTTTCACCGCGAAGATTTGAAGAAGGATCAGTGCCAGCCAGAAGGTCGGAATCGAGTAGATGGCGGTAGCTCCGATCGCTCCCGCGATGTCGGCGCCCTTGCCTGAGTACCGCGCTCCCGCCATTCCGAGAGGCACGGCGAGAATGATCGCCAGCACGAGGGCGGTTGCCACGAGGAGCAGCGTCCCCGGAAGCCGCCGCGCAAGGAGTCGCCTAACTGGAGCCCGCGCGACGAACGAATCACCGAAGTCGAACCTCGCCGCGGCGACGAGCCACGCACCGTATCGGACGAGGATTGGATCATCGAGTCGCATCTCGGCGCGGAGGGCGGCGATGACTTCAGGCGTCACATGGCGAGCGTCGACGCCTCCGAGTCGAAGCTGCACTGGATCGCCTGGAGCCGCGTGGACGAGGAAGAACACCACGAACGAGATCCCGACGAGGGCGATCGCGGCGTGAACGAGTCGACGCAGCGCCACGCTCGCCATCGCTTCGCTCAGCGCCCCTGCCCGTCAACGGACGGCTGCCGCGCCGCAACCCACCAGCCGCGTGCGCCCGGCGTCCAATTGAACAGTCCCATGCCGGGCGCGACCTGAACATTCTGAACGCGCTTGCTCACCGCCCACTTCGTCGAAGACTGTACGAGCCAGGTGTAAGGCTGATCCCTCGCGAGCAACTCGTGGACGCGCATGTACATATCGCGACGCTTCGCATGGTCGCGCTCCACCTGTCCCTTTGCGAGGAGCTCGTCGACTTCGGCGTTCGCGTAGAAGACCCAATTCTGTCCCTCGGGAGTGAACTGCGATGAATGAAAGTTCGCGAAAAGATCGGGATCGAGATCGAGCGAGTAGCCAAGGAATACGGCTTCGTAGTTCCCGTTGATCAAGCGCTCGACCATCGAGGAACCCTCCAGCTTGCGCAGAGCGAGATCGACGCCGATGTCGCGGAGTGCCTGCTGGAAGATCTGCCCCTGTTCGACGGATGCTGCATCTGCGGCGTCGACCAGCAGCTCGACGCGTAACTTCATCTTTCCGCGCTCACGAACGCCGTCGCCGTCGCGGTCGACCCAGCCTTTTGCCGAGAGAGCGGCCTTCGCGCCCTCCGGATCGAACGGGATCGGCGGAACGGCGGGGTTGAAGGCCCATTGCTCGACCGTGAAGGGGCCGCTCATGACGCGCGCGCCGCCGCCATACAAGTGGGTCACGATCGAACCGCGATCGATCGCCATCGTGAACGCGCGACGCACATCGGCATCCGCAAGCGGTTCAAACCGGTTGTTCCATGCGATGAAGTTGTAGCCGAGCTCGTAGAACTGGTGGAAAACGATGCTTTTGCGGACCTCCGGGTCAGCCGACCCGAGCGCGAACTGCTCGGTCGAGATCCGCATCTCGTCGATTTCGCCCCGCGTCAGCGCGCTCCATGCCACGGTCGCGTTAGGGATGATCTTGAAGACGATCGTGCGCAGTTGCGGCTTCGTCCCCCGGTAGGAGTCCCGGCGTTCGAGGACGATCTCGCTCCCGGGCGTGCGCCTTACGAGGCGGTATGGTCCGTTCCCCACAACCTTGTCGTTGAAGTCCTTCTTGAAATTGCCCTTTCCATACACGTGCTCGGCGATTATCGGAAAACTGAATGCGTAGATCTGTCCCGCATTGCGTCCCGATTCGAAGACGACTTCGACCGTGTGCGGATCAATGACGCGGCTTTTCTTCAGATCGAGCCCCTGTAGGTATCCGGAGATCTGTGATGACTCTTCCGCGTAGCGCCTAACACTGAACAATACATCCCCTGCCGTGACCGGACTCCCGTCCTCGAAGCTCGCGGCGGGATCGAGATGGAAGCGGAACGTCGTCGCGTCGGGAGAGATCTCCCATCGCGCTGCCACGCCGGGAGCCGGTCTCATCGACGAGTCGACCTGCACGAGCGGGTCGAACAGGTACGCAAGGACGAATCGCTCATACGCCGTCGACATGAGGACCGGATTGAGTGTGTTGATGTCGTTCTCGAGCCGGCGCACGAGGCGCTCGTCCGATTGAGCGCGGGCCGTCGCGGACGGGTCAGCTGTCGACGAGGCGCCGGGAGCACCCGCTCCACGGCCACACGCCGTAACGACGGCCAACGCGAGCAGCGTCGCGGCCGCGGCGCGAAGAAAAGCGGAGTTCGTTCGTGATGACGAGCGCATGGCGCCATTATAGGACGCCGGTCGTGGTTTACTCGACGCGGACCGAAGACGTCGCGACGTTGTAGTGTTCGTCGACGACGCGCACGATTACGAACTTCCCACGGATCGCGCCCGCATCGAGCTCGAACTCCTCGACAGGAGAGTCGGCGATACCGTCGATCGGCGTCATCCGGACCCATTCCTTCGCTTCGATCGCGTACTCCGCCTTTACGACAGGAGATTGCGCATCGGAGACGCGCACGCGCACCTTCGTCCCCTCCGCCCTGCTCGAGATCGCCGGCGGTGTATTGTCGACGACCAGTTCGATCCCGTCGCGCACCGTCGCCAGCGCGCCCTGCGGATTGCCGGGCTCGTCAGACAGTGTAAGGCGGACCTCGTACCGTCCGTCGGGAAGTTGCGACGCATCGAAGTTCATCCGCCCTTCGGTGACGTTCTCGCGAAGCCTGAGCCAGGCAGACTCGCCAATCCTCCGGAAGTGAAGGTCGGCTCGGAGCGAGTCGCCGTTGTCGTCGTGAGCGCGCCAGCTGATCGTCCGGTAGCCCTTGCGAAAGAGGCGCTTGCCCGGATCATTCCTCTCTCGCGGCAGATCGAGACTGTTGAAGATGCCGTACTCGTCGGGATTCGTCGCTTCGAGCACCTGGGGCGACGCAGGATAGGAGGCGCTCACGAAAACCGCCCCCGGATCCATCACGGTCACCGAGTCGAGGATGGGAGCGAGATTCCGATTCACGAAACTGATGTCGAAGGAATCGATCCGCATCTGTGCGGATGGCCGATCCAGGTTGAGCTTCCATTGGATGTATCGCGCCGGAGGTGCGCTGACGCTGCCGGTCGTTCCCTTCGTGGGCTTCGTCCAGTCGCTCCAGGTGTTGTCGGGTGTGGAGCTGTTTCCGCTGCGGAACGAGAGCGAGCAATCGCATCCCTCGAGCGCGGTTCCCGTCATGCGATAGGCGCCGAAGGAGGAGAAGCGCAGACAGTCCTGTGCTGCCGAACGAAATTCCGCCTCCGCCGAGGCTCCCGGCTCGAATGCATAGACCGCACCACCGTTCGTCGTAGTCAGCGTGAGCGTCGATCCCAGTTTTGCGATCGATACGGCCTGCTTTGCCGCCACGACTCCGGTGAGCGCCAGGTCGCCGTTTGCGATTTCGTATACCCTGCCGTTAGGCCCGGTCGCCGCGAACACGCGATCGCTCGCCGATGCAGCGAGTCCATAGACCGTCTCTTTCTCAAGACGTCCAGCGAGCTCCACGAAACCGTCGGGAGCGATCCGGTATATCTCCGACGCCCCCGTCTTCGCGCCGACGGAGGGGGTGGCGGACTCGTCATACGAGAACGAGACGTCGACGGAGACGCTCGCGTCGCCGCTCTCGGGTTTCTTCTCCTCGGGCTGCTGCGTTTGTGTGGCTGCTCCTTGCTGGGGGCGTGGCGGCGCGACCGACGGAAGAGTCGACGTCACCGCCGCGGCCCAGGCGTAGCCCGAGGCTGCATCGATGGTGATCGCCGTAATCTCGGTGAATGACGAATCGTAGAGCGCGCGCCCTTTTCCGCTCGCGTCAATCTCGTAGATTCGCCCCTGGTCTGCACCGCCTGCCAGGATGCGGTTCCTGCCCGCGACCGCAAGGCTGCGTATGTGCGATTCGGGAGCATCGAAGAAATTCGTGGGTTTTCCGTCGCCGGAGATCTTCACGATCTTCCCTTCGAGCCCGGTCGCGGCGAGCAACGATCCGTCGGGATGAATCGCGAGCGCCCACACGTATGCGCCTTCGGGCTTGAACAAGACCTTTGCTGCGAGTGACTTGAGATCGATCTCGTAGATCTTTCCGTAGGGGGAGCTCGCCGCGTAGAGTTTCCCCTTGGCGAGCGCTACTGCGTAGACCTCGGGTTCGTCTGCCTTGAAGATCTCCTCGAGCTTCCCTCCGCGCAACCTGTAGACCTTCCCCGAGTTGCCGGTGCCGAGATAGATCGTTCCGTCGCTGTCCGTTGCTTGTGCAAGCACGAACGGATCGTCGATCGATACGATCTTGCGGATCGTCGGTCCAGGCTTGAGCTCCCCTTTTGCAGTGACCGCGAAACCCTTCTCGAAGTCGCCGGAGAGAAACTCGTCGGCGGAGGTCGTCGACCAGGTCTGAGGTGTGACCGCGGAGAGAGAAAGGGTCGAGAGCGCGAAAAGCGCCGCGAGCAGCGTTTGGATCTTCATATCACCCACACATTCCGATGTCGTTCGCAACTGTTGCGCTTCCCATCGCGTCGTCGACGCAATCGGGCGCAATGATAGCCGGATTGCTGTCCGGAGCTTGTCAGCGAGACGCTAACTTCGAGGTTTGACGTCGAATTCGAGACGGAGGAGACCGTCGACGATCTGATCGAGCTGACGCGTTGCTCGCGCCGATGGATGGAGCCGGACCTGCGCCGCCGCGGTGTGGCTCGAGTCATCCACGAGTAGCTGCCGCATCGAAGGAGGAAGCGACGGATGGTACGCGCCGCCGGTGACCGAGCCGGCGAGCGGCGAGTAGATCGTGGCCGAGAGATTCGTCGACGGATGAAGACGACCGATGACTCCGACGACTTCCTCGAGGCTGCGCGGATCGGGTGGGACGGCGGAGAATTCGATCCGATTCATTTCCGATCCACCGCCGAGGTAGACCCACGATCGGCCAGCCGGGGCGTCATTGGGAACGCGCAACGTAAACGACTCGACAAACGAAGTGCCGCGGAACGGCTTGAGCGTTGCAGAGACGACGATCTCGTCACCTGGATTGATCTCGCCATCGGCCGGCATTCTGATCGACGCGTCGGTGATGCGTGCGACACGAAGCTCGTCGTCGTGCGAAAGGTGGATCTTCACAGCGTCGATGTCGGCGCTTCGGAACTCGTTGGTGAGAAGGTACTGGCTCACGATTGCGAGATAGAGAGGAATCGACTCGCGCGCCTGCGCTCCTGCCCATCCCTCGCGGAGATGAACCTTGCTCGCGCCAGAGAGATCGATCTCCGCGTCGAGTACCACGGTCCGCTCCCCGGTCGCCTTCTGCGTCGATGCGACGATGCTGTCGGTTGTCATCGCAAGCAACAGCGGGAACATCATCGGATGCCGCGCAATGCGAAACTGCTGCGTCGTTCGAGTTCCCGACTCCTCGAACTCGACCGACACAGGTACCATCTCGGCCTCGGCGCCAGAGACGCCCATGATTCCTGAAAAACGATCCTGCCGGAGTGCGCCGATCACGGCACCCGCGTTCGAAAACTTGAAGGAGCGCGCGAGGTTAGGCAGAACGCCGACGATCTCCGCGCGCGCCATGGGGAACGCTACCTCGCCGATATCGAGAAACGGATGGCCAAAGCCGTAGACCTCGTTACCGCGTACATAGGTGACGGTGCCGGTCGCCGACACTGCAAAATCGCCGTCGACCAGGACCGCAGCGATCGCGTCGCCAGCCTCGAACTGCCTGGGTGATCCCGATGCCGACTCCACCGCGCTACCTGACGTTCCGGCCGCGACTGGCATGAGCGAGTCGCTGGCGATGAGCGGCGTGAAGCGTTCGATCGTGGAGGAATCGAAGCTCGCGAAGGAGATCGGTGTAGCGATCGGTCCGGCGCCGCTCAGGGAGGTCGCCGCGGCTTTCGGACGTGCTCCCGCGGAGAGCTCACGCCAGAGCGCCTCACGATCGGGGCTGACGAGAGTCTCGAGAAATGTCTGAGCGCTTCGCGGCGAGGCTCCTCCAGCCGGAGTCATGCCGTTGCGCCCCTTGCGGTCGGAGATCCTGACCATCTGCTCGATCGGTGTGATCCCGGCGATCGGCTCCGTGGCGAACTGCCACGCATACGCGAGCGCACCGACGATCTTCCCGTCGATGTAGATCGGAGAGCCGCTCATCCCTGCGATGACGCCGGTCCTCCGGAGAAGCTCCGAATCGACCTTCGCAAGGATGAGGTCGTGGCCTGGGCCGATATTACGCAGCACGCCCATGATCTCGACGTCGAATCGCTGCGCCTCATTTCCTTCGAAGACCGACACGCCGTAGCCCTTCATCCCCTTGTGGACGGAGTCGATAGGCATGATGTCGGTTGCGGAGGCCTGCAGGGCGGTCGCCATTGCGACCGAGAGGGTCACCACCAAGGCAAGTTTTTGGAGCTTCACGGCCTCTGAAACAAGACGCGTGGCGGCACCATTTCGACGCTAAGCGACTCGAGGCGCGCGTTGCCAGCTTGTCACCGACGATTCGCCGGGTTTGAGAAGCGCGTTCGCCGCGCTCAGGGAGCGAGGACGGCCTTCGGAGCCGAGGGGGACGCGGCGATTTTCGGAGGCAGCTGCGCCGTGCGACGGACGACATCTCGCGCAAAGTGAAAGGTGTACCCGAGCTCCTTGAGCTTCGGGATCTCCTCCCGAAGTACGCGGACGGTCGCGGGATAAACATGTCCGATTCCCACGGCGTACTCTTTCCGGTCGGCGAGCCGCACGAGCTCGCGCAACTGCCGCCGAACGGACGCTTCCCGCGGATCGTCGTCGAGGAAAACGTCTCTCGACGCCACCGGCACGGCGCCGGCACCGACGACGGATGCGGCAAGCGAGTTGCCCGCGGTGCGGGAGTCGATGAAGAAGACCCCTTCCTCGCGAAGAACCGCTGCGACGTTTTCCATGACTCGCCGGTCGCGCGTGGCGCGCGATCCCATGTGATTGTTCACGCCGACCGCGTTAGGCACCGCGCGAAGCCCGACTCGAGTGCGCGTCCTGATCTCCTCGTCGGAGAGTGAGACGAGGATCGCTTCAGGTCCCGGAGACTGGCGCGGGTAGTCGAGCGGTTCCATCGGCAGATGGCAGAGAATCTCGAATCCCCGCGCGTTGAGCAGCGTAGCCGCCTGAGTTGCCTTCGGCGCCGTGGGAATCACGGCAAAGGTGATCGGCGCGTCGATTGCCGAGGCGTCGTCGATCGGTTGGTTTTCGAATCCGACGTCGTCGAGAATGAGGACGATGCGCTTTGCACCTGCGGGCGCTGTCGTTTCGGGTTCGGGCACGTACGACGGCGCAGAAGGCTCTGCCTCGACGAAGCCATCCGCCTCGGAATCGCGCTCGAGCTCGACGACGCGGCGCCGCTCGAGCGCTCCGCCACCGGTCACGCGAACCTCGTCGCCGGTTGCCGTCGTCGACAGCGCGGGGTTTGCAACTCGAATCTTGTGTGCGACGACTTCGGGCGGATCGAACGTCTCGACGTAAAGGGAACCGTCGAGCGTTCCGATGCGGTCGCGGTCGTAGCCAGCCTCGACGACCGCGCGTTCGAGCGGCGGCGTTTCGGGGCTTCTGTCGGGCTGCACCGGCCCTGCAGCCTTGCCGTTGTGGACTCCCGCGTGGCCGATCGGCGGCGACTGCGGTCCAAAACGCGTTGCCAGGAACATCGGACCGTACGCTGCGAGGAGTCCGATCGTGACCATCGCGGCTAGAAGCGCGACGAGCCCCGTTCGGTTGCGCCGGCGTGGCGTGACGCGCCGCCTCTGCGCGGCCGGTTGCGCCGTTCGGCGTCGCTCCTTCCCCTGGCTTTTCCGGGGAGGACGTCCCATCAGGCCGCGGCCTTCGTCGTCTTTGCCGCGAGCAACGAGATCGCTTTTTCCAGGATCGGATCACCCGCTCCTGTCTTGTCAGGCTCGGGAATCACTCGGTCGGCCATGACGTCGGGTCGCACCCCCGCGTCCTTGATCGGTTTGAGATCAGGACTCGTGTAGTGGCCGATCGTCACTCGCACTCCTCCTCCGCTCGGCAGCTCGACGGTCTTCTGGACGATCGCGCGGCCGTACGTGGGCAGGCCGACTGCGCGTCCGCGGCCGTTGCCGCTGATCGCTGATGAAAAGACTTCGCCAGCACCTGCGGTCGAGGGATCAGTCAGCACGAGCACTTCTCCGTCATAAACGGTCGCCTTGTCGGCCGGCCACGACTTCGCCTCGATGCGGCGTCCGGTCAGCGACGTGATCGTGCCCTTCGACAAAAGCATGTCCGCGCACTTCACGGCGATGTCCACATCGTCGCTCGCGTTTCCGCGTACGTCGACGATCACGCCGCTCTTCGCCTTCTTCCTTGCGTCAGAGAGGAACGACTCGAGCGCCTGTGCCGTCGAGGCGTTCCAGTCCGTGATCTTCAAGTACGGGGTGCCGTCGATTTCCTTGCTCGGAAACTCACTCGGCGCGAGGTCGCCGAAGACGACCGTCATATCTTCGCGCTTCGTCATTCCGCCGTGGACAACCGTCAGCTTCCGCCCCTCGGTGCCGGGGGCGCGGAGGCGCGACAGCACCTGCCATACCGCCATTTTTTCGGTCGGCACGCCGTCGATCTTCTCGATGAAATCTCCAGGTCCGAGTCCCGCCTTCGCTGCAGGCGATCCGTCGCGCACCGCGATGACGTAGGCGTAGCCGAATCGTTTGGTCAGCGTGACGCCGGCCTCTCGTCCCGCACCTGACTCCGTCCACTTCTTGAAGTCGGCCATGTCGGCCGGCGGCACGTAGAAGCTGAATTCGTCGACCGCTTGCGCAACGCCATCGAACGCGCCGTCCAGCAGCTCGTCGGTCGAAACCTGTTCGACGTAGCTGTTGTTCACGATCGAGAGCACTTCGGTGAAGACTGAAAGATGCCTGTAAACGTTCTCTTTCTGGAGCGATTGACCGAACACTCCAGCGGCGAGAAGCGAGAGCATCGTCACCACAGACACGAGCAGGAACACGGCTTTCTTCGTCGTCATCAAGTCACTTTCCGCTGTCGGTTCATCTTACCGCAGCCATCGCCTCGGATCGGCCGGCTTGTTGTCTTCGCGAACCTCGAAGTAGAGGTAGCCGCTGCCGTCGTCACCTTCCGCAACAGACGTAATGACCTGACCGGGCGTGACTTTGTTCCCTACGGCGACGAGGGGGGCACGAGTGTTACCGTAAAGTGAATAGACCCGTTCGCCGTGGTCGATCACCACGAGATTCCCGTATCCCTTGAACCACTGCGAGTAGATCACTTTGCCGTAGAAGACCGCGGAGACCTGGCTCCCCGGATTCGCAGCGATCTTGATCCCATTGTTCACGGTGTATGTTGCGAATTTCTGGCTTCTGACGCGCCCGAACCCCTCGAGAACGTCGCCTTTCGCCGGCCACTGGAGGGCGCCGCGAAACTCCGACACCTTCGCTGCCTGAGAGGGCGCCGTCCCGCCGCGTCCGTAGAGAATACCGAGCAGGCGTTCCAGGCGCAGAGCGCGCTCCTCCAACTCGGCGAGCCGCACCTCCGACCTTCCTTCCTGTTTCCTAAGCGCCACAAGCATGCGTTCCTGGTCAGCGCGACGGGCGGCGATTGCGCGGCGCTTCTGGTCACCAGTGACCTTGAGTGAGGCAATTCTCTTTGCGCGATCATCGAGCGCGCTTCGCTCGCTCGCGAGTGCGGTCTTCATGGACTGGAGCCGGCTGATCTCCTTCCCGTCGCGGTTCACGAGGTAGCTGAGCATCGAGATCGCTTCCGCCGGGTCCTGCTCCCCTTCCATCATCACGAGCATGCGAAGATACGAGAGCGAACCGAGGCGATAGAGCGACGCGAGCCTTTCGCCCAGCAGCGATTTCTGGCGCGTGATCTGGTCGCTCAGCGAACCAATTCGTATCGCGGCTTCGGCCGACTGTCGCTCGAGAAGTGCCTGTGCGTCCTGCGCGAGGCGGAGCTCCCGCTCGAGGATCTCGAGCTCGAGGCGCGTCGCCTCGAGCTCGCGCTCTGTCGATTGCTTCTGACTTCGCACCCGTTCGAGCGACGCGCGAAGCCCGCGCACCTCGTCACGAAGCTCCTTGAGGTCGCGCTCTGACGATTCGCCAGCGGACTGCGCGAAACTGAAACGAGCGCTTACGACGAGCGACGCGATTCCGATCGCGATGACGAGGACAGTTCCCGCTCGCTTCACGCGCTCGCTCGCCCTCACTCGCCTCGCGACGGCGTGGCGAGCCGAGATTCGCAATGGCGCAGCGCCTCTTTGGCTGCCTGTTGCTGCGCTTCCTTTTTCGACGAGCCCTCGCCTCGGGCGCTGATCTCCGCGTCGAAAGTGACCTCCACGACAAAACGCTTCTCGTGGTCAGGGCCGTATTCGTCGACGACACGGTATTCGGGGAGCGGCAGTCCGCGCGATTGCGCGATTTCCTGGAGCGCCGTCTTGTAGTCCTGGAAGAGGAGATCGCGTGCGTCGATCCGCTCGAGATCAGCGGAAAAGGTGCGGAGGATCAGGTCGCGCGCAGCCTCGATTCCGCCGTCGAGATAGACCGCGGCGACGACTGCCTCGAAGACGTTGGCCAGCAGCGAGTCTTTGCGACGTCCCCCCGACTTCTCCTCGCCGACTCCCAGCAGGAGCATCTCTCCCATTCCCGAGAGCCGTGCCTTGGCCGCAAGCGCGGGTGCGCTCACCATGAAGGCCTTGATCTTCGAGAGGGCGCCTTCGTCGAGCGCGGGGAAACGTCGGAAGAGCGCGTCGCCGATGACGAAGCCAAGCACGGCGTCACCGAGGAACTCGAACGTCTCGTTGTCGCCGGGGCTCGCATCGCGCGTCTCGTGGAAAAACGACTTGTGCGTCAGCGCACGGATAATGCACGAGCGGTCGCCGAATCGGTGGCCGATCCGCGACTCGAAGTCGTTGAGCAGTTCGTTCGTCAAATGCACGACGGCGGCAGTATAGCGCACGGAATTGGAGGCATCGCCCGAAGCAAATCGCCCCGCCATATCGGCGGGGCGGAGTGGATTCGAGTGGTGCCCAGGGACGGAATCGAACCGCCGACACGAGGATTTTCAGTCCTCTGCTCTACCAACTGAGCTACCTGGGCCAACAGCCGCGACCGCGGCGAGACGCGAACGATAATCGAGCGCGCCCGTCGTGTCAACGCGCAGGAAGAACGGCAGGAACGCGCTCGCAATTTCCAGCAAAAAAGAAGAAGCGCCGCGCGGGGCGGCGCCTCTTCTCGCCTGTCGTTCCGGTGCCTGCGGGGTTAGCTGTCGGATTCGGGCTGGACGCCCGTCCGGCCTGAGCCGGATTCACCCCGGACGGTGGCAAGCCGTCGCCTGAATATCGGGTCCCCCGCTCCCCGTTGCCTGACGGGGATTCGGCTGACAAGCCGCTGCTCGATGCAGCGTCTTCAATGTAGCGGGTTGGTGGCGAATGTCAACGGAGGAGCCATCGTGCGCGCAACACCTCGCGCAGGAGGTCGTGTCAGGAGGTACGGTCGCGCAGCATCGTTGCGAGCGCTGCGAGCGGCGCCGCGGCACGACCGAGTGGCTGGATCGCACGGATACTGGTCTCGATCAACTCGCGGTTGAGTTGCCGCGCGCCATCGACACCAGCGAGTCGCACGAACGTCAGCTTTCCCTCATCCTTGCCTACGTCTTTACCGAGCTCCGCGGTCGACGATGTCGCGTCGAGGATGTCGTCTGTGATCTGGAACGCGAGTCCGAGGTTCTTTGCATAGGCCTCGACGGAGCGGAGCATCGCGTCGCTTGCGGCGGCGAGCATCGCGCCGATCGCGGCGGATGCGACGAAGAGCGCCCCGGTCTTGCGCGAGTGAATGTACTCGAGTGTGTGGAAGTCGAGCGTCTCGGCTTCGCAATGAAGGTCGACCGACTCCCCGCCGATCGTCCCGTCCCAGCCGACTGCATTGACGACGCGCTCGATCAGCGCCGACAACGGCCATCGCCTCGGCTTGAGTGCGGCATGGCTCGAGGAGATGAGTGCGTACGACTCATTGAGGAGCGCCACGGCAGCGAGCACCGCGAGATCTTCACCGAACGCGCGATGCAACGCTGGCTCGCCGCGTCGCAGCTCTGCGTCGTCCATGCACGGCAGATCGTCGAGGATGAGCGAAGACGCATGGATCAGCTCGAAGGCGGCTGCGGCGTCGACGAGGGCCGCGCTCTTCGCCCCGAACGCCTCACCGACGGTCATCGTGAGCACACCACGCACTCGCTTTCCGGGTGACGTGATCGCCTTCTCGAGCGGTGCTCGCAGAACTGCCGGCGCACTCGCGTCACTCGCAAGTTTCGCGAGCCGCACGTTCACCATTTCACGTCGCGAAACGAAGTGTTGGTTCATCGGGAGCCGAGCGCCGTCCGAGGAGCAAGCGACGACGAAATCGAGGCCTTATGGTAGCATCCGGCCACGATGGGAAACCGCCTTCGATCGATACTTTTCAATCGTCTGGTATGGGCTGTTTCGGCTGGTTACGTCGTTTTTCTGATCGCGTTGGCGCTCCTCACGGATCTCGCGGCGCGCGACTTCGCAAAAGTCGTTCTCGCCTCATTCATCGCGAGCGGTGTCGCGATCGCGCTTCGGTTCATCCTTTCGCGCGAGGCGATGACTCTCACCGGCGGCTCCCCTTCGAAGGTACTCAGCCGGATCACCGGGGGAGACCTCAGCTTGTCGTCGCGCGACATCGCGCGCTCGATCGGGCAGGCCGACATGGCGTCGGCCGTGCGCGGTCTCGTGTTGAACCTCGAGCGCACGATCAGCCGCTTCGGTCAGCTTTCTGCCGATGTCAGCAATGTGAGCGAGACGATCAACGAGCGGGCAAAGAGCCTCGCGAAGATCTCGTCCGAACAACTCCGATCGGCCGAGTCGACGTCCGGATCGGTCACCGAGATCGATCGCTCGATCAATGCCGTCCAGAAAAGCATGGAGAACCTCTCGCTCAACGCGGAGGAGACGTCGACATCCGTGCTGCAGATGTCGGCGAGTATTGAAGAGGTCAGTCGCATCACCGATCGCCTGGCCGAATTCGTCGAACAGGCTGCTTCGGCGGTCAACGAGATGATCGCCTCGATCAACGAAGTCGCGATGAACACCGAGTCGTTCTCGTCCTTCGCGACGCAGACGGCGAGCTCGATGGTCGAGATGAACGCGACGACCGTGGAAATCGGCCGCAGCGCGAAACAATCGACGGAGTTCGCGGAGAGCGTTCGTGAGGCCGCAATCGAAGGACGTCAGGCGGTCAAAGGCACCGTTGAAGGGATGCGCAACATCAACGAGACCGTGCACGGCTCGAAGCTCTCCCTCAACCAGCTCGTGGAACGCTCACAGGAGATCGGCGAGATCGTGCGCGTCATCGACGAGATCGCGGGACAGACGAACCTTCTCGCGCTGAACGCAGCGATCATCGCCGCGCAAGCGGGCGAACGCGGCAAAGGCTTCGCCGTCGTCGCCGACGAGATCCGTGATCTTTCCGAGCGCACCTCGGTTTCCACTGAGGAGATCAGAACGCTCATCCTCAACGTGCAGCGGGGCGTCGAGGAAGCGATGGCCCAGATGGAATCGACCGGCGACCGCGTCGGCGAAGGTGTCTCGTTGACTGCCCGCGCGGAGCGCGTCCTCGAGAAGATCCTCGACCTTACGCAGCGGTCGAGCGAGTCGATCGCGGAGATCGCGCGCGCAACCGAGGAACAGATCCGCGGAAGCCAGGCGGCGACGCAGGCCATCGAGGAAGTCACGAAGATGGTCCAGCAAACCGCGAGCGCGACGCAAGAGCAATCGAAGACGTCGATGAAGATCGGCGAGCAGGTCGCCACCGTGCGCGACTACACGAATCACCTACGCCGTGCGATGGAAGAGCAGGAGAGTGGCAGTCGCGCCATCGGACAGGCGATGGAGAACATCATGACCGCCGTCAGTACCGTCGTCGAGTCGACGTCGGTGCTCAGCACGGAGAGCGGCTCGATCGTCAAGTCCGCGCAAGCCGTCGAGAGGGGCACCCGCGAGGCGAACCT
>JACPDH010000015.1 GCA_016184115.1 Acidobacteriota bacterium | reverse complement strand
GGCGCGGCGAGGCGATGAAGCGCTCTTCGACGCGATCGCCGCCAGGCTCGCCACCGCGAAGACGCCGGCCGAACGCTCCGCCTACCTGGGCGCGCTCGGCGCGTTCCGGGCGGCACCATCGAGACGGAAAGCCCTCGCGCTCTCGCTCGAAGCCGGACTTCGGCCTAACGAAATGTTCACGATCCCGTTCGGCGGATTCGACACCGCAACGGGGCGCGACGAAACCTATACGTGGTTTACGTCGAACTACGACGCGATCGCCTCGCGCATGCCGCCCCTCTACCTCCCCTTCCTCGTCGGCATCGCTGGTGGCTGCGAAGAGGAGCGGGTGGTCGCCGCGCGAGCCTTCTTCCTCGACCCGAAGCGAAAGGTCGAAGGGATGGAGAAGCGACTCGAGCAGACCGAGCAGCAGGTCAAAGACTGCGTCGGCCTCCGCAAGCGCGAAGGAAACCGCGTCGCGGAGTATCTCGGAAACCAGCAGTAACCAGTTTTGCGGTAGAGCCAGCAAGCGCCCATCGGCGTCGACGGCCGACCCGTCGGCCCGCTTCGGCGAGCGCCGGCCGTGCCCGATCGTGCCCTCTTTTGGCGCGAACGCTGCTCCTGGAGTATTCTCGGCAGCAATCACCCCACATCCTGAACGAGGAGCGCGTGTCATGACCGACACTGCAAAGGTCTTTCATTCGTCCGCGGTCGAATCGCGGTTGGAGAACCCGACGAGCGAACCGTGCGTCATGGTCATCTTCGGAGCGTCGGGCGACCTGACGAAGAGATCAGCGACGAGAAGTTCCGCGAAATGATGGGCGGCGAAGGGGGCCTTCGGTCCTTCCACACGCGCAAGGAGTTCGACGAAGCACGTTGCGAGAACCTGATCCGACGCTTCCACTTTCATACCGGGGACATCAACGTCGATAGCTTCCGCAAACTCCGCGAGCGCGTCGCCGCGCTCGACGAAAAGTTCGGCGCCCAAGGAAACGTCCTCTTCTATTTCGCAATGGCGCCGAGGTTCTTCGGGCCTCTTTGCAACGCTCTCTACGAGGCTGGGTTCCAGGAAGGCCCAGGCTGGAGACGGATCATCGTCGAGAAACCGTTCGGCACCGACCTCGAGTCGGCGCGTGCGCTGAACGTCGACATTCTCAAGCACTGGCACGAGAACCAGATCTACCGGATCGATCACTACCTAGGGAAGGAGACCGTCCAGAACCTGCTTGCGTTCCGCTTCTCGAACGGCATGTTCGAACCACTCTGGAACCGGAGCCACGTCGACAACATCCAGTTCAACGTCTGCGAGATGGTCGACGTCCAGGGACGAGGCGGCTACTACGACCACTCCGGCGTCCTGCGCGACATGATCCAGAACCACATGTTCCAGATGCTCGCCTACCTCTGCATGGAACCGCCGGCGTCGTTCGAAGCCGACTCGATCCGCAACGAGAAAGCAAAACTGCTTCAGTCGGTCAGGATCTATACGCCGGACGAAGTGGCGATCAACGCCGTGCGTGGTCAGTACGGGCCGCATCACAACGGTGGCGGCGAGGTCGAAAAGCCCGGCTACCGGCAAGAAAAAGACGTCGATCCGAAATCGAGCACCGAGACGTTCGCCGCGTTGAAGCTGCTGATCGACAACTGGCGTTGGCAGGGAGTCCCGATCTATCTCCGCTCGGGCAAGGCGCTCTGGAAGCGGAGCACCGAGATCGTCGTGACATTCAAGAAGGCGCCGGAACAGATCTTCCGCGGAACGGCGGTCGACGAGCTCGAGCCTAACAGGCTCGTCTTTCACATTCAGCCGTATCAGGGGATCGAGCTCAAATTCCAGGCGAAGGTGCCGGGGCCGACCGTCGAGCTCCAGAACGTCGACATGAAGTTCAGCTATGGCGACGCGTTCAAGGCGTCGCGGTACACCGGCTACGAAGTGATGGTCTACGCGTGCACCCGCGGCGATGCGACGCTCTTCTCACGCGGCGACCTCGTCGAGGCGGCGTGGAAAGTGGCGCAGCCGATCCTCGACTACTGGAGCGCGAACCCGGTGGGATCGGAGTTTCCGAACTACATGAGAGGAACCTGGGGGCCCCCGACAGCGAGTGACCTCATCGAGCGCGACGGGCGGAGCTGGTTCGAAGTCGTGACGCCCGACGTGCTCGAACGCCTCCCGCTCTTCAAGGGAGCGGAGCCGCTCCTTCTCAACTCGGTGATCATGGCGCTCCGCCCGACAACCGCGGCACCTGGCGAGACGGTGATCTCGATCGACGACGCGGCGAATCAGATGTACCTCATCGCGCGCGGCGAGGCACAGATCATCGACCGCGCCGGGAAGGTGATGGAGACGCTGCACGACGGCGACTTCTTCGGCGAGGTGGGCCTGCTACTCTGCACCGCGCGCACCGCGACGGTGCGAGCGAAGACGCAGTGCGACTTCTTCGTGCTCGAAAAGGACGAGTTCAGCCGGATCCTGCGCGAACACCCACAATTCGCCGAGACGCTTCGAAAGTTCGCGAACGAACGTTACGACATCGCCGTGTCGTGCGAGGAGCTGATGAGCCCGAGCTAGTGGCCTGTAACAGTGTATTCGGTACCACCGAGTTCACAGTTGCAGGCCACTAGTCGAGCCGGACCGTCGCTTCACCGACACCGACCTCGACCTTCAGACGCGACTCGCCGCGACCCTTGTGCCATTCGGTCTCTCCGCCGACGAAGAGGAACGAGTCGCCCTTGACCGACGTGCCGTCGACCGTCAGCTCGCTCTCGCCGACGCCGAGCTCGATCTCGGCCGAGCGGAACGACTTCGAGCTCGCATGGATGTCGACTTCGCCGACGCCCGACTCGAGCTCGATGTCGCCATCGACACCGTCGATCGAGATCTCACCGACACCGTGCTCGATCGCGAGAGCGACCCCATGCGGGACGCGAATCTCCAGATTGACCGACATCCCCTTACCAAACGTCGGATAGCCGTCGACTGCAAGGCGAAGCTCGCCGTTCTTCGAGCGGCTTTCGAGTCGGATGTCGTCGATCTGCCTCTCGCAGCTGCGCGAATCGCAATCGATCTCCATCCGGACCTCGACCGCGTTCACGCTGGCGCCGACAATCTCGAGCTCACCGACAGGGTGATCGAGGCGGACGAGCTTCACGCCCGCCGCGTCGAAGCGATGCTGCTCCACGTCGTCGGCGGCGAATAGCGGCGCCGCGAGCGCCAGGGCCACGACTGCAATTCCGAAGATCTTACGCATGACGTCCTCCGCCCGTTGATTACGGAGACGCCGCGCGCGAGTTTCATACCTGGGTTCGGGAGAGACTGAAACGCCGGACGCTGGAAAGACCACGGGGGTTCGCGTTCGGCACGCGAATCGCGCCCGGCTTTTCGTCCTCTCCCGTGCCCTCGTGGCGGTGACTTCCAATCCGCCGCGGTCCCCATTCTCGTGCGGGCATAGACGACCTCCGGGCAGTGGAACGGTGAATCCGCCGCCACGAGGCGGCGCCTCAATCCCTCGGGATATGAAACGGCAGCTCGTCGCTCGGCTCCGAGACAGGCATCGTCGGGCCAAAGTCGTCCGCCGTCGCATAGATCTCGTCGGAAGGGTCGCATCCGTATTCGATCACGTCGTTCATCTCGTCCTCCTCTCGTCTCGCCGTCTGCCCGGTGCGGGCGCGTCCCCGTGAACGTGAACGCGCCCGCTCCCGAGCCCGGCCTTTCGTCATCCCGATCTCAGAACTGCGCCGCCTCGGTCGACCCTTCGAGCGCAACGGTCGACGACTGTCCCGCGCTGATCACCTTCGCGACGTCGTCGAAGTAGCCGGTGCCGACCTCATGCTGGTGTTTCGTCGCCGTGTAGCCGTTCGGTTCGGCCGCGAACTCCGCCTGCTGCAGACGCGAGTAGGCGGTCATCCCTTCGTCGCGATAGGTCCGCGCGAGCTCGAACATCGAATAGTTGAGCGCGTGGAACCCCGCGAGCGTGACGAACTGGAACTTGTAGCCCATCGCTCCGAGCTCGCGCTGGAACCTCGCAATCGTCGCCTCGTCGAGCTTCTTGGCCCAATTGAACGACGGCGAACAGTTGTATGCGAGCATCTTGCCCGGGAACTCGGCGTGGATGGCTTCGGCGAACTCGCGCGCCTCGTCGAGGTCGGGAGTCGACGTTTCGCACCAGATGAGATCGGCGTACGGCGCATAGGCGAGCCCTCGCGCGATCGCCGCCTCGAGCCCTCCCTTGAAGACATGAAAGCCCTCGGGTGTCCGTTCTCCGGTGAGGAATGGATGGTCGCGCTCGTCGACGTCGCTCGTGATGAGCTTCGCAGAGTCGGCGTCGGTGCGCGCGATGATGAGCGTTGGCACGCCGCAGACGTCGGCAGCAAGCCGCGCGCTCGTCAGCGTGCGGATGAACGCCTGCGTCGGGACGAGGACCTTCCCCCCGAGATGTCCGCACTTCTTCTCCGAGGCGAGCTGATCTTCGAAGTGGACGCCGGCGGCGCCCGCTTCGATCATCCCCTTCATCAGCTCGAATGCGTTGAGCGGGCCGCCGAATCCTGCTTCGGCGTCGGCGACGATCGGCGCAAACCAGTACGTATCGCTGCGGCCTTCGGAATGGTCGATCTGATCGGCGCGCTGCAGAGCCTGGTTGATGCGGCGGACGACCTGCGGCACGCTGTTCGCCGGATAGAGCGACTGATCGGGGTACATGTTCCCCGAAAGATTCGCGTCGGCGGCGACCTGCCATCCGGAGAGGTAGATCGCCTTGAGGCCGGCGCGCACTTGTTGCATCGCCTGATTGCCCGTGAGCGCGCCTAACGCCGCGACGTACGGCTCGTCGTGGAGCAGCTCCCAGAGGCGCGCGGCGCCGAGCTCGGCGAGCGTATAGGTGACGTCGATCGAGCCGCGGAGGCGCTCGACGTCGAGGGAGGAGTAGCCGCGCGCGACTCCCTCCCACCTCGCGTTCTTGTTCCAATCTTCCTGAACCTGGAGCGGGTGGTTCTTTCTCGGGGTCATGTCAGCCGATCCTCCTCTCGAAGTAATTGAAGAACTCGTCAGCCAGAATTTCGTCGTATGCGGGATGCGTGAGGAAGTCGGCGAGGTCGGGCGCGAGCGTCAGCTCGTCGAACAGCTCGGCCGCGCGCGCGACCGAGCCCTTCCTCCACTCCAGCTCGCCGATCCGCTCGCGGATGGCACGCACTTCCTCGTCGCGGATCCGGAGATAGAGCTCCGGCGTCACGACGCGCCCGTCGTCGAGCCGCGCGCCGTGGCGGATCCACTGCCAGAGCTGCGTCCGTGAGATCTCCGCCGTCGCCGCGTCCTCCATCAGGTCATAGAGCGGAACGCAGCCATTCCCTCGGAGCCACGCCTCGAGGTAGAGGATGCCGACGTTGACGTTCTGCCTCACGCCGCGCTCCGTGATCGGTCCGTCGGGGACCGCGAGGAGGTCGTCCGCCGTGATCGTCACGACCGGTACCCGGTCGATCTGGTTAGGCTGCGGCATCCGATCGTCGAAGACCGATCGGGCGACGGGGACGAGCGCGGGATGCGCGACCCAGGTACCGTCGTGACCATTCGTGACTTCGCGAAGCTTATCGGCGCGGACCTTCTCCATCGCGGCGAGGTTCGCCTCCTCGTTCCCCTTAATCGGAATCTGCGCCGCCATCCCTCCCATCGCGTGGATGCCTCGGCGGTGGCACGTCGCGACGAGGAGCTTCGAGTACGAGTCGAGGAACCGGCTCGTCATCGTGACGAGCGCGCGGTCTGGCATGACCGCGTCGGGCCGCGCGCGGAACTTCTTGATGAAGGAGAAGATGTAATCCCAACGCCCGCAGTTCAGACCAGCCGAGTGCTCGCGCAACTCCCAGAGGATCTCGTCCATCTCGAACGCGGCGAGGATCGTCTCGATCAGCACGGTCGCACGAATCGTCCCCGAGGGAATCCCGAGCTCGTCCTGCGCGGCGACGAAGACCTCGTTCCAGAGGCGTGCTTCGAGGTGGCTCTCGATTTTCGGCAGGTAGAAGTAAGGGCCTGTACCGCGCGCGATGAGCTCCTTCGCGTT
Organism: Acidobacteriota bacterium; assembly: GCA_016184115.1. Classification (GTDB taxonomy): domain Bacteria; phylum Acidobacteriota; class Thermoanaerobaculia; order Gp7-AA8; family Gp7-AA8; genus JACPDH01. The sequence continues at coordinate 12,673 of JACPDH010000015.1, read as the reverse complement.
GTGGAAGAAGAAGAGCCCGAAGTCGAAGAGGCTGGCAGAGACCGGACGCCCGTCGACGATGAGATGCCTCTCGTCGAGATGCCAGCCGCGCGGACGAACGAATAGCACCGCCGTCTCGTTCGCGAGGGAGTAGCGCTTTCCCGACTCCGGCGCGACGAATTCGATCTCGCGGCGGACGGCGTCGCGCAAGTTGAGCTGTCCCTCGACGACGTTTGCGAGCGTTGGCGCGTTCGCATCTTCGAAATCAGCCATGAAGACGTTTGCGCCCGAATTGAGCGCGTTGATGATCATCTTCCGGTCGACCGGCCCCGTGATCTCGACACGACGGTCGCGGATGTCGGCCGGAATCGGTGCGACACTCCACTCCGATTCCCGGATCGCCCGAGTCTCGTCGAGGAAGCCAGGCTTCCAGCCGAGATCGAGCCTCGACTTGATCTCGTCGCGGCGCGACAGAAGCTCGAGCCTGCGGTCATCGAGACGGCGCGCGAGGCGGGCAACGAACCCGATCGCTTCCGTCGTGAGGACTGCCTCCCACGACGGCTCGATCGCCCCGGCCAGCGCGACGCCCGGAAGAACGTCGGTGACGAGATCATCGGGCAGACTCTGCCGCTCAGTGCCAGTGCTTGCCAAAACCATCGCTTGCTCTCCTCGGTGAACCTTGTAAAATATCAGGCAGCAATGCGTGTTTCGTCAATAAGATGAGTGTAATGAACAAGTTGAATAGTAAAGTTTTGTCAACCAACAACGGTCAACTTGTAAAGCGGAGTCAACAATGGAGAGAGGCACACGACTCGGGGCGCGGGTTCGAAGTCTGAGACGGCAGAGAGGGCTGACACAGGCCGAGCTCGCCGAAAAGCTCGGTATTTCGGCGAGCTACATGAACCTCATCGAGCACGACCAGCGGCCACTCACGGCGACGCTGCTGCTCAAGGCCGCGCAGACGCTCGGCATCGAGCTCGACGCGTTCCGCGAGGACGATGAAGTCCAGCGCGCGGCCGATCTGCAGGAAGTCTTCGGCGATCCGCTCTTCGATGAGCATCCGCTGATGACGTCCGATCTTCGCGACCTCGCATCGAGCCCCGCGCTCGCGAACGCGATCACGGCGCTCTACCGCGCGTACCGCGAGTCGGTCGACTCGACGCGCGCGCTCGCGGGACGACTCTACGACGAGGGCGAGTTCGCGGGGCTCGACCCCGCGAGTCTCCCCTCCGAGGAAGTCAGCGACGTCCTCCAGACGAACATGAACTACTTCCCGGAGCTCGAAGCGGAGGCCGAGCGCGTCGGCACGTCGCTTCATCCGGGCGACGTGTTTCGTTCGATGGTCGCGTACCTTCGCGAGCGCTACGGCGTCGACGTCGTGATGATTCCGGCCGAATCGGACCGGAGTGCGGTGCGCCGCTACGACCCGATCGCGCGGAAACTCTCGATCTCCGAGATGCTGATTCCGTCGAGCCGCACATTTCAGACTGCCTACCAGGTCGGCAACCTCGAGGCGCGTGCGGCGATCGACGGAATCATCTCTCGCTCCCGGCTGACGACGCCGGAATCGATCGCGCTCTGCCGCGTCGCGCTCGCCAACTATTTCGCGAGCGCGCTGTTGATGCCGTACCGCGCGTTCCTCCGAGCCGCCGAAGCGCTCCGTTACGACGTCGAGCTTCTCGAGAGCCGTTTCGGAACGAGCTTCGAGCAGGTCTGCCATCGCCTAACCACACTCCGCCGCCCGGGCGAGATGGGAGTGTCGTTCCACTTCGTCCGCGTCGACATCGCCGGAAACGTCTCGAAGCGCTTCAGCGGCACCGGCATTCGTTTCTCGCGCTTCTCCGGCTCCTGCCCGCGGTGGGACGTCTTTTCGGCGTTTCTCACCCCCGAGAAGATCACGACGCAGATCTCGAAGATGCCCGACGGCCCCGCCTACTTCTGCGTCGCGCGCACCGTGCGCAAATCGTACGGCGGGTACCACTCGCCCTCGACGCTGATGGCGGTCGGGATCGGCTGCGATCTCGCGGAGGCGCGCCGCCTCGTCTACGCGGACGGGATCGACCTCGGAAATCTCGATGCGGCGATCCCGATCGGGACGAGTTGCAGACTCTGCGAGCGCCTCGACTGCGAGCAGCGAGCCTTCCCGCCGATCACGTACAGGCTCTCGATCGACGAGAACGTGCGCGGAATCTCGTTCTACGCTCCCGTCGCGGCGGCAGGCCCGCCTCCCGCACCGGTTGCTCCGTCCACCGCAAAAAGAAAGCGGAAGGCAACACGATGAAGACTCCCCTCTTCCTCACCGCCGCCTGGCGCAACCTCGTCATGCTCAACTACGAGATCGATCCTGCGCTGCTCGCGTCGCGCGTACCCAGGGGCACGGAGCTCGATTCGTTCGATGGGCGGACGTTCGTGAGTGTCGTCGGGTTCCTCTTCCTCGACACACGCGTCCTCGGGGTGCCGATACCGCTGCATCGCGATTTCGAAGAGCTCAATCTTCGTTTCTATGTGAGGCGCGAGGCGGAGGGCGAGATTCGACGCGGCGTCGTCTTCGTAAAAGAGATCGTCCCGCGCGCCGCGATTGCCTGGGTCGCGCGGACCGTTTACAACGAGAACTACGTCGCGATGCCGATGCGGCATCACGTCCGGCTCCCGGTGCCGGGTGGCGATGGCCGCGTCGAGTACTCGTGGGACAGCGGCTCGCGATGGAATCGCGTCAGCGCTCGCATGGCGGGACCACCGGAACCGATCGCGCCAGGCTCGCACGAGGAGCTCGTCGCGGAGCATTACTGGGGCTACGCGGCACAGCGCGACGGAGGAACGGTCGAGTATGAGGTCGAGCATCCCCCCTGGCGCGTCTGGCGCGCGCTCGATCCGGCGCTCGACTGCGACGTCTCGCGCCTCTACGGCGACGAATTCCTCCCCGCGCTCTCCACCGCGCCCGCCTCCGCCTTCGTTGCGGAGGGGTCGGAGATCGTGGTGAGACAGGGCAGGCGGATGGGATAGGAACGATCGAGACATTTCGGAATTCGGATTTCGAATTCCGAATTCCGAAATCCGAACTCCTCCTATCATTGACCGATGCTCGAATGGCACTACGCGACTGCCGATGTATTCACGCACCACCGCTTCCGCGGCAACCAGCTCGCCGTCTTCGCCGATGCCCGCGGCCTCAGCGACGAGGAGATGCAGGCGATCACGCGTGAGATGAACTACTCGGAGACGGTGTTCGTCTTTCCGGCAACCGACTCCGCGAACACGTGCAGGTTGCGGATCTTCACGCCAGGCGGCGAGCTCCCATTCGCCGGGCATCCGACGGTTGGCACGGCGATCGTCCTCGCGGAGACCGGCGTCCTCGCGCTCGGCCCCGGCACGACGCGTGTCGTTCTCGAAGAAGGAGTCGGGCCGGTTCCGGTATCGATCATGCGCGACGAGCATGGGCGTTTCGTCGCGGAGCTGACCGCGGCACAGGCGCCCGAACGCCTCGACGGCGCCGCGCCGGCCGACGCGATCGCACAGGCGCTCTCGCTCGCAACTGACGATTTCGCCGGTGAGGCCGAGATCTGGTCGTGCGGCGTCCCGTTCACGGTCGTGCCGCTTCGCGACCGCGCGGCGATGGGACGGATCCGCATCGACACCCGGGTATGGGCCGACCGCCTCGCGAGCTCCGGCTCGGCCGACATCTACGTCGTCTGTCGCGACGCCGAGACTCCTGGCGCCGACGTGCACGTGCGGATGTTCGCGCCGCTTCTCGGCGTCATCGAAGACCCGGCGACGGGCTCCGCGGCGGCGGCACTCGCAGGTTGGTTAGGTCGAGGCCTTGCGGATGGTGAGCACCGATGGCTGGTGGAACAGGGCATCGAGATGGGACGCACGAGCTTCCTCCAGGTGACGGCACGGGTCGAGGTGGGCAGAGCGGTCGAGTCCCGCGTCGGAGGAAACGCTGTCGTGATCTGCCGCGGAACGATGAAGGTACGCTGACGACTAGTGGCCTGTATTGGAGGAATTGGTGCCGCCGCTGGTGGTGCTTGCCGGGGAAGATCAAGGAACGAGGAGGAGGCGATGCGGTGGCATCGTCGACGACGAGAGACGCCGGGATTCCCCGGCAACCACCACCAGCCCTTTGGGTTGCGGACGGTGCACGGCCATCTGCTTCGCCGTCGCTCCTCGACGATGTCCCGACATCGCCTACGTCGCGCCGGCTCGAATCTGGCCGCGCGGCGCCCGCAACGACGGTACCAATTCCTCCAATACAGGCCACCAGCTCATCCTGCGGATTGCGACGATGCGGCGCGGCCGCCGGCGAGCGAGGCCACGATGTGCCTCACCTTGACGCGCGAGTCTTCGGCGGGGTCGGTGAAGCGAAGTCCTGTGTGATAGACGATCGAGCCAGGCTTGACCGTGCTCTTCTGCAGGCGCGTCCGGACGACCTCGCATTGCAGAGACAACTCGAGACCGTTCCAGATGAAATCGAGCTTTCCGCGCTGCCCCGCTTTCATCGGGAATGCGTGTTCGACGCGCGCTCCCGCGGTGCTGAGGTCGAGCATCATCACCGCGAGGCCGGAGAGCTTCGCGTCGCTGGGCGGCTTCAGGTCGAGCCGCTGGAGCCTTCGTTTTTCCTGGTCACTCATCGCCGTCGAGCCCGAGACGCGAGAGTGCGTCGCCCGCTCACGCGGGCGGCGGCGACTCCGCGGCCATTTTGACAATCATACGCCGCAGCGGCTCGGCGCGGCCACTCGATCCGGAGATCGCTGAATCCGACGGGACGCGGCTCCCAACAATCGGCGAAGAAAACCGTCGATCCTCGATCCCGAAATCCGCTACCCGGCCGCTCATCCGCGGAACGTGCGAGGCACGAGCAGCCGCACCGCGGACGGCACGATCTCGAACGAGGCCGGAATCGTTCCGGCATACTCGCCGTCGATCTGAACGTGCGCGGGAGACTCTCCGGAGGCGGGCGCAATCTCGACGCGCGACGTCGTCATCACCGCGAGCCCAGGCGTTCGCTTCGCCAGCCCGGCAACAATCGCGGCGAAATAGAAGGGAAAGCGGAAGACGGAGCGTCCCTCGAAGAGCAGCAGCTCGAACGACTCGGAGAGGAGGCTCGCTCCCTTCGCGAGGTCGACGTCGCCGCCATAGTTGCGCGCGCGGCTCACGAGCGCAAAGGTACAGCGGTGTGTCGAGCCGTCGACCGTGACGTCGATCTCCTCGAGTTTCGCGCCTAACTGGCCCAACGCGCCGGCCCAGTAGGCGAGCTTCCCGAATCGGTCTTTCAGCTTCAGATCGAGGCCGTGGACGATGCGTGCATCGAAGCCGATTCCTGCCATGAGGAGAAAGAGGCGCGACGAACCATCGGGCCTTCGAAGCCTCCCCGCTGCGATCGCGCGCGGCTCCGCCGACGCGAGTAGCTCGGCGGCGCGCCCGGGGTCGTTTCCGAGGCCGAGCTCGTTCGCGAGCACGCAGGCGGTTCCTCCGGGGAGTGCGCCTAGTGGCACTTCGGTCCCTTCGAGCGCCTGCGCCACTTCGTTGATCGTGCCATCGCCGCCGCAGACGAACACGGTCGTCGCGCCTGCCGCGATCTCCCGCGTTGCGATGCCTCCTGCGGTGTCGGGACCTTCGGTTGGAACGGGGCGGACGTCGCCGAACGCCGGCCGCAACGCCGCCTCGATGTGCTGCACGACGCCTGGCCGGCGTAGCACGCGGCCAGCGCGAGGGTTGTAGATGAGGACGCTCGCGCTCATCGCGGCGATTCGCTCAGGGCGTCTCCGCCGGCTTGCCGCCGACGGGCTCGATCGGTGTCATCATCTCCGCATACCGAGCGCGCACCGGCTCCTTCACTGCCGCGGAGCCGGGACCGTACAGGTAGTAAGGCCCTCCCTCCTGGAGCGTGTCGAGCACCACGGCCGGGTCTGCCGCAATCGCACGCAGCTCGACACCCGCCTGCGATGCCGCGGTCGCATCGGACGACGGCATCGCGCTCGCATCGCCGACGAATAGCGCCGTTCGGATCCCTCGGGCGTGGATCGACTCGTAGAACTCCGACTCCGTCGGCCTCGGGCCGATCGCCACGTGCGGCGCGAGCAACTGCGGCTTGCCGCCGGCAAAGGTCGCCTTCCACATCGACGGAGGAAGTGGCGGAAGCCCGGTCCGGTGCGCGATCAACACCGCTTCGGCGATCGGAGACTTGAACTTGCCTGGCGTGAAGAAAGCATGAATCACGGTCGGTTTTTCGAGCCGCTTCGCCTTCTGCAGCGCCTCGACGATGCGGCGCCCGCCGTAACGCTCCTCGCCGATCTCCACGAGATGAAACGGCAGGCTGTACTGCGCGAGCAGCGCGCGCTCATGGTCGATCCTTCGCTTCTGGCTTTCGTCGCGCGGGTCGAGGAGCGCAACGACATTCTTCACCTGCCCCGCGAGGACGAAACCGAGGAACTCTTCGTCAGTCGGGTACGGGATCAGGTAGAGCCCCTCTTCGAGCTTGAAGATCGGCCCGCGCTCGAGCTTCTTCTGCTCGTCGAGACTGCGTCGCGTGGAGGCGCCCGCGCCTTCGATCACGGCGAGTCCGCCAGTCTCCTGCTCGATGATGCGCCGCGCTACGTTAACTCGGTCGGCACCGAGGTAACAGTGAATGTAGTAGCGCCCCTTCTTCGCCTTTGCGATCGCGCGGAGCTTGTCCATCGACTCCGTGTTGTCGCTCACCCAGGGGAGCATCGGAAGGTGAATCAGCTCGATGCCGGCAGCCACGGCCTCTCGTTTCTCTTGTGCGATGAGTTGTGGCTCGAAGGGAACGACGGCGGGATGGAGGAGAGAGATCACGCCGGTGTACCCCTCCCCCTTCAGTGAGGCGAGGCGTCCCGCATCGGGGAAGGGGCCGAACGTGAAATGCGCGCCCGCCTTCTGCTCGGCGGCCATGCTCCCTTTCATCGTCGACGGGTTGATCCACTTCCAGTATGCGGTGCCGGCGGCGCCGAGCGTGACGACGACCAGAAGCAGCCGGGTGATCACGCGATGGGAACGAACGAACGCGGTCATCGCGCCATTGGCGATGGCGAATGAGACGAGGACGAGAAGGAGGATGATGAGCACGACGCCGCTTCGCTCGGTCGCGGGCGTCCACGCATTGTCACGGCAGAGCGTCGCCCACCACCGGACCGGAAAGAGCAGGAACACCGTCCCGACGGCGAAGCCGATGAAGAGCCAGAAACCGAGGAGCAGCACGATCCTCGACCAGATCGACCATCGCTTCTCGGGACGTGGCGAATCGCTGAGGATCGAGATCTCGCGCAATCGTCCGACCTCAGAACCGGTACTTCAGCGAGCCCTTGACGAAGACACTCTGCCGCTCGACGTTGACGTTGTACTCGCGGTCGCGATAGCCGATGTCGGCTCCCAGTACCCAGTGCTCGTTTAGCTTCCAGTCGCGCCCCATGCTGACCGAGAAGTTGTCGAGCGTCGTCGTGATCTGGAGCAGCGTGTCGACTTCGGGAGCGTTGCCGTAGCCGATGCGGAAGCTGAAGACGTTGTCGGTGTCGTCGCCGAAGTAGCGCCGGATCTCGAGAATCCCCGACGCGCTCGTCCCGTCATCGCCGTCGACGACGTAGGGAGTGAGCACGTAGTAGTAGTTCCCTTTGTACTTGCCGATCGAGCCGGTCCAGACGGTCACCGGGTCGTCGAACGCAAGGTAGCGCACGCCGATCGATGCCTCGTAGCTGTGCGGCAGGCTCTTCCAGATCTGCGCACCGTAGCGCCGCTCGGGAAACAAATCTGAGCCCGAAACCCCGATGTTGAGGTAAGCGTAGATTCCCTTCGCAATCTTCGGGTACATGTCGAGCTCGTACTGCGTACCTTCGGTTCCAAAGCGGTCGGCCTCGCTCACACGCACGATCACGCTGCCGAACCGCTGAAACTTGTGCGAGTAGTCGATCGAGCTGAGCTGCCAGGCTTCGGTATCGTCGTCGAAATCCTCGTACTCGCTCTCGATCTTGAGGTAGTTGGCAGGCGGAAGCTTTTCGGGAGTGCGCACTTCGGCGCAAAGACCGGTAGAGCCCGCGATGAAGGCACAGGTCAGCAGAAGTACTCTCGTATCGGCGTTCATTGGATCTCCTGGATCAAGTCTCGGCGATCGGCTTCCGCTCGATGTGCCCCCACTTCTGCCGCATGAAGATCGCGGTGAAGAAGGACATCGTTCGGCGCACGGAAAGAATCTGTCGGTAGCCGATGAACTCCACCAGCGCCCCGAGCATCATTTTCCCGAGGTCGCTGGCACGGTCGTAACGTTGGAACAGCAGGTCGTCAATGATGAGCGCCATCAGCGACAGCGTAATGTTGTACAGGATCGCCAGCGTGAAGAACATCCAGAAAAACGTCACGTCGAGAACGTTGAAGTACCAGAGCACGGGGATCAGCAGATAGCCGAACACCTCGAACACCGGCCCGAGCGCCTCGAAGAAGAGATAGAAGGGATAGGCGAACATCCCGATCGCTCCGTAGAGCGGGTTGAGAAACATCTTTGCGTGCATGACGAGGCTCTCGACGAGCCCGCGCTGCCAGCGGTCGCGTTGCCGCAGGAGCGACTTCAGGTCGGAGGGAACCTGGGTCCAGCAGACCGGATCGGGAACGAAGATCGCGCGGGCCACTTTCCGGTTCTCTCGCGCGATTCTGTGGAGACGCACGACGAGCTCCATGTCTTCGCAGACCGTCTTCGTGTTGTATCCCCCCGCCTGGATGACCGCCTTCTTCAGGAAAAGGCCGAAGGCGCCCGAGATGATGAGCAGCGAGTTCATCTTGGCGAGCGCAGTGCGTCCGGTGAGGAAGCCGCGGACATACTCGATCGTCTGGCAGAGAACGAGAAAGCTCGCCGGCGCGCGCGACTTCACGACGCGCCCATCCTGGATCACGGCGCCGTTGAGAACACGGACGATTCCGCCCGCGGCGACGATCCGCTCGTCCTCGACGAACGGGCGCGCGATCCGGAGCAGCGCGTCGGAGTTGAGGAGCGAGTCGGCGTCGATCGAACAGAAGAGGGGGTAGTTCGAGACGTTGATTCCGGCGTTGAGCGCGTCGCTCTTTCCGCCATTCTCCTTGTCGAGCACGATGAGGTTCGGATAGTCGAGCGAGCGGAAGACGGCGTGCACCTTCTTCGTCGGCAGTTGGGCCCGCGTCGCGTCGGTGATCGGGAATAGTGAGAACTCGCGTTGCAGTCTCCCGAGCGTCTCGTCCCTCGAGCCGTCATTGACGACGATCACCTCGAACTCGGGATAACCAACTTCGAGCACCGAGTGAACGTTGTCGACGACCGTTTCCTGTTCGTTGTGCGCCGGCACGATGATCGAGATCGGGCGGAAGGTCGTCCCCGAGAGGACGTCGCCCAGCCCGCGGCGTCGCGAACGCCTGTCGAACGAAAGCAGATCGAAGAACGCGATCACAGTGAAGATGAGGTAGATCGAGTTCAGCAGCGTGAAATAGACGAGGATCACGACCTGGAAGAACTGGAAAAGCAACGTCATGCTCATGCGGGCACCTCGCGCGCACGAACCGCGGCGGCCCGGACGGCCGCGGCCTCCGTTGCGCCGCCAGCGCCGGCGATCTCGCGAAGCCTCGCCATGCGCACCGGGTCGAGACTCGCCATCGCGAGCGCCGCGAGCGCCGCGTCGCGCGCGTAGCGGTCGCGTCCTTCGGCCGCTGCAAAGAGGACGACGATCCCCTCTTCGCCGGCTCGGGAAAGCGCGCGCGCCGCGTTCGCCCGCACCCACCACGATCCGTCGTCGAGGCGCGTTCCGAGCAACGTCGTCGCATCACGCTGCGTCGCGGGATCCGGGGCGGCAATCCGCCGGGACCCTAACATCCACTCGATCGCACGCGCTCCCGCGGCGCGCACGAACCACGCGTCATCTTCGAGCGAACGAAGGAGCAGCGGAAACTCGACCTCTCCACCAAGCTTGCCCGCAACACGAATGCCGGTCGCGCGAAGCTCCGGCTCGCGCGAGCGCGTCGCCGCGATCGCGAGCGGAAGCGCCGCGGCCGCGCCTGCGTCGCCGAGCGCCTCGAGCGCCAGCTTCTCTTCGCCCGACGAAAGCTGTCGCGATCGGATCAGGTCGAGAAGGTCTGCCGAAGCGACCGACGCGAGGCGCGCGTAGAACGAACGCCGCCACCCCGCCCTGCGCGGAAGGTCCTGCAGAAACGAGTCGATCGCGACCTGCGTCGCCTGGGCATGCCCCTCGGTGAGGAGTCCTTCGCGCGCCGCGCGCCGCACGTCGCCGACTGGGTCGTTCATCGCAAGATCCATGAGGACGGTGCGACTCTTTTCACCGCCGCACTCGCCAAGGCCGCGCGCTCCGCCGACGCGGCGCCAGTCGCGCCTCGATTTCGTCTCCCTGATCAGCTCGTTGACCGCGCCCATTTCGAGCAGACATTCGGTGATGCGCGACGCGACCTCGCCCTTGAGGTCGAAGCGCGCGCGCCGCAACACGAGGCCGACGGCACGGTCGCCGAATTTCGCGCGGGCTCGCGCAACCGCAGCCGACAGCTCCTCCTCGGTCGTAACGAGATACGGCGCAAGGAACGTCGCGGCCCCCTCGAAGCGCTCGCGATTCACGCGCCGCTCCCGGTCGCTCCAGAGGTGATGCACGAGGACGACGACAGACAGAAGAATCGCGAAGGCGAGGAGAACCAGGACCGCCATCGCGACGACGAAGACCCCTTGCTTCGTCAGCGCGTACGACGATGAGATCAGGTCGATATCGCCCATGTCACTCCCCTGCCAGCCGCTCGACTTCGGCGACTAGCGCCGAGGGGTCGAACGGTGATTCGAAAAACGATTCGGCGCCGAGCCCCGCCGCCTGTGCACGGAGATCGGCCTGCGTCGGCGCGAGGAATGCGATGGCGCGAAGCTCCGCATACGCTTTGCGCAGCGTACGAAGCAACTCCATCCCACTTGGCCTCGACAGGTTGAGGTTGACGATCAACACGCGTGGACGGTGCGTGCCGATCAGGCGCGACACTTCGTCCCCATCGCGGCCAGCGATGGCGCGATATCCCGCCTTCTCGAGTGTCGCTACGATCAAGTGTGCCGTGAGGAAATTGTCCTCGGCGACGATGACCGTAGTCGTACCGCCCGCGTTCTCACCCATATTGTCCCGTCCGACGCCTAGAAGTGTACCGCTTTCCGCGTGCGTATCAATGACGCTCCGGACGGACCCCGATCCTGAATGACGAAACGCCTCGCGCCGTTTCGGCGCGCCCCCGTATGGCGCCGCACCCGTCTGTTCAGCCAGCCCGCCAGGGACTAAACTGCGTCACGATGCAACGTCCATCGCTCCCGCTCGACGAATCGACACGGCTCGACGCACTTCGTTCGCTTGCCATTCTCGACACTCCCGCCGAAGAGCGGTTCGATCGGGTGACGCGTCTGGCGCACCGTGTCTTCGACGCGCCCGTGATCGCCCTCGCGCTCGTCGACAGCACCCGCGTCTGGTTCAAGTCGAGCTGCGGAATCGCATTTCCACAGCTCGCGCGCGACGTCTCGTTCGCCGGCCATGCGATCCATGCAAGCGATACCTTCGTCGTGGAGGACACGAGGAAAGACCCACGTTTCTCCGACAACCCGCTCGTAACCGCGGAGCCATTCGTCCGCTTTTATGCGGCGCAGCCGCTGACGACCGTCGACGGCAGCGTCGTGGGAGTCCTCGAGCTGCTCGATCAGCGGACGAGAAGCCTCTCCGAACGCGACATCGCCGACTTTCGCGACCTCGCGCGCATCGCCGAGACTGAATTGCGCAATCCCGTGTACTCGAAGGGGCAGGAAGAGCTGCTCCGCGAAGACGGCGGGACCGCGGCAACGGCACGGATCGATCCGCTGACGCGCCTCTGGAGCCGAGGAGCTGTCGTCGACATTCTCCAGCGCGAGCTCTCGCACGCGCGGCGCGATTCGAGCGGGCTCGGGATGCTACTCGTCGACGTCGATCACCTCCGCGACCTCAACGCCACGAACGGGCACGAGGCGGGCGACGCAGCGCTGCAGGAGATCGTCCGTCGCATCCGGACGAACCTCCGCCCTTACGACTCGGTCGGACGATTCGGCGGCGAGGAGTTCCTCATCGTCCTCCCCGGAACCGACCGCGAAGGGACGATCCTCGCGGGCGAGCGGATCCGCATCGCCGTCGAGAAAGAGGAGCTGTCGAAAGGAATCGCGATGAGCGTGAGCATCGGTGCCGCAGCCGCGGGACCCGCGGCGTCCGATTCGGCCGCACTCATCCGTCTGGCTGAGCACGCATTGAGCCGTGCCAAGAGCCTCGGCGGCAACCGCGTGGCCTAGCGCAGGCGACGCCCGAGCGACCTGCCGTTCTCCTGAACGACTCCGGATCGCGGGAGAGCGACCGAAGACCTCGCGGGCTTCCGCCACCGAGTCGTGCGTACCACCTCCACCCTTTTTCTCCCCGCACCAGAACGAAATCCTCTTTACAATCATGGACACCCGGAGGAATCGATGACGGTTGCGCATCCCCAGAAGATCGGGAAGTACGACGTGCTTTCGGTGCTCGGCGAAGGCGGGATGGGTGTCGTCTACAAGGCGCGCGACCCGTTCATCGACCGAATCGTCGCGATCAAGACGATCAAGCTGGAAGCTGGGTTCAGCGAGGACAACCTGCTCGCGCGCCTCCAGATGGAAGCGCGAACCGCGGGCCGGCTTCAGCACCCT
>JACPDH010000051.1 GCA_016184115.1 Acidobacteriota bacterium | reverse complement strand
GGGGTCGACGGCGTCGAGCTTCGCGTCGATCGCCTCGAACGGCACCCGACTCTCTCAGACTTCGAGTCGGTTCGCGCGGCGAGCACACTCGAGCTCATCATGACGCGACGCACGACCGCCGACTACGGAGTGCCCGTCGACGAGGAGATCGCCGCGGCGCTTCGCGCAGGGTTCGAGTGGCTGGACGTCGAGTACACGCCGAGGCTCGACGCCGCGTTCCTCGAGCGGCATCGCGCGAATGCGATCCTGTCATTCCACGACTTTGCCGGAATGCCTAACCTCGAGTCGCTCTTTCACTCGATGCGCGACCGAGGATGCGCGCGAGTGAAGATTGCGGTGACGCCGAGGAGCTTCGCCGACAACACCGCGTTGCTCGCCCTCTCGGCCGATCACGAAGAGGAGCCTCTCACGGTCATTGGGATGGGAGGCCGCGGCCTCTACTCGCGGATCCTCGCGCCGTTTTTTGGCTCCGACCTGGTCTTCGCGGCGAGCTCTGCCGAATCGATCGCAGCGCCTGGGCAGCTGACACTCGCCGAGGCGCTCGAGATTTTCGGGCGTCGCCGGCAGTGCCCGTCGCCGCGCTCGCTCTTCGCCGTCGTCGGGAATCCGGCGAGCCACAGCCGATCCCCGATGATCCACAACCGCATCTTCTTCGAATCGTCGGCGTGTGCGGCGTACTCGATCGCGGAGACCGAGACGTTCCTCGACGTCGCGGAACCCTTCGCGCGCGGCGACCGATTCGCGCCGGCGGGGATGAGCATCACGGCTCCGTTCAAAGCCGACGCGTACGCATTCGCCGCCGCGGTCGGCGCACGCATTGCGCCGCGAGCGATTGCGGCGCGCGCCGTGAACACGCTCGTGCGAGAGTCGACGCCCCAGGGCCCCGTCTTCTTTGCGGACAATACCGACGTCGAAGGGTTCCGCGTTGCGTTCGACGCACTCGGCGCGGCCTCCGGGTCGGCAGCCGCGGTCGTCGGCGCCGGCGGTACGGCGCGTGCGGCTCTCGTCGCTGCGCGCGAGGCGGGTCTGCGCGTCACGATCTTCAACCGGAGCGAGGATCGGGCAACCGGGCTCGCGCGCGAGTATGGTTGTGAGGCGAAGACGCTTCGCGACTTTGCCGCTTTTGAAGGCGACCTCGTACTCAACACGATTCGCGGAGACGCATCGCTCGAACCGCCATCGGCGCCGTTCGTTCGCGGCGCGCGACTCGTCGATGTCGGGTATGGCGCAGGCCAGCCGATGACGCGCGTCGCGCACGAAGCGGGGCGCGAGGTGTTCGACGGTCTCCGGTTTCTCGAAGCACAGGCAATCCCGCAGTCCAGACTCTTCATGAAGGCGGTCCCGCACTCGGCATGAGCAAACACGCATCGCTTCCCGGTTTTCGCGATTTCCACCCCGAAGAAATGGCGCGCCGTACCCAGGTCATGTCGGCCTGGCGCGAAGTCGCCCGGCGCTACGGTTTCGAGGAGTACGACGGTCCGCCCCTCGAGTCGCTCGAGCTCTACATCGAGAAGTCGGGGCCGGAGATCGTCAACCAGCTCTTCAACTTCACGGACAAGGGTGGTCGCGATGTTGCGCTCCGCCCAGAGATGACGCCGACGCTCGTCCGGATGCTCGGAACGAAGATCAAAGGGATGCCGCGCCCGGTGCGCTGGTATTCCACTCCGCAGCTCTTCCGCTACGAGAAGCAGCAGCGTGGCAGGCTGCGCGAGCACTTCCAGCTCAACATGGACATCATCGGCGAGGAGTCGGTCCTCTCTGATGCCGACCTGCTCGCCTCGGCACTCGACGTGCTCCGGATTCTCGGCCTCACGGCCGCCGACGTCGTTGCGCGTGTTTCGGACCGGCGACTCCTTCACGCGGCGCTCGTCGAGTTAGGCGTCACCGAAGAGAGCATGGCGATCGCGTACAACGTGATCGATAAAGTCGAGCGCGACCCGCGCGAGCTCTGCCTCGCGCGGCTCGGCGAGATCGGCCTCGATCGCGATCGCGCGGGAAAGGCGCTCTCGTTGACGGACATGACCCTCGATCAGTTCGCCGCAGCGCACCCGGGAAACGAAGTCATCGCGAAAGTCGCGGATGACCTTCGCGTCTACTTCGCGGCGCTCGCGAGCCTCGGCTTTGGCGATTGGGCGACGTTCGACATGAAGATCGTGCGCGGGCTCGCGTACTACACCGGAATCGTCTTCGAGATCTTCGACCGCAAGGGCGAGCTTCGCGCGATTTGCGGAGGCGGGCGCTACGACCGGCTCTTCAGCGCGCTCGCGGGAGTCGACGTCCCTGCACTCGGCTTCGGTTTCGGCGACGTGGTTCTCGGCGAGCTGTTGAAGGATCGCGGTCTCGCGGCGACGGCCTCGAGGCAGCTCGATGCGGTCGTGGTCGCGGTCGACGATTCGTCGCGTGAGGCCGCGCTGCAGACCGTCGCACGGCTTCGCGGTGCGGGACGTGCGGTGATCTTTCCATACCGCACGGGCGCGGTCGGAAAGGCGCTCAAGGCGGCTTCATCATCGGGAGCACGCGATGCAATCATGATCGGTCCTGATGAGGCGGCACGAGGAGTGATGAAAGTGAAGCGGCTTGCCGACGGCTCGGAGAGGGAGACGACGGTCGAGGAGTATCTGGCGGGAACGACATAGCAGGGATTTCGTATTTCGAATTTCGGATTTCGAATTCGGCTTCGCCGAGCTGTTCGACCTCCGTCTTCGAACCCGAAATTCGAAATTCGAAATCGATATGGAACAAGCGCTGACAATCGAGCTGCTCGAACAGCTTCGCAGCTCCTGGGACGTGATCCCGGTCGTGCGCGAGCTTTCCGCCGACACGATTACGCCGGTATCGGCATTCGCGGCGATCGAGGATCCGTCGGTCGACTCCTTCCTTCTCGAGAGCGTCGAGCGGGGAGAGAGCCTGGGGCGCTACTCCTTCATCGGTTTCGCCCCGCGCAAGACACTCGCGATCGACGACGCGACGCCCGATCCGGTGACGCTCCTGCGCGAGGAGCTGGTGCCATTGCGCGTCTGGAACGAAGCGTCGCTTCCTCCTTTCTTCGGCGGCGCCGTTGGCTGGTTCGGCTATGGCGTTGCGCGCTGGACGGAAGCCATCCCCGACCGTCACCCGCGGGCAGGCGCGCCTGACGCGCGGCTCCTCTTCATCGACAACGTCATCGCGTTCGACCACGTGAAGCAGCGTCTCATCATCGTCGCGAATCTCTTCGCGGCCGATCGACGCGATTCGGCCGAGCTACTGACAGACGCGAACCAGCGCCTCGACGAAACGGTCGCGAGGCTCGCCCGCGCCAGCTCCGACCTTCGTGACGGCAACCATGCGAGCGCACTGATTGCCGAGAGCGCCTCGTGCAGTCGCGAGACCTTTGTCGCGATGGTGGCGAGCGCGAAGGAGCAGATCGCAGCAGGCGAGGTCTTCCAGATCGTGCTTTCGCAGTCGTGGTCGATCGACTATCCCGAATCCGAAGCGCTCGAGCTCTATCGCGCACTCCGCGCGGTGAATCCGTCGCCTTACATGTTTCTGCTCCGCACGCGCGACTGTACGCTCGTCGGTGCCTCGCCCGAGATGCTCGTCCGCGTACACGGCCGCGACGTCGAGACGCGACCGATCGCCGGCACGCGCCGTCGAGGTGCAACGCGGGCGGAAGACGTTGCGCTCGAAGCAGAGCTCCTCGCCGACCCGAAGGAGCGCGCCGAGCACCTGATGCTCGTCGACCTCGGCCGCAACGACCTCGGTCGCGTATCCGCGACTGGCACGGTTCGGGTCGAAGGTTTTTGCCGCGTCGAGCGCTACAGCCACGTCATGCATCTCGTGACGGACGTCCGCGGCGAGCTTCGTGAGGGGCTCACCCCTATTGATGCCTTCCTCGCATGCTTTCCCGCGGGGACCGTGTCGGGAGCGCCGAAGATTCGCGCCATGGAGCTGATCGACGAGCTCGAGGTCGCGCGCCGAGGACCGTACGCCGGAGCGGTCACGTATGTTGGCTTCTCAGGAAACCTCGATTCGTGCATTGCGATCCGGACGATCTCACTGCGTGATGGCAAGGCGACCGTGCAGGCCGGTGCCGGGATCGTTTACGACTCGGTTCCCGAGACCGAGTACGAGGAGACTGTGAACAAGGCGGCCGCGCTGAAGAAGGCGGTCGCAGTCGCACTTGCGCGGATCGCGTCGCGCGAGCGGCAGGAGGTCGCTGCATCGTGATTACGATGGTCGACAACTACGACTCGTTCACCTGGAATCTCGTGCAGCAGATCGAGAGGTTGTCTGGCCAGAGCATCGAAGTCGTCCGGAACGACGCCTTCGAGGTCGATGCGCTGCTCGCCTCCGGTGCGAAGGCGATCGTCGTCTCTCCCGGTCCCGGAACGCCGGCACGAGCCGGCCGGATCCTCGACCTGATCCGCGCGAATCGATCCACTCCGCTGTTAGGCGTATGCCTGGGTCACCAGGCGATCGGCGAGGCGTACGGTGGAACGGTCATCCGGGGACCGGTACCGGTCCATGGCAAGACGCACGATGTGCTCCACCAGGGTCGAGGACTGTTCGAAGGCTGCCCCGTTCCGTTCCGCGCGGCGCGTTATCACTCGCTCGTCATCGACCGGGCGACGATGCCGGCATGTCTCGAGGTGGACGCCGCGACGGCCGACGGCGCGGTGATGGCGGTGAGGCACCGCGAGCTGCCGGTATGGGGAATCCAGTTTCACCCCGAGTCGTATGGCACCGACTCGGGCGACCTCGTGATTCGCAATTTCCTTCGTTGCGGAGGCCTTGCGTGATCGGAGACGCGATTCGGAAGCTGGTCGGGGGCGGCGATCTCTCGCGCGACGAATCGCGCGAGATGTTCGGCATGCTCATGGACGGCCTCGCGAGCGACGCGCAGAAGGCCGCGCTTCTCGTTGCCCTTCGAATGAAGGGAGAGACGGTGGACGAGATCGTGGGAGCCGCGACGGCGATGCGCGAGCGGGTGACGCCAATCGACGTGGATCCCGCCGGACTCGTCGATACCTGCGGCACGGGCGGCGACGGTCGCGGGAGCTTCAACGTGTCGACGGTGTCGGCGATCGTCGCGGCGGGCGCCGGCGTGCGAGTCGCAAAGCATGGGAACCGTGCCGTTTCGTCGTCGTGCGGCAGCGCGGACGTTCTCGCCGCTCTTGGGGCCGACATCGACCTCGACGCGAAGCAGTCGGCGCGGGTTCTCGAGAGTGCCGGAGTTTCGTTTCTCTTCGCGCCGAGAATGCACCCCGCGATGGCGGCGGTCTCCGCGGTGCGTCGCGAGCTTGGCCTCCGAACCATTTTCAACATCCTCGGGCCGCTCACGAATCCGGCGTTCGCGAAACGTCAGCTGTTAGGCGTCTTCTCTCCGAAGCTCGTGGAAACGATGGCACTCGTGCTCGCGGAGCTCGGTGCCGAGCATGCGCTCGTCGTCCATGGCGATGACGGGATGGACGAAATCTCGGTGTCGGCGGTGACGCACGCGTTCGAGATCAAGGGGGGCGCCGTCGAGGCTCGACAGATCACCCCGGAGTCGCTCGGGCTTCGGCGGCACGGCCCGGCGGAGGTGGCGGGCGGAGATCCCGCGACGAATGCGCGCATCGCGCGCGAGGTGCTCGCAGGGGAAGGTGGCGCACGGCGCGACATTGTCCTTGCGAACGCCGGCGCGGCGATCTACGTGGGGGGCATCGAGCCGACGCTGCGCGACGGAGTCGAGGCAGCGCGCGATTCGATCGATTCGGGACGGGCACTGGAGACGCTCGAGGCGCTCGTCGCTGCATCGAAACGCGAGACTGCTCCGCCCGAGGGACGGGGTCCGGCGTGAGCGTCCTCAATCGCATCGTTGCGGAGACGCGCGAGGAGCTGCTTGCGACGCCGTTCGATCGCGCGGCGCTCGAACGGCGGGCGCTCGAACGGCGTGAAGGACTGGCGCGGCGGCGATTCCGAATCGCGCTTGCGTGTGGCGCGGCGGACGCTCCGCGCATCATTGCGGAGATCAAGGCGGCATCGCCGAGCGCGGGGACGATCGCAGCCTCACCCGATGTCGAGACGATCGCCCGCTCGTATCGCGATGGTGGCGCGGCCGCGCTCTCGGTCGTCACCGAGCCACGGCACTTCAAGGGGAGCCGCGATTGGCTCGCCCGCGCGACGGACGCGAGCGGGCTCCCGGTGATCATGAAAGACTTCGTCGTCGACCCGGTACAGATTCATCGCGGGATCGCCGCGGGCGCCGACGCCGTGCTTTTGCTCGCATCGCTCCTCGATGCGGCGACGATGCGTGACTTCATTGCATTGATCGACGATCTCGGCTGCGACGCGCTCGTGGAGGTCCACGATGACGAAGAGCTCGATAGAGCGCTCGAGGCGGGCGCGCGCCTCGTCGGCGTGAACAACCGCAATCTGAACGATTTCTCGGTCGACCTTGCGACGTCCGAGCGACTCGGGGCACGAATTCCTGCAGAAGTTCTTCGTGTCTCGGAGAGTGGGCTGAAGACGCGCGCGGACATCGAGCGGTTGATGCGGAGTGGTTTTCGCGCATTCCTCGTCGGCGAATCGCTTTTGCGGCAAAGCGATCGCGCGTTGGCGCTGCGCGAATTGCGCGGCGAGGCGGCCGCGACATGACGCGAGTCAAAATCTGCGGCCTAACGCGCGAGGAGGATGCGCTCGCTGCGGCGCTCATGGGCGCCGACTTCCTCGGGTTCGTCTTCGTCCCGTCGTCGAGACGCTGCATCGACGCCGATCGCGCGAAACGGATCGTCCACTACGTGCGAGGGTGGATGAAGCAGGAGCACGACCGGCGGCTTGCCGACGCGCGATGCGCGCCGTTCGACCCGCGCGAGATCCGTTTCGTCGGAGTCTTCGCGAACCAGCCGCGCGATCTCGTGGACGCCGTGACGAAGTATGCCGGACTCGACGTCATACAGCTTCACGGCGACGAGAGCCCCGACGAGGTCGCCGCGATGCGACTTCCGGTGATCAAGGCGTTCCGTGTCGGCGACGAGCTCTCGCGTCCGGTCGGCTACGGCATGGCGCACTGGTATCTCTTCGACGCCGCGAGCGCGAACGGTCTCGGCGGGACAGGGACCCGCTTCGACTGGAGGCTCGTGAGGGAGATCTCCGAGGACAAGCCGCTCTTCCTTGCGGGCGGCCTAACGCCCGAGAACGTGGGAGAGGCGGTTGCGACAGTGCGTCCATTCGCCGTCGACGTCGCGAGCGGCGTCGAGTCGGAGCCAGGGATCAAGGATCACGAGAAGATCCGTGCGTTCATCGATAATGTCAGGTCTGAGGTCTGAGGTCATAGGTCAAAGGTCAAAGGTCAAAGCAGGCAAAGGCGGGCCATGGGCAAAGGTATGCAGGCGAGAGGCGATGAGCGACCAGGTGAAGGTCGACGTTTCCTGCGCCGCTACGCGGCGCGAAGGGTTTGGTTTCGGATCGCCGGTGTTCCTCGGTCCCCCCGGTCTTCGACCGGGGGCTAAGCTCGGCCGTCGCTACGCGACGGGGATGGGGCGCGTTTCGCGACCCGCGTCTCGCGATCTTCCCCCGGCCCCCCGGTCTTCGACCGGGGGCTAAGCTCGGCCGTCGCTACGCGACGGGGATGGGGCGCGTTTCGCGACCCGCGTCTCGCGGTCTTCCCCCGGCCCCCGGTCTTCGACCGGGGGCTAAGCTCGGCCGTCGCTACGCGACGCCTTGACTCAGCACTCAGCACTCAGCACTCAGCACTACTAACAACTAACAACTAACAACTAACAACTAACATCTAACAACCACAAGAACGATGATCCTCCCCAACCGTTCCGGCTTCTTCGGCGACTTCGGCGGCAAGTTCGTGCCGGAGACGCTCATGGCTCCGCTCGACGAGCTCGAGCGGGCGTATCGCGTCGCGCGGAAAGATCGTGCGTTCGGTCGCGAGCTCGATCTGCTTCTGAAGAACTTCGTCGGCCGTCCGACGCCACTCACCGAGGTGAAACGGTTCGGAGAGTTGTGCGGAGGAGTCAGCCTCTTCCTCAA
Organism: Acidobacteriota bacterium; assembly: GCA_016184115.1. Classification (GTDB taxonomy): domain Bacteria; phylum Acidobacteriota; class Thermoanaerobaculia; order Gp7-AA8; family Gp7-AA8; genus JACPDH01. The sequence continues at coordinate 3,480 of JACPDH010000051.1, read as the reverse complement.
GCGAGAGGACCTCAACCACACGGGAGCGCACAAGATCAACAACGCGCTCGGACAGGCGCTTCTCGCGAAGCGGATGGGTAAGGCGCGAATCATCGCGGAGACGGGTGCGGGTCAGCATGGTGTAGCGACGGCGACCGCGTGCGCGTTGCTCGGGCTCGAATGTGTCGTCTACATGGGTGAAGTCGACATGGCGCGCCAGGAGCTCAACGTCTTCCGCATGCGTCTGATGGGCGCGGAGGTCGTGCCCGTGGCGAGCGGCTCGCGGACGTTGAAGGATGCGATCAACGAGGCGATCCGCGACTGGGTCACGAATGTCGGGACGACGCATTACATCATCGGCTCGGTGCTCGGACCGCACCCGTACCCGATGATCGTCCGCGACTTTCAGGCGGTGATCGGGCGCGAAGCGCTCGCGCAACTGAGGCGCGAGACGGGCCGTGAGCCTGACGTCGCGGTGGCATGCATCGGCGGCGGCTCGAATGCGATCGGACTCTTTTACGAAATGCTGAAGAGGTCGTCGATCCGGCTGATCGGCGTGGAGGCAGGCGGTCGCGGTCCTGGACTCGGCGACCACGCGGCACGGTTCGAAGGTGGCGCGTTAGGCGTACTCCATGGAACACGATCGATGGTCCTGCAGGACGCTCACGGGCAGATTGCGGAAACGCACTCGGTGTCGGCGGGGCTCGACTACCCTTCGATCGGGCCCGAGCACGCCTACTATCAGGGGACGAAGCGGATCGAGTACCACTCCTGTGACGACGCGCTCGCGCTCGAGGCGTTTCACCGGTTGAGCGAGACGGAGGGGATCATCCCGGCCCTCGAGTCGGCGCATGCGATCGGATGGCTGATGAGAAACGGAGAAACGCTGGGAACGGGAAGTCTGGTCGTCGCAAACCTCTCCGGACGAGGAGACAAGGACGTACCGCAGGTCGCCGTGATGGAAGGGCGGGAGCCGTGAATCGGGTGAACCGGACGTTTGCGCACCTGAAGAAGGAAGGGCGCTGCGGTCTCGTGGCGTACGTGACATGCGGCGACCCTGGCGTCGACGCGACGGTCGAGATTGTGCTCGCTCTCGCGGAAGCGGGCGCCGACGCAGTCGAGCTCGGCATCCCGTTCTCCGACCCGATCGCCGACGGCCCGGTCATTCAGGCGGCGTCGTGGCGCGCGCTCGAGCGCGGCACGACGATCGACGACGTATTCGCGGTCGCGCGGCGTGTGCGCGCGAAAAGCGACGTTGCGCTCATCGCGTTCTCGTACCTGAATCCGATCATGCGCTACGAAGTCGATCGGTTCGCTGCGAATGCGGCTGCGGCCGGTATCGACTCGCTGCTGGTTACCGACCTTCCTCCCGAGTCGGCGGCCGGCGCGCGCCAAGCGCTCAAGTCGCGCGGCCTGGGAATCGTCTTTCTCCTCGCACCGACATCGAGCGACGCCCGTGTGCGCCTCGTCGATCGCTCCAGCGACGGATTCATCTACTACGTCTCGACGACCGGAGTAACCGGCGCGAGGCGCGATCTCGACGCGAAGCTCGTCACGCGTCTCGAGGCGATCCGAGGTCAAGTCTCGAAGCCTCTCGCCGTCGGCTTCGGCATCTCGAAGCGCGAGCACTACGAGGCGCTCGAGGACAAGTGCGAGGCGGTAGTCGTTGGAAGCGCGATCGTACGAGCGATCGCCGATGGCGAGCCATCGGGCGCGGCAGAGCGTGCAGCAGCGGTCGTTCGAGGGATCCTGGGGAGAGGGTAGTGGCGCGGCGGGTGCAGATTGTCGTCCCGAGAAGCGAGCGCAGCGAACGACGAGGGACCTCGCAGGCTTGTGCCGCCATGCCACAAGGCACTCGCATGGGCTGACGACCTCGTATGTGCCAGCCTGCGTGGTCCCTCTCCCGCTTCGCGGGCTCGGGACGACAAATGGTTCGTGTGGCGCTTGCCGGGTCGCCTGCGCTACTCCGCCGGATTCAGAGTGAACGCCCCTTCGGGCCTCTGTAGGTCGCTGCAGCGGAAGACGAGGAACCGGCGCACCAGCTCGTCGTTGCGGACGAGGTCGATCGGTGGAAGCGGCTCGACGTTCGCGAAGATCCTCTTCAGCTGCGGCTCGGGCGAAAACTTGTGCTTGCTGACGAAGAGCACGTTCCTGCCGCGGAGCTCCTCTGGAGTCATCCAGTAAAGCGAGGCTAGGCCGTGATCGCCGCCGGCGACGTCGCCGAGGACGATGGGCAATGTTCCCTTCGACAGAAAGCCAAGGACGTGGACGACGGTGTAGCTCTCGCAGGCGACGAGCTCGTCGGGGCGGCGCATTGCCTCGACTCGGGCGAGCAGTTCCTGGTTACCAAACGCCGCGGCGAGACTCTTCGTCGAGATCCGGTTAGGCCGTCCGGGATACGTCCAGTCGCGGTCCAGGACGAGCGACGGGACGATCGCAACGGTGATCGCGACCGCGGCGACGGCCCCGCCAAACAGTCCCGAGACGATCGCGAGCTTGCGCCGCGGCCGATCGCCGTGTTGCAGGGCGAAGAGGAGTGCGAGAAGGAGGAGGCCGGGCGCTCCCCAATGTGCGCCGACTCGCTCGCGAAGCGCGACGATGCCGAACGCCACGAAGGGCGCCGCCGCGGCGACCGCGACGACGAGCCACGCGGCGTCGCGTCGCCGCACCGCGCGCCACCATGCGGGGACGAATGCAATTGCGAGGAACGGCGACGCGAGCAGGAGATTGGCGCCGGCGAACTCGCTGATGAATTTCAACGTGAGTGCGTGCACTTCGTGCCGCTTCGAGAGCTGGAACTCGATGTTCGCCCAATCGTGCTGGGCGCCCCACACCCAGACCGGGATCGTGATCGCGAAGGCGAGCAGCCCGGCTAGCCACGGCGTCGGAGTCTCGAGGTCCCGGCGTGCCTTCTCCGTGGTTAGGGCCGCGAGGATCGCGGGCAGGACGAGCACGCCTGGAAACTTCGAGAGGAACGCAACGCCGATCGCGACGCCGAAGCCCCACCACGCGCGGCGCTCTCCCTGCGCGATCGCGACCGCGGCCCACGTCGCGGCGACGAAGAAGGGAGCCATCATGATGTCGGTCGAAACGTAGAACGAGCCGATGACGAACATCGGCATCGCGCTCATCCAGAGATACGCCGTAGTCGCCTCGCGCATCCCGCCACCGAGGCGCCGGACGAGGGGTGGAAGCGCGAGGCCGACCCCGAGGCTGGCGAGGATCGCGGGCATTCGCACGGCGAGCGATGTTTCGCCGAACAGGACGCGGAACGGAATCATCAGCCAGATCACGACTGGCGGCTGGTCGAAGTAGCTCCAGTCGAGGTTGCGAGAGCACGACCAGTAGTACGCCTCGTCACCCGAGAGGGGAACGAGCGCCGCAGCGACCATGCGGAAAAGCGTGAACGCCGCGAGCACCGCATAGAACAGCCTGCGTTCGTGACGTGAGTCGTTGGGAGAGGTCATCGATAGTTCACGTGCGTCGAGCTTGTGCCGATTC
>JACPDH010000054.1 GCA_016184115.1 Acidobacteriota bacterium | reverse complement strand
CGTTGGGGACGCCACTCTCCTCCTTCAACGCGCCTCGTACGTCGACCGCTCGTCTCCGCATTCTTTCGTTAAACTACCGGCGCGGCGCGAGTCTCCCACGATGAATCGAACGTCATTCCGTCCGCAACGGAGGGTCGTCCATGCGTAGCTTCGTCCTCGCAGCGGCGCTGTGCTGCGCGGTGCTTCCTGCATTCGCAGGGGAGTTCGGCTCGGTCTCGGGAACGGTCTACGCCTCCGATGGAACTCCGTTCAGCGGCGCCTTCCTGACGATCAGTGGCAACTCCATTCCAGCGGGCCGGTCGATGGAAGTCGACTCCAAAGGGCGATTTTCGCTCCTGCGAATTGTCCCGGGCGAGTACACGCTCGCCGCCGAGTTACCCGGTTTTGGCTCGACGAAGCGCAGCGTCGTCGTCTCGATCGACCGCGACACCCAGGTCGACCTCACCTTGACGTCGACCCTCACCGAGTCGATCGTCGTCGCGGCGCGCGAGCCGCTAGTCGATGCAAAGTCGACTGAGATCTCGTCAAACTTCAAGTCCGACTTCATCGAGGAGATCCCGGTCGCGCGTACGTACAAGGGACTCTTCGAGCTCGCTCCAGGCGTCGGCGCGAACAACCGTCGTGCGCCGAATGCGGGCGCGTCGCGCCTCGACAACACATTCCTGCTCGATGGAGTCAACGTCACGAATCCCCACTACGGAGACATCGTTCCAAACGTCTCCGGGCTCGACATCGCCGAAGTCAACATCAAGCGCGGGGCGATCTCCGCCGAATTCGGCCGCAGCGGTGGAATGGTCGTCAACGCGATTACGAAATCGGGCACCAACGAGCTCGCAGGAACCGCACGCTACGATCATCAACCCTCCGCTTTCGTGTCCGATCCGACGGGGAGCAGCGGACTACTCGAGCGAACCGATCGCTCCGAAGCGGGCGTTTCGTTAGGCGGCGCGTTCGTCCGCGACCGGCTGTGGTTCTTTGGCGTTGCGAGCTTTCCGACCGCGACGACGACCGACCGGAGCAACAACCTCTTCCCGGAAGGAGGGCTCCCCGACGCCGAGGTCGATACCGACGAGTACGGCCTCAAGCTCACCGCGGCGCCGGCCGGCCGCCACTTCCTCGCCCTTTCGGCGCGCAGCCGGACGACCAGCTACTCGAACCAGTCGATCGGAGCGAGCGCCCACCCATCAATCGCCAGCGACGACGCCACCGACTACGTAATCGCGACGCTGGGTTGGACCTGGATGTTCTCCGCCGATTCCTTCGCGGAGCTCAAGATCAACTCGAATCGCGAGGAGAACTCGACTCGCCCCGTCACACGACTCGGCTATCGCCCCGCCTTCGACGCGAGCCATCCGGAGTTGATGGGACAGTTCACGACGACGCAGGACCGGCTCGTCGGCGGCGCAACCGCGGCGGGGCAGTTGGTCGGCGGCAACGCGCTCGCCGTCAACAACCAGGATTTCATGCGCGATGAGCTCAAGCTCGCCTTTCAGGCGTCGAAAGAGTGGATGGGGATGCCGCACGACTTCCGCACCGGAATCACCTACGGAACGGACGGCGAAGACCTCGAGCGGCGTTCGAACGGCTGGGGCACGGTCACCTGGAATCCATCCTCGGCGCTCTTTACCGCGAGCTACGTCTCCGAGCAGCCGCCTCACAGAGGACGCGGCGAGTCATGGGGCGTCTTCGTTCAGGACCAGGTGACGCTGAGCGCGCGCGCCACATTGACGGCGGGCCTGCTTCTCAACCGCGACACCTACTACGGCGAGCGCTACTCGTCATGCGCTTGCGGGCGCAAAGAGGAGGTCGAGATTCTGACGTTCAATTTCGACCAGCAGATCCAGCCGCGAATCGGAATTGCGTTCGTGCCGGCTCCGTCGGTGGCCGACAAGTTCTACGCGAACTATGGCCGTTACATGAATACGGAAAACAAATCGCTCGAGCGCGCCGCGTCACCGACTCGCATCTTCACGACGCGTGCAACGTTCGACGCGACCGGCGCTCTCCTCTCCGATGTGCCCTCGTCGAGCACGCAGTCCAAGACGGTCGACCATGGGCTCGACCCACAGTACACCGACGAGTACGTCATCGGTTACTCGCGACCCGTCGGCGCGCGCGCCAGCCTCGACATTTGGGCGATTCGCCGCGACGTCGACGACATCTTCGACGATGTGAGCGCCGATGGGCTCGGGAACGGACCGTTCCATGTCGCGCAGCTTCCGGGCGCCTACCGCCGTTATGAAGCGGTGACTGTCGAGCTGAACGGACGCTTCGACCATTGGCGCGCCCTAGCGCTCACCGCCAGCTAAAGCTGGAGCCGCCTCTCGGGAAACTGGGATATCGACTTCGGCTCCGACTCTCCCTTCTACAACTCGTCGTTCATCGAGGACGGTCCAGGAGTGCTGATCACCGACAATCGCGACGGGCTGCTGCGCGGCGACCGGACGCACGTTGCAAAGCTGCTGACATCGGCTCGCCCGTGGGGAGGCCTTACCCTCGGAGCGTACGTGCGCTTCCAGAGCGGCGGTGCGTGGGAAGCCCGAGGGCTCCCGTCGGCGAACGTGTCGAGCTCGTCGTATGTCGCCTATCTCGAGGCCGCCGGGACGCGCCGGATGGACGACTGGCTCAATGCCGACTTGCTCGCCGCATACGATTGGAGCATCGGCGGCACCATCGTGACACTCGAAGGAAGGCTGCTGAATGCGTTCGACGATCAGACCGAGCTTTCGGTCGACGACCGACTCATCCTCGGCCGCGGCACCGAGCCTAACAATCCGAATTTCGGGAAGGCGACGTCGTTCTCGTCACCGCGCGCCTTCTCGCTCGCGGCACAGGTGAGGTTCTGAAGTCGATTTCCGCAGGAGTCTCACGCCTCGAGCGAGGTGACGGAACGCACACGCGGGCCGTTTGCCGGCGGTTGTATCGCCCAGCCAGCGCGACTTAGAATCCGCGCCATGAAAAAGGTACTCGTTCTCGCCGCTGCAATCGCATTTGTCGTCCTCGGCGCCACGGCATTCGCCACCACGTACGGCAAGGCCCCGGGCGCGGGCGATCCCGTGAAGTTGAGCGAGCTCCTCGCGAGTCCGGAGCAGTACGTCGGCAAGATCGTGAAGGTCGAAGGCGTGATCACCGACGTCTGCGCAAAGCGCGGATGCTGGATGGCAATCGCCGGAGACAAGGAGTTTCAGTCGATCCGCTTCAAGGTCGAAGATGGTGTGATCGTCATCCCGTTGGAGGCGAAGGGGAAGCAAGCCGTCGCCGAAGGCACCTTCACGAAGGTCGAGATGACGAAGGAGCAGGCGATCGAGGCGGCGAAGCATCACGCCGAAGAGCAGAAGCAGCCGTTCGATCCGGCAAGCGTGACCGGTCCCACCGTGACATATCAGCTCATGGGTACCGGCGCGATCATCGAGTGACGCGGGTTCTCCGGCAGACACGCCGATCGTGAACTGGCGCAAGCTCAATCGCGCGGTGCACCGCGACGCCGGCTACTTCTGCGCGGCCCTGACGATCGTCTACGCGATCTCGGGCCTCGCGGTGAACCACGTCAGCGATTGGAACCCGAACTACAAGATCGAGCGGGTCGAGAAGCGCTTCACCTCAATCCCCATCACATCGCGCGAAGAGATGGTCGCTGCGCTCGTCGACCGCCTCGATCTCCCCGGCGCTCCGAAGTCGTCGTTCCGCTCCGCTCCACATCTCGTCGATCTGTTCTACGACGGCTGGAGCGTTAGGGCGGATGCGCAGGCGGGTAGGGCGACGATCGAGCGCCCGCGCGACCGTGCCTTGCTCCGCGACGCCAACTTCCTCCACCTCAACCACCCCAAGGGACTTTGGACCTGGTTCGCGGACGGCTACGCGATCCTGCTCGCGCTGCTCGCGATCAGCGGCCTCTTCATCCTCCGCGGCCGCAACGGGATCACCGGCCGAGGCCTCTGGTTCAGTCTTGCGGGGCTCGCCGTGCCGGTCGTGTTCGTGGTCGTGATGCGGTATTTGTAGAGCAGGTGAGAGGCAGTTCGGATTTCGGATTTCGAATTTCGAAATCCGAATTTCTCTCGGCCTATCGCCTCACGCGCAACGATTCGTACATCACTTCCGGCAGCGATCCGCTGAAGTGAAGGCCTTCCACCTCGGGGCGGACGAAGCGGTAAATCTGCTCGTGGAAGAGTGGTAGGACGCGTGCCTCACGCGCGATGACGTCTTCGATCTCGCGGTAAATGCTGTGACGGAGTCCCGGATCGAGCTCGGTCCGCGCCCGGTCGATCAGCACATCGAGCTCGGGAGCTCCGCAGAACCGGCCGATGATGCCGCCCTGCGAATGGAGCAGTCCGTGCATGAACGTGTCGGTGTCGGGATAGTCGGCGACCCAGCGGCTCATGTTGATGTCGGCGTCACCACGCGTCTGCACTTCCAGAAAGTCCGCCATCGGCCGGTCGACCGTCCGCAGCCTCACGCCGCGCGCGCGGAAGGCGGAGAAGATCTCGCTCGAGATGAGTGAATAGTGACCCGCGTACATTGGATGCACGTTCAGCTCGAGCTCGAGATCGAGCTTCTCCGCCGAGATCGCAACGTCGGGCACGCGCGGAGGATCGGGTGAGTACCCGAGCAGACCCGGCGAGATCAACCCGTGCGCCGGGATCGCGAGCCGCCCGAGCGTGCGCTGCACGATCGCCGGAACGCTGACACTCTGCACGAGCGCTCGACGAACGTCGCGATCGGCGAGCGGCCCCCGTTTGGAATTGAACGCGGCGAAGTAGATCGAGAGTCGCGGCACCTCACGATAGCCTGCCGCGAAGAGCGGATCGTGGCGCAGCCGCTCGACGTCGTGAGGAAAGAGCTCGGATGCGATCGAAAGGCGCCCCGCGATGAACTCCTCCCGGATCTGCGCGGGGCTCGAGCCGAGATGGAACACCATCCCTTCCGACTTCGGCATGTCGCGGTTCCAGTAAAGCGGGTTCTTCTCGACTTCGATTCGTTTCCCCTTCTCGAACTTCACGAGCCGGAACGGCCCGGTGCCGACGCAGCCGCTCCGCCACGATGCACCGAGGCGTTCCGTCCCCTCGGGAACGATCGCGAGCGATGGATGCGAGAGCATGGGCGCGAAAAAGGCGACCGGCCGCTCGAGCTCGACGACGAATTCGTAAGGCGTGACGATCCGGAACCCGCTGAGATCGCGCGAGCGTCCCTCGATGAGCGCAACCGCGCCCCGCACCGGCGCCAGGAGCCAACGCGCATCTCCGTGCTCGTCGAGCAGGAGACGTTCCCATGAGTGCCTGACGTCACGCGCCGTGAGGCGCCGTCCATCATGGAACCTCGCCTCCCGAACGCGGATCCTGTAGCGCATCCCCCCTTCTTCGGCGCGGAGCTCCGATGCGAGCCAGGGGACGACGCGCGCACCCTCCACGCAGCGCATGAGCGTCTCGAAGATCGTTCCCGAGATCTCGGCGCGCTCCACGGTATGCGAACGAATCGGGTCGATCTCGCCGACGTCTTCCGCGATCGGAACCTGAAGCACTCCTCCGCCAACGGACGCGCCGACGCTGGAAATGCGAACATCTTCCGTCACCCCGAGCTTCTCGTAGTTCACGTATGGGGAGTGACTGGACAGCGTTAGGCCTCGAACGCGCGGACTGGCGACGCGATAGTCGATCTCGTGGAAGAGAGGCAGCACGGCAGCGTCTTTCGCGACGAGGCTCTCGAAGCGGTGGTAGAGCGCCTCACGCACGACAGGTCGCGTCTCGCGTCGCGCTCCTTCGAGCACTGTATCGAGGTCCGGCGACGAGTAATAACGCGCAAAGAGGCCGTTCGCCGAGTTGAAGAGGCCATGCGCGAATGTATCGGGATCGTCGTAGTCGGCGACCCAGCGGCCGATGCGCATGTCGATTCCCGTTGCGTCGCGCGCCGATTCGAGGAAGGCAGCCATCGTCGTGGCCGTGAATGAAAGCTCCACGCCAATGTCTCGCCACAACTCGAGCAACGCACTCATGAGGGAGCGGTAGCGGTCGTGGAAGATCGGGTGCGCTGCCGCGACGACGCGGATCGGCGTCGGGAGCCCCGAGGCCGCGATCAGCTCGAGCGCCTGGTCGCGGCTGAGTACCTTCCGCTTGATTCCGGGGTCGTGTCCGAAGATTCCCGGCGGAATGATTCCCGCCGCCGGCTGCGCGAGCCTGCCTAACGTGCGCCAGACGAGGTCGTTCGTCGGTACGCTTCGGAACATCGCCTCGCGCAGCTTCTCGTTGCTCCCGATCGCGCTGAAGCGGTTGAACACGGCGAGGAAGATGTTCTTCTTCGGCGCCTCGACGTGCCCGTCGCGCAGGCGCGGGTCGCGCAGAATCTCCTCGAGGTCCTGCGGCACGAGGTCGCGCGCCACGTCGATTCGGCCTGCGCGGAGCTCACTTGCCATCTCCGCCGCGCTCGGCACGACGCGAAAGACGATCGAGTCGACCTTCGGCCGAGGACGGTGAGGCGTCGCACCAACCGCTTCGAGCACGACCGCGTCTTTCCCCTGCCCGGCAACCCGGAAGGGTCCGGTGCCGATCATCCGCCCGTTCGAATCGACCTTCACGATGCCGATCGTGTGATCGCTCAGCAACGCCGGATAGAACGGAAGTGCTTCCGCGAGACGGAACTCGATCTCGCGCTCCGACCGGACGACGATTCCCTCGACCGACTCTGCGCTCGCCTCGCGGTACTCCTTCGCCCCGAGGATGCCGGCAAACGCCGCGCTGAGGTCGCGGCGGTCGGCGCGGATGCCGCGCTCGAACGACGCCTTCACGTGCGCCGCTGTGAGCGGAGTGCCGTCGTGGAAGGTAACGTCGTCACGGAGAACGAAGCGAAACTGCCGTCCACCCTCCTCGACTTCCCAGTCGGAGCAGAGGAGCGGAACCTGATGTCCCTGTCCGTCCGATTCGAACAGCGTCTCGTAGACGAGCGCAAGGACTTCGCCTTCCTCGTCGATCGTCATCAACGAAGGCTCAGGAGCAACGATCGGGTTCACGAGGCCGACGGTGAGCATCCCTCCGGCCGGGATTGCATCTTCGGCAGCCCGCGCCGCGGGCCGTCCCTTCGCCTCGAGCGCTTCGATTTCTTCGTGGATCCGTTTGGCTTCGTCGTGCTCGCCGCGTAGCGATGCGAGCGTCAGCGCGAGGGAGAGCAGGTCGTGGAGCACAGCCGGCTGATCGAACGATCGCGCCGCGAAGATCCCTCGCGCCAGCCAGTGCCTCGTCTCTTCAGCGAGTCTCGCGTGCCACGCGATCTCCGCCGCGAGAAGCATGGCTCTCGACGCACTCCGCGGAGCCGACTCTTCGAGCACCTGCACAGCCTGATCGGCCTCGCGCAGCGCAGCTTCGAGGTTTCCGAGCATTCGCTGCGCCGACGCCAGAATCGTTCGCGCTTCCCCCTCGTTCGCCGCCCCCGCCTGCGTGTCGTCGTCGAGGAACTCCATCACCGTGCGGATGACCCGTACCGCGCGTTCCGGCGTGTAGGCATCGAGCGAACGGCGCGCGAGCTCCAGTCCGTACTCCACCGTCTTGTCCGCGACGTCCCCTTCCGAGAAGTGATGCACGAGCTGCGGATAGACGCGTTCGAGCCTTCCGGCGTTGCGCGATTCGAGAAACTCCGCGTACTTCCTGTGAAGCGCTTTGCGCCGCCGCCGCGAGAGCGTTCCGTAGAGCACATCGCGCACGATTCCGCTCGAGAACGTCAGCATCTCGCCGCCGCGCGACTCTTTCGCTTCTTCCAGCAACCCCTCGTGAATGAGCAGGTCGATGTCGTCTTCGATCTCCCTGTCTCCCGCGAGCGCTTCGAGATCGCGGAACTGGAACGTCTTCCCGAGAACCGCCGCGATCGAAAGCAGCTCGCGCAGCGGCTCCGCGAGCCGCTCGACGCGCCGTTCGACCGTCTGCTGGATCGTCTCCGGAAGCGCGTCGGCCGCGATCGTCACCTGTCGCGACAGATGCCATTCACCCGTGTCCGATTTCGCGATCCCTCCCGAGTCGACGAGCGAGCGGACAAGCTCTTTCGTGAAGAAGGGGTTCGCTTCGGTCGATTCGTAGAGTCGCTGGGCGAGACTGTCGGCGATCGGCTCCTGGCCGATCATCGACTGCACGAGAGCGCGATGGTCCTCGGGTGGGAGCGGCTCGAGGACGATGTGCGCGAAGCGAGGATCGTTCGTGAAGCCTTCGATCATCCGCATCAACGGGTGGCGCCTGTCGACCTCCGTATCGCGGTAGGTCGAAGTCACGAGCGTCGGCGTCGGCCCAAGCCGCCTAACGACATATGCGAGTGCGTCGATCGACGTCTCTGCCGCGTGCAGATTCTCGAGCACGAGAACGAGGGGGCGCCCCGCCGCGATGCGCGTGAGGGCGCGCGCGATCAGTTCATAGACGTAGGTCCGATCGTCGATCTTCGCGCCGTCGGCACCCGAACCGCCTTTCGAGCCCGAACGAAGGGCGCTCACCTCGCCGAGTGAGGGGAAGATCGCAACCAGCTCATGCGCGAGATCGGAGAAATCGGGCTGCTCCGCCGAGGAATGCGTCTCGCTGCCACGGAAGTACTCCTGAAGAAGCTCGACGAACGCCTGGTAGGGGAATGTGCGGTCCTGCTCGATGAAGCGGCCGTGCAGCACGCGGATGCGCCGCGCTCGTGCGAGCGTCTCGATCTCCTCCAACAGCCGGCTCTTGCCGATCCCCGGCTCGCCGCCGACGACGACGAACTGACACTCTCCTTCGAGCGCCGAGTGAAGGCGGCGCTGGATGTCGACGAGCTGCTTCTCGCGACCGACGAAGCGCGACACGGCAGGGCGCGCATACTGCGCCGTGACCGCACGCGAGATCTGAAACGCCTTGTCCTGCTGCTCGCTGCCGATCCGCGACCGGAAGTGCTCGAGGGCAACGGCCAGATCCGCGGCGCGCTGGTAGCGCTTCGCTGGATCCTTAACCAGCGCGCGCATGATGATGTCCTCGAGCTCCTCGGGGATGAGCGCGCCCTGCGCGCGAAGGGAGGGGGGAATCTCGTGCGCGATCCTGTAAAGCACCGCCTGCATGTCTCCCGTGAAGGGAGGCTGGCCCGATACGCACTCGTACAGCACCGTCCCGAGTGCGTATATGTCGGTGCGCGAATCGATCTCCGTCCCCGCAAGCTGCTCCGGGCTGAAGTAGTGCGCCGTGCCGACGAGCGCGCCGGTCTGCGTGATCCGCCCCGTCTTCGTCGTCCGCGCGAGGCCGAAGTCCATCACGCGAACGCGGAGCTGGCCCTCCTCCTCGGAGATCATGACGTTCTCCGGCTTGACGTCACGATGAACGACGCCGTGGGCGTGCGCATACTCCAGCGCCTCGGCAACGCGGATGCCGACCTCGAGAAGGTCGCGAAGGCTCTTCAGTTTCTTGCGCAGAAACGAACGAAGACTCTCGCCACGGACCACCGGCATCACGAAGAAGAGTGCGCCGTCCGCGGTGCCGATATCGTAAATCGGCACGATCGCGGGATGGTCCATCTGCGCGACGAGCTGCGCCTCGCGACGGAAGCGCTCCTCGGCCTGCGGCGTCAGGAGCGTGGGCGGAATGATCTTCACCGCGACGTCGCGGTTCAGCAGCGGGTCGTGCGCACGGTAGACAACCCCCATCCCTCCGTGCCCCAGCTCGCTGATGATCTCGTATCGGTCACCCAGTCTTGCGCCGATCATCTGAGGAGTTCGCCGCGGCCATTGTAGCCGGTGAAGGGAGGCGAGAGGCGGAAGGCAATCTCGGATTTCGAATCTCGAATCTCGAATTTCGAATTTGCTTCGCAAGGCTGGTCAGGCCACGCGAGACGAGGTTCGGCTGACGAAACGGGGCGAAAGCGACTGGATTTGGGTGGATCGGGCAGCCTGGCGAAGCAAATTCGAAATCCGAAATTCGAAGTTCGAAATTGCCTTCCGCCCATCACCTCTTTGGCGCATGATGGCGGCATGACCGACGAACAAACGCCGACGACGTTCGAGCAACTGGGGCTGCGGCCCGAGTTGCTCGCCACACTGACCTCGCTCGGCTACGAAGTTCCAACGCCAATCCAGGAGAAGACGATCCCCGTGTTGATCGAGGGTCGCGACCTGATTGGTCAGGCGCAGACCGGAACCGGAAAAACCGCGGCGTTCGCGTTGCCGATCCTCCAGCAACTCGACGCGGCCGACCGCTCGACTCAGGCTCTCGTCCTTGCGCCGACGCGCGAGCTCGCGATGCAGGTCGCCGAAGCCTTTCACAGCTATGCTCGCGGGCTCGGGCCGATCAGCGTCCTGCCGGTTTACGGTGGCGCTCCGATCCAGCTTCAGCTGCGGCACCTCGAGCGCGGCGCGCAGATCGTCGTCGGCACGCCGGGCCGGCTGATCGATCACCTCGAGCGCGGCACGCTCAAGCTCGCTTCGGTGCGCACCGTCGTTCTCGACGAAGCGGACGAGATGCTCAGGATGGGATTCATCGATGACGTCGAGATGATCCTGTCGAAAGTCGCCGCCCCGAGGCAGACAGCGCTCTTCTCGGCGACGATGCCGCAGCCGATCCAGCGGATTGCGGCCCGGCATCTCCTCGACCCGGTGAGGATCGAGGTCGAGCACAAGACGATGGCGGCACCCGCGATCGAGCAGCGCTTCCTCAACGTCGCCGAGCCGCAGAAGCTCGACGTGCTCGTGCGAATCCTCGAGCTCGAGTAAAGCGAAGCAACACTCGTGTTCCGCCGGACGAAGACGGGTGCGGCCGAGCTTGCGGAAAAGCTCGAGGCGCGTGGATTCTCCGCTCAGGCAATGCACGGAGACATGACGCAGTCGCTGCGCGAGAGCGTCATACGCCGGCTCAAGGCGGGACAGATCGAGGTCGTCGTCGCAACCGACGTCGCGGCGCGAGGCCTCGACGTCGAGCAGATCGAGCACGTGGTCAACTTCGACATCCCCCACGACGAAGAGGTCTACGTTCACCGGATCGGCCGCACGGGGCGCGCGGGACGCAGCGGAGTCGCGACACTCTTCGTCACGCCGCGCGAGCGGAGGATGTTGCGCGATATCGAACGATTCACCGGCGCCGCAATCGCGCCGATGAAGATGCCGACGCGCGCCGACGTACATGCAAAGCGCATCGCCGTATTCAAAGACAGCGTGAAGAAAGGAATCGATGACGGCGACCTCGACCTCTACGTCGCGCTCGTCAATGAGATCGCGGAAGAGAGCGGTCGCGACCTCGCCGAAGTCGCCGCGGCGTCAGCACGGCTCGCGAATGCCTCGCGCTCGCTCGAGATGCAAGCGGAGGCGCCGCCTGTCAGATCCGAAGCGCGACCCGCGACGAGCAGGCCGGAACAGCCAACACGGCGGGTCCGGGAAGAACGCCCCGAGCCGGTTGCGAGATCGGCGCCGCGCGTGGAGAGGGCCGACCGCGCGAAGCCTTGGCAGAACGTGATGAGCGACTGGCCTGCCGGAACCGATGGCGAGCGAGAGTCGTTCGGCGCGCTTCCCGCGCGCTCCCGCACTCCGCGTGAGGACAGACCTGCGCGCGGAGGAGGCCCCCCCGAAGCGAAAACGAGACTCGTGATCGCGCTCGGCGCCGAGCACGGCCTAACGGCCAAGAACGTCGTCGGGTCGATCGCCAACGAGGCCAACATCCCCGGACGCGACATCGGTCCGATCGAGATCGGTGAGACGTCGACGATCGTCATCGTCCCCGAGCACGTCGCCGATCTCG
>JACPDH010000049.1 GCA_016184115.1 Acidobacteriota bacterium | reverse complement strand
GGCACGCGCGAGCGCGTCACAGGCCTCGTCGCGAACAAGCGGTACACGATCAGTCAGGGTAAGGGAGTGCAGTAGCGCCGGTGATGTGGAACGAAGCGCGAAGCTGCGCAGCGAATCGCGACAGGGAAATCGTGGCGGCACATTCCGATGTGCCGCACCGCCGCGAAGCGGCGGCTGGAAAAATGCAACGAATCGTGGCGGCACATCGGAATGTGCCGCTACGAGGGCGTGTCCTGTTCTCGGCGATACTGTCGGTACTCCTTCTGTCGGCACCTGAACTCCACGCCGAGAACCGACTCTCTGGATCGCGCAGTCGCTACCTCCAGCAGCACGCGACGAACCCCGTCGACTGGTACCCCTGGGGTGAGGAGGCATTCGCGAAGGCCAAAACCGAGGACAAGCCGGTCTTTCTCTCGGTCGGCTACTCGACCTGTCACTGGTGCCAGGTCATGGAAAAGGAATCGTTCGCCGATCCCGAGATTGGCGCACTGATGAACGATGTGTTCGTGTCGGTCAAGGTCGATCGCGAGGAGCGTCCCGATATCGACGCGGTCTATCTTGCTGCCGCGAGGACGCTGACCGGTGACGCCGGATGGCCTAACAACGTGATCCTGACGCCGGCGGGAAAGCCATTCTTCGCGACCTCGTACGTGGGACGCGATCAGTTCCGCGCCTTGATCGTGCGCGTCGGTACGATGTGGCGCGAGCAGCGCGAGCAACTCGAGGCATCGGCGGCATTGGTGATCGACGCGCTCCGGCCTGCCGGAGCGCCGGCGGAGGCGGGGCTCGGGGCCGACACGCTCCGCGAGGGCTACCGGCAGCTCGCGGCTCGATTCGACGCGAAGCATGGCGGCTTCCTCCCGTCGCCGAAGTTCCCGGCGCCTCACCAGGTAATGTTTCTCCTCCGCTACTGGCGCCGCACGGGCGACGCCACGGCGCTCTCGATGGTCGAAACGACACTGGGTGCGATGCGACGCGGCGCGATCCACGACGTGCGCGGTGGCGGTTTTCACCGCTATGCCGGAAACGACGACTGGAGTGCGCCTCACTACGAAAAGATGCTCTATGACCAGGCGTTGATCTCGCTGGCGAATCTCGAGGCGTACCAGGCGACGGGGAAGCGCGAGTACGCGGCGACGGCGCGCGGGACGTTCCGGTACGTGCTCCGCGATTTACGCTCAGCCGGCGGGACGTTCTTCGCGGCGCAGGACGCGGACGAGGAGTTCTATCGCGCGCCGGATCGGAGAGGGCGTCGGAAGCCATCGCGCGACGAGAAGATCGTCACCGACTGGAATGGACTGATGATCGCGGCGCTCGCGTTCGGCGGCGTCGTTTTCGACGATGCGGGCCTCACTGACGCCGCTCGCCGCGCGGCCGACGCGATCCTTGCCTCGCGTGGCGACTCGGGGCTGCATCACCAACCGGGACAGGTTGCGTTTCTCGACGACTACGCATTTCTCGTCTGGGGGCTGCTCAATCTCTACGAGGCGACGTTCGATCTGAAGTATCTCGAATCGGCGATTGCGCTCGAAGACGAATCACTGGTGCGCTTCCGCGACAGTTCGGGGCGATTCTTCGTCACGCCGTCGGATGGAGAGGCACTGCTGGTGCGGCCGAGAGAGACGGGCGACGGCGCGATCCCGGCGGGGAGCTCCGTGCAACTGATGAACCTCGTCAGGATTGCGAGGATCACCGCAGATCCAAGATATGCGACCGCCGCGGCCGAGCTCGTGCGCTCGTCGTCAGACGACGTCAGCCTCGCGCCGTCGCTGTCGGCGCATTTCCTCTGCGGCCTCGACTTCCTCGTTGGTCCGTCATTCGAAGTCGTCCTCTCGGGGCGCGACGTATCGAAGCTGAAACGCGCCGTGTTCGACCGCTTCACGCCTAACAAAGTCGTCGTGTACCGTCCCCTCGGCGCGGCGCCGCCGATCACGCGAATCGCGCCGTACACGGAGCTGCAGACGGCGGGCGCGAAGGCGATGGCATTCGTCTGTACGAACTTCAAGTGCAAGCTGCCGACGAGCGATGCGCGAAAAGTGCGCGCGCTGCTCGAACGGTGAGTCCAACGAGGTTGTGAGGCCGATTCCTCAGAGCAGCAGCTCGAAGCCGTGTGGGTAGTAGCGCGCGACGATCTCGACGAGGGCGACCGCTGTGGCGAGGAGGACGATCGCGATCGTGAGGGTGGGGAGCAGAAGGCGCGAATGCTCCGTGCGGGGGCACCGGAGCGGCATCAGCCACGCCGCGAGCGGTACGAGCGGCAGGAGATAGCGCCCCTGCATTCCGTCGATGAGCTGCGCGCCGGTTTCGGTCCAGATGAGGTACTGCGAGAGGCTCGTGGCGAGGAGACTCGAGGCGACGAGGCCGGCGACGATGAGCCAGCGGCGAGGCTCGAGGACGACGCGCGTCTCGAGCCACCAGATGACGAGCGCGACGAGCACGTAGATGGCGACGAGGGGCTTCGGCAGATTGACGGCGAGCCAGCCTAATTGCCCAACCATCTGTGCGAGGTATCGCGGCCCGAACTCGAGGAAGTCCGCGGCGACGAGCGCGCAGAAGCGGATGGGGTCGGCAAGGACGATTGCGAACTGCTCCGACGGATTCGTCGCGACGTCGGTCCGGAACGGTACCCAGAGGCTCGCGGCGCGACTCGACGCACATACTCCAAGCGCTACGACGATCGTCGCCTGCAGCAGTCGAAAGCGCCACGCCGCAGCGCGTGATACGAACGCGCGTTCGGGAATCAGCCACGCCGCAAGGGCGAGGGGCGCGTAGACGATCTTCATCGGGCAGAGGAGTGCAGTCCCGCCGAGGATCGTTAGGAGGTCGCGGCGCGACGCAACGGCATCTCGAACGAGCACGAGCGACGCGATTTTCGCGATGAGCCAGAACGCCACACCCAACGTCACGACGTCGGGTGAGGCGGATGCCCGGAGCGAGCTCGCCATCGGCGCGAGAGCGACGAGCGATAGCAGCCAGGGACGCCACGGCTCCACCCTGAGTGTCGCCGCAATCAGCGCCGTACCGACGAGGAGGTTCATGAGTCGGGCGAGGTAGAGGCACTGCAATGGAGAGAGAGCGAAGAGCCGTCCGAGTGCGATGCCCGCGGCCTGCGGAGCGTAGATGAGGGAAGTGAGATAGGCGGTCGTCGGCGTGTTGACGAATACGCGCGCCTCTCCGGCTTGTGCGGCATCGACCGCGTTTCGGATGCGCGTGGGATCGACATGGCGCCTTTGCCCGAACACGACGTCTGCCGCGAGCGACTCCGCGAGGGCCGGGATCTCGGGCGGAAGCAGGAAGCCGACGCCGCCGTCGTGACGGATGGGCTGAAACTGTCCCTCGCTGATCGCCCACGCGCGATAGAAGTGATTCCATTCGTCGGGAACCTGGAAGGGAGGCGTGACGACGCAGTAGAGCACACCTGTGACGAGCGAGAGGGCGACGAACAGCACCGCAGGCAAACGGGTCGAATCGGGGGTGCCGATCGTTGAACTCACGTCGCGCGAGCTTACCGTATCGCGTCGCCGGAAAGCAGGCCGAGCAGCTCCGGCAGCACGCTCTCCAGCTCTGACGCTGCCCACGCGCCACGCATCACATTTACGCTGTTAGAATCGCGCCGCTCGGAGGTGACGCAGGTGTCCGCGGAGACGACGACAAGGATTCTCTTTGACGACGGAGTGTGCGAGATCGTCGCATCCGAGCGACTCGAGGATGGTCGCGTCCGCCTTCTCGCGACGCCGACGGCGAGCACGACGGCGGCTCGTCTCGGCGACGTGGTGGCTCTCGAGGCGATCGATGGCGGTGTCGAGCGATTCAAGGGGATCGTCGAGCCTTCGCCGTACGAGACGTTCTCGTGGCGAGAGCCGAGGGCCCTTGCGGCGGCGGGAGCGTTCGAGGACCTGCTGCGACGCGTCGAGGAGACGGGCGGCCGGGTCGAGCGCGCGTTCGGCGGCATTTCGCTGGTGCACGTCACGAAGGAGCAGGAGGCGGAGGTCGTGCGCAGGTACGAACGAATCGTTGCTTCGGATGATCGTTAGGCCGGGTGGCGGAGGCGTGGGAACCGTCGTCCCGACGATCCCGCGGGCCGGAACTTCGTCTGTACCAGCCTGCGAGGTCCCTCGTCGCTCTCCCGCTCCGCGGGATCGCTTCTCGGGACGACAAAGCGCAAAGGCGGGACGCCTTTCCTACTAAGTGACAGGGCGGCAAAGGCGAGACGCCTTTTCTTCCGCTACCCCAACCCGATCTCGACGAGGATTGCAGCGGAGTCGGCATCCTCGCCCGATACGACGACGTGGTCGGCGCCGTCGACGCGAAGCGTCTCGCCTGCAACCACGAAGGCATGGACTCTCGAGCTCGGCTCGGTGACGAGCGCGCCGCGCACGCAGTAAGCGAGGATCACGCGTCCGCGACAATCGAAGTGATGCATACGCGTGCCGATGGCGACATCGACTCGCGCACTCGCGCGCGTCCGCGCCGTGATCACGTTAAAATCGCGAACGGGCCCACCGCGGAGCTGACATTCCGTCGACCAGTCGCCCGAGAATTCGTACGGCTCGAGCGTGCCGAGGAGTACGTTGCGGTCGAGCTCGGCGTGGACGAGTGAGACACCGGCGCCGTCGAGCGCGACGATGACGCGGTTGTAGCCCGAGAAATTCGAGAACGGACCGTCTTCGGCGATCCCTGCAATGCTCACGCGCCAGGCGAATTCATCGCCTGCCGCCGGCTCGCGTGCGATCTCCGACGTGACGCCGCGCCCGTTCTTCCACGGCACCTCGACGTAGTCGCCAGGCGTCAAGAGCTCGAAGCGCATGCCGAGATCATGCGCTCAATTATGGCGCGCCGTCCAGACAGGAGATTTCGGATTTCCGCAGTCCGCCATCGCTACCGCGCCGCGAGCCACTCGACGAGCGCATCCGCATCCATCGGCCGCGCGATGTGGAATCCCTGGGCGAAATCGCAGCCGAGCTCGCGAAGCCGCAGGAGCGTTTCGGGATCCTCGACACCTTCGGCGACGACGCTTCGGCCGAGGTTTTGACAGAGCTGAATCGTCGAGTGGACGATCGCTTCGTCCGATGCGTTCGCGAGCATTTCCTTCACGAAGGACTTGTCGATCTTGATCTCGTCGACCGGGAGGGTCCGGAGGTGTGAGAGCGACGAGTAGCCGGTACCGAAGTCGTCGATCGAGAGACGAACGCCGAGCTTGCGAAGCCGCTCGAGGATGGCCAGCGCGTTCTCGGGATCAGACATGAGCGAGCTCTCGGTCAGCTCGAGCGTCAGCTGTGGCGCCGCGATCCCTGTGCGCTCGAGCGCTGCATTCACGTAGTCGACGATCGAGTGATCGGAGAGCGAGCGGCCGGAGAGGTTCACGGCGACGCCGAGGTCGCGCCCTCCGTCTCGCCAGATGCGGCAGCGCGCAAGCGCCTCATCGAGCACCCATCGCGTCAGCGGATGGACGAGACCGGTCCGCTCGGAAAGAGGAATGAACTCGTCGGGAGGAATGAGCCCGTGGCGCGGATGGAGCCAGCGCACGAGTGCCTCGACGTGGCGGACAGTGCCCTCGTGCTGGTCGATCTTCGGCTGATAGTGGAGGAGAAGTTGTCCCTGCTCGATCGCGGATCGAAGCTCGTTCCCGAGAGTGAGTCGCGTCGGGGTGTTCGTGTCGTGCTCGGCGGAGTAGACGGCGATGCCGCTATTCGAGTGTTTCGCGATGTACATCGCAACGTCTGCGCAGCGGAGCAGGGTCGCGGCGTCGGTGCCATGCTCCGGTGTCACGACGATGCCCAGGCTGGCTCCGATACCGAAGGCATGGTCGTCGACGATGAACGGCGCATCGAGAGCGCGGAGCAGCTTGTTTGCCGCGATGGTCGCCGATTGGATGCTCTCGATGTTGGGAAGGAGGATGGCGAATTCGTCGCCCCCGAGTCTCGCGACGGTGTCGGAGGCGCGCACCTGCTTTCGAAGGCGCGGGCCGACCTGCATCAGCAGCTGATCGCCTGCGTGGTGTCCGAATGCGTCGTTGACCTCCTTGAAGCGATCGAGGTCCATGATGAAGAGGGCGAGGGGCGCGCTCTCCCGGTCGGCGGAATGGAGCGCTTGCTCGAGTCTGTCGAGCAGGAGGACCCTGTTAGGCAGTCCGGTCAGCATGTCGTGCAGCGCCTGATGCTCGAGCGCGGCGAGCTGCGCTTTTCGGTCGCTGACGTCGCGCAGGATGCAGACCCAGTGTGTGAGTGTGGACACGGCGTCGTGCACCGGCATCAGGTGGAGCTCGAGAACGTACTGCGATCCGCCGGCGCGAGTCGCAACCGCTTCGCCTTCGTACGCGACGCCTCGCCTCACCGCTTCATGGAGTCGCTCGAGCATGTCGTGATCCTCGGGCGAGATGCCGACCGCGGTGAGCGGCTTTCCAACGACGTCGCCGGGAGGCATCCCCGTCAGCTTCGCAAAGCCGCTGTTGGCGAAGAGGATCGACTGCGACTCGAGGCTGTTGGCGGCATTGAGGAGGATGATCCCCTCGATCGCGTTCTCCACCGCCGATTCGAAGAGCCGGAGCTGCGCCTCGACGGAACGCCGCTCGGCGATCTCCGCGATCAGCTCCGCGGTGCGCGCCTCGACGTTGATCTCGAGGTCGTCGCGCGAGCGGCGCAGTTCCTCTTCCATCCGCTTGCGCTGGAAGAACTCGGGGACGGCGACCGTGCGGCTCGCCGCGGGATGGCTCGGCGTTGCGGTGCCATGTTCGCGCGCATACCGTTCGAGGTGCTGTTCGATTCGCGAAGGCGGCGCCATGATGAAACGGCAGCGCTCCCCACGCGCCGCGAGACACTCGACCTCGGCGGCGACGAGCGGAAGTCCGAAGCTTTCCTCGCACCAGCCAGAGGAGTAGCCGGCATTCATCACACAGACGGGAAAGTCGCTGACGCGCTTCCGCATCAACCAGGCGTCCGACTCGAACGAGAAGGGATGCTCGTAGATGAGGTAGTAGTTCTCGTCGGGCGTCGGGTTCGAGTCGGGATGGATGTCGACGTACGCCCAGCCGGAGTAGGAAAAGTGGATCGGACCCGCGGAGAGTTTTTCGACCGGGTCGGTCACCTGCATCCGTTCATGGAACGTTCGCGCGTCGGCCTTACCGATGGCGTGCGCGATGTCGAAGAGGAGGTTGCTCGCGACGGTGCGCGCTTCGCCCGGGCCCGCTTCGCGATAGAGCGACATGACGAGATCGAAGAACTCGACCGACATCGACGCGGCGCGGACGAGGACGTAGCGCTCGCCGGAGATCAGGATCGTGCTGAGGCGCGGATTCTCAGTCCGGTCGGCGAAGTAACTGGCGACGTGACTCTGCGCGCGGAGGAAGATCGGCTCGAACTGTGGCGGAACGCTGACGGTTTCCAGACGTTCCGCCGGAGGCGAGGCTTCGCCGCCGGAAGGGTTGGAAGATGCGGGGGCCCGGTCGTCCTCCGGGTTCATCCACGAATCGTACACCTGTGAGGCGGTCCTGAATTGAGAATTCGGGTCGAATTCGGGGCAGGGTCGACGCGAGTGTCCATATCGTTCGACAGGTTGCGATCGATGATGTCGCCGTTCCCGGGCTAGCGACGTCCGGTCGATCGGTCATGAGCGCCCGCCTTTTTGCGAGCTCCCTGAGGTAGAGTCACGCTGTAATGCGGATTCTCCTCGTGAACGACCGGCTCTACCCCGACTTCATCGGCGGGGTCGAGAAGCGGAACCACGATCTGG
>JACPDH010000048.1 GCA_016184115.1 Acidobacteriota bacterium | reverse complement strand
GAGGTTCTGCCGCGTTCAATCCGCATTCCGCGGTCCGCGTTCCGCGTTTCGCGTTTCGCGTTCCGCATTCAAGAGCGCGGGCTTCGCCCCCTTCGGTGTCATGCACCGCGTCGAGGGTCGATCGTTTTCACTCCACATCCGCAACTGCGTTACTGCCACTGCGTTTCTGCGCTCGCCCCGCCATCGGGGCGCTGGTCAGAAGCGACTGCCGCTGCTTCGCATCTTCCCGCCGGTTCTTCGCACCGGGAAGAGGTCGGGGGAGAGCATTTCGCGCTCGAACTCGACTGCCACGCTCTGCCGGATCAGATCGATCGAGACGACGAGGCGCTCGCGCCCGTGCTCCCTAACAACGATTCCGTGATAGCCCTTGAATGATCCGCCAGAAACCTTCACCGCATCCCCCACTCCGATCCAGGGATGCGGAATGAGGCTCGCGCCGGCTGCCTGAAGGTCGCGAAGCTGCGCGAGCTCGTTCGCAAGCGCCCGCTGATCGGCGACGCCGAGGAGAGTCACGATCACATCACTCTGCAACACCTTCAATCGCTCCTCGAGCGAGTGGCGGAGGAAGACGTAGCCGCAGAAGAGCGGGTTGTAGGCAATGCGCAACCGAGTCGCCGCCGGCGATGAGGCGTGCGCCGAAGGGCGATGGGCGCTTCGATCCCCGCCCGTCGTCTCGTGCGCGATCGGCGCGGAGTTTCCGCTCTGTGCGCGGGGCGGCACTTTCGTGACGATTCGATTCTCGGTCTGCGGGAGGTAGAACGGGATCTGCTGCTGCGCGAGGTAGCGCGCGAGAGTTTTCTCCTGCCGGGAGCGTACATAGGCAACCGTCCATGGACGCGACTCGACCGGCAGATCGAAGAGATCTACGGGGAAAAGGTCGGGCTCGCGCTTGAGTAAGGGCATCGGTTTCTGTGCTCTAGTTGCAGATTTCGAATTTCGAATCTCGAATTTCGAACTTTCGTGATCGAACGGATTTCGGAGAACGACCGCAGGCAGTGCTAAGCGAGCGGAATGGCGAAGCCAAATTCGAAATTCGAAATTCGAAATTCGAAATCGGTCGACCGGAATCCACGATCACTCTCCTCCCCCGTTCGTCCTCGAACGTGCCGCCTCAAATACAACCTCGGGCTGCCCATTCGCCTTGCGGTGCTCGTTGACTTCGCTGGTGAGTGTGTGAAGCTCATCGACGAGGGCTTCGTATTCGCGCAGTTTGCGGTCGAGAAACCGGGCGGTGACTCGGAGCTTCTCTTCGATCCCTTTTGGAGTGAGGAGGTAGACGTAGGCCCCTTTGCGCTCCGCGTTGCGGAAGTTTCGCGCCTTGACCCAGCCCTTCGCCATGAGGGCACGGAAACAGTAGTTGACCTTGCCGAGCGACATGCCCAGACGCTCCGCCGCCTCGCGCTGGGTGAGCTCGGGCCTCTCCTCGACCAGCTTGAGGAGCCGATACCGCACGTCGTCATCGATCTGCGCGACCGTCATAGCCGTTCCCTCCGTGAACAGGTCAAGGGGATGACGTGTTCAAAGGTTGAACAAGAGTAGCAGGGGGTGCGGCGGAGTGCAACGGGTGTTGTGCAATTCGGGGTTGGACGTGGGGAGGAGTTTGGAGAGAGCGCAAGGCGGCGAAGTCGTCGCAATGGCCTCTGAGATAGTGGTAACGGCCTCCGGCCGTTTCGGTGCCGCGGAGCGGCACATCGCTGTACGGCGCAGCGCCTTGCACCGCCGCGGAGGCAGGGACGCCTCCGCCACCATCGAACCGCCTCACCCAGCGGTGGACGCAGATTCGGAATCCCACCCTCCCTCCCCTATCATGGAGCTCCATGAACGATCGGAATGTCGTGAGACACGAAGGGCACGTGACGAGAGAGGATCGCGAAATGCTGCTGGGCCAGCGCGGCGCAGTCGTCTGGCTGACGGGGCTCTCTGGCTCGGGGAAGTCGACGATCGCCTATGCGCTCGAGTCGCGACTCGCTCGCGCCGGCCGCCTCGCATACGTTCTCGACGGCGATAATCTTCGCCACGGGCTCAATGACGACCTCGGGTTTTCCGACGACGATCGTCGCGAGAACGTTCGGCGCGTCGGCGAGGTGGCCGCGCTGCTCGCCGACGCGGGCGTCGTCGCGATCGCGTCGCTCATCTCACCATTCCGTTCCGACCGCGACCGCGTAAGGCGCCGCGTCGCCGAAGGACGATTCTTCGAGGTCTTCGTGAACACGCCGCTCGCAATCTGCGAGCAGCGCGACACGAAAGGGTTCTATGCGAAGGCCCGCGCCGGCGAGCTTCCCGAATTCACCGGCGTCTCGTCGCCGTACGAGGCGCCGGAACGACCTGAACTGCTCCTTCTCGCAGGAAACACAAGCGTGGAAGAGGATGCGGAAGCGGTCGAGCGACTGCTGCGCGATGCGGGAGTGGTGTGAAATGCGCAATGTCGTGAACGTTCCGGCCCCCGCGCTTACGGGCGGGGCTATCCAGACGTGAACGTTCCGGCCCCCGCGCTTACGCGCGGGGCTATCCAGACCGTCGCCGCTGCCGCGGCTCTGGAGGTCGTGAACGTTCCGGCCCCCGCGCTTACGCGCGGGGCTATCCAGACCGTCGCCGCTGCCGCGGCTCTGGAGGTCGTGATCGTTCCGGCCCCCGCGCTCACGCGCGGGGCTATTCAGACCGTCGCCGCTGCCGCGGCTCTGGAGGTCGTGATCGTTCCGGCCCCCGCGCTTACGCGCGGGGCTATCCAGACCGTCGCCGCTGCCGCGGCTCTGGAGGTCGTGAACGTTCCGGCCCCCGCGCTCACGCGCGGGGCTATCCAGACCGTCGCCGCTGCCGCGGCTCTGGAGGTCGTGAACGTTCCGGCCCCCCGCGCTTACGCGCGGGGCTATCCAGACCGTCGCCGCTGCCGCGGCTCTGAATGGAGGTCGTGAACGTTCCGGCCCCCCGCGCTTACGCGCGGGGCTATCCAGACCGTCGCCGCTGCCGCGGCTCTGAAGGTCGTGATCGTTCCGGCCCCCGCGCTCACGCGCGGGGCTATCCAGACCCTCGCCCCTAGCCTCTAGCCCCTAGCCCCTAGCCTCGGTCTGTTACGATTCGCCCATGCGCCGCCTGACCCTTTCCCATCTCGACGAGCTCGAGGCCGAGAGCATTCACATCATCCGCGAAGTCGCGGCAGAGATGGCGAAGCCGGTCATGCTCTATTCGATCGGGAAGGACTCGGGAGCGATGCTTCACCTCGCCCGTAAGGCCTTCGCGCCGGCGCCGATCCCCTTCCCGCTCCTCCACGTCGACACGACCTGGAAGTTTCGCGCGATGATCGAGTTGCGCGAGCGGATGGCCACCGAAACGGGCGTCGAGATGCTCGTATGGACGAACGATGATGGAGTGCGCGAGGGTGCGTCCCCGTTCTCGCTCGGCACACAGCGCTACACCCATGTCATGAAGACGGTGGCGCTGCGCCAGGCGCTCGACCACTACGGCTTCGACGCGGCATTCGGCGGCGCGCGCCGCGACGAGGAGAAGAGCAGGGCGAAGGAGCGGGTCTTTTCGTTTCGCGACCGCTCCCACCAGTGGGATCCGAAGAACCAGCGCCCCGAGCTTTGGAACCTCTACAACGGAAGGACGCGGAAGGGAGAATCTATCCGCGTCTTCCCTCTCTCGAACTGGACCGAGCTCGACGTCTGGCTCTACATCCATCGCGAGTCGATCCCGATCGTGCCGCTCTACCTTGCGGCACCGCGCCCCGTGGTTCGTCGCGACGGCGCACTGATCATGGTCGACGACGCGCGGCTCCCGCTCGAGCCAGGCGAGACGCCGGAGACGCTCCGCGTTCGCTTCCGTACGTTAGGCTGCTATCCGCTCACGGGAGCAATCGAGTCGGACGCCGATTCGGTACCGAAGATCATCGAGGAGATGATCGCGAGCCATCAATCCGAACGGCAGGGCCGGATCATCGACTACGACGAGGCGGGCTCGATGGAGGAGAAGAAGAGAGAGGGGTACTTTTGACGGGGGATCGGGGAAGTGAACGGCATTTCGGATTTCGAATTTCGAATTTCGAATTTAAAGTCAAAGGCGGGGACGGTTCCCGACGTTGCAGCCTTGCGAAGCAAATTCGAAATTCGAAATCCGAAATCCGAAATGCCGTTCAAGTCCCGAAGGCAGAATCCGGACTCGTTCAATGACCGACATCCTCACACGCTACGAGTCGCGCGACACGCTCCGCTTTCTGACATGCGGAAGCGTAGACGACGGAAAGTCGACGCTGATCGGGCGGATGCTCTACGACTCGGGGGCGGCGTACGACGACCAGCTCGATGCGGCGCGACGCGCGACGCGAAAGCGCGGCGCGTTCGACGGCGATCTCGACTTTTCGTTCCTGGTCGACGGGCTCGAGGCGGAGCGGGAGCAGGGCATCACGATCGACGTCGCGTGGCGATACTTCTCGACAGCGCGGCGCAACTTCATCATCGCCGACACGCCTGGGCACGTGCAGTACACGCGCAACATGGCGACGGGCGCCTCACACTGCAATCTCGCGGTCATTCTCGTCGATGCGCGGCTCGGTGTTCTGCCGCAGACGCGGCGCCACGCCTTCGTCGCATCACTCCTCGGGATTCGCCATCTCGTCGTCGCCGTCAACAAGATGGACGCCGTCGACTGGTCGGAGGAGAGCTTCGACGCGATCCGCGCCGAGGTCTCCGACTTCGCCGCGCGCCTTCAATACAGCGACCTCGAGTTCGTTCCGGTCTCTGCGCTCCGAGGAGACAACGTCGTGCATCGGAGCGAACGAATGCCGTGGTACGAGGGGCGCCCGCTCCTCGATCTGCTCGAGAACGTCCACGTCGCGAGCGATGCGAACCTGATCGACTTCCGCCTCCCTGTGCAGCTCGTCCTCCGCGCGAGCACGGCCTCGCGGGCCTACGCCGGCACGATCGCCTCAGGCGTGATCCGCACGGGCGACCGCGTCGCGGTGTTGCCGTCGATGCGCGAGACGCGCGTCGTCTCGATCGCGGCTCCCGGCGGCCCGATCGACGAAGCGCATGCGCCGATGGCGGTCGCGATGACGCTCGCCGATGAGGTCGACGTGAGCCGAGGAGACGTCCTGGCGCCGCCTAACAACGTCCCGGAGCTCACGCGCGAGCTCGAGGCGATGGTCGTCTGGATGTCGGAGCGCACCGCGGCACGCGGAGGCGACTACATGCTCAAGCAGGGAACGGCGCAGGTCCCCGCAACGCTCGCCGAGATCAGGTATCGGACGAACGTCGACACGCTGCGGCGCGAAGACGCGTCGCAGCTCGCGCTGAACGAGATCGGACGGGTGCGAATCGAGGCGTCGCGCGCCCTTGCAATCGACCCTTACGCGCGGAACCGCGCGACGGGCGCGTTCATCCTCATCGACCGGATCACGAACGAGACGGCCGGCGCGGGGATGATCATCGCGCGCGAGACGGCGCTGCACGCGTCGTCGCATCGCGTCGCGATCGACGCACGCACGAACGTGCACGCGAAGAAGGCGCTCGTGTCGCGCGAAGAGAAGGCGCTGTTGACGCGCCAGACGCCATTCGTCGTCTGGCTCACCGGCCTCCCCCGCTCGGGCAAGTCGTCGATCGCTTGCGCCCTAGAAAAGGCGCTCTACGACCGCGGGATGCTCACGCAGGTACTCGACGGCGAGAATCTCCGCCTGGGTCTCAGCGCCGACCTCGGATTCAGCCTTGCGGACAGGCGCGAAGCGGCGCGGCGGGCCGCGGAAGCGGCTCGACTCGTCTGCGGCCTCGGCGCCGTGGCGATCGTCGCCCTCGTCTCGCCTTCGGCAGGCGATCGCGAAGCAGCTCGTCAGTCGTTAGGCGAACTGCCGTTCGTCGAGGTCTTCTGCGACGCACCGCTCGAAGTGTGCGAGGCGCGCGACAGCGACCATCTCTTCGAGCGCGCCCGCGCCGGCGAGCTCTTCAACGTGACCGGAATCGACCTGCCATACGAACGGCCGGAGGAACCGGAGCTCGTCCTGGCGACCGATCGCGAGAGCGTAGAGGACAACGTGGCGCGAGTGGTGAAGCTGCTGGTCCAGCGAGGTTTGGTGCGTTAGGCGACGCGGAAGGCGAAACCGGAGCCAGAGGTGTTTCGGATTTCGCCGTTGCTGCGCCGCACTGACGCGCTCGCGGCGGGGACGAACGCGCGATCGCACGGGGCGCGCCGTTTGTCATCCCGACGACCGAGCGTCAGCGCGGGAGGAGGGATCTCGCAAGCTTGTACGGACGACGTTTGGCCTCGTGTCGAGACGCCCGTTGCGAGACGGTACCAGCCTTCGAGGTCTCTCCTCACCCGCTTCGCGGGATCGTCGAGACGACAACTCGCTCGGGCGGCGCTCCGAAACACCGTGAGCGCGAGTCGATCAGCCTTGCGAGGCGAGTCCGAGATCCAGATCCGAAATGCCTCAACAGAATCCGAAATCACCCGCACATCCCGCGAGCACGCGCGTCGATCCCAAACCATCGGCGCTTCGCGCCGCGCCTGACATTGGAATGTCAGGCTGCGATGCAGCTGGCCGCGCTCGCTGAGCGGGCCGTCACCCGCCTACGTTCCGGTCTTCGTTCCGGGGAGCGATTCCGTGTAGCCGGCGGCAGCGCCGTAGGCGCCCGTGTAGTAGTTGTAGTAGTAGCCGTAGTCGTACGACTTCTCCTCGAGGTTGTTGATCAACACGCCGAGGATTCGGACGTTCGCGCGGACGAGCTTGTCGCGGACGCGCGCGACGATCTCACGAGGCGTCCGCCCCCCTTCGACGCAGAGCACGAGTCCGTCGGTGCCGTTTCCGATGACGATCGCGTCGGCGACGGCGGAGACCGGGGGTGAGTCGATGACGACGAAGTCGTATGCCGCAGAGACTTCGGCGAGGAGCGACGCCATCATCTCCGACGCGAGCAGCCCCGATGGGTTAGGCGAAAGAGGGCCCGCGGGAAGCAGCTCGAGCGATGGAACCTGCGTCTTCACGATCACGTCGGAGAGCTTCGCGTTCTCGGCGAGCACGGAGACGATTCCGACGCGGTTCGAAACGCGAAAGACCTCGTGCTGCCTCGGCTTGTGTAGGTCGCCGTCGATGAGAAGCGTCCGCTTGCCGAGCTGCGCGAGAACGATCGCCAGGTTCGACGACGTCGACGTCTTCCCTTCGCCTGGCAGCGACGAGCTCACGACGATGGTCTTCACGCCGCCGGCGCGCGAAAGGAGCAGCGCGGTGCGAATCGCGCGATAGGCCTCCGCGACTGTCGAGCGAGGTTTCAGATGCGGGATCAACTCGATCGAGACGCCCGCCGTCTCCTTCTGCAAGGCAGACGGCTCTTCCTTCTTCTTCTTTCTCCGCCGCTTCAGACCGTAGCCATATCCGTAGCCGTACGAACCGAGCGTGCGCTCTCCCACCATCGGGATCAGGCCGAGCGCCGGGAGTTTCAGGTACTGCTCGACCTGCTTGATCGTGCGGAGGGAGCGGTCGAGGTACTCGAGGAGGAACGCGAGACCGCAGCCGGCGAGGAGGCCGAGCATCAACGCCGTCGTCATGTTCTTCGAGTACGACGGCGAGAAGCGGCCGCCTGGCGGCAGAGCGCGGTCGACGATGCGGATGTTCGAGACGCGCTCCGACTGGAGGCGCGAGGTCATCTCCATCTCGTTCTGCCGCTTGAGGAGCCCGTCGAGAAGCTGTCGCTTCGTCTCGACCTCGGTGTAGAGATTGTTGTACTCGATCGAGGCGGTGTTGAGGTCCATCGCCTCACTCTTCTGCCCCTGAAGTACGCGCTGCAGCTCCTGCTCACGGCGAAGCGCGGTTAGGTACTCGGTGCGCGCGTTCTCGCGCGCCCGCTCGACCGTCTGCCGGATCGTCGCGTCGAGATCGAGTCGTCCCTTTTCGATCTGCGCCTTGAGCTGCTGCATCGCCGGCCACTCCGGCTTGAAGAGGCTCAGTTTTTCCGCGTACTCGCGCTCGAGCTTCGACTGCTCCTGGCTCATCGAAGAAACCGACGGGGAGAGGTTGTCGGCGAGCGCCTCGGGGCGGGCGTTCTGGTACTCGGTGAAGCGTGCCTGTTTCGCGACGCGGTCAGCGACGGCGGAGGCGTAGTCCTTGTTGAGCGATTCGAGGTTCTGCAGGGTGATGTTCGTCTCGCGCTCGGTCGAGACGATCCCCTTCTCGCGTCCGTAGGTCTGGAGCTGCCGCTCCTTTTCCCCAATCTCACTCTTGAGCTGTTCGACCTGCGCGCCGATGAAGCGCTCCGCCTTACCGAGCGTCGAGTACTTCGACTCGAGGCTCCAATCGATGTAGGCCTCGGCGACGGCGTTCGAGATGTCGGCGGCGAGTTGCGGACTGAGCCCGACGAAGGAAACTTCGACGAGATTCGTCCCTTTGACCGGCGTGACACCGATGCCTCCCTGGAGCCCGACGGCCGCGGCAGTGACGCGCGCGTCGGCCTTCGCGAGGTCTTCCTTCGAAGTCGCCTGTCTCGCCGCGGGGTTGTACTCGGGGTTCTGGAGAAGGTTCAGGCGGCGGACGACCCGTTCCGCGATCTCGCGGCTCCGAATCAGGCGCGTCTGCGTCGGCAGGTATTCGGGATCCCACCAGGAGTAGAGGACCATCCGCTCGGAGACGTCATAAGGGGTAGAGCGGTCCTTGCCGATGTCGATCGTGACGACGGCGCGGTACGTCGGCTTCGCCATCAGAGAGCGAATCGCGGCGACCGAGAGAGTGACGGCGACGCAGAGAATGATCAGGCGCGCGCGCTTGCGGACGATCGAGAAGTACTCGGAGAGATGGAACTCCGAGCCCTGGTCGTCGGGCTGGTCGTCGAAGTCGAGCTCGCCGCCGCGACCCGTGTCCGCCATCAGAAGAACGCCTCATCGACGACGATGACGTCATCGGGTCTGAGCTCGACGTCGGGCTTCTTGCCATCGAGAATCGCGCGGTACTTCACTTTGATCTGCGTCTCCTTGCCATCGGCTCCGATGCGCTTGATCGTGACGTTGCTCGACGCGCGCTCGGACATGCCGCCCGCCTTCGCGATCGCAGCGAGAAGGGTGATCCGGTCGCCGCTGTCGAAGGTGAGCTGGCCAGGGCTCTTCACCTCGCCGAGACAGAAGATCTTGACCGCCGACTGGGCGGGGACGTTGATTACGTCGGAGGGAGCGATCGGGACGTTCCACATCGGATTCGCGCTCTCGAAGAGATCGGAAGTGCGGACCTCGAGCGTGTCCGAGAGACCGTTGTCGGAGCTCCGAAGGACATAGATCTTGCGTCCCGCGGACGCTGTGAGGCCGCCCGCGGCGGAGATCGCCTGGAGCAGCGTGAAGCGGCCGGAGACGTTCAGAGTGCCTGGTTTTGCGACGGCGCCGATCACGGTGATCGGCTTGTTGGAGAAGTCTTTGACGATGACGGAGACGTTGGCGCGCTGCACGTATTTGCTGGTCAGGAGCGCAGAGATCCGGTCGCGCGCCTCGACCGCGGTGAGGCCGCTGATCGAGACCTCACCGAGGAGCGGCATCGAGATCGATCCGTTGTCGGCGACACGGCGTTCGCCGTTGAGCTCGGGAGCCTCGTAGACCTTGATCTCGACGAGATCCTTCGGGCCGATCCGGTACTCGCCGAAGTCCTGCGCCACGGCAGGAAGGGCGATTGTGCCGAGAAGGAACGCGAGCGCGAGATGCCGCGCGAGCCGCGTGCCTGTCTTCGTCGTCGAGTACGTCATCAGAAAAATGCCTCTCCGAGGTTGAGATCAAATGCGGTGGTCACGACCTTCCGGTCGAAACTGTTCAGGCTCGAATCGAAGTCTTCCACTTTCGTCGAGAACGTGAGCACTGCCGAACGGAGCACCCGAAAACCGATTCCGGCTTCCCAGCTCGACACGTCATCCGCGCGCTCGACGAGAGCGTCACCGGCGATAACGGGCGCCTGATATTCGTTCTTCCCCGTCTCTGCGCCTCCGAATACGACGAAGCGCTGGCCCATCGGCACGACGAGCCTCGCTCCCTGCCTCGACTCGAGGAAGTAAGGGTTGGCGATGAACGTCGAGTACTGCGGCGTCTGGCTGACGGTTACTTGCAGCGACGTCCGCCGCGCGAAGTTCCACGAGGCGAAGAGCGAACCGGTGAATTCGTCGAACTTCGGAGCAGCAGCGCCGGGATACTCGATCGTCCGGTTTCCGCCGACGGCGTTGATGAAGAGCTCGTCGCGATCGTAGGTGAAGCCGGCGAGGATCGCGTCGCCCTCGTTTCTCGAATAGACGGGATCGCCGGGAAAATCGGACTCGGTCGTTTCGACCATCGCCCGAACGTGAAATCGGGGGCGGAACTCGTAGCGGACGCCAAAGCGCGTCGCCGTCTCCTCGCGATTGAGGAGCTCGAAATTGACGTCCGTCGGGTCCTCCGGCTCCGGGTCGAAGTTCGTGTCTTCCGATTCGAGCTCGCCGAATAGAAACACGCGACGGAGCACTTCGAGGTCGACGCTCAGCCGCAGGTTGTCGACCGTCCTCGGGATCGCGGTCGGGTTTTCGGAGTTTGCAGAAGTGACGGTGTCGGTCGATCGCGCAGCCACTTCGAACGACATTCGATTGAACAGAGCGAGGAGCGAGCCGCCGAGCTCGAAGCCGGAGTTGTTCCGGTAATCGAGGTCCTTGTACCAGGTGTACTCGGGAATCGCGTCGACGCGGAGGAACGTCTTGGCACCGAGCGGCGCGATCGAGCGGATCCCGAGACCAACCGTCGCGGTGTAGTCGTCGACCTTCTCCTCGCCTTCCGATGCGCCGAAGACGTTGTCGTTGTAACCGAGGTTGTTGAGCTTGAGATCGGGCTCAACGCGGAACGGTCCGAATCGCCAGCGACTCTGTTCCATCTGCTGCTCGACCGCTTCGCGGAGCGGGACGACGCGTTGCGCCGGCACGGTATCGGAGTTCAGCTGCGCGCCGAGCGACGCGGCACAGAGGTTGAGCAGGGCGGCCATGATGGCGTGCCTCGCGTTGAGCATGAGTGAGAGTCCCCCTTAGAGAGCGATTGTAAGGCAGGTCAACGGCCATCGGTCATCACTCCGCAGGCGATCCGCGTCGCCCCCGGGTGGGCGATTCGTCAGATGGCCTGAACTTAGGGACGAGAGTCTCGAAGTTGGAACTTAGAACGGCGAATGTTGAACCCTGAAACCCCCGCCCGGGGTCCTTTTCTGGGTTCAAACTTCATCGTTCGTCGTTCTAACTTCAGCCTCTTGCTCTTGAATTCAGGCCATTGGCGATTCGTCTGTCCTAACACTCCCCTGGAACGATTCGAGGCGGCCAGGGCCGCCTCGAGGATTGATGGTTCTGGTCGCACGCCCTTACGGTCGCGCGGTCGACAGCGGGACTTCGGGGATGTCGTCTTTCGGATGGTCGTTATCGACGAGGATGATCGTGCCGACCGCGGCGCCGGTACCGAGCACGAGCGCGGTCTTCTTCCAGTAGATCGGGCAGAGAAGGTCGTCGCCGTCTCGGGCGATCTTCTCGCGGCACTCTTCGTTCGGCATCATCTCGCCCTGCGCGTTGACGAGCGCGACGATCCCGCCGCAGCGGAAGCCGGGAGGAACGACCTTCTGGCCGGCCTTCGTAAGGCCGACGACGAGGTTTCGCGCAATTCGCTTCTCTTCGTCGGTCAGCTCCGGAGCGTCACAGTCGTTGGCGACCTTGACCTTGAACAAGTCGGTCGATGCACGCCGCCCGGTGGCATCGATCGCTTCGATGCGATAGTTGACGTGATCGACGTCGGAGAGTGCCACCGGCAGATAACCCCAGTAGCGGCTCGGGTCATCGTCCGAAGGGCGCATTGTGACCCAGTAGTCGTCGCTCAGGCCTTCCGCGTTGAAATAGAGGACGACCTGATCGACGCGTTCTGTTCCGGAAACGTCGGCAACGATCTTCACACTCGTGCACCGGTCAGGGAGACACTTCGGGGCGGTGTGCGTGACACCCACCCTCTGAGCCGAGGCCGCGACAGGGAGAAGAGCGATCGAGAGTACGGTAAGCAGCGTCTTCAGATTGATAGTCCTCCCTCCACAAGGAGCGGGGGCAAGTTCAGAGTAACGTGACGTATGACACTCGTCAACGTGTAACAGGCGCGGATCGCTCGGCTGTGCTAACGATCGATAGGGAAAACGATTCCCTGAGCGAGCACATTGTTCGATTCCGGACTTCGAATCCCCGATTTCGGGATGGAGGCCGTTGTTAACGTATTGTTCCATCACACCATGAGTCGTCGCTTGCCGAAGAAAGATACAGGCGCGCGTCGCCGATCTCTCGTCCAAGCAAGGCGGGTCCACGATTCAAAACTCGAATCACGAGAGCCAACCATCCCCTACTCGCCCAGGATTACCTTCACGTAGTGGTCGACGTAAGGGCTCGAAGCGAGGCTCGGAGCGGCCTGCGCCATGAGGGTCCTGGCGGGCTCGAGTTTTCCGGTCTCGAAGAGAACGACGGCGGCGTAGAAGCGGTAGCGATCCTCACCTTTCCTGAAGGGCTCAACGAGGCTGATCTGTGACTCGCCGGTGCGCCAGTCGCGCGCGAGGCACGACGCTTCGACGAGTGCGAGGCGGAGCTCGCGGCTCCCTGGAGTCTTTACGAGCTCGTCTCGAAGGAGGCGCTGCGCTTCGGCGGCGCGGCTCGCGCTCATCAGCTTCTTGGCTTGCGAAAGAGTCGCCCCGACCCGGTCCTGCGCGCCGGTAAAGCTGCCGCGAGACGCTTCCGTTCTCTCCTCGACGACATCGCCAGGCCCGGCGATCGGGCTTCCCGGAGGCACGTCGGTCGCGGCGGCGGTCGTGGTCGGAGTCACGGTTGCAGGCGGTGTGACCGTTGCGTCCTCAGCGACCGCGGGCACATCGGGCGCGGCGTTAGGGAGCGGCGCTGGAGGCTCCGTTGCCGCTTCAGCGGCCGCTTTCGCTAGACGGGCGCGCCAGGCGTCCATTGCCGTCGCGACGTCGCTGCGGCCGAGGTCGGCGTCGGAAACGCGGGGGGCCACCGCGTCGGCCTGCGCGTAGTTCCTGGTGCGGGTGTAGACGACGAATGCGTCGGCGATGATGCCTGGGAAGAGGCTCCATGCCTCGTCGGGTGTCGCGCTGAGCTCGGCGACCGCGGCCCTGTCGTCTTTGCGCGCAGTGAAGATCGAGAGCCGTATCGCGTGCGCTTCGTGAGTGCCGGCGTCGCGGCCCAGCGCCTTCGCGGCCCAGCGGAGCGCGGTTTTGTCGTCGCGGCGTTGGCGCGCTTCACGCGCGAGCTCGAGAGGCCACGCCGGATTCGACGGCTCCGCCGCGGCCTTCGACTCGAGCTGGCGCCTCCGTTGCTCGGGTGTAAGGCTCTCATCCACGGCCGGACGTGCGACGAGGCGGGCGAGCGACGGCACGGAGGCGATCGACTCCCTGGGGAGCGTCGCGAGTAGGAGCTTCTCGAATGCGGCGCGCTCCTCATCCGGCATGGCCGAGCTCGCCCACGAGGGGTACTGGCGCTCGATCGCGAGGAAGCGGGTCAGCGTCTTGTCGAGCTCGTCCTTCCTGCCGGCTGCCGAGTTCGCCATCGCTAGGCGCGCGAGACCTTCGGAGAGGAGCTCGGGGCGCTCGAGGAGGCCAAAGTTCGCGATGCGAAAGTAGTCAACCGCTTCGGCGAATCGTCCCGCGCGGAACGACTCGGCACCCAGGCGAAGCTGGGTCTCGTAAAAGTCCGCGCCGAAGGCAGGAATCGCGCCTGCTATGATCGTCGCGGCGAGGACGGCCGCCCCAGTTTGAAATCTCGTCATTCGATCCCTTTCGAGAACTTCGGCTTCGAGCGGACAAAACCGCTCGAAACGGTCGCATTCTTCCTTCTTCTTGTTTTTGTGATCGCGGCTCCGTTTCCGTGGGGCGCGGTACTACCGGCCGGAAAGCTGAAGATTGAGCTCTTCGCGTTCGCGATCGCGGCCATGATACTCGCCTCCCGCACGGCGACGGCGGTGATTCGGCCGATCGCGATTCCGGCGGGTGCACTGGCGCTGCTCGCCCTCTACGGGCTCGCGCAGTTTGTGCCGCTCGGCAACGCGGCGCTCCAGCAGCTCGCCCCGTTCAGCGCTTCGGTGTACGAAGAAACGAACGCGATTCTGACGCTTTACGGACGAGCCGAGGTTCCCGCGCGAATCAGCATCGCACCATCCGACACGCTGAATGCGTCGCTGCTCATCGCGGCCTACGCCGCGCTCTTCATTTCCTCGGCGGTCGTGCTGCAGTCGCGGCGCCGCCGGCGCGTCTTCGTCGCAGTCGTCATCGTGAACGCCGCGGTGCACTCGATGTTTGCGGCGGCGACATTCGGTCCGCGATCGACGGGGAGGATCTCCGGCCCGTTCGTGAATCCCAACCACTTCGCCGGCTATCTCGAGGTGGCGTTAGGCCTCGCCTTCGCGGTTCTCTGGCGCGAAGTGCTCTACAGCCGGGAACGGGGGCGTGGCGCGAAGGACCACGCGGAAACGATCGAGCGGAGGATGATGCCGATCGCCGCAACGATCTTCGGCTGGGGGATCATCGCGACCGGTATCGGGCTGACGAAGTCGCGCGGAGGCATCGCCGCGACGCTGTTGACGACTCTTGTCCTCGTCTTCGTCGCCCTGCAGCACGGCAAGCTGCAGCGCCGCACGCGGCTCGCGATCACCGTCGGAGCCGTGCTCCTCTGTGCGATCGCGTTGATCGCGCTCGTCGCACGCGACGAGCCGCTGATCAGATTCCTCGAGTCGGACCCCAGGGAGATCGGAGGTGACACACGCGTCGCGCTCTGGCGCTCATCGATCGATGCCTGGCAGCTCTCACCGACGATCGGCACCGGACTTGGTACGTTCCGCGAAGCATTTCGCCACGTACAGCCGAGGGACCTCGCGGGCCTCGCGGAGCAGGCGCACAGCGATCCGCTTCAACTGCTGGTTACCGGGGGCTGGATCGGCTTCGCGCTCGGCGCGATCGCGGTCGGCTGGACGCTCGTGCTGCTGATCCGGCTCTGGCGCGCGCAGGAGCATCGCGAGGAGAGCGCGCTGACGCTCGGTGCCGCGGGAGCGATCGCGTGTCTGCTCGTGCACGGCCTCGTCGAGTTCAACTTCTCGATTCCAGCGATCCCCGCAACGCTCGCCTGCGTCGCAGGAATGGCCGTCGCGGCGGGACGATACGGGAAGGAAGGTTGAAGGCGGAGCTCGGAATTCGGATTCGGCTTCGCAAGACTGAAGAATCCGCGCCAACAGGCGGGAAGCACGCGTCCCTAACAGCGTGTCGTCCCGACAAGCGATCCCGCGAAGCGGGAGCGTGAGGAGGGACCTCTCCGGCCGGTACAGACGCGCAACGCCGACGACTTACTCCGCACCAGCCTGCGAGATCCCTCCTCACCCGCTTCGCGGGATCGTCGGGATGACAAACCAGGCGCGCATCGACTGAAGCGCTCGGATTCAAGGAATCCCCAGTCGTGCGAAGCCGAATCCGAAATCCGAGTTACTGACGAGTCGGCAGTTTGCGCTACAGCATCGGGCGTGTCGTCCCGAGCGGAGCGAGGGACCTCTCAGGTTCGGACGAACATTCGACCAAACATACCTCGCGTGTACCAGCCCGCGAGATCCCTCCTCGCTTCGCTTGTCGGGATGACAACTGGCCCGTGCTCGCAATCGATGCTCGGTCCGCTGTAGCACAAACCGCCGACTTGTCAGTAACTATCACTCCGCCTCTCGCGTTTGTTCCGCGTTCCGCGTTCCCCGTTCCGCAATCCGCATTTCGAAATCCGCATTTCGCATTTCGCGTTTCGCGTTTCGGGTTCACTGAATCGTCGCGGCGCCTAACTCGACCGGTCCTCCCGCCTCACGGTGAACATTCAGGATGACGCGACCTTCGAGGCCTGCGAGTGGAATATTGAGCGTCACGCGATCGCGAACGACGACGCTTCCCGCTCGCCCTCCCTGCCACCCCCACGAAAGGAGTGCCGGCTCGGGGGCGTCGAGCGCGATGCTGAGGCGCGCGCGCGACATGGTCGTCGGGTCGACGCAGAGCGCGAGCGATCCCGAGTTGCTCCAGGCGCTGGCCGGCAGTGCGCGCGGTGCCGCAGCCGCGATACGACCTTCGAACAGCGCTCGGTCTGGCGCCTCTGCAGCATCGCGGAGCGCGAGGAGCGCGTCGCACTCGTCGCGCGCAGCGGGAGCGAGCTCTTCGAGAATCGAGCGGGCGCGTGCCGTGTCGCCGCGCTCGACGAACGATCGTGCGATCGCAACGACCGCGGGAGTCCATTCGAACGACCCACGCGTCGGCGACGCGAGAAGTAGTTCGCGCGCGGCGAACGGCTCTCCACCCGCGGCGAGCGCCTTCGCTTCGATCGGTCCCGGCACCGACGAGAGGCTCGCCGCGAGCCGTGTCAGCGACTCTCCGTCGGCTTCGCGCTCGCGACCGCTCAGCAGGTGAGCGAGAAGGCGGGCGCGCGGATCGGCAGGCCATTGGCCGCGGCGCATCGGCGGCACGAGAGCCGCCACGCGCGACACCTCGCGCCTCCCCTCAATCGTATCGATTTCCCCGAGCCGGTTCGCGGCGAGCCACGCCGGGATCTCCTGCTCGAGGCCCATGCGATCGCCTCGCCGCGCGAGCAGCTCGAGCCTCGCGAGCCCGCGCAATCGCGCATTGCGGATGGAGGCGTCGAGCCTCGTCCGCAGTTTCCCAGCGGCGCCGACGTCGCCTTCGCGCGCCTCCCGCGCGAGCGCGAGGCGCAGCACTTCGACGTCGTCTGGCAGGAGCTCGATCGCCGCGTCCCTCCCCGCGAGCGCCGCGACAGCGCTCCAGCTTCGCTCGACAAAGGCATCGCTGCGCAGTGCTGCGCGCACTACCTCGAGGCGCGGCGTTCGAAGCGACACGCGATCCCACGTCTCGAGGCAGACCCCGCCGAGGAACGCGCGCGCGGCGAGATTGCCTGGCGCGAGCGCGATGGCCGCCATCGAGGCAGTCTCCCAGCGCTTCGCATCGCGCACGACAGCGTCGGGTGACTCGCGGCGACTCATCGTGTAGGCGAGCTGCGCCAGCATCGACTCGTGGAACGCCCATCCTGGGCGGCGCGCGATCGCGTCGAGCTCGCAATCGATCGCGTCGCCGATACGCGCGTCGGTCGACGACACCGATCGGATCCATGCGTTGCGCGCCGCCGCATCGAGATCGTGCAACCTCACGCTTCCATAGACGTCTTCGAGCGTCATCGTCGCAACGATCACCGCGCCGAGATCGGCCTGCGGCTGGAGGCGCAACATCGCGACGTCGCTGGGACGCCGCACGTCGAGCTCATAGCGCGTGACGAATTCGTCGAGCGGCGCTCGGGCGCGCCGGTCATCGCGCCACGCGAGCCATGACGTGGCGAGCAGCGCGAGAGCGATCAACGCGAGGGTAAGGCTGCGGAGGAAGGGCATTTCAGATTTCGAATTTCGAATTTCGGATTTCGAATTTCGGGTTTCGGATATTCGCGATCGAACGAGCTGCGTCAATCACTACCGTCGAGCTCGATCGTACGGCCGGGCGAAGCCAGATTCGAACTCCGAAATTCGAAATCCGAACTCGTCTCGCCCTACTTCATGAACGGAGTGCTACCGGTCTCCGCGGCGGGTTCGTGTTGCTCTCCGTAGTAGTGCTGGTAGTAGTAGCGGCCATATCCGCCGCTTCCATCCTGCTCGAGATTGTTGAGGAGAACACCGAGGATCCGGACATTCGCGCGGTAGATGTCATCGCGTACTCGTGCCACGAGATCGCGGGGCGTCTTGCCCGCCTTGACGCAGAGCACGACGCCGTCTGCGAGGCTTCCGAGGATCAGCGCGTCGGAGATGGGCGACACGGGAGGCGTGTCGATGATGATGTGATCGAATTTGTCGCGCGCGATCCGGAGCAGCGCCGACATCGCCTTCGACGCGAGAAGCCCTGAAGGATTCGGCGTCGTCGGCCCCGCCGGGAGAAGGTAGACACCGCTCACCTGCGTCGGGACGATCGCCTTCGTCGGATCGTCGTTCTCGGCGAGAATCGACACGAGTCCGCGGCGGTTCGAGACGCGGAAGATCTCATGAAGCCGCGGCTTGTGCAGGTCGGCATCGATCAGGAGTACGCGGCGCCCGAGCTGACCGAGCACGGTCGCGAGGTTCATCGATGTGGAGGTCTTTCCTTCCGACGGAAGTGATGAGGTCATCACGACCGTGTGGACGCCCCCCGCCTGCGAAAGGAGCAGCGCTGTGCGGAACGCGCGGTAGGCTTCGGCAATCGTCGACCGGCGGCTGTGATGCGGCAGCAGCTCGATCTGCGCATCGGGGCCCTCGGGTTTGCCACCTTTCGACTTGCGCGCTCCCTTCCCTTTCGCGAAGTAGCCGTAGTATCCGTAGCCCTTCGTGCTGTTCGATGCCGATGGGATGACGCCGAGGGCGGGGAGCCGCAAGTAGCGATCGATCTGTTCGGGCGAGCGAAGGCTCCGGTCGAGGTACTCGCGGACGACGATGAGGAGGATGCCCGCAAAGACGCCGAGGAGCGCGCCCGTCATCAAGTTCTTGCGATAACTCGGCTTGAAGCGGACGCGTGGAGGAAGCGCGCGATCGACGATGCGGACCGACGAGACCTGATCGCTGCTGAGGCGCGACTCGACCTGCGTCTCGGCCTGACGCTTGAGAAGCGAATCGAGCAGCTCGCGCTTGGTCTGCACCTCGACCTGGAGGTTCGTGTACTCGACCGCGTCACGGTTAAGCGTGCGCGCCTCGCTCTTCTGCCCGCCGAGAACGGTCTTGAGGCTTTCCTCGCGACGCAATGCGGTCTGATAGTCGGTGCGCGCGACTTCGCGCGCTTTCGACGACTGTCGAGACGTCTCCTCACGGATGTTCTGCTTCCCTTTGTCGATCTGCGATTTGAGCTGGCGCATCGCAGGCCAGTCGGGCTTGAAGAGATTGAGCTTCTCCGCGTACTCGCGTTCGAGTTTCGAGTTGTCGGCGCGGAGTTGGGAGATGAAGCCGCCCGAGGCCTCGTCGGCGAGCACGTCGGCAGACGAGTTGAGAGTCTCCTGGTAGTGCGCTTCTTTCGCGACGCGATCGGCGACGGCTTCCGCGTAGTCTTTGTTGAGCGACTCGAGCTTCTGCATCGTCACGTTGGCGCCGGCGTCGAGAGAGATGATGTCCTTCTGGTCTCCGTAGGCCGAGAGCTGTTGCGACTTGCGCTCGATGTCGGCTTTGAGCTGCTCGATCTGCGCGCCGAGGAACTTCCCTGCCTGGCCGAGGACCTCGAACTTCGACTCCATGTTCCATTCGATGTACGCGCTCGCGACGGCGTTCGCGATGTCGGCCGCGCGTCGTGCGCTCTGTGCCGTGTAGGAAAGCTCGATGAGGTAGGTGCCGCGCACGGGCGAGGCTTCGACTCCCCCGGCGAGTTGCTCGGCCTGAGCGTCGACGTCGGCGTGCGGTGAGGCTTCCTGGGCCGTGCGCCAGAACGCGAGCGTCGAGAAGATGCCTCGTTTCGCGGGGGTCGCGGAGTCATCGGTCAGGTTGAGTTTCTGCACGACGCGCGACGCGATCTCGCGGCTCTTGAGGAGGCGAGTTTGTGTCGCGAGGAACTCGGGAGCAACGGTGCCGGCCGGAGCAGCCGTGCCGACGTTGAGCGGCGCGCTTTTCTCGGGCTCGACCTTGAGGATCACGCGCGCGCGGTAGACGGGCTTGGAGAGAACGGAGATGACGATCGAGGCGACGAGCGCGATCGCGACGCACGCGGCGATCACGCGCCGTCCGCGAACGACGAGCGACCAATACTCGGCGAGGTTCAGCTCGGGCTCACCGATCGGATCGGGAGGCGCGAAATCGCCGTTGTCGGCGCCTCGCGGCGGAGGCACAGACATGAAGGGCGTCTGTCGCGGATCGAGTGCCATCGTTCAGTCGGCCGGAACGAGCCCCCGGGCTGCCGCGCCGTGGCGATCAACCCGGCGACGACTCGAGAGAAAGCGACCCCGCATCCGTCGATGAAGCACGCTGGAGCACGCCACCCACACCCGGAAGGACCGCGCTACGGCCCGTCCTCCTCAGTTCCTCAATTGGTCACGGACGCGAAGGCGACGCCGGCTCGCGATCGTCGTCGTTGTTCTCGATGATGACCGCTCCCGTCACGACCGCCGCGCCGAGAGCGGCCGCGCCGAGCAGCCCTGTGCCACCGCGCTGTTCCCGTCCGACCGGTGCCAGGCAGGGGTCGCCCTTCGCGAGCCTAACCTCTTCACACGCGTTGTTCGGAGACATCGTCAAGTCGACGCCGACGACCTTCGTGATCCCGGCGCATGAAAACCCGATCGGCGCGCCGGTCTGCCCCACTTCGGTCAATCCGAGGATCAGGTTCGTCGATGTCGCCGTCTGTTCCGCGTCGAGCGGCGCCAGCTGACAGTCAGTCGTGACGGGCACGGTGACCGGCTCGGTCGATGAGATCGAGCCGTCCGGCCCGATTGCGACGACGCGATAAACGATCGACGTCGTTTCGCGAAGCGGCGCGGGAACGATCGCTTCGTACCCCTCCGCGCCCTTCAACATGTCGATGTAGTACTCGGCAGCCTCGGAGCCCGCTCGGAAGTACAGTCGGACCGACTGAGGCTCCACCTCGCCCGCGACCGACGCACGGATGACGCCCTTACCGCAAAGCGACGACAAGCAGGTCGGCGGCTGGCTGGACATCGTGAATCCGGCCTGCGCGAACACTCCACCCGCTATTGCAAGGGTAACGAGCGTCGACAAGCAAACGGGCCAGATTTTCATGGCGACACTGCTCCTCACGTGTAAGATCTCCACAATTTAGTCCACCGTCTACGCCAAGTCAAACTACATGACCAACTTACACCAACACGACCGGGTGGAGGAACAGCGTCTGTGAAGGGCGTGGAGGGAGAGGAAGGTCGAACCGCGCGCGCGGGACGTGCGACGACGACGGCGCTGCTCGCGATCTCGATTCTGGCGTTCCCGATTCCCTACGGCGCAGTGCTGCCTGGGGGACGGCTGCTGATCCAGGCGCTCGCCTTCCTCGCGCTTGCCACATCGGCGACGATCGTCTCGCGTCGAACGGTCGGTGCCGCGCGACTCGCGCTGGTTTCGCTCCTCGGTGTCGCCATCCTCGGCACGCTGCAGCTCGCGCCGCTTCCGTTGCCGCTTCTCGTCCGCCTCTCACCGGTCAGTGCGGAGATCCACAGCCGCGCGAACGAGCTGCTCGTGCTCTTCGGGCGCGACGCGACCACCCCGAGGATCTCGATCGCGCCGACCGAAACGCTGCAAGCGACGCTCTTCATCGCCGCGTGCGCAGCCCTCTTCATCGCCGCCTCGGCGGTAAGCTCGCGCGCGACACGGCGGTGGCTCGGCTGGCTCGTCGTGTTTGCAGCGGCGGCGCAAATCGTCTGGGCCGTGACCACGCAGCGCGACGACGAGCGAATTCACGGC
Organism: Acidobacteriota bacterium; assembly: GCA_016184115.1. Classification (GTDB taxonomy): domain Bacteria; phylum Acidobacteriota; class Thermoanaerobaculia; order Gp7-AA8; family Gp7-AA8; genus JACPDH01. The sequence continues at coordinate 110 of JACPDH010000048.1, read as the reverse complement.
GCGTTCGTGAATCCGAACCACCTCGCCGGGTACCTGCAAATCGCGCTCGCAGTGACGTTTGCGTTCGTCGTCGAATCGATTCTCACCGGCGGCGACCGTGAGGCGCGAAA
>JACPDH010000050.1 GCA_016184115.1 Acidobacteriota bacterium | reverse complement strand
TGCGGTTCCTCGGATGCCCCACGGCAGTTCACGATCGTAGCCGAGCGTCGCACGAAGGACGTGCGGCATCTTGAACTTCGGATCGATGAGGTCGACCGAGAACGTGCTGCCCGCGGCGCCCGAGCGCGGCTGGTTGTTCGGATCGGGGTTGAACGTCAGTCCCGCCGCAGTGATGCAAGCGGAGTTGCAGAGAAGCGCTGTCGACTCGACACCGGTGTTGCCGTACGTGTTCGACAACCACACGTACGGTGTGCGCCCGGCAAAGATGCCGATGCCGCCGCGGATCTGCTGGCGAGCATCGCCGGTCGGATCCCAGTTGAAGCCGACGCGCGGCGATGCGATCGTCGTCTCCGACGCGGTCGCCGACGTGTTGTAACCGAGACGCGTCTGCACGGTCGAGTTGAACGAAGGCTTGTCGACGTAGTCGGGCTTATCGAGGCGCATGCCGTAGGTAAGGGTGAGGTTGTTGTTCACTCGCCACTGGTCACCCGCGTAGATGCCGTACTGGCGAACTTCGAACTGCGTCGGGCGGCGCGGATCGTCACCGTTCGCGTAACTGATGCGGTACTCGGTCGGAGTTCCAGCCATGAACGCGTCGAGCGTCGGGAAGTACCAGTAGCCGTAGAACTCCGAGAGGAAGAGGTTCTTGAACTCGAAGATCTCGTTGTGCGTGCCGATCGTGAACGTGTGGTTGCCCTTGAGGAGTGTGAAGTCGTCGGTGATCTCGAGGACATCCTGGTCGAGCGAATTCGCGCCCGAGAAACGCTCGGTCCCGGCGTGGAGAGCGCCGCTGCGCGCCCCCGTACCACCCACTTCGACGGTCGGGAAGGTCACCGGCGTTGCGCGCTTGTCCTTGATCGTCTGCAGGCCGATGCGCGCTTCGTTGAACGCGTTGGCACTGAAGATGCTGTTCACCTGGACCACGCTCGAGTTCGTCTCGTCGGCCTGGTTATAGATCGCCGACTCGAAGCGATAGCGCGTCGAGGAGCGGTCAGCAATTACGTCGCGGCCGGCGTCGATGTAGTTGTGACGGAACGTCGCCGTGTTCTGATTGTTGATTGTCCAGTCGAATTTCACCAGCGCAAGATCGCTGTCGGTCTGTCCGCCAAAGTCGCCGAGGCTACCCGGATCGTAGCCGTACTCGTCGATCAGGAAGTCACGGAAGATCGACGCCGAGGGAGTCTGACCCGTGCCCGAGCCGCCGTACACCGTACCAGTCGTACCGTCGGCCGACACGCCCGTCGGATTCTCTTTCTCGTTCCTTTCGCCACTGACGAAGAAGAAGAGTTTGTCCCTGATGATGCGCCCGCCGACACGGCCGCCGTAGAGCGTCTGATCGAAATTCGCGATCGGGCGGTCGAACGGACCATCGCCCACAAGACTCTCGTTGCGCTCGGAGTAGAAGACCGAGCCTTCGAGGTCGTTCGATCCCGAGCGGGTCACGACGTTCACGCCGCCGCCGGTGAATCCGCCCTGCTTGACGTCGTAGGGCGAGACGACGAGCTGGATCTGGGCCAGCGCATCGAGCGAGACCGGCTGCGCGTCGGTCTGACCACCCGGCGTGCCGGTGTATGCGAGGCCGAACAGGTCGTTGTTGACCGCGCCGTCGATCTGAATCGTGTTGTAGCGATTGTTGCGTCCCGCGACGCTGAGTCGCGTCGAGGAGAAGTCCTGCGCGTCAACGACGAAGTAAGGATTCGTGCGCGCGAAGTCCTGCAGGCTGCGATTGACCGTCGGGAGCGTCTCGATTGCGTCCGTGGAGACTGCCGATGTCGATCCACTCCGGTTCGGGTTGATGATCGGGTCGGCTTCCGCCGTAACCACGATCGACTCTTCGAACGCACCCATCTTGATCTTGAACACCGGCACTTCGGCGATCGCACCGAGGTTGACGGTGATTCCGCCGGTTTCCGAAGGCTGGAAGCCTTCAAGGGTCGCAGTGACCTTGTACGGTCCACCGACCTTGACGTTCGGAATCATGAAGCGTCCGTTGTCGCCCGTCACGCTCGAGTAACGCGTGCCGGTCGGCACATGCAGCGCCTCGATCGTCACGCCCGGGAGGAGCGCACCGTCATCAGCCGAAGCAACCGAGCCGGCGAGCGAGCCGGTGGTGGCCTGACCGAAGGCGACGGGGCTCATAACGAGCGTCGCGATCAGGACGAGCAAGAAGAGTCCTGGCTTGAAACGATTGAGAACCATAATCCCTCCTGGAGGATTGATGACCTTGGTTACGACTACCCCCAGGGCGTTCGAAGCCGTATTCGAGGCGTCCTGAGGGCTCAATTGTTGGCGGGAGTTTATACCCGAAAAGCAGCAATCGCCAGCCACTCGAGCGTGAAGTCGGCGTGAAGGAAAATCTCAACGAAACCTCGGCGTCACGATCCTAGTCGAACTCGAAAAGCAGTACGAAGGAGGCCCCGTGAAATCGATCCCGACGCTGGTGATTCTATTGACCCTCTCCGCGGGCACGGCAGCCGAGGCTCAGCGCTCCCTCGGTCCGCCCGACCACGCCGCCAGGCAGCTCCTCGCCAACCTCGAACAGGTCGAAGAGGAGTCGACCGCGAGCGCGGCCGCGCTGCGACGCGACGCCTTCATCGTCGCGCAGATGGCGGCCGCGAGCGGTGAGCTCCGCGACTTTCAGAAGAGCGTCGCGGTTCAGAAGGCTCTCGACCGCGTCAATGCCGCCGGGCGACGGGCGTCCGAGCGGCCTCCCGCAAACGTGGAGATGATCAGACTCCTGCGGAAGGCGAAGTCGAGCCTCGAGGACGCGAAGGAGCGCGGCTTCTCCACCGACTTCGCCGCGCTCGAGCGCGAGATCGAGATCACCAGCCGCGATCTCCAGCCCTGGGTCTTCCGCGACATTCTCGAGATGCAGAAGATTCGCATCGCGCTGAGCGAGATTCAGGAGCGCGTCAGCCGGATGACGCAGGATCTCGACGCCGCGACCGGCGAGGTTCTGGCTTCGACGTTGGAGGAGGCGCGGGAGTGAGCGGTGCCGTGTCCTTAGTCCTCAGTCCTCAGTCCTGAGTCCTGAGTGCTGAGTCCTTAGTGCTGAGTCCTTTGTGCTGAGTGCTGAGTGTTGATTGCTGGGTGATGAATGCCGGTTCTTCGTCCCCTACCCTTCCGTCACACCCACACTCTGTTCGAGCGGGAGACGGATGATGAACGTGCTCCCCTTTCCTGGCTCGCTCTCCACGTCGATGCGGCCACCATGCATCGCGACGAAGCGCGCGACGAGCGCAAGGCCGAGTCCTGTCCCTTGTGGCCGCCGCTTTCCGGCACCGATGACCTGCCGGAACTCCTGAAAAATGACCGCACGATCGTCCGGCGAGATGCCGATACCGCGATCGCTCACGCGCAGCTCGAGCTCGTCGCCGCTACGCATTGCCGTAACGTGCACCTGAGCGCCATCGGGTGAGAACTTCAACGCGTTGCTCAGGAGGTTGTAGAGAATCTGCTTGAACTGGACCGGGTCGGCATTCACGAGCGGCACGGAAGGATCGATGTCGACGACGATCTCCATACCGCGCGGCCCCGTCACTCCGCGCAGCACTTCGCGAATCGCGTCGACGACGTCAGCAACCGCGAGCGGCTCGGGGAAGAACTCCATCTTCCCCGCCTCGATCTTCGATAGATCGAGAATGTTGTTGATGATGCCCAGCAGGTAGACCCCCGACATCTGAATGTTCTGAATGAAGGAGCGGTGTTTCGGCGACGTATCCGCGGGGAGACGAGCAAGCAGAATGTCGGCGAATCCGATGATCGCGTTAAGGGGAGTCCGCAGCTCATGGCTCGTCGTGGCAAGGAACACGCTCTTGGCCCGGCTCGCCTCTTCCGCAGCGTTGAGCGCTTCCGCGAGAAGCCTTCCAGTCGTCTCCGCTTCGCGGCGCGCGGCGTCGGCCTCGACGAGGGCATCCTCGACGATCCGTTCATGCCTCTCCGCCTCGCTCCTCGCCTCCTCCGCCTGAGCCAGTGCTTCCTCGGTCCTTCTCTTCTCCTCGGCGATCGTCCTGGTTCGTTCCTCGACGAGACGCCCGAGCTCCCTTCCGCGTTCGCGAAGCGTGCGCAACCTCGCGCGGTGGAAGGCGAAGACGAGACCCGCGAGCGCCACAACCGCAACGAAGACGAACCATCGCGTTTGCCAGAATCGCGCCGCCACGACGACCTCGAGCGGAGGCACTTCGCTCCACGCCCCACTGTGGCCGAGCCGTGCCTGTGCGCGGAAGGTATAGCGACCTGGCGGAACGTGCGTGTAGACAGCCGAGCGGCCGGCGACGGCGTCGACCCATTCTGCGTCAAAGCCGTCGAGCCGATAACGGCAGCGGATCCGTTGCGGCTCGCGAAGGCTCGTCGCGGCCCAGCGGAATTCGAGCCGGCTCGCTCCAGCCTCGACGTGGATTCCGTTCTTCGTCGAGACGGGGGTGCCGTCGACGAACGACTCCTCCAACCTAACCGGCACGGGTCGCGGGGCGAGCGGGCCAAGCGCGCGCGGATCGACGACCGATAGTCCGCCTGCCGTCGCAAACCAGAGGCGCCCGTCGTGCGCACGCCATGCGGCGGGCGCCGAGGCTCCGTTGCACTGGTCGCTCGCCATCCCGTCGCTCCGTCCGAAGACCCAGGGGCTCAACTCCTGGCGCGTACCCTTGCGCAGCTCATCGAGCTCCGATTTGCGGACCGCGAAGAGGCCCCGAGTCGAACCTAACCAGAGCCGGCCGTCGCCGCCGTCGAGGATCTGGACGATCTTGTCGTGCTCCAGTCCCTGCGCCGTGGTGACGTATGAGGCGCGCGTCTTGTCGATCCGCACGAGCCCGTCGCCATCCGTGCCGGCCCAGACGACACCGTCGTCATCGATCGCGAGCGAAAGAAGATGCTCACTCGGCAGCCCCTCGTCGATGCCCCAACGACGGATTGCCATTCCGCCGATCGCCGCAACGCCGCCGCCGTCGGTCGCGACCCAAATCGTTCCGTCCGCCTCCTCCGCGAGCGCCATGACATAGTCGCTTCCGAGCCCGTCCGCGACGCCGTAGACTCGCATCGATCCGCTACGCCACGCGTTCAAGCCGAAGTCGGTGCCGATCCAAAGCGTTCCGTCTCGCGCCTCGAGGATCGCGCGGATCGAGTTGTTCGAGAGTCCATCGCGGGTCGTGAGCGCAACCTCGAACTTCCCATCGCGGAGCCGGCTGAGTCCGTTAGGCGATCCGATCCAAAGCGTTCCGTCGCGCCCTTCGTGAAGCGCGAGGACATACGTTCCCGCGAGGCCGTGGCGGGCGTCGAACGTCTCGTACTGGCCGTTCCGGTATCGCACGAGCCCGCCCGCCGTGCCGATCCAGAACGTCCCATCGCGCGCTTCGAGCACGCACCGAACGTAATCGCTGGCAAGCCCGTCGGAGGTCGTATAGCTGACGACCACCCCCGCATCGAGCCGCTCGAGCCCTCCGTTCGTGCCGATCCAGATGCCACCTTCGGCATCCTCGAAGATCGAACGGACGGAGTCGTCCGTGAGGCCCGGGCGCGCGTCATACCGTTCGAGCAGTCCTCTCCCTGGCTGGTATCGGTAGAGCCCACTCGTGTACGTGCCGATCCAGAGGGTGCCGTCCTGGCCTTCATGGATCGACGACACCGGATGCGCGCGCAGTGCGTCGGTCCCGCGCGGACGCTCGATCGCACCGTCTCGCAGCACCGCGAGACCTCGAGGTGTTCCGATCCAGAGCGCGCCGTCGCGTCCCGCGGCGAGGCACAGCACCACGTCGTCGTCGCTTCCCGTGGCAACGGGCATCGTGACGAGCGCGTCTCCCGACACGCGGGCGATCCCTTCGCCATTCGTCCCTGCCCAGACCGTGCCGTCGCGCGCGACGACTGCCGATGTGAGCACGTCGCCTCCGGGCCCCGACTTCGGGCCGACGCGTGAGAATGCTCCGCCTCGAAACCGAACGAGGCCGCTCCCGTTCGTCGCCAGCCACAGCGTGCCGTCCCGCCCCTCAGCGATCCCCTGCACCGAAGGACCGCCGCTTCTCTCATCGCCGAACGAAGATATCTGGTCCCCCTCCATGCGGGCGAGGCCGTTGTTCGTCCCAATCCAGAGCGAACCGTCACGCGCGCGGAGGAGCGCAAGCACGCTGTTGTTAGGAATCGACGGAGAGGTCGACCGCGACACGATGCGGAACCCGGCGCCGTCGAAGCGTGTGAGCCCCTCGTACGTGCCGGCCCAGAGATAGCCGTCGCTCGTCTGCGCGATCGCGCGAACCGTCGAGTGAGGGAGCCCGTCGTCTGGAGTCCAGGCACTGTGGACGTACTGACTGACGCGGCGTGGCGTAGACGCAGACTCGACCGCGTAAATGTGTGCGGTGAACATGGCGACGGCGACGAGCGCGCCGGGCCATGCGCGGCCCCGTCTCAGCCGCCGCGCGAGCGCGGATCCAGCTTCGATCAAGGTGAGACCATGATACGACGCGGGCGTTAGGAAGCGAGAGACAACCTTCGCGTGCCTCGCGTTTGCGACGCGAAGAGTGATCTCCACTTGCTTCCCTTCGTGTGCGATGATTTCGCGCGGAACGTCATCGCCCAAGGGAGACGAACGCATGCTCGAGCGCCTGTTCGCGCGCAAACCTCTCGAGCTCCTGCTCGACGAGATGAAGGGAGAGCACCGGCTCCGCCGCGTTCTCGGCCCCGTCCAACTGACCAGCCTGGGTGTCGGCGCAATCATCGGCGCCGGAATCTTCGTCGCAACGGGAGCGGCCGCGCACAACGTCGCAGGCCCCGCCCTCATGCTCTCGTACGTCATCGCGGGCATCACTTGCATCTTCGCTGCGCTCTGCTATGCAGAATTCGCGTCGATGGTGCCGGTCGCGGGCTCGGCCTACACCTACGCCTATGCGACTCTGGGCGAGCTCTTCGCCTGGATCATCGGCTGGGACCTCGTACTCGAGTACGCGGTCGGGAGCGCAACGGTCGCCACCGGATGGTCGGGCTACTTCCAGAACGTCCTCGCAAAGGTCGGCTGGGTACTTCCCGAGACGCTGCGCGAGTCGCCATGGCGCTACGACGTCGCCTCGGGAGGCTTCGTCTCCACCGGCTCCATCATCAACCTCCCTGCCATCGTCATCGTGTTCATCGTCACGATGATCCTCGTCAAGGGAATCGCGGAAAGCGCGTCGTTCAACGCCGCGATGGTCATGATCAAAGTCGCCGCGGTGCTCTTCGTGATCTGCGTCGGCGCCTTCTTCATCGATCCAGCGAACTGGACGCCGTTCGCGCCGTACGGCTGGACCGGCCTCAGCTTCTTCGGACATCAGGTCGCAGGTCAGACCGACGCCGGAGGCTCCCCCCTCGGAATGCTCGCCGGCGCAGCGATCATCTTCTTCGCCTACATCGGCTTCGACTCGGTCTCGACGCACACCGAGGAGGCGAGGAACCCGCAGCGCGACGTGCCGATCGGTATCGTCACCTCGCTCATCATCTGCACCATTCTCTACATCGCGGTCGTCGCGGTGTTGACCGGAATGGTGAAGTACAACCAGCTCGACATCAACGCGCCCGTCAGTCGCGCGTTCCAGCAGCAGGGGATTGGATGGGCCGAGGGACTGATCGCCACGGCGGGCGTCGCCGGGATCACCTCGGTGCTCCTCGTCATGATGCTCTCGGGTCCGCGCGTCTTTCTCGCGATGGCGCGCGACGGCCTCGTCCCGCACGACTTCTTCGCCGACGTTCATCCGAAGTTCCGCACACCCTGGAAATCGACGATCCTCATCGGCCTCTTCGTGATGACGCTGTCGGGACTGCTGCCGATCGACGCTCTCCTGCATCTGACGAACATCGGCACGCTGCTCGCGTTCGTCATCGTCTGCGCCGCGGTGCTGATCATGCGGAAGAAGTACCCCGACGCCGAGCGGCCGTTCCGCTGCCCCTGGGTTCCGTTCGTTCCGATCATGGGGGTGCTCAGCTGCCTTCTGCTGATGTTCTCACTCCCGGTCGACAACTGGTGGCGTCTCTTCGCCTGGCTCCTCATCGGCTTCTGCATCTACTTCTTCTACGGGCGACACCACAGCGTGATGGCGAGACATCTCTCGCGCGAGATCGCCGACCATGGAAGCGGCGGGGCCTACATGTCGAAGCCGCGGGGGGAGGAGTAGAGATTTCGGATTTCGAATTTCGGATTTCGGATTTCGGATTTGAGGGGCGCGGCGAACGCCCCGTTTTTTCACTTCTTCATTCCTCATTCTTGATTCGACATTCTTCATTTCGGTTTTCGTAATCGCTCAGAACCCGAAATGAAGAATGTCGAATGAAGAATGAAGAATTGAGAAGTAACGGCGGGAGGCCGTTCGAGCCGCGGCCGGATCGTGCCCCGAACACGCCTGCGCTACGAAGCTCCGCCTGCGTTGACCCATGACCTTTGCCCTATGACCTGCCTCTCCGCCTGCGTTGACCTTTGACCTTTGACCTCAAACCTGCCTCACAGTATGAAATCCGTCGAGAGGAACTTCGACGAGCGCTCGTTGAGGATCGAGCGGATGATTGCCTTGTTCGCGTCCGTCGCCTTTGCCGCGACGAGGCTCCGGATTGTGAAGACGCGCAAGGCGTCGGTCACCGAAAGCGTTCCTTCTGCCGAATCTTTCCGCCCTGTGAACGGGAACGTGTCGGGACCGCGCTGGCACTGGCTGTTGACGTTGACACGGCAGACCTGGTTGACGAGCGGATCGACGAGCGCCGCGATCGCGTCGGGATCGCTTCCGAAGATCGCGACCTGCTGGCCGTAACTCGAGTCGGCCACGAATCGCAACGCCTCATCGACGTCGCCAAACGATGCGACGGGTACGACAGGGCCAAACTGCTCTTCGTGCCCTAGGCGGGCATCGGCGCCGACCGGGTAGACGACCGCCGGGTGCATCCAGGTCGCCTCGGTCTCATTGCCGCGCGCGTTGACGACCTTCGCCCCTTTCGCGATCGCGTCGTCGATCAGCCCTCGCATCCACGACGTCTTGTTCTCCTCCGGGAGAGGCGTAATCTGCACACCCGGCTCCCACGGCATGCCATCGCGCAGCGCATCGACTGATTCGCAAAATTTCGAGAGGAACGTCGGGGCGATCGACTCATGCACGAGGATCATCTTGATCGCCGTGCAGCGCTGGCCGTTGTACGAGAGCGCACCTGACGTGCATTCCCGCACGGCGAGGTCGAGGTCGGCGTCGGGAAGAACGATTGCAGCGTTTTTCGCCTCGAGCCCGAGGACGCATCGAAGGCGGTGCGGCTTCGGGTGCTGCGACTTGAGGATGTCGCCGACGCGGCTCGACCCGATGAAGGCGAGTACGTCGACGCGTCCCGACTTCATGATCGGCGTGATCACCGTCGGCCCGTCGCCGTAGACAGTATTGACGACACCCTTCGGGAACGAGTCGCGGAACGCTTCGAGGAGCGGCTCGTGAAGCAGAACACCGAGTTTCGGCGGCTTGAAGATGATCGTGTTGCCCATGATCAACGCCGGGATAAGGGTGGTGAAGGTCTCGTTGAGCGGATAGTTGAACGGCCCCATGCAAAGCGCGACGCCTAACGGTGCGCGCCTGATCTGTCCGATCACGCCTTCCTCGATCACGAGGCGCGACGAGATCCGGTCGAGCTCCTTGAGTGCATCGATCGTGTCTCGGATGTAGACGACCGTGCGGTCGAACTCCTTCTCCGCGTCCGCAAGCGACTTGCCGATCTCCCACATCAGGAGCTTCACGATTTCGTCGCGACGCTCCTGCATCTTCGCCGTGAAGCGCTCGACGCATCGGATTCGCCCCTCGACCGTCATCGTCGGCCATTCCCCGCGCCCGTTTGCCCACGCACGGGTGGCAGCGTCGAGCGTCTCTTCCGCTTCCGCCGCCCCTAGGAGAGGGTGCGCTCCAATCCGCTGTTGGACTGGCCCGGCGTCGGTCGCGATGCAGACGGGAGAGAGCACGTCCTGAAGCGCACCATGCCAGTCACGGAGCTCGCCGTTGCAGAGCCAGGCGCGCTGCTCCCGCGGCGTGGTGAAACGGAATCGTTCCGGGATGTCGTTCGAACGCGGGAAAACCGAAGCGCTGCGCAGCTCCGTCATCTCAATCGCCTCCGTCAACTCACGGGGCCACGCCCGTGATTCGAGTCGGAGGCGATTCTACCTCTGCGCCGCGTCTGGCACGCCGCGATCGGTTGCAGGCAACGCGCAATGCGAGTGCCGAATCGAAGCCGTAGGCTTAGTTCCGGTTCTCCCAGCCGTTCTTGGAGCGCTGGGCACGAATCTGTTCGGCGTTGTCGTGAATGTACGCCGAATACCCCTTCATCCCTGTGCGCGTCTTCTGCCATGTCTCCGCGAAGTCTTTCTTGGATGTTATGGCGTTAGGCGACTTCTCGTCCCACGCCAGCACGTCGGCGAGCGTCTTCTCGAGCATCGCAATGTCGCCGAAGGCCCATTGGTTGATCGGACCACCGATCTGTTGCGTCATCGCCGCGAAGACCTCTTTGTCCTTCGCAGGATCGGGCTCCGGATGCGCCTCGATGTGGAAGCGATAGCGGAGTTGTCCGGCGTAAAGCCAGAACGTCGCCTCCTCCTTGCGCCCCGCGTCGTAGAGCTTGCCTGCGAGCACGAAGTAGATCATGGGGTGCTGCGTCTCGATGTCTTTGATCAGCTCATCGGCTGTCTTCGCCACCGCGTCGTCGAACGGAGTGCTCTCGGCGGCAGCCGGAATCGCAGTCAGCAGGAAGAGCGCCACGGCGCCGATCGTCATCAGTGTCTTCATCGCGGGTCCTCGCATTTGCCGGCGCCCGGACGTCGCCAGGCGCGCGTGAATGAAGCAATAAAGGCGGAGCCGGGCGCCCCGATTCCCGGAACCAACGGGCTATCGGGAATTCACCAATTTCTGTCCTCGATCGACGGTTCGCGGCCGACCGGTCTTCTCGTTGACACTGCCCCACCCGCTCCGCCACGATTCGCGCACAGGAGACCACGTTCATGACCGTCGTCACGGAGCGCAACGAGTCGATTGTGGAGTTCACCGTTCGCGCGGTCGTCGCGGGCATTCTCTTCGGCGTCCTCTTCGGCGCTGCGAATGCCTATCTCGGGCTGCGGGTCGGGCTGACGGTATCGACGTCGATCCCGATCGCAGTACTCACGGTTGCGCTCTTCAGACTGATGCCGCAGCGAAACGGCAGCATGATCCTCGAGGCGAATATCTCGCAGACGATCGGGTCGGCGAGCTCGTCGCTCGCGGCGGGGACGATCTTCACGATCCCTGCCCTCTTCCTCTGGGGAATGGCGCCGCCGTTCTGGCAGGTCGCGATCCTCGCCCTTCTCGGCGGCTTCCTCGGGATTTCGGCGATGGTTCCCCTGCGCCGCCTCCTCATCGTGAAGTCGGCCGACGAGCTGCCATATCCGGAAGGGACCGCGTGCGCTGAAGTGCTGCGCGCGACGACGACATCCGCGACCGGAGGCCAGTGGATCTTCATCGGTCTCGCCGTCGGCGCGATCGTCAAGCTCGCACTCGGCGCGTTCGTTCTCTTCCCTTCCGAGCTCGCGATGCACCTCCCGGTGCTGCCGAAGGCAGAGCTCGCACTCGAGATTGCCCCGGCCCTCCTCGCGGTCGGCTACATCCTCGGCTATCGCCAGTCAGCGATCATGGTGTCGGGCTCGCTGATCTCGGCCGTCGTGTTGACGCCGCTGATCGCGCTCGTCGGCGCGTCGCTCACCGCGCCGCTCTTTCCGGAGATGTCGACGCCGATCGCCGACATGACGGCGGGACAGATCTGGTCTCGATACGTTCGGTACATCGGGGCCGGCGCGGTCGCGGCGGCGGGCATCGTTGCCGTGGCACGCGCACTGCCGACGATGTGGAGCTCGTTCTCCGCGGTGATCAAGGGGGTTCGCGGCAGCGGCCTCGGTGCGGGCGGCGACGCGGGGGTGGCGCGGACCGACCGCGACGTCCCGTCGTGGATCGTGCTGGTCGTTCCGGCGCTGATCGTGATCACGCTGATCGCCGTCCCCGACATCTTCGCGGGGAACATGACGTTGATCCCGCGTACGGTCGCGGCACTCGGCGTCGCGGTGTTTGGCGTCTGTTTCGTCGTCGTCTCCTCGCGCATCGTCGGCCTCATCGGTGTGTCGTCGAATCCGACCTCGGCGATGACCCTCGTCACGTTATTAGGCGTGTCGGTGATCTTCGTCATGTCGGGATGGAGCGACCCATCGGCACGCGCCGCGATTCTCACGGTCGGCACCATCGTCTGCATCGCAGCATCGAAGGCGGGCGACATCTCGCAAGACCTGAAAACCGGCTACCTCGTCGGCGCGACGCCCGCGAAGCAGCAGTTCGGCCAGTTCATCGGAGCCGCCTTCGCCTGCTGGGCAATCGCGGGGACGGTGCTGCTGTTAGGCAACGCATTCACCTTCGGATCGCCCGAGCTCCCTGCGCCGCAGGCGACGCTGATGAAAACGGTCATCGAGGGGGTTCTCGCCGGCTCCCTTCCGTGGGGGCTCGTCGGAACAGGCGCGGGCCTTTCGATTTGCGCGCTGATTGCGGGGCTTCCGGGACTCGCGTTCGCGGTCGGCATCTACCTTCCGCTCGGCAGCCTCACGCCGATCTTCGTCGGAGGCATCGTGCGGCGAATGGTCGATGCGCGCCGCGGCGGTAAGGCGGGCGAGAGCGATCCGGGAGTGCTCGGAGCGTCGGGCATGATCGCCGGCGAAGGCCTCGCCGGAGTCCTGATTGCGTTCCTCGTCGCGAGTGCTGGAAAGTGGAGCGAGTCGGCATTCGCGCGCACGCTCGAAGCGGTCCATTTCGCGTCGAAGGACTTCACGCACATCGAAAGTAGCGCGGCCGTCGTCTGCGGCATCGCAGTCGTCCTTGCAGTGTGCGCACTGCTCTATCGCGCGGGGCGCTCGGGGAGCGAAGGCGACGCGAAGCCCGGGGAGTAGCGCCGGACCTTCGCACCCCTACGCCCGGCGGGCGCGACGCGCCTCCTGCCCCATGACAGGCGAGGACCCTGGAGGAGTCGTGTGTTAGGCTTGCGAAAATGGCCTAAACTCAAGGACGAAAGACTCGAAGTTAGAACGTAGAACGATGAATGTCGAACCCAAAAACGCCCTACCGGGCCCCTTTTCTGGGTTCAAACTTCATCGTTCACCGTTCTGACTTCAGCCTCTTCCTCTTAGATTCAAGCCACTCGAGCTAGCGCCCGCGTCGCCCCGAGCCTCCGCCGGGGCGCGTCGACGGACGCGGCCCGCGCGGCTTCCACGACGTCTGCGACGACGAGCGACGCTCGTCGCTACGCCCCTGCGTCTCGACGGGGCGGCCATCGCGCTGCGGGACCTGGGACGAGCCCGACCTCCCGCGCGCTGGACTCGAGTCGCGCGAGGAACGTGCGAACGGGGAGGGTACGCCGTCACGCTTCGCGGTGGTGAGACCGTTCCGACCCTGGATTCGTCCTGGCTTTCTCGTGTCACCCGAGGCGCTCGGACGGGAGTCTCCGCCGCGGCGTGCGGAATGCGCGCGGCCTCGCTCGGCGCGCTTCCCGATCGCATCGTCGTACTTCTGTTTCGCGAGGTCGGCCGCCTGTTTCGCGGCGGCTTCCGTCAGGCGAAGGTCGATGCCTTCCACCTTCCTTCGTGGGATGCCCCGCCTCAGAAAGCGCTCGAGCAGTCGAAGACTGTCGGCCTCGTCGGGAGCCACGAAACTGATCGCGTCGCCGATCGCCTGCGCGCGACCGGTTCGGCCGATGCGGTGGACATAGTCTTCGGGCTGCGGCGGAAAATCGAAATTGACGACGTGCGAGATGCCGTCGACGTCGATCCCGCGCGCGGCGATGTCGGTCGCGATCAGGCAACGCACTTCGCCGGAGCGGAACCGCTTGAGCGCCTGCATCCGCTGGCCCTGCGTGCGGTTCGAGTGGAGCGTCGCCGTGGCGATGCCTGCCTGTGCGAGCTTGCGTGCGATCTTGTCCGCGCCATGCTTGGTGCGCGAGAAGACGAGAACCATCTCGAGCGCTTGATCCTTGAGCAAGTGGATGAGTAGATCGGTCTTCGCCGCCTTCGGAACTTCGATGACGTGCTGCGTGACGAGCTCCGCGGGAGTCGACCGCGCGCCGATCTGTACGGTGACTGGGTTTTTCAAGAAGTCCTTCGCGATTCCCTCGATCTCCTTCGAGAGCGTCGCGGAGAAGAGAAGCGTCTGGCGCGTCTTCGGCAACGCGGCGACGATTCGCTTGATCGACGGGAGGAAGCCCATGTCGAGCATCCGGTCGGCCTCGTCGAGGACGACGAACTCGATGTCGCTGAAATTGACGATTCCGCGCCCCATGAGGTCGAGCAGCCGCCCTGGCGTCGCGACGACGAAGTCGACTCCTCGGCGGAGCGCGTCGATCTGCGGCTGCTCGCCGACACCACCGTAGATCGTCTTGTAGCGAAGATGGAGATGGCGGCCGTAGGCCTGCACGTTCTCTTCAATCTGCACGACGAGCTCGCGCGTTGGCGCAATGACGAGCGCGCGCATGTTGCGCGTCTGTCCTCGGTGCTGCATTTTTTCGAGCATCGGCAGCACGAACGCCGCGGTCTTGCCGGTGCCCGTCTGCGCGACACCGATGACGTCGCGTCCTTCGAGGACTACGGGAATCGCCTTCGCCTGGATCGGCGTCGGCTCCTCGTAACGTGCTTCTTTGATTGCTTTGGTGATCTTCGGCCCGAGGCCGAGTGCGGTGAATGGCATGAATACCCCTCATTCTCTTCAGTTTGTCTGATTATTCACTCTGAAGGAAAGGGTGCCACGGGAGGGACAACGACCTGCAGATGTGAAGCAGCGGAAAGGGGAACGGCGGGAGGGGGCGGAAAATTGCGAGGGGCGGGGCGGGGTGGATGGGTGTAAGGCGAAAGGATTCGAAGTTAGAAGTTAGCACGCTGAATTCTGAATCCAGAACGGATCTCTGCCTTTCTTTCTGGATTCAAAATTCAGCGTTCTAACTTCTAACTTCCGTCTCCTTTACCCGCACAAGTTCCCTCAACCTAGCTGTGCACCCCCGGAGCCTCTCTTCCCGTTCTCTCGACGTACTCGACGTACGACCCGCCGTAGAACATCGGCCCGGCGTGCTCGTCGCCTCCGAGCTCGAGGACACGGCTCGCGAGTCCGCGAAGGAAGGTGCGGTCGTGCGAGACGAAGAGCATCGTCCCTTCGAAATCCTTCAGCGCATCGACGAGCATCTCTTTCGTCGCGAGATCGAGGTGGTTCGTCGGCTCGTCGAGGACCAGGAAGTTAGGCGGGTCGAAGAGCATGCGCGCCATGACGAGGCGTGATTTTTCACCCCCCGAGAGCGTCCGGACCCGTTTGTCGACATCATCGCCCGAGAACTGGAACGCGCCGAGAAGGTTGCGGATCGTTCCCAGCCCCTCCATCGGAAAGTCCTTCTGCAACTGGTCGATCACCGTCAGCTCCGGGTCGAGGAGGTCGAGCGCCTGCTGCGCGAAGTAGCCGAGCCTGAGACTCGCGCCGAGACGGACCGAGCCACTGTCAGGTGCGAGCGCCCCCGCGACCATCTTCAAGAGGGTCGATTTGCCCGCGCCGTTCTTTCCCATCACGCACCAACGCTCGCCGCGACGGACGTGGAAGTCGAACGACTCATAGATCGTCCGCTTGCCGAAGCTCTTCGAGACCTTCTCGAGCATCGCGACGTCGTCACCCGAGCGTCCCGGTGTACGGAAGTCCCACTTCACCACACGCCGTTTCTTCGGCGGCTCGACTTTCTCGATCTTTTCGAGCGCCTTGACGCGGCTCTGCACCTGCGCTGCCTTCGCGGCGTGGGCGGAGAATCGCTCGATGAAGCGCTGTTCCTTCGCGAGCTTCGCCTGCTGGCGCGCGTACGCCGCCTCCTGGTTCGCCTCACGAACCTCGCGCTCGCGAACGTAGAAGTCGTAGTTGCCCGAGTAGGTGACGATCTCGCCGCCATCGATCTCGACGATTTTCGAGACGATCCGGTTCATGAAGTCGCGGTCGTGCGAGGTCATGAAGAGCGTCGAGCTGACCGACTTGAGGAAGTTCTCCAGCCAGAGAATCGACTCGATATCGAGATGGTTCGTCGGCTCGTCGAGCAGCAGCACATCGAACCTGCCGAGAAGTACTTTCGCCATCGAGACGCGCATCTTCCATCCGCCCGAGAGTGCGCCAACGTCGCCGTCGACCTGCTCTTCCGCGAATCCGAGCCCGAGCAGGCACTCGCGTGCCCGGGCCTCGAGCTCATAGCCACCGAGGTGCTGGTACTCCTCCTGGACGTGGCCGAATCGTTCGAGGATCGTGTCCATCTCCTCGGCGCGGTCGGGATCGGACATCGCGTGCTCGAGGTCGACGAGCTCGTGATGGAGGTCGCCGAGGCGCCCGGAGCCGGCGATCGCCTCGTCGAGGACGCTGCGCCCCTGCATTTCATCGACTTCCTGGCGGAAGTAGCCGATCGAGAGCTTCTTCGGGATCGACACGTCGCCGTCGTCGGGCGATTCCTCGCCGACGATCATCCGGAACAGTGTCGACTTGCCGGCACCGTTAGGCCCAACGAGGCCGATGCGCTCGCCCGGATTCAACTGGAACGAGGCGTCGATGAAGAGAATCTGCTTGCCGTGCTGCTTCGAGACGTCTGTAAACGAGATCATTGGCCCGCCACGCTGGCCCCGGTCATCCATGAAGCCTCATGAATCATCGGGGCTGAAGTCATCTGCCGCGTCATGCGGCAGGGCGGGTAACGCGAAAAGAAGAATTCGGATTTCGGAGCCTGGAATTCAGTCGAAGCCGGCCGCCCGGTCAGTGTCGCGGATGGGCGATCACGCCTTGCGTGCGGAACGAGCCGCCGTAGGTCGAAGGGCGCGCAGGCCGCGTAGGCGCGCCGCGGTTGCCACCGCTCGTCCGGCTTCCACTCCAGCGGTAGTCGCGATGGCCACCCGCCGGCGCGAAGTAGGCGCCACAACACGCGCCGCCAGCCGGGTAACCAGCCCAGTCGTCGTACACGAGTGGCCCATCGAACGCGTAAAACCGCGGCGGAGTGTCGTAGCTGTCGACGACGTGGAGGACCGCTGCGTGCGATTCTTCGCGAAGTTGCCGCCGCGCGATCAGGTCGATCATCGGGTCGGTTTGAAGCGTGCCGCCGCGCAGGCGAAGCCTGGGCGATGGCGCCTCGACCACGAGCACGGCGACGCCATCGGCTCGGACCTCGACTCGCGCCGGATTCCGAGCTGCGTCCGCGAAGCCGATCGTCACGCGAGACGATGGATCTGAAGTGTTCTCGAGGCGGATGCGGGACTCGCCCGCCGCAGGGAATGCGATCAACGCTGCGACGAACCACGGCAGGGCAGACAGCCTCATCGCTCACCTCTCTCGACGACGGGTGTTACGAGTGAAACGCCTTCGAAAGCCGAAACGCCACGACCGCGCGGCGAAATCCCGCGGGACCGGCCGGGCTCCTCCAGGTCCCGCAACGGTGACTTCGTTCTCGCTTTGGGGTATTTTCAAGGGTCAGCGATGTCCGCGGCGGCGGGCAATCTTGCACCTATGTCTCCTGCGACCCATCAGCCCACGAAGAAGATCAGGTTCGGCACCTCAGGGTGGCGCGGCATCATCGGGGAAGACTTCACGTTTGCGAACGTGCGAATCGCCGCGCAGGGAATCGTGAACTACCTGCGGCACATGGGTCAGGACAAGAAGGGGATCCTGATCGCGTACGACACGCGATTCCTCTCGGAAAAGTTCGCGGCGGAGGCCGCAAAGGTCCTCTCGTGGAACGGCGTTCGCGCGCATCTCTGCAATCGTGACGTGCCGACGCCATGCGCCGCGTTCGAGGCGATACGGCGCAGGCTCGACGGCACGATCAACTTCACCGCGTCGCACAACCCGCCCGAGTGGAACGGTCTGAAGTTCTCGACGGCGAGTGGAGCCCCGGCACTCCCCGAAGTCACGCAGGCGATCGAGCGCGAGATCCACGCAGTGCAGGCGGACGCGGCGAACCTCGACGTCTATGCGAAGCAGGAGCTCATCGAGACGATCGACCCGCGCGAGCGCTACCTCGCGGCGCTGCGCGACCGGATCGACCTCGAGGCGATCCGAAAGTCGGGACTTCGCATCGCCATCGACTGTCTCTACGGCACGTCGCGCGAATACCTCGATCTCTTTCTTCTCGGTGCCGGCATCCCCATCAAAAGCATTCACAATTACCGCGACCCCTACTTCGGAGGCTACTCCCCCGAGTGCAACCAGAAGAACCTGCTCGAGCTCCGCAAGCTCGTTGCCGACGAGAAGCTCGACCTCGGTCTTGCGACCGACGGTGACGCCGACCGCTTCGGCATCATCGACGAGCGCGACCGGTTCGTACCCGCCAACAACGTCATCGCCCTCGTCGCGCTCTACCTGAAGCGACAGCGTCAGTTCCCCGGCGGCCTCGCGCGGTCGGTCGCGACGACGCACGTCATTGACCAGATCGCCGAGAAACTCGACGTGCCGCTCTACGAGACTCCCGTCGGTTTCAAGTACATAGGCGAGCTGATCCTCGAGGACAAGATTGCCCTGGGTGGCGAGGAGAGCGCGGGGCTCTCGATTCACAAACACCTGCCCGAGAAGGACGGCATCCTTGCGTGCCTTCTCGTCGCCGAGATGGTGGCGACATCCGGCAAACGGATCAGCGAACTGACCTCCGAGCTCTTTGAAGAGTTCGGACCGCATTACTCGGCACGCGTCGACGTGAAGCTCACGCCACAGCTCGACGACGCGCTCGCGGGAAAGCTGAAGCATCCGCCGCGAGAGATCGAAGGACTGAAGGTGGTGCAGGTCGTCAAGACCGACGGCGTCAAGTTGATCTTCGAGGGCAACCGCTGGCTGCTCGTCCGTTCGTCGGGTACTGAGCCCGTCGCGCGCATGTACGCGGAAGCGGGTAGCCCGAAGGAACTGAAGAGCCTCGTCGGCATCGGGCGCCGACTGGTCTTTTCCTGAGCCTCGCACGACGCGGCGCACGACGCCACGACCTGGAGAGTCGATACCGATGAAATACAAGTTCGAGCACCATTTCCTCGTCTGCATCGGCGGCCGCTGCAACAAGGAAGAGCGCGGCGAGGAGCGGGGCGAGCGGATCCAGGAGACGCTCAAGGATCTCAATCGCGAGAAGGGGCGCAAGGGCACCGTCCGAGTCTGCAAGGTCTCCTGCCTCGACCTCTGCGATCACGGACCTAACATGATCCACTACCCGTCCGGCGAGGTCTATTCGCACCTCGACCGCGAGTCGGCCAAGCGAGCCTACGAAGGAGAGATGGGCGACGGGCCGGTCGCGGAGGACAAGAAGCTGGTGATTCAGGACGAAGGTCAAAGGTCATAGGTCAAAGCAGGAGAGAGGCCGAAGGTCAAAGCAGGCATCCGTAGGGGCGACGAGACATGTCGCCCGTTTTCATTTGCAGGAAGGCGCGAGATCGGGCGATCCGGCGGGTCGCCCCTGCGACGCGAGCGCGGGCGCCGCCCCTCCGCACGAATCTCATTTCAGAATACTCGATGCTCCATTCGCCCTGGCTTCTTTGCGCCCGCCTAACAGCTCCACCAGCACCGCGGCAATGATGAGCGCGGCGCCAAGGATGACGTTCCCGGTCGGAACTTCCGAGAATACGAAGAAGGCGAGCACGCTCGTCAGCAGCGGCTCGACGAGGATCGAGAGGTTCACCGCGTACGACGGGAAGTGCTGCATTGCGCGATTGAGCAGCGTATGGCCGAGCAGCGTCGGCACCGCCGCGAGGAGCGCGAGCCAGAGCCAGTCGATGGGGCGCGCGGCGACGAGCGTGTCGCCACTGACGGCAGCGACCAGCGCGAGCATCAGCCCCGACATCGTGTAGACCGCGCCAAGGTACGGAACGAGCGCCCCGCGTCGTTTCGTTCCGACGAGCAGATAGACGGCAACCATCGCCGTCCCCGCGATCGAATAGAGATCGCCCTTACCGGCGAGCCCCCCTTTGAGGAAGTCGCCGTGCGCGAGGATCGCGGCGCCGGTGAGGCCGCCGACGAGAGAGAGAATGTTGCGCGCTGCCGCGGGAACCCTCTCGAAGATCACCTGGAGTACGAGGGCAAAAAGCGGTTGCGTCGCGAGAAGGACGACAGACGAGTTGATCGACGTCATGAAGAGCGATCCAATCCAGAGATAGAAATGCGCCGCGAGAAAAATCGCTGCGACGAATGCGATCCCGAGGTCGCGGCGCGACGGGCGCCACTGACCGGTGGCGCCCGACCAGGCGAGGAACACCGCGCCCGCCATCAGCAGCCGCCAGAATGCGATCGTCGTCGGAGGTGAGATGCAGAGCCTGATGAGGATCGCACTGACCGAGACGGCGAGCAGGGCGATCGTCAGCGACGCGATGTGGGAGGGGCGGGCCATCGGACGTAGTGCTGAGTGCTGAGTGCTGAGTGCTGAGTGCTGAGTGCTGAGTGCTGAGTGCTGAGTTGTAACCGGTGCCGGAGCGAGAGACAAGAGAACAGTAATGAGATTTGAACGAGGTCGACCTACCTACGACGAGGCGCCACGCTGCGACGCAACTCGAATCTCTTCTCTTTTCTCTTGCTTCGCCCGGAAGACTCGCCAAACTCAGCACTCAGCACTCAGCACTCAGCACTCCCTCGCTAATCCGCGTCGAATAGCCCGTCGACGAAGTCGTTCGGGTCGAACGGGATGAGGTCGTCGGCTCCTTCACCGACGCCGACGAACTTCACCGGAATGTTGAAGTGACGCATGATCGAGAGGATTACGCCCCCCTTCGCCGTGCCGTCGAGTTTCGTCACGACGAGTCCGGTGACCTTCGCGGCTTCGAGAAACGCCTTCGCCTGGCTGACGCCGTTCTGGCCCGTCGTCCCGTCGATGACGAGGATCGTCTCGTGCGGCGCACCCGGAAGCTCCTTGTCGATGACTCGATGGACTTTTGCGAGCTCCTGCATCAGATGCGATTTGTTGTGAAGCCGTCCCGCCGTGTCGATGATCGCCACGTCGACGCCACGCGACTTCGCGGCCGCCACTGTGTCGTGCGCGACTGCCGCCGGATCGGAGCCCGTCTTGTGCTTGACCATCGGCACACCCGCGCGATCGGCCCACATCTGGAGCTGTTCGATCGCCGCGGCGCGGAAGGTGTCGGCCGCACCGAGTAGCACGCTCTTTCCTTCGTTCTTCCATCGCGTTGCGAGTTTCGCGATCGTCGTCGTCTTGCCGGTGCCATTCACGCCGACGACGAGAATGACGAATGGCTTCGCCTTCGTCGTATCGATCGTTTGCATCACGTGCTGCGGGATCAGCGCGCGCGTCTCTTCCTTGACGACGCGAGCGAGCTCGTCCATGTCGCTGATCTTTTTGTCGCGAATCCGCCCTTCGAGTTTGCCAATGATCTCGCCGGTCAGCTCCGCGCCGACATCAGCCCCCAGCAGCCCCTCCTCGAGCGCATCGACCACTCCCTGGTCGACGCCGAGCTCGGGTGTGAACGCCTCCTTCACCTTTTCGATGACCTCGGTGTGGGTCATGAAAAGGCCGCGCTTCAGCTTCTGGAAAAATGATCTCTCGGCCATCAGCGTCTCCCGCGGCGGGTTGTAGTCGATCGGGGAGCGGGGGTCAAGCCGGGGCGGTTGTTGGTTGCTGGTTGTAACCAGCTGCCCACTTCGTCTTGAAGTGAGAAGTTAGAACGACGAACGTTGAATCCAGAAAGGCCCGGCTTCTGGATTCAACGTTCGCCGTTCTAACCTCTCACCTCAGCCTTTCCTGAATGCCCCTCACCCCCCGACTGCCCGCTTGACCATCGCCTCGTCCACCGTCAACACGCCACGTCCGTCGGCGCCTCGCGTCGGGTTGGCAGCCGCGGGGTCGAATTCGGCATCGCGGATCACCCGCCGCCAGACTTCCTTGAGAGCGCGCGCGCCGAGGCGTTTCTGGCGCGCGGCCTCCCACGCGATCATCTTCATCGCACCTCGTGTGATCTGAAGGTCGAGTCCGAACTTCGCGAACCAGCCGCGCGAGCGCCTGAAGATCGATCCTTCCGGTTCGATGAAGATCTTTGCAAGCTCCTCTTCACCAAGGTCGCGCAACACGATGATCGACTCGAATCGCGAGACGAACTGGGGCGTCATTCCATAACGAAACAAGTCCTCGTACTTCATGTAGTCGCGCAGATGGAATGTCGTCTCTTCGCGGACGACGCCGGTCGACGAGACGACGACGACCGGCCGCAGCGGCGCCACGTCCGTGCCTAACACCGCGCGCCGGTAGACGGTGTCGTACATCTCTTCGAATGCGCCGCCTGCAACGAAGAGAATTTGCGAGGAGTTGATCGCGACGGTGCGGCGCTCGGGTAGGTCGATCTCGAGCTCGACGTTTTCGTTCTCCATCAGCGTGAGCAGTGCTTCCTGGGCGACGATACCTTTGACGTGCGCGCTCTCGCCGACGCTCGCCCTGATCTTGTCGACCTCGTCGATGAAGACGATGCCTCCTTCTACCCAGCGGAGCAGCTCTTCGAGCGGCGCGCCGGGACCGAGCGCCTTCTGCGCGTTCGCGTAAAGCCGCGTCAACACCGAGCGGCCATAGCCTTCGCGCGATTCGGCGAGCACGTTCGCGTTGATCCGGACCACGTTCGAGTACCGGGCGAGATCGGGACGGCCGCGCAAGACCTGCTCGACAGCCCGCATCAACGTCGTCTTCCCCGAACCGGAGTTCCCGATCAGGAGGATGTTGTCTCCCCCTTGTCCTGCGACGTGCTTCACGATCGCGACGCCGATCTCGCGCGTCGCCTCGTCCTGTCCGAGCACGGTCTTGCGGAGCTCGTCACACATCTCGCCGGGGAGTATCGGCAACGTCATCGCGGCCTCACTCGAATGCGACGCGCACCCGCTTGCGCAGATGTCCGAAGAAGGCGCCCGCGAGCGCCCCGGCCGAATTCCAGATCACGTCGTTCACATCGGTTACCCGGTCAGGAAGGAAGTATTGCGTCGCCTCCACGGCGAAGCTGAGCCCGAGCGCGAGCAGGATCGTCAACAGGTAGCTTTGCAGCGCCGGTCGCGCAGGGGTGTCGAGCGCGATGAATGCCAGGAATCCCCAGGGCATGAAGAGGAGCATGTTGAGGATCATCGGCGAGATCAGCGCCACGAACGTCGGAAACGGCACCGGACCTTCGGCAAGCTTGTCACCCAGCAGTCGCAGGTCGTGAAACGGCACGGGATCGACCTTCGCGTAGGCCTTTCCCGACGCCCAAAGCGTGATCAATGCGATCACGACGGTGGCGAAGACGAGCAGTGCAATCGTCGTCGGACGACTGATTGTGACCGTTCGAACTGTGCGGGCCATGCTCGGCGATTGTACTTGAGGCGCGAGAAGTGAGTGCGGAATGCCGATTGCTAAACGCGAAACGCGGAATTCGAAACGCGAAACGGGGAATGCGAAATGAAGGGCCCCGAACAGAGCCTGGCGTGAAACCAACGGCGCAGGAGCAGCCAACCAGGTAGCATTCTCGCCGCGTCCCACTCCGCATTCCGCACTCCGCATCCCGCATTCCGCGATTCGGGTTTCGCGATTCGGGTTTCGCGTTTCGCGTTCCGCGTTCCGCACTCCGCACTCCGCGATTCGGGTTTCGCGTTTCGCGTTCCGCGTTCCGCACTCCGCACTCCGCGTTCCGCACTCCGCACTCCGAATTCCGCACTCCGCATTCCGCGTTCCGCACTCCGCATTCCGCACTGACTTGCCGCGTTTCGATCGCGTTTACAATCACCTTCATGTTTCCGACCGGTGCGCCGATCTACCACGGCACATACGCCGAGATCGCCGCGGCGCTCGGCGCGCGGATCGCGGCGCAGCAACCCGGCGCGCGGCCCGGAGAGCCGGTCGAGATCATCGTTCCGTCGCGCTCGGCCGCGGAAGAAGTAGCGCGCAGGGCAATCGGCGACGGCGGAGCGATCGCAGGGCTGCGCGCACTCCAGGTCGAGCAGTTCGCGCTGCGCGTCCTCAACGACGGGGGGATCTATCCCCGCCTGGCGGAAAGCACGGAGGCGTCGCTGGCGATGGAGCTTGCGCTGCGATCGGCGGGCGGCGATCTCTCGTCGATCCACGGCGCGGCTCCAATGCTGCTTCGCACGCATCGCGACGTGCGCGACAGCGGCGTGTCGCTCGCCGAGCTCTCGCGACGGATCACGAAGCACAAGGGACTCCACAATCGCGATCGACTCGTTGCGGCTCTCGCCGTCTGGAAGCGCTACGAGTCGCTCCTCTCTGACGCGGGCGCAACCGTCGAGGCCGACGCGCTGACTGAAGCGGCGGCGCGGATTCGCGCGGGAGCGCTCGTCGCTCCGCAGATCGTTTTCGGCTTCTACGATGCAACCGAGGCGCAGCTCGATCTGCTTCGAACGCTTGCAGCAGCGGGTCGGGTCGATTCGGTGTGGATACCGGCACCGCTCGAAGCGCCGGCAGGCAGCAAGGCAGCGGCATCGTCGTATGCCAGGCCGTTCATCGAGGCGTTCTCGGCGCACGCCGTTTCACGGATGAGTGCGGCTGCGGCCGAGTCCGCCAAGCCGGCCTGGGACATTCGGAGCTATCGTTCGCCGGCGAGCGAGA
Organism: Acidobacteriota bacterium; assembly: GCA_016184115.1. Taxonomy (GTDB): domain Bacteria; phylum Acidobacteriota; class Thermoanaerobaculia; order Gp7-AA8; family Gp7-AA8; genus JACPDH01. Next base: position 56,429 of record JACPDH010000050.1, on the reverse strand, counting down.
TTCGTGAAGTCTGCCGCGAGATCAAGCGCCTGCTCGATGCGGGTGTGCCATCGTCGTCCTGCGCCGTCGTCATGCGTTCGGCCGACACGACCGATCTCGAGCTGATCGAACGAGCGGGCAACGACTTCGGACTCAGCTTTCGCGGCACGCCGGGCCCTCCTCTGGCCGGCAACAGGATCGTCCGCGGCATACTCTCCCTGCTTCGGATCGCCCGCGGTGGCATGCAGCGGCGCGATGTGATGGAAGTCGTGCGGAGCGGCGTGCGCCCCGGTGCGCTTGGCACGATCCCGGAGCTTTCCCGGCTCGAGCGTGCAACACGGAGAGCAAAGATCGCGCGTGCGAGTGCGGAAGAAGTTCGGGCGATCGCGATATCCGATCACACGGGAAGCGAGCGCCCTGGGCCTGACGGCGATCTTCTCGGCTACGCGTTGCTCGTCGAGCGCCTCGCACGCCTCACGAAGAAGGCGTCGACGCAGTTGCGCGGCTCCGCCTGGGCCGAGGAGATCGAGCGATGGATCAACCTTTTCGAAGTGGAGACCGAGGACGACGTCGCATCAGCGATCCGACTGCGACGTGTCGCCTCGCTCTTCGAACGTGACCCGTTTGCCGCGTCGCGCCTCGACGCCGACGACGTACGGCGCGCAATCGACGGCTCGGGCGAGCTCGGCCGCGACGAGAACGCAGCGGCAATCTGGGCCGGCGACGTGATGCGTTTTCGCGGGCGCACCGCGGAGCACCTCTTCGTGCTGCGCGCAACGCACGACAAGCTCCCCCAGCGCCGCGTCGACGACCCTCTCCTCACCGATTCCGACCGGGTGCGGTTAGGCGTCCGCACCGTCGGCGATGGGCGCGAGGAAGAGCGATTCCTCTTTGAATCGCTCGTTGCGAGCGCCCGTGGGTCGATCCATTTCTCGTTCCCCGCGGCAGACGGCGTCGGCAAGGCGCTTCGCCCGTCGGCGATGCTCAAGGACTTCGCGATCGATCACCTCCCGACGGAGCGACGCGAGATCCTACACGATTTCAGCAAGTGGCTTCGTACTCGTCACACCCCGCCTGCCGGGCCACAGAACGCCTCGGAGCGCCGCGCCGGCGAGCTCCTCGCGCACCCAACGCCGCAGTTCGTCCGCCAACTGCAGCTCGCGGCGATGCATGGAGGCGATACGCCTTTTGACGGCTATCTGGCACCCGGCAGCGCGCTCGAGGCACGCGTACGCTCGCTCTTCGCTTCGATCTCTCCGTCGATCATCGAGCAGCTCGGTGAGTGTCCGCAGCGCTTCTTCCTCGCGGCACTCATCGGCGCGAGAGAGCTCGAGGAGCCCGATGCCGGAATCGCAATCGAGTCGCGCGAGAAGGGAACGCTCGACCACCTGATCCTCGAGCGCTTCTACCGCTCTCTCGCGAGCTCCGACTTCGCAGCGGCGACGGCCGACGCTCTCTCCCCCGCGCTTCGCGCCCGTCTCGCGGAGGAGGTCGGACGTGCATTCGATGAGCTGGACGCGAAGACTCCGCCGCAGAATCGCACACTCCGCGCGATCGAACGAGCCGAGACGCTTGCCTCGCTCGCGGAGCTCGTCCGCTCCGACATGCGGCAGCTCGCGGAAGGCGACTGGCTGCCGCAGGAGTACGAGAAGGAGATCGACAGTCGCGACTCCGCGGCTCGGATCGATGCCGCTGGCGTTGCCATCGGCGTTCGCGGGAGGATCGACCGGATCGATCGTCGCACTGACGGAAGCCTTCGCGTCGTCGACTACAAGTCGGGCAAAGGCAACCATCTGAAGGACCTCGAGAAGAAGATCGCCGCTGGCGAACATCTGCAGACCGCGATCTATGCGCTCGTCGTTAGGCGGGTCTTCGGTCTCGATCCAGCGCAGGTCAGCGCGCGGATCTTGCCACTGCGCGATCCGGAGGCGAAACCAGAAAAGTTCTCGTTCAATCTCGGCGCAGTCGAGGAGACGCTGACTGGCGTGCTCGATACGCTCGTCGGCGCAGCGATGGACGGCCGTTTCCCTGCCGTCCCGTCAATCGATGCCTGCAAGTACTGTCTCATTCGGCACTGGTGCCGCGAACGGCATGTGCAGGCAGGCGAACAGCGAAAAGTGCTCGACGTTCTCCGCGGAGGCTCGGCGTGACCGCGCGCGCCAACCGCGTCATCGAGGCGGGAGCCGGTACAGGGAAGACGACCACGATCGTCCGCCACGTGCTCGACCTGCTGCTGCGCGATCCCGACGCCGATCCCGAGCGGATCGTCCTCACGACCTTCACCGAAAAGGCCGCGGCGGAGATCGCAGACAGAATCCGCGAGGCGCTGACCGACATCGACGCGACGATGGACGACGATCCTCGCTGGCCATCGAATCGCGACTCACCCGCATATCGCGTCGCACCTGAAGACGTGGCAACGGCGCGCGTCGCCTGCGCGCGGCACCTTCAGCAGATCGATCGTCTCCGCTCACAGACGATTCACTCGTTCTGCCAGTCTCTGCTCCGCCTCTACCCGATCGAAGCAGGCCTGCCGGCACAGTTCCGAATCATCGAGGGATACGAGAAGAACCGCGTGCTCGACGAGATCTGGAGTGACTGGCTCGAGGAGGAGCTCTCGGCAACTGCCGACCCTGGGTGGATCGGCGAGTGGACGACCCTCTTTCGCCAGTTCGCAAAACTCGACTCGATTCGCGAGGAAGTCTTCGAGCTTTCGTCGCGCGCTGAGCTCTTGCGCGACGAGGAGCTGACGCTCGGCGATCCCGGCGTGCTGATCGGGTCGCTGCGCGCGATGCTGGCCGTCGTCTGCGAGCTTCGAGCCGACCCCTTGGGAAAGGTACCGAGGGAAGCGCTCGACGCAGCGCAATGGCTCCGGACACACGAACCTCCCGCCTCCGATTCGATCGGCGACTGGCTCGAATGGTCGCGTCCGTTCGAGAAGCTCCTCGACCTCCTCTCGTTTCAGAAGGGGCCCAGGACCTACACCGGCCGCGCGGAGCTGCAGCAACTCCGCGGCACCGACGGCAAGGAGGGCAAGCGTCCTTCTCCGTTCGCGCTGCTTCGCAGCCATCGTGTCGGCGAAGCGCTTCGCGAGGTTGCGGTCCGCTTCGCGACCTTCCGCGAACGCGCGAAAGAGGAGCTCGGCGCGGTCGACTTCGACGATTTGCTGACACTGTCGGCGGCGCTCCTCGACGACCCTCGGGTGCTGGCACAGGTTCGCGCACGGTACGACCACATCTTCGTCGACGAGTTCCAGGACACCGATCGCGTACAGGCGAAGATCGTCGACCTCCTTGCGCGCGAAAGCGCGGGGAATCTCGTCCCTGGGCGTGTGACCGTCGTCGGCGATCCGAAGCAGTCGATCTACGCGTTCCGCAGCGCCGACCCGGAGACCTATCGCGCGACCGTTGAGGGTTTCGTCGAGGCCGGCGCGACCAAGGAATTCCTCGGGGGGCAGTTCCGGAGCGCGCCGCGCCTCGTCGCTGCGATCAACGCGATGTTCGGTGTGCTTCTCGCCGAACGAGAGCGCGACCCGAACGTCGTCCATCCCGTCTATCAGCCGCTCGAGGCGAGGCGGGAAGACGGCGACGAAGACGGCCCCGTCGTTCGCATTCTTCTCTCCCACGACTCGGAGAGCGACGCAACTGACGACGAGGCAGCCGCGATGGCGGAGTGGATCGCGCGCGACCTCGCCGTAAGGCCGGGTGCGCTGTCGCGCTATGCGATCCTGCCGCGAAAGAACAAGCCGATCGCGGCGATTGCCGCTGCGCTCGCCGCGCGCGGGATTGCGAGCGTGACGCAGTCGGCGGGCTCACTACTCGAGCAGCCAGCGATCGTCGACTTGATGGCAACGCTGCGCGCAGTCGCACATCCGTTCGACCTCGCGGCCCGCGTGTCGGCCGCGCGCTCGTCGCTCTTCGCGATCACCGACGACGAGATCGGCGCCCATCACGTTGCATGCGAACGAGAATGCGCGTGCATCTGGAGCGCGTTCGAGGCGCGCCTCGACGCCTGGCGCGAGGTCGCACGGCGCAGCAGCGTCGGTGACGTCATCGACTTCGTGCTCGCGGAGACCGATGTCGCGGCAACGGCATCGCTACTGCGCGATGCAGGCTCGCGGCTGTCGCATTTCGACAGGATCCGCGAGATCGCCGTGTCGTACGACCGAACGTCCGGCGGCTCCCTCGCGCAGTTCGTCGACGACCTCGCGGTCCGACGCGAAGAGGAGGTCGAGTCTGAGCCTAACCTCGCCGACCACGACGCCGACGCGGTCCGGATCATGACGGTACACGGCTCGAAGGGGCTCGAATTCGATACGGTTCTTCTCCCCGATCTCTCATCACAGGTAGGCGGAGGATCGCGTCCCGCCTTCGCGACGGCGGAGCCGAAGCGCCTCGTCATGACGGGCAGCGCGGCGACGGTCTCGTCGGGCGAAGAGAGACCCGGGCATGACGACGCGACGCTTGCGAGCGTCATGAGCGACCGGATGAGCGGAGAGACCGATCGCCTCTTCTATGTCGCGGTCACGCGAGCCGCCTCGCGTGTCGTCTTCGTCACGCATCCGGGAAAAAGCTCTCAGAAGGACCAGAACTTCCTCAAGCGACTTCGACTTTGCCTCTGCATCGACAAGGGGCAGCTGCCGGATCACTTTCCCGATGCGCCGGGTGAGAGCATCGAGTCTCTCGCGATTGGCGGGCAGTCGATTGAGGTTGCGTTCGAGCGATGCGCGGCCCCGGCAGACGCGGCTGAGCCTTCGCGTTTCGCGAATGACGACGCACGAGCGATTGTCGACGCGCACTCGGCGCCGTCGTCGATCACCGACGCGCTCTGCGCTGCGCTCCGTCCTCCACCATCGGAGCCCGATCGCCTTGCAGCCGAGGTCGTCGAACAACGGCTCGCCGCCGCTCGCTACCGCGAGCGCGGCTCGATGCTTCACCGCGTGCTCGAGCGGTGGGACGGCGACGCGGCGACGCTCGCACCGCTCGTTGAGGCTCTGCGCGTCGAGGCCGCACTCGGCGCGAACGACGCCGCGATCGTCCGTGACCGCGTCGTGGCGCTCTGCGCGTCGGACAACTGGCAGTGGCTGAGCTCCATCGAGACGCTCGGCCGCGAGGTCGTCATCCATGTCGCAAAGGGTGGCGCGGTCGAGGAGCTGCGGATCGACAGGCTCCTCCGCGATGGAGACCAGCTTGTCGTTCTCGACTACAAGAGTGGACGCGCTGATGAGTGGCGACTTGAAAAGGACAAGTCGCAGGTGCGGCGCTACTGCGAGATCGTCACCGATCTCGCCGGCGAACCATGCCGCGGGCTTCTCTGGTACGTATCCGCGGACACCGAACGCATGATCGAGGCTCGAGACCCTGAATTTAGCAGCTAGAACGCTGAAGGTTGAATCCAGAAAGAACTGCGCGCCTCTCTTTCTGGATTCAACCTTCAGCGTTCTAACTTCTAAATTCAGGGTTTCCGTCGGGTAGCTCGTGGGTATTCGTCCTACGCCCCTCGGCGACGCACTGTCACTCCGAACCCTCTTCCTGAGCGAGCCCGAGCCCGGCCCTTTCCCCTTCCATCAACTCCCCTGCTAAAGTTCCACAGGCATGCCGCTCTGGGAGATCTCTCTCGTCACATTCACCGCGCTCTTCGCGATGGTGAACCCTCTTTCCGTCGTTCCATCGTTCGTTGCGATGACGGGAAATATGACGAAGGGGACGAGAGCGCGTGTCGCGCTCATCGCCGGCCTCGCGACGACCGCGGTTCTGACGATATTTCTCTTCTTCGGCAATGTCGTCTTCAAGTTCTTCGGGATCACGCTACCGGCGTTCCAGATCATGGGCGGCGTCTACTTCTTCGCGAGCTCGGTGATGTCGCTCCTCGAAGACGAGTCACGTCCGGAGACTACGCGATCGAATCGCGCGCCCGACGAGAAGATGGTGCACGCAGCCGAGGCGCAGGACGCATTCAGCGTCGCCGTCGTGCCGCTCGCGATTCCGCTCCTATCGGGACCCGGCGCGATCACGTCGGTGATGCTCCTCGTCGCGCTCCACAAGACGTTCGAGGCCAGGCTCGCAGTCCTCGGAGGTATTGCCGCGATCGGCGTCGCCAGCTACCTCGTGCTTCTCGCCGCTCTTCCGATCTCGCGCTTCATCGGCGTGCGAGGCCGCGTCGTGTTCGACAAGGTCATGGGCCTCCTCGTCGGCGCCATCGGCGTCCAGTTCATCATCGATGGCGTTAGGCCGCTCGCGAAGGAGATGCTGGCGGGAATGAAGTAACCGCGAACCTGTAACGCCGCGCTGCTGCAGGTTCATGCGCAACCCGCTTGCCCGGTCGCCCTGAGGAGCGACTTCGCGAAGCGGAAGAGCGACGAAGGACCTCGCAGCCTTCTACCATCGTGAACTTGAGCCGCGCGCTTCTACTGCCCCGTGGCCTGACCGCACCAGCCTGAGAGGTCCCTCTCCCGCTTCGCGGGCTCGGGACGACAGTCTGCACGAGCGGCGCCTCCCGTAGCACTCGCGCGACCAGTCGGTTCAGCGTTTCGCGTTCAGCGCTCAGCGTCCAGCGTTCCCGCCCTCGCCGCCGCGCTGCGGAAGCACTCGCCGAGTACGTACTGCCAGCCACCGTCGTAGTTATCGCGCATTTCCTCTGCGCCCTCACCGTAGCTCTCCCAGCCCGAATGGACCAGCTCCACGTGTGTGACGTCGCCATCGGCATCGAAGAGCACTTCGATCTGCTGCGCTGTCGCCGCTTCGCGGCCTGGGTGCCAGCTGAAGGCGATGCTCTCCGGTTCGGCGCATTCCTCGACCGTACCCCAGAGATGCTGCTCATCGTCCGCAGCAACTTCGTAGATCTCGCCCCCCTCCTTCGCTTCGAAGACACAAGTCTTCGATGATCCGGGAGCAACCGAGTGCGACTGGAGCGGCCACCATTCCGCCATCCCGTCGGTGAAGAGCTTGAAGGCCTCGGATGCGGAGAGGTTGACGACTGTGTTCACGACAATAGGAGCGATTTCCGTCTTCTGTTCAATCATCGACGCAGCCTCCTCTGTGTGACGCTACGTCCACAATATGCCCGCCGTGCGGGGAGTCAAGCCGCAGCGTAGACGCAACGCGCCGACGTGAGATCGAGGGGACGCCGACCGCGACCGCACCGTCACGAATCGGACAACTGCCTCAGCCGTCGGAACGGAAGCAGCGCCCTCGCGTGACCTCAGCGATCCCCGCTCACGGCGCTTTACCCGCGGCCCGGCGGAGAGCTCAATTCGGCAGCAGTTGCAGGAGCCGGCGCGCACGTCGCTCGAGCTCGCGCCGTGCGTCGTCGACCGATGCCGGCTCTTTCTCGACGAGATCGGCGAGCGAATGGACCGAACGCCAGGCGTCTCCGAGCTCGCCTGCCTCGTGGAAGAGCGCACGCGGATCGCGGCCGTGCCTGGTTGCCAGGTCGGTAAGTGCGCGGCGAAGCTCGCGAGGCTGGTCGGCTCGCGAGAGAAGCGACGCGAGCTCCCGCGCGTCGTGCCCGCGCCCTCGAAGCAGCCACGCGGCGACGAGAGTGCAGCCGAGAAGGCCCGCGAGCGCCGCGACAATCGCTGCCATGTCGTTCGAGCGCTCCGCCGGCCGCGCGACCGCGTTGCCCTCGCTCCCTAACTCCTTCGCAACCGCCCGCCGTACGACGACACGTGCCGCGGCGCATGAAACAGATGTGGGAGTCGCGGTGACGGGATCAAACGTGCGAAGCTCGAGGCCGGGAAGCTGCATCGCGCCGTCGGAACGGGGAAACACGACGTAGCGCCAGCGGCGTGACATCGACAGCGGCGCGCGCGAGGTGATCTCCGTGCCGAGCTCCTCGACCTCCACGTCGCCGGCGACCGGCTCGATCCAACGGGGAGGGCTCGTCGAACGGAGGTTCCCCGCTCCGCTCACGGTGACGTCGAGCACGACGGTTCCGGAGGGCGAGACCTGCGGCGTGGAACGCTTCATCGTGAAGCGGCCGACCGCGTCGAACGCACCCGGCAACGGCTTGACGACGAGTGTCGTCGCCGCGGTCCGCCGCCTAACGTCGACGACGCGCCCCTCCAGCAGGCTGAACCCGCCGAACGGATCGTTCAACGGCCGGATCACTTCGATGCCGGCCTCGAGCGGGGGAATCTCGACCGTGCCGGACTTGAGCGGAAAAAGCGTCGCGTGCCGTATCGCGATCCTCTGCGCGGCGTGGCCGCCTAGGGTCACGTCCACCGGCATCGCGTCGCGGATCGGGTCTTCTTCGATCCAGAAACCGTCGAGCTTCGGGCTCGACGTGATCGCATAGCGCCGGATCGATGCCGCCGTATAGAGGCTCCAGTCGACGTCGATCGCCTCGCCCTGCCAGACCTCGAGCTTTGGTGTGTCGACCGCGAGCAGCACCTGGTCGCGACCCGCCATGTAGAGCTGGTCGAATGCCTGCGCGAGGTTCGACGAATCAATCGCGGGCTGCGGCGCCACGACGATCTCCACCGCCGGCAACTCGTCGCGCGCTCCGTCCTTCGTTCTGAGCACGACCGGGCCCACGCGCGCAGCTCCCTCTCTCTTCGGCGATGCCCACCAGGTCAGAGTCTTGCGTTTCGATCCCGTTCCGTTGATGAACGACATCTCGACCGACGTCGCCGCGGCCCCCCGCAGTTCGAGATTCTCGAGAGGAAGATCGACCACATCGATCCCGGCGAATGCGTCGCGCAAGACTACGGTGATCTTGACCGATTCGTCGAGTGGAACGCGGCGCGGCTCGACCCTGAGCTCGTTCTCTCCGCGCGCGGAGAGCGCGAGACTCGCGACGATCAGGAGCCGTAGCGCCCGCCGCGCCATCACCAGTTGCGTCCCCTCGTCGCGGCCGAGCGGCGCATGCGAGAGAGCTCTTCCTGCTCCTGCTGGCTGACCGAACGGAGAAGCGACTCGACGTCGACCTCGCCGCCCGGCTGCTGTTCGCCCTTCTCACCCGCTTTAGGCTGCTCCTGCTTCCGGTCGTTGCCCCGACTCGACTGCTGTTGCTGCTCGCGACGCTTGTCTTCTGCCTGTTTCTTTTTTCGCAGGGCGATCTCGAGATTCCGCTTCGCGTCGGCGTCGGCGGGATTCCGTCGGAGGACATCGGAGAAGTCGCGGATGGCGTCGTCCCACGACGATGCCTGCAACGAGGCAGAGCCTCGGTTGTAAAACGCATCGGTCGCCAGCGCATCGTCTTTGATCGCATCGCCAAAGTCTTCGGTCGCCCGCGAGCCCTCTCCCGCGGCAATGCGCGCAGTTCCGAGGTTGTAGCGCGCGATCGCGCTGCGATCGATTCGTTCCGCTTCGGCGAAAGACGACGCAGCCTCGGCATGCTTCTTCGCTTCGTACTGTCCGATCCCCTTCTGCGTGCTCGCCCGCGAATTCGAAGAGCGTATCCACGCCTGGAGCGCCGGAGGTATCGCGACGAGGGCGAGCGCAAGGAGGGCCGCGGCGCCGTTCATTCCGCCCCCCTGTTCACGACCATCCCGGCGAGGAAGAGGACGAAGGCCGCGCCTAACGGCCACTGATAGCGCTCGATCGGAATCCGCTCGACTCGTCCCTTGCCCGCGTTCGCGGCCTCCGCGGCGACGACCAATTGCGCGGTGACCGGCTCCGAAGGATTCGCCCAGAAACGCCCGCCGCACTCCTTCGCGATCGTCCGGAGAGGTTCCTCGCTCGCGCGCGTCTTCACGACGTTGCCCGATGCGTCCTCGAGGCTGGCGCCATCCTCTGCGGGGATCGCCGCCCCCTGCGAGGTCCCGACGACGACCGCCGAGATTCGAAGGCCGCGCGCCCGCGCGACCCCGAGCGACTCCTCCCATCGGCCGCCCCGATGCTCACCGTCGCTGATGATCACGACATCGACCGCACGGTCGCCCACGCTCTTGGCGAGCTCGATCGACTCGTCGATCGCCTTCGCGAAATCGCTCCCCGATTCGGCGAGCTCTCCCGTCTCGAGCGAGTCGATGAGCGTCGCCACCGCCGCATGATCCTCGGTGAGCGGCGAGACCGTCTCGGCCGTCGACTCGAAGACGATCAAGCCGACGCGCGCGTCGGAAGACTCGGTCAACCCTCGCGCGATCGCCTTGGCGGCAGAGAGGCGAGACGTGCCCGCATCGCGCGCATCCATGCTCTGGGAAAGGTCGAGGGCGACGACGAGGTTCGACTCGATCGCGGGCAGCTCGCGCAGCTCGTCGCCGAATCTCGGGCCCGCCGATGCAGCTACGCCTAACGTGAGCGCGACGACGAGCAGCCAGGGACGGAGGGGACGCAAACCATTCGAGCTGCCCCGCACGCGCGTGGAGACGAATAGCTCCGCTGCGGCCGCACGGCGCCGTTCCGCAGCGACGAGAAGCATCGCCACGGCCGGAGCCGCGACGAGTAGCCAGAGCCGTTGCGGCTCGGCGAAGCTCAAGCCGCCAAACGCATCCATATCGTCTCTCCGGCCAGAAGCGCGATGGCGATCAGCGCGAGCCCCGCAGCGAGCGGCGCCTGGTAAAGCTCGTCGATACTCGTCGTCTTCGGCGCCTCGAGGCTCGTCCGTTCCATTTCGTCGATGCGCGCGAAGATCGACTCGAGCGCCTGTTCGTCGGTTGCGCGGAAGTAGGCGCCGCCAGTCGAGCCGGCGATCGACGTGAGCATCGCTTCATCGATGTCGGCACGCATCGGACGGTAGATCGTCTCGACGTCACCGGTAAGACGGTTCTGCACGCGCACCGGCATCTGCACGATTCCGCGGCTTCCGACTCCGATCGCGTAGATACGAATTCCGAGCGTCTTCGCGAGCTCGGCGGCAGTCGCCGGGTCGACCGAGCCGGCGTTGTTGATCCCATCCGTGAGAAGGATGATGACGCGGCTCTTTGCGCGCGACGTGCGAAGACGGTTCACGGCGGTCGCGAGCGCGTGGCCGATCGCCGTCCCGTCGCCGTGGTCACCCAGGTCGCATCGCTCGAGCGCGGCGATGACGATTCGGTGATCGAACGAAACGGGAACGCGCGTCGCAGCGCGCGCTCCGAACGTGACGATTCCGATCCGGTCGTCGACACGTTTCTCGACGAACCGGGCGATCAGCTGCTTCGCGACGCTGAATCGGTTGCGCGGACGGAAGTCCTCGGCTCCCATGCTTCCCGACGCGTCGAGCGCGACGACGATGTCGATTCCACGACGTTCGGTCGAGAACGTGAAGATGCGCTGGGGCCGCGCGAGCGCGAACGCGATCAGTGCCAGTCCCACGACTCCGAGCAGTGAGGGCAACCAGGCGAAGCGCACGAGGATCCCGCGTCGCTCACCCGCGAGGCCTAACGACGAGATCCGGAAGGCCGCGATTCCCCGCCGCCGTGCGTGAAACGCAACGACGCACCAGAGCGCGACAGGCACGAGCGCGAAGAGCCATTCGGGCGCAGCGAGCCGGTTCATGCCGCGGCCTCGCCTTCGGCTACGCGCGGAATCAACTCGCCCGCGGCGTCAACCAGATCGTCGATCGAGAGCCGCGGCGCACCGAACGGCGAAAACTTCGTCCAATCGCCCCCGCGAAGGATTGCCTCCACCGTCGCGACGTCGGGCTCGCGACGCGCCGCGCGCCGCATCGCCACGAGAAGCTCGAAGCTCGTCAGCTCCGCGCCGAGCGCAGAATCGGTCGCCGCGAGATAGCGACGCGTCGCCGCCGAGAGCATCACCCACTTCGACTCGTCATCCTGAAACGTCCTCAGCCTCACGAGTGCCGCCCGGAACGCCGCGGATGGATCCTCGATCGCCGGAAGCGCGGGGAGGGCAGGATTCGCCTGCCGTCGTAGCAGCAGCGCAAGCAGCCCCCAGAGGAGTACCGCGATGCCCGCCGTGATTCCAGTCGCGATCCACGCGGTGCCTTCTCTCGGAAGCGGCTTCGGAGGCCGGAGCGGCGCCGGCTCGAGCTTGTCATCGCGCGCGAGGACCGATGCGACCTCGATCTCGAGCGTCCCCGACTCCGGAAGTTCGCCCGGACGATGCGTCGACCATTCGACGCGGAGCGGCCCTGGTCGAAACGTTCGGATCACGATCTCATCCGGTACGGCCGACACGACCTCGAACTCTGGCGAGGGCCGCAGCTCGAACGGTGTGCCTCGAGCCGCGATCGTGATCGAATCGCCGATCGTCGGCGTCGCCGGCGAGACATTGAATGGCGCTGCCACGAGGGTGAAAAGCAATACAGCGATCACCGCTTCCTCCCACTCCGCCGCTCGAAGAAGCGAACGAGGGCGCGCTCATAGGGAACCGCGGTCGAAACGTCGACGACATCGACGCCGCTCGCCGCGATCGCTTCATCGGAATCTCGGAGCATGGCGGCCGCCGCGCGTGCCGGCTCTCCCGTGCGGAGGTCGATCGTCCGTGCCTCGCCCGACTCCGCGTCGACGAGGGTGACGATCCCACTGCGCGGGAAGTGCATCTCGCGCGGGTCGGCGATGCGGACCGCGATGACATCGTGTCGCGTCGCGAGACGGCGAAGCGCACGCGAGTAACCCTCGCTACCGAGAAAATCGGAGAGGATCACGACGACGGTCCGCCTGCGCAAGGCGCGAGACATGAAGCCGGCCGCTTTCTCGAGGTCGCTTCGTCCCGATGCGGCGCGCGACGCACCGAGCGCGGTGCGGATCACGGCCTGCGCGTGAACGCGGCCGCGACGCGGTGGAATCATCCGCGACACTCCGTCGCCGACGAGCGCGAGCCCGACGCGATCGCCGTTCTCGAGTGCGCTGAAGGCAAGTACGGACGCGATCTCGACCGCGAGGTCGATCTTGCGCCGGTCGACCGATCCGAACGTCATCGAGCCCGAGACGTCGAGGGCGAGCAATATTGAGAGGTCGCGCTCCTCGACGAACTCCTTCACGTGCGGTACTCCGCTACGCGCGGTGACGTTCCAATCGATCGTTCGAATGTCGTCGCCTGGCTGGTACTCACGCACCTGTGAGAACTCGACGCCCCGTCCGTGGATCGCACTGTGGTACTGCCCCGCAAAGCCGGCACGCACGAGGCGCGCCGTCACGATCTCCAGCTCGCGCATCCGTCGCGCGACCGGCACCTTCCACTCGACCGGTGGTGTCGATCTGAAGAGGTTCAGCCTCACGGCACAGGCACCGACGCGAGCACCTGGCGGAGGATGTCGTCAGGCGTCACCCGTTCCGCCGCCGCCTCGTACGTCAGGATGATCCGATGACGCATCACGTCGGCAGCGATCTCCTTCACGTCCTCGGGAACGACGTACTCACGCCCGCGGAGGAACGCGTGCCCCTTCGCGACATGCGCCAGAGCGATCGTCGCACGCGGGCTCGCCCCGAATTCGACGAGCGGCGCGAGGTGAGGAAGCTTGTGCTCGGCAGGCTTACGAGTCGCCGCGACGAGGTCGACGATGTAGCGCGCGAGCCGCTCATCGACGTGCACGCGAGCGACCATCGACGTGAGCTGTTGCATCGCCTCCCGCGGCACCACACGCGACACGGGAACCTCCCCCTTCGAGGGATCGAGGTAAATGCCGAGCATCTTCAGCTCTTCGTCCTTCGTCGGATAACCGACGACGAGCTTCATCAGGAAGCGGTCGACCTGCGCCTCGGGGAGAGCGTAGGTTCCCTCGTGCTCGATCGGATTCTGCGTCGCGACGACGACGAACGGGTCGGGCAACGCATACGAGCGGTCGCCGATCGTCACCTGACGTTCCTGCATCGCCTCGAGTAGCGCGCTCTGCACCTTGGCGGGCGCGCGATTGATCTCGTCGGCAAGGAGGAAGTTCGTGAAGACCGGGCCGGGCCTGGCATTGAACTTCCCTCCGGCAGGGTCGAAGATCAGCGTTCCCGTGATGTCGGCGGGAAGCAGGTCAGGAGTGAACTGAACGCGCTTGAACGATGCTTCGATCGCGCGCGCCATCGTCCGCGCGACGAGCGTCTTCGCGAGTCCCGGAACCCCCTCGAGCAGCACGTGGCCGCGCACGAGCAGCGCGACGACGAGCCGGTCGACGAGCGTCTGCTGGCCGACGACCGCGCGTGCAACTTCGGCGCGAAGTCGCGCAATCGACTCGTGTCCCTGCGCGATCTCCCCGGCGCCGAGTACCTCTGTCCTCTCTCCGCTCACGACAGCGCCGCGTCGATCTTCTTCCGGAGTGCGCTCTCCGAGACCATGCCGACGACCCGCTCGACTGCTCTGCCGTCTTTGTAGAGGATGAGCGTCGGAACGCTCATCACTCCGCTCTTGAGGGCGATCGACTGCGTTTTGTCGATGTCGACCGAGTAGACGCTGATCTTGCCGGAGTACTCACCGGCCAGTTTCTGGATCGTCGGGAGGAGCGCCTTGCAGGGCCCGCACCATTCCGCACTGAAGTCGATCAGCGTGTAACCCTGCGCGATCGCGCCGTCGAATTCGTTTTCGTTCAGTTCTCGCATCCGTTCGGTATCCTCTCTCGTGTCGACTCGGCCAGCGAGGCCGCGACCCGGGCGATTTTAGCGCCCAGTTCTCAAGGTGAACAACGGAGTCACTGTTGCTGAATCCAAAAAAGATGTGGGGACAGAACTTCCTTCGCAACCCGAGGGCGGCACGCGACATCGTCGCGGCGCTCCAGCCCGCCGGGGACGACATCGTGCTCGAAATCGGGCCAGGAGACGGCGCGCTGACCCGGGAGCTGGTCACCCTCGGCCGGCCGGTCCGCGCGATCGAGATCGATCCGGAGCTCGCCGCGAGACTCCGGAAAACGTTCGGTGACAAGCTCGACCTCGTCGAAGGTGACGCCACCGACGCACCGCTGCCCGAGGAACCGTTCCGTGCCGCGGGAAACCTCCCCTACAACGTCGCGACTCCGATCGTGAGGCGCGTGATCACGAACCCGAACTGCAGACGCGCCGTCTTCATGCTGCAGAAGGAAGTGGTCGACAAGATCGTGGCGCGGCCATCGGAAGAGGAGTATGGCTACCTGAGCCTCTTCGTCCGAATCTACGCCGACGCGCGGCAGCTCTTCACTCTCCCGCCTAACTCCTTCTTTCCGAAGCCGAAAGTGTGGAGTGCGGTGGTGCTGCTCGACCCGGTCGATCGGCCGCTGCAGAGCGCGAAGGAGGATTTGGTCGCCCTCGTCTCATGGTCGTTCCGCATGCGCCGGAAGACGCTCGCGAACAATCTTGCGGGCTTTCGCGATCTCGACAAGCGGGGCGCGGAGGAGAGTATCGAGGCCGCATCCTTCGATCCGCGTGTCCGTGCCGAGGCGTTGTCGCTCGAGCAGTTCGACGCGCTCGCGACCGTGATTCGCTCACGCGGTTGATGCGCGCGAAAGGCAACCCGTTGGAGAAGGCCATCGACATCGTCATCGTAGGTGCGGGGCCGGCAGGCCTCGCCGTCGCGGCGTCGCTCGCGCGGCACGGACTTCGGCCGCGGATCTTCGAACGGGGCGGCAGCCCAGCCTGGTCGTGGGTCGGGCACTATCCGACACTCCGCCTCCACACGTCGCGAGCAATCTCGCAGCTCCCCGGCCTCACTCTCCAATCGGCAACATCGTATCCAGATCGCGAAGAACTGCTGCGCTATTGCGCGAACTACGCGCGCGAGCTCGCGCTCGACGTGGCTCCGGACCATGACGTTATGGCACTGCGACGCGATGGGGAGCGCTGGTGCGTCGAGACGTCGCAAGGCGATTACTTCGCACAGCACGTTGTCGTGGCTACAGGCTTCTTTTCCGGTCCCCGTGTGCCGGAATGGCCGGGCCGCGAGCAATTTCAGGGAGTCTGGCTCTCACCGGGCGATCTCGGGGCGGAAAACGATCTGAATGGCCGCAAGGCTCTCGTCGTCGGGTTAGGCAACACCGGCGCGGACATGATTGCAGAGCTTGCGCGGCGCGGCGCACGCGTCACGGTCTCGGTGCGCGGCCCCGTTCACGCCGTGCCGCTCGAGATCGTCGGCGTCAATGTATTCCGATGGGCACAGTGGCTGCCGGAGCTCTCCGTTGCGGCGGCACGGCGCGTCGGTGAAGGAGTCGCGGCTCGTGTCGCGCGCCTCTCGGCAATCGTCTGGGCGACAGTCCAGGAACGAGGGTTCGGCGACCTTCGCGCCTATGGGCTGGAGCTCGCTTCGTCCGAGGAGATCCTGGCCGACCAGAAGAATGGCCATCCGCCGGTCGTCGGAGGGGCCTGGACCCGACTGCTCCGCGAAGGTTCATTGAGCGTACGCGCGGAGATTGCTCGCATCACACCCGAGGCAGTCGAGTTCATCGATGGAACGCGTGAGTCGTTCGATGCCATTCTCCCGTCGATCGGGCTGGAAGAGAGCCGGTTCAGAATCGCAGGCGAGTCTTCTTCGCCTCTGCGCGACGGCGCAGTTCCGGACAAACCCAACCTGTGGCTATGCGGCACAGCACCGGCGCTTCGCCACATTCGCCGATCTGCACCGCGGATCGCGGCGCAGATCGCGGCCGCAATGCGTCAGAGTGACGGGGAGTAGTGTGTTCGCTCGCTCAGCACCGTTCGTCCACCGCCTCTCGCCTATTCCTTGACCGCAATGAAATCAATCTCGATTGGTGCGCCGAGCGGTAGCTTCGCGACCTGTACGGTGCTGCGCGCGGGCTTGTGATCGCCGAAGTACTCGGCGTAGATGGCATTCATCGCAGCGAAGTCGGCAAAGTCGATCAGGAAGACCGACACCTTGACGACGTTGCTATACGAGAGCCCGGCCTCGGTGAGCACGGCGCCGAGGTTTCTGAAAACCTGACGCGTGGAGGCTTCGAAGCCGCCTTCGACGAGTTTGCCAGTCGCAGGGTCGATCGGCGTCTGACCCGAGAGGTAGTATGTGTTGCCAACGCTGACGGCCTGGGAGTAGGGCCCGATCGCCTTGGGTGCCTTGTCACTGCTGTAAAAATTCATGATTCCTCCGCTGTCCCGCTGGCGGGATCCGACGCGAGAGTATATCGCCCGGTCCTCCACGGCGGCCCTGATATACTTGATCGGATCTCTGAACGCCGTTGCAAGGTGGACACGTGACATACCCAGGCAATGCTTCGCTGCCATCTGAAGTCAGGGAGCGCGTTGCGCAGACCTTTCGCCATACCGTCGACCTGTACAGACAGGGACGGAATGACGAGGTGCGCGCGGGCTGCGACCTGATGCTGAAGATGGATCCGCTCTTCGATCCAGCCAAGGGGCTGATCGACAAACTCGACAATCCGTTTTCGCTCGTTGACGTCGACGAGCTCCTCACGAGCCTCGGTACTGCCGAGACAGGTGCGGTCGGAGACGCAAGGAGTGCATTCGCCGCGCGCGACTTCCGCCGCGTGATGGAGCTCTGCGGAAGCATCCTCGCCGCCGATCCGTCGAATGCGGCAGCGCGCGAGCTTGGTGCCGCGGCGACAGAGAAACTCGAGGCGGAACCGTTCGTGATGCAGTTCGTCGACCAGGCACGGAACGAGATCGCCGCCGGTCGCCTCGACTCTGCGAAGGCCGCGCTCGACAAGGCGTCGTCGCTCGATGACGATCACCCTGCCGTGGCCGCGACCATCGCATCGCTCGAGGCCGCACGATCGGGCGGCGGCATTGCGCCGTCATTCGAGGCACAACCGCCGGCGGAAGCTCCATCGGGCTTCGACTTTTCGTCCGCATTCGTCGTCGATTCCCCCGCTCCGTCGGTCCCCGCGTCCGGTGCCTCCGCGTCGAGCACGGCGCAGGCATCGGACTTCGGCTTTACGTTTGAAGAGGAGCAGAAACCGGCGCCTCCGGAAGCTCCCATCGCCCCTCCCGCCGCCTTCGAGCCTCCTCCCGCCGCATCCGACTCACCATTCGGTGGAGGCGGAATGACGGAGTTCGACTTCACGACCGCGGCAGTCGATCTCTCCCCTGACGATGCGTCAAAGATCAAGCAGTACCTCTCCGAGGGCGACGCTGCGTACGGCAGGCAGGAGTTTCAGAAGGCGATCGATCTCTGGTCGCGCATCTTCCTCATCGACGTCACGAACGACGAAGCATCGCAGCGGATCGAGCTCGCGCGGAAGAAGCGGCTCGAGGTCGACCAGCAGATCGACGACCTGATGGTTGCGGGCACGCTCGCGTTCGAAAAGCGCGACTCGGCCACGGCACGCGAGAAATTCGAAGACGTCCTGAGGCTCGACCCGACGCATTTCAACGCAAACGAGTACATCGAGAAGCTCAACGAGATGCAGGCCGGTCCTGCCGTGAGCGAACCGGCGCGTCCGGCCCCCGCGGCCGCACCGCCGCTCGATGACATCTACGATGACGGCTACGAATCAAGCGAAGATACCTTCGCCCCACCCGACAGCACCGCCGCGGCCGCTTCGGTCTCGCGGCCCAAGGCGACGCCGCCGACGCGTCACGCAAAGAAGGGCATTCCGAAGATTGCGATCATTGGCGGGGCCGTGGCACTCGTCGCAATCCTCGCGGTGGCCGGCTGGTTCATGTTCACGCCTAAAGGGCCGAAGTTCGACCCTGCTGCGACGCAGTCGGACTTCGACCGCGCGAGCACCTATGCGACGCACGGCGAGTTTGACCGTGCGATCGATGTGCTGAAGGGAATCAATCCCGCGGATCCACTGCACAACCGCGCGCTCGAGATGATCGACGAGTACCAGGGTCAAAAGGCACGCGCCAGGGACAAGGCAGCGCAGGCCGATTACGACAACCGGCTCGCGAAGGCGCGCGAAGCATTCGGCATCAAGAACTTCCTCGAAGCGAAGACACAATACGAGTCAGCCTCGGCGATCAAGGCGCTGCCTCCCGAAGACCAGACGAACTACCAGGTTGCCACGCAACAGGCTGCGAAGCTCGACGCCGCACAGTTGCTCTTCAAGGAAGGGAAGTACGTCGAAGCAATCGCCGCCCTCGAGCAGCTTCTCGCCGAGGATCCGGAGAACGTAAGCGTGCGCCTCCTTCTCGGAAATGCGCACTTCAATCTCGGACGCTCGTTGCTCGAGACCGAACAGCTCAAACAGGCGGGCGAGGAGTTCAGTCGCGCGCTCGAGTTCAACCCGCAGGACGACCTGGCGCAGAGGTCGAAAGATCTGGCAGAGCGCTACGACGGCGAACCGAAGGATCTGCTCTACAGGATTTACGTGAGGTACCTGCCGATCCGGTAAGGCGAGACGACCGCACGGGGTGACGGGAGGAAGGGATGACGGTGCGATTCGACGAGATGGAGCTCTTCAAGGATCCCGCTGAAGAGCCAGCGACAGCTCGAGCCAACGCGACCCGAGAGGAGCCTGCCCCGAAAGCCGCTACGGCACACGAGCTCGCGCCGGCGCCGCGATGGCGGCGTTCCCTTGCCTTCGCTACCGACGCGTCGCTCTTCCTCGCGCTAGCGCTCGCGATGAGTCCGCTGCTCAACCTGCGCGTCGACGTGACGGAAACGGTTCGCGCCGAGTGGCCTGCGCTCCTGGCGTTCGTTGGTTTCATCACCTTGCTCTCGTTCCACTACTTCGTGGTGAGCTGGGCGATCTGGGGCCGCACCGTCGGCGGCTCGATCTTCGACACGCGAGTTACGCTCGTCGACGGATCGCCGATCGACTTCCGGAATGCGACGCTTCGGTGGGTGTGGATGCTCGTGTCAGTCGCGACGTGCGGGCTTGGCTTCGTCGCCGGCATCTTGCCGGGCGGAAGGTCTCTCGCCGACCGTATGTCGAACAGCCGCTCACTTGTGTAGTGTCTACTAGCCTCGTAAGGCGCGCGACCCGCGTTCAGCGTGTCGACGGGAACCACTGGTAGAGAAAGAAATAGACGAGCACGCCGGTGACCGATACGTAGAGCCAGATCGGGAACGTGATCCGGGCAATGCGACGATGCTTGTCGAAACGCTCCGTCAATCCAAACGTGAGCGTCGCGACCGCGAACGGCACCACGAGAATGGCCAGAGGAACGTGCGTGGCGAGAATGAAGAAGTACGCTGTTCGACTCCACCCCTCACCGAGGAACTTCGTCATCCCCGAGCTGTTGTGGTAGACGAGGTAGGAGATCAGAAAGAGCACCGAAGAGGCGCATGCGGAAAGCATGAGCTTCTTGTGCACCTCGCGATTCCCTCGGCGGATCTGCACGTAAGCGGCGAGAAGCAGAAGCGTGCTCAAGCCGTTGAGCGACGCGTTCACTGCCGGAAGCGAGCTCACCCAATCCATCGCACTACTCCTTTGCGAGCGCCACAACCGCCTCTCGCAGCGCCGCAAGCTGCTCCGCATCGAACGAGTCGTAGTATCCGCGGATCTGTCCCTTCTTATCCGCGACAACGAATTTCGTGCTGTGCACGATCGGCTCGTCAGGCTCTCCCCCATCTCGTGGCGCGGCAAGCTTGAATCCACCGATCGAGAGCGTCGATACCTGTTCTCGGGTTCCGGTCAGAAAAGTCCAGGCGTCGCCCACTCCGTGTTTCTTCCGGTACGCAGCAAGCACCGCGGGCGAGTCGTATGCGGGATCGACGGAGACCAGGACGTAACGAACCGCGAGATTCTGCGGTACTTCCGCTGCCAGCGACTTCATCGAAAGCATCATCGTCGGGCAAACACCCGCGCATCGCGTGAAGATGAACGCGTAGACCGTCGCGTGTCCCGTGAGCTCAGCGAGCGACTTCGGGCGTCCAGCGTCGTCCGTCAGCGTTTCCGCGGGGACCGGGTAGAGAACCGGAAGCTCGCGTCTCGACTTACACGACGACGCAGTGAGGCTGATGAGGAGAAGCGCGGCGAACGCCGCTCGACGCATGGTGGTCGTCCTTTCCGTGCCCGCTAGCTGACCCGGCCAACGAGCATCAGCGCCATGATGACGAGAAGGTAGATGTTCGAGACCATGAAGAGCTTCCTCGCGCTCGCGATCGTCCGCGTCGCGGCAAACACGCCGGCGATCCAGAGGAGCGCGCCTCCCGCGAGAAGAGCACCGGCAAAGTACGCGACCGTGCCGAGACCGAGCAGTGCGGGGAGCATGCTGAACGTCAACAGCGCGATGCTGTACCCGACGGCGTGGCGGCCCGTGGCCTTTCCGTCGCCATCATGGACCGACGTCATTTCGAACCCGGCCCGCGCGTAGTCGTCACGATAGATCCACGAGATCGCGAGGAAGTGCGGCAACTGCCAGAGAAACATGATGCCGAACATGAGCCATGCCGGCGTCGCAAGCGCTCCCGTGGCGCCTGCCCATCCAATGAGCGGCGGCATCGCACCCGGCAATGCCCCGACGAGCGTGCAGAACGTCGAGCGCGTCTTCATCGGCGTGTAGATGAAGACGTAAGACACGAGCGTGATGAATGCGATCAGCGCGGAGAGCGGATTGACCGCGACCGCGAGGTACGCAATGCCAACCACGGAGATCGAGACCGAATAGGCGATCGCTGCGCGAAGCGTGATTCGCCCTGCGGGAAGGGGCCGCCTTTTCGTGCGCGCCATGCGTGCGTCGAGGCCGTGCTCCCAGCATTGATTGAGCGCGTTCGTGCCGCCAGCCACGAGCGCGGTGCCGATGAGGACGTGCGCGAGAATGGCCCACGAGAACGGCTCGGCAAGCAGATAGCCCGCGCCGGTCGTGATCAGGATCATGAAGACGATCCGGGCTTTCGAAAGCTCGAGATAGTCGCGTACGACGGACGACGCTGGACGGCGCTCCAGTGCGATCGCGGCGCTCAAGCCATCGCCTCCTGCCCGATCGGCGCGCGCTTCGCGGCGTCGCGCTCGATTCGCCAGGCAGTCAGGGCAAAGATGAGTGAGCTCGCCAGAACGAAGGCACCGAACATCACGTGCATGCTCGTCACGATCGGCGACTTCGCAGTCCAGACAGTGAACGCACCGAGGAGAACCTGCGCGGCCACGGCAGCCATCATCGTCACATAGATACTACGCAGCGGTCCGACGGCGCGCCGAAGCACCATCGGCCCGAGCGCGAGAATCGCGATCGCGACGACGACGCCCCACGCGCGGTGTGCGAAGTTGATCGCAATCGCGGCATTCGCAAACTCCGGAACGATCCGGCCGAGAGAACGTGGGAAATCGGGAATCGCTAGACCCGCACCCATGTGCCGCATCAGCGCCCCGATCACAATCTGAATGAAGATCGCTCCGACGATGAGCTTCGACACCGTGCGAAGGCCGGTCAGCCCGGGAGCAATTTCGAGACTGTCGTTGAAGCGCGACGTGAGGAACGCGATCGAAACAGCAAGGCAGAAGAAAATCTGCGCGAGTGACGCATGGCCGACGGAGACGGCGACCGGGAGGTGAAAGATCACGGTCACACCGCCGAGCACGCCCTGCACGACGACCGCGGCGAGTGCGAGCCAGCCGAGGTTTCGTACGACCGGTTTCGGCTCGGCCATCTGCAGCATGAATGCCTGCAGCAGTACGAGCAAACCGACGGTCGCGGCAATGAGCCGGTGGCCGTGCTCGAACAAGATGCCGCCAACCATCGGAGGAAAGAGCTTGCCGTACGAAAGCGGCCAATCGGGAACGGCAAGACCCGAAGACGTGCTGGTGACCATTGCGCCCGCGAAGATGAGAAAAAGCGTGGAGAACGCGGTCACCTTCGTGAAGCGCCGGAGCCACGCGGGCGTGGACTGCGTGTCTTCGTGTTGCATCGGTTCCTTTCGCCTGGACATGCGGCGCCGTGATGCACGCCGCATCGGCGTGTGACGCCGGTTACGGAATCTCAACCGCGCGAGCTTCGGGCGTGTTCCAGAAACACGCTCGCGCTAAGGGGTTCAGCGGCTGATCAAGGCCGCAGAAACCGAGAATATAGAGAAATCGCCACTCGAATTCCAGCGGAATGCAGCGCGACGCCAACGTTGAAACAGTTGAAACATGCGCGAAGCCCCCTCTGAAACGAAACGCCCGCCTCGTCCAGGGCGGGCGTTGATTCACGCGGCGGGAGTGAGCCTCAGCCGATCGCGCCGGTACTGAGGAGCTCGGAGATCGTCTTGATCAGGTGTGACGACTGGATGGGCTTCGAGATGTAGGCGTTGGCGCCGAGAGCGAGACCGCGCTCGCGGTCCTCCTCGGCGCCTTCCGTGGTGATGATGATGATCGGAATGCTCTGGAGCTGCGCGTTCTGCCTGACGAGCGACACGAGCTTGAGGCCATCCATGACCGGCATGTTGATGTCGGTGAGGATCAGGTCAATTCTTTCGCCGGAGAGCTTCTTCAGCGCATCGACGCCATCGACGGCCTCGATGATGCGCGCATTCTTGAAGCGCTTCAGCGAGAACGAGATGAGCTGTCTCATCGTTGGCGAGTCTTCTACGACGAGAAACGTTGTATTTTCCATCAACTGGTCCTCTGACCCCGGGTTCCGTGAGCGCCCTCGCGCTCCAGCATCCTATGTGGTCGTAAGCAGGTCGAGGAAGCTCTGAATCGTGTTGAGCTTCCGCTCGGACTGCGAATAGAGCTTCGACGAGAAGATCGCCGTCGCGGCGTGCGCGGCGAGCAGCGAGAAGAGCTCGTAATCGACTGCGGAGAACGAGTCCTTCTGCTGCAGCAGGCTGTAGATCACGATCAGCCCGATGACGTGTTCTTTGATCTTGAGCGGAACGGCCGCCAGCGGCTTCTCGAACGTGATCTCTCCACCTTCGATGTCCTGGTTGACGTAGTACGCTTCCCCGCTCTTTGCCACCTTACCGAGAACTCCCTCGCCCCAGCGAACGGTGAGATTCTCGAGCCCCGTCCAGGGCTTCTCCTCCTCGCAGGCGATCGTCTTCAGCTCGTTCGTCTTCTCATCGAGAAGCAGAATCGCGAACGCTTCCGCACCGACGAGGTTGATCACGATCTCCTGAACGATCTGGATCACCTCGCGGAAGTCGAGCGTGGAGTGAAGCTGGTAGCTCGCCACGTAGAGGTTCGCGAGGTTGTTGTTCTGCTCTTCGATCTCGACGTAGCGTGAGGCGAAGTCCTTGTTCTCTTCCTCAACCTCGCGAAAGCGCTCGTGAAGCCGTCGATTCTCGTCGGCAAGATTCTGGATCTGCGACCGGAGCTGCTGGATCTCCTCCTGGTTCGCGACTGGCGTTCCGGTCGCTTCCATCGACGCAAGCCGATAGCGGAGTCGCTGGTTTTCCTTCAGGAGCTCCTCGGTGAATTCCTTCCCCTTGTTAAAGAGCTCGAGGAACTTCTCACCCTTACGGTTGTAGTCGTCGGTAGTCATCGGTCCGGCCCTTTTGCAGAATCTAGCACAACTGGAACCGCCCGAACCATCCCTGCGCCTTCAGGCGGTGGTGCAGATTTCGAAGATTGCGTCCGGAATCTCGGGGAGAGGGAGCACCTTTTGCACGACTCCGGTACGGATTGCCTCCCCAGGCATTCCGAAGATCACCGCTGTTTCCGCGGCCTCGGCAACGGTCTTTCCGCCGCGCGCTGCGACTTTTTTGATCGCGATCGATCCGTCGTCGCCCATACCCGTGAGGATGATCGCAAGCAGCCGGTCGCCACATGCATCACTTGCTGAATCGAAGAGCCGATTGACCGAAGGCGCATAGAGGTCGTCCCCCGCCTTGTCGGCGAGGCGGATCCTCAGGACGTCGCCGTTGCGGACGACTTCGGTCTGCCGCCCGCCGGGACCGATGTAAACGACACCTGGCACGAGCGCCTCTCCGTTCTCGGCCTCTTTGACCTTGTACTGTGTGAGCCGGTCGACGCGCTCCGCGAAGAGCCTCGTGAACGTAGGCGGCATGTGTTGCGCCACGACGATTGGCACTCGCATCAGAGGGAGCTTCTGGAAGACGAGTTGCAGCGCGGGAGGGCCGCCGGTCGATGCGCCGATCGTGATGAGATCGACCGCGCGCCCCGCCACCATCGGTCGAGGTTCCTCCGGCTTCGTCTCTTCGACGATTCTCGACTTCACATTCTCGAGCTTCACCTCGGCGCACTGACGCACCTTGGCGATCAGATCGCGTTCGATCTCTTCGAGCTTCGAGGAGACGCGGCCGCCGGGCTTGGCGATGAAGTCGACTGCGCCGAATTCGAGTGCCTTGAACACACTGCGATCGCTCGCGCGCGAGGAAACGACGATGACCGGGGTCGGGTTGTTCGCCATGAGCCAGCGCAGGAAGGCAAAGCCGTCGAGCAGCGGCATCTCGAGGTCGAGCGTGATGACGTCGGGCTTGTGCTTGAGGACCTGCTTGATCCCGTCTTCGCCATTGACCGCGGTTGCGACCACGCGAACGTCGCCCTGCTTCTCCAGAAGCCTGGAGATCGTCACGCGGTTGTACGCGGAGTCGTCGATGACTATGGCTCGAATCAAGAGTCGCGGGCCCTTCCTCCCGTTACTTCTGGTAGACCATGTCGTTCTTCAGGTGCTTCAGCTTGAACTGGCTCGAGAGGGAAATCAACGATTCAGAATGTCCGAGCAGCAGGTAGCCGCCGACGTTCAGCCGCCCGTAGAAGTTCCCCACCACCACCTTCTTCGACGAGTCGTCGAAGTAGATGATCACGTTCCGGCAAAAGATGATGTCGAGATAACCGAGGAGCGCAACACGCGACGCGTCGTAGAGATTGAGCCGCCCGAACGAGACCTTGTTCTTGATGCTGTCCACGACACGCCACGAACCGTCGGCCTCTCTTGCGAAGTACTTCTCTCGCAGCTCGGGTGTCGTGGCGCGAAATGCGTTCTCGCGATAGTGACCCTTGCGAGCCTTCGACAGGACCTGTTGATTAATGTCGCTCGCGAATATCTCGAACGCTGCCTGTTCGTAGTATCCGCGCTCGGTGAGGAGCATCGCGATCGTGTATGGCTCCTCGCCTGAGGAGCAGCCAGCGCTCCAGATGCGAACCTTCTTGACTTGCCGCGCCGCGATCAGCTCCGGGACGATCTCGTCGATGAAGGCCGATAGCTGCGCCGGCTCGCGGAAGAAGTAGGTCTCGTTCGTGGTGACGAGATCGAAGATGTGGTCGAACTCCGCCGCAGCTCGCGGATCGTATTGAAGGAAATAGAAGTACTTCTGAAACGAGTCGAAGTTGAGCTCGCGGGCCCTGGGTGAGAGCCGCTTTTGCAGGAGGTACTTCGACGTTTCGGCAAACCAGAGGCCACTGCGCGCGTAGATCGCGTCCCGCATCTGCCGGAACACGTCGTCCGGCAGATCGAGGTGGTGGTTCAGCCCCAAGTTGAATCCGCTAGTCATCCAGGTCGTCCAAGTGCCGGGATCTGAGGCCGCGCGTCGGCCCCAGGGCTCGGCGCTCGCCTCACACCGTCGCTCGCATCGACTGAAGGATCGCCGCGATGATCACCTCGTGCCGGCTCCCGGCGTGACGCCACGCATCTTCGAGAAGGTCCCTGTAGCTCTCCTTGTGCTTCACGAACATGTGGGAGATCTCGTCGAGGACAGCCTGATCCTCGATCGCCGCGAGTAGATACGGGAACGACGAGCGGCTCGCCATTTTCTCCAGGCCGGCGACGACCGATTGCCGCACGAAGGTGTCGGGATCCGTCTCCATCGCATGGTGGAGCGCGCCGAGCGCCCGCTCGTCCCCGCGTTGCCCGAGCGCAAGCGCCGCGGCGGCGCGGAGCCGCCAATCAGGATCGAGCAGAAAGCCCGAGAGCCGTTCGAAGATGGTCTCGCCCGGAATCCGCGAAAGCGCCAGAATCGCCGCCTTACGGATCTCGATGTCCGACTCGTCGAGCCGCTGCAGCAATGCGTCGCGCGCGCCTTCGCTCTCCGACTTGCCGAGGGCGTCGATCACGGCAATCTTCACCGGGGTCACGTCGGTCTCGAGGTGCCTCACAAGGGGCTCGACGATCGCCGCGTCGCGGTACTCGCCGAGCGCCTGCGCCGCCGCCGTGCGGAGCCAGATGTCTGTGTCCTCGAGCGACGAGATCAGCGGTGCCAGGCCCGTCTCCGGCTTCAGCGTCTGGATGGCCTCGATCGCCGCGAGACGAACTGTGGTCGACTCGTCGGCAAGGGATAGCACCATCGTGTCGGCAAAACGCTCGTCGCTGAACTTCCCCATCAGCGAGATCGCCTTCTGCCGGATCACGGCGTCCTCGTCCTTCGACGCGAGCAGAAGCTCGTCGTGATAGCCCTCGCCCTGGATGTTGACGTAGATCGACAGGGAGTTGAGCTTCGTCGGGACGTTATTCGAGCCGAGCAGGCGCCGGATCTTCGCGAGCGTGTCCGCTTTGATCTCCGGGAACGCGGCGACGAGCGCCGAAGTGGAGTTCACCGCCGCCTGCTGGCAGGCGACGTCGGGATCGTCGAGCTTGACGAGGAGGTAATCGACCGTGCCGGGATCGAGGATCTCGCCGAGAGCTTCGATCGCGAGCCTCCGGATCATGGAGTTGTCGTGGTCGAGGAACTGGAGGATCGTCGGAATCGCCTCCGGGCCTCCCGCCATGTTCACGATGCGAATCAGTAGCGCTGTGATCTCGTCGTCGTCGCTGTTCTGCAACGCTTCGAGCACCTGCTGCGACGCGACGGCGCCGAGGTCGATCAACGCCTGTGCGGCCAGGTCGGCGCTCTCAGGCTGCTGGAGGTGGTCGAGAAGCGGGTGCGTCGCTCTCACATCGCCCGACCAGCCAAGGAACGTCAGAATGAAGTTTTTCACGTCGCGCTTTGGCGTCGACACGAGGTGGTCGACGAGCGCGTCGATCTTGGTCTTCGGGAACGCCTCGCGGAACATCCTCTGAATGATCTGCCTCTCCGCGGCCTCGATTACGCGAGGCTTGTCGGAGCGGGCGATGCGAATCAGCGCACGAAGCGCGGTCAGGTTGAGCTTCGACTCCTCGTTGAGGATCCGGAGCAGGAAGTTGACCGTTCCGACGTCGGCGATGCGTCCGATCGCCTCGAGCACCGGTTTGCGCAACGACGGCTCCGCGTATAGAGGCAGGATCGACGGCAACGCCGCACGGTCGCCAATGTGTCCGAGTGCCTCGACGACGTGAAACTTCAGCCAGAGATCGTCGCGACCGAGAAGTTGGAGAAGCTTCGAGATCGTGCGCGAGTCGCGATACTTGCCGACCGACGCGACCGCCGAGGAGAGTACGTTGATGTCATCCTCGCCATCGAGAACGTGGAGAAGCAATGTAAGGCCGTCGTCGCTCCGGAGGTCGCCGAGCAGATTGACGAGTGAGAGCCGGACGTCGGGATCGCGCTCCTGGTGAAACTCACGCAGGATGATCTCGAGGCTGCGCTGACCGATCCGAATGAGCGCCTCGGTCGCGGAGTTGCGCTTACCCGCATTCGCGTCATCGTGAAGCGCGAGGATCAAGCCGCGGATGATGTCATCCGATGTGTGCTGCAGGAACCCCTCGACGATCGCCTTCCGAACGCGCCAGTCACGGTCGCCCAGAAGCTCGAATGCGAGTGCGAGATGCTCGCCGTCGTCGCTCTTCGCGACGGTCGCGGCGACACGGTGGCGCGCGTCGGAATCCGCCGACCGGGCCTGCTCGAGCAGTTGGGGATCGATCGTCATCGCGTCACGCTTCCGCTCGTCGCGGCCCGAGTACTTCCTCGCGCTTCATTTCGACGAAATGCTGCAGCGTCTCGTGGAAGAACTCGGTGCGCTGGCGGACCTTGAAAGGCACACGGCTCTCGTAGTAGTTGCGACCGTCTTCGATCTCCGCGCGGAGAAGCTCGAAGAAGGTACCTTCGCGGATGCCGCGCTCTACTTTCTCCGCGTTGTAAATGATGATGTCGGAGAGGATCAGGCGCGCGAGGCGCTTCGCCTCGTCGTACTCGCGAGGTTCCGGTTCCTCGTGGTCGCTCACCGATGGGAAGAGCTTACGAACGATCCGGTGAAACTCGACCGCCGGGATCTGTTCCTCGATGTACTCGTCGGCGCCGTAGAGATTCGTCGGATTCGCACGGAAACGGTTTGCGCGGAAGAGTGCGCCGATGAGCACGACCTTCGAGTGCTTCAGATCAGGGTCGGCCTTGATCTCTTCGGAGATCTCCACGCCGAGCTTGCCACGCAGGTAGACATTGAGGATCACGAGCTCCGCGCCCGTCTCGCGCACGCGCTCGAGTGCCTTGTCGCCCGTCTCGAAGACGTGAGGCTCGAAGCCGAGCTTGCTGAGCTCGGCAACGAGGAACTCGCGGAACGGTCGTGGCTCGTCCGCGATGACCGCGTTCCGTCGCCTTCCGGACGGTCGTGGCGCAGGCGCGGCACTTCCCGCTCCGGCGGGCTCCGCGGCGACCGGACGCAACGTCTTCTGCTTCCCGCACGACGGACATGCGACCCTGACCGGACCGGTCAGCGGCAGCTGCACGTTGACTCGATACGTTGCCGAGCACTGCTTGCAGGTGATTTCCATGAAGGTGCGTTGCCTACCCTGCCAGTATTCTCTCAATGTCGAGGAGGATGACCAAACCGTCATTCGACTGGAAGACGCCCGAGACGTACTCGCTCTGTTCCTGCGAGCTGACGACCGGGTGGCTCTCGATCTGACCGCGATCGAGCTTTACGACGCGAGACACCCTGTCGACGAGGAAGCCTGCGGTCTCGCCGGCACGCTCGACGACGATCATCCTTGCATCCTTCAGCGTGTCGAGATCGACCCTCGGGTGGCCCAGTTTTCGCCGCAAGTCGATCACCGTGACGATCGTACCGCGAAGTGACATGATGCCCACGATCGCATCGTCGGCGTTCGGAACTCGTGTCGTGGCGCGTGGTGGCACGATCTCGACAATCTTGTCGATGTCGACCGCGTAGTCTTCCCCCGCCACGCGGAAGCGCAACAGCTCGAGGTCGCCTTCTGCTGCTGCCGTCTCCTCCTGCCCCGCTGCCTTCGAAGCCGCTCCCCAACTGCGCCGCTTCCCTGCGAGCCGCTTGAACCTCACGAGCCGGTCTTCGCCTGCGTCCTCGGGCTCGAGAAGAGGAGCTTCTGCCCGACTCGGTGTCGGAGGGGACTCCTCGCGCGGAGGCGGCACGGGTGCCTGCTCCTTCGGCGCGGCCTTCGGCTGCTTCTTCGGTTTCGCCGACGCGGGCGCCGGCTGTGGGGGAGAGAGCGGTGCAGGCTCAACGTCAATCGTCGCCGCCGGCTCGGATTCGTCGGGTGACGGCGGCGCGACGGCGGGAGGAGTCACGGGCGTCGCGGCAGGCTGTGCGCCCACTGCGACAGGCGGAGCCTCGGCCACCTCGGGCGCGGGCTCTTTCGCGTTCTTCGCCTTCTTCCGAATCTTGACGAGATCGACCATCAGCGCTGTCTCCCGTCGAGGCCGTGCTCGCGCGCGGCGGCCGCGATCCTCGCGCCATCGATCGTAACCGACTCATCGCCAAACGCGTCGAGTAACGCGGTTGTCGCAAGCGTGTTGATGACGCGGGGAATCCCCTCACTGTAGCGGTGGATCGCCGACATTGCATCTATGGTAAAGGGATTTGTGCCGCCGCCCGCCACCTGAAGGCGATGCTGGACGTAGCGCACCGTCTCTTCCTCGGATAGAGGAGAGAGCGAGTACTGGATTCCGATGCGCTGCCGCAGCGCCCGATAGGCGCGGTGGCCGAGACGCTCTTTGAGCTCGGGCTGTCCGATTAGGACGATGGAGAGGAGATTGTCGTCGTCGAGCTGGAAGTTCGTCAGCAGGCGAATCTCCTCGAAGGTCGCTTTCGTCGGAATCAATTGCGCTTCATCGATGATCAGCACCGGCTCGCGCCCGCTCTCGTAGAGCTCGAAGAGCTTCGTGTAGAGCTGGTCGAGCAGGTCGGCGCGATGATGCTTCGGCGTGAGGCCGAACCCTGAAGCGATCGAGCGCAGCAGTTGCGCGGGCGAGAGCGCCGGATTGACGATGAGAATGACGGGGCGCGCCTCGCCGATCCGGTCGATCAGCGCGCGGGAGAGCGTCGTCTTGCCCGAACCGACGTCGCCACAGAGAAGAGCGAGCTCCTTCTCCTCGACGGCGTACTCCAACCGCGCGAGCGCCTCCCGATGTTGTGGGCTTTCGTAAAGGAACGCCGGGTTCGGCGTCTTGCCGAACGGCTTGTGACGGAAGCCGAAGAATTCGCGAAACATCGTCTAGCGACCGCTTCGAGCCATCCGTGCGGTCGGCCCGTAGTTGTCAATCAGTGAACCGACGTCGACCACGAGGATGATCTCGTTCTCACCGATCTCGGTCGCCCCCGCAATCCCGGGAATCGCCTTGAGACGGTCACCGATCGATTTGATGACGATCTCCTGCTGCCGCACGAGTGCATCGACGAGGATGCCGACCATACGCTCGCCGGCTCGCGTGACGACGATGAACCACTTGGTGTCGGGTGAGCTCGTGTCTCGTCCGTCGCGCACCTGAAACGCGTCGGAGAGCCGCAGCAGCGGCAGCGCGAAGTTCCGGAGGCTGAAGACTTCGCGTCTCTCGACCGTGGTGATCTCGCGCCCGCGGATCCGGAGTGACTCCTCGACCGACGTGAGTGGAATCGCGAAGTTCTCATCACCGGCGCGCACGACGAGCGCCTGGATGATCGCGAGCGTGATCGGCAGCATGATCCGAAACGTCGACCCCTTACCGATGTCGGAGATGATGTCGATCGAGCCTTTGAGCTCCTGCAGGTTCTTTCGAACAACATCGAGGCCGACGCCGCGTCCCGAGATCTCACTCACTTCCGCCGCCGTCGAGAAGCCCGGAGTGAAGAGAAGCTCGCAGGCGCGCGGCAGGTCGATCTGCTCTTTCGGCTGCATGAGGCCACGCTTGACTGCAACCTGCTTGACCTTCTCGGGATCGATGCCACGCCCATCGTCGATCACGTCGATGACGACCGAGTTCCCCTTCTGGTAGGCGTTGAGCACGACGCGTGCAGTCGCAGGCTTGCCCGCGGCGACGCGCTGCTCGGGTGGCTCGATCCCGTGATCGATCGCGTTGCGGATGATGTGCATCAGCGGATCGGTCAGCTGCTCGACCATCATCTTGTCGAGCTCGGTATCCTCGCCCCGAAGAACGAGATCGATCTCCTTCCGGAGCTCGCGCGCTACCTTGCGGACCGTGCGGCCGAGTTTCGAGTAGATCTGCCCGATCGGCACCATGCGCGTCTCGATCACCGACTTCTGCAGCTCGTTGAGTTTCCGGTCGAAGTTGCGGGAGATCTTCACGAGCTCGTGCGAGACCATCCTCTGGTTCTGGAGCTGAAGCGTGCGCGTAACGCCCTCGAGGTGGTTCTTCTCGATGATCAGCTCGCCGACGATGTTCATCACGTGATCGAGTTTGCCGATGTCGACGCGAACCGTGCGCGACATCGATCGAAGTGTGAAGTCCTCTTCGGCGCCCGGTTCGGCGACGACGGCTTCGTCCGCCGGCGCGACAGCGGAAGCTCCCGTGCGGAGTGAACGGACGTTCGCCTCCCGCCCCGCGGTGTCGATCACTGCGGCCTTGTCGGCGTCGGAGCCGTAGAGGAGGCGGAACGAGATTCCGTTTCCGCCGCTCGAATCGATCGCGGGAAGCGTCGAGATCACCTCGCCTAACGGGCTGAGCGCGGCCGTAATCGCGCGAAGCTTCTCGTCGAAATCGCTGAAGTCGAATGTGACTTCGACGAGATAGATCGCACGACCGCTCTTGACGTTCTCGACGAGTCGGTGCTCCTCGTACTCGGTCAGCGACTTGCGCGTCTGTTCGTCGATCTCGAGCCCGGCGAGTGGATCGCCTTTCTGCTCGGGAGCCTTTTGCGAGACGAGCGCATGAATGCGGCTCGTCAGCTTCGGCACATCGACGAGCGCCTCCATCGCGGGATCGTGGATCGCGATGACGAGGCGGTTGAGACTGTCGACCGCGTCGTAAAGGAGGTCGAGAAGATCACGCGAGATCTCGACCTTCCCCATCCGGAGCTTGTCGAGCATGTCCTCGAGATTGTGTGAGAGCTCGGAGATCTGGACGAAGCCGAGCATCCCGGCAAGACCCTTCAGCGAGTGGATCTCACGGAAAATCTTGTTGACGAGCTCGGGCCGGACGTTCCGTCCCTGCGACTCGAACTCGACCAGGTCGTTCGACAGCGCGTCGAGAAGCTCTTCGGCTTCGGACGTGAACTCCTCTTTGACGCGATCGTCGTCTTTCGTCATGCGGACGGTTTCCCGAGCAGCCGACGCAGTTTGTCGAGCAGGTCCTCCGGCGCGAACGGCTTCACGAGGTACTCTTCGGCGCCGAGCGCCTCCGCGCGCTTCCGGTCTTCCTCACTCGACTCGGTGGAAATCACGAGGATCGGGATCGCTTTGTATCCCGGGTGGTTCTTGATGAAGCTGACGAGCTCGAGCCCGTTGATGTCGGGCATGTTGATGTCGGTGAGGATTGCGTCGAGCTTGTGGTGAGGCAGAACCTTGAGCGCCTCGAAGCCGCTCGAGGCCTCGACGATCTCAACCTCTTCCTCGTCGTGAAAGCTCTCCACGAGCGTCGTCACGTACGCGCGCATCGAGGGCGAATCCTCAACAACGAGTATCTTCATTCTGTCCGCCTCATTCGAGCCCGTAACGGCCCCGGTTCGCGATCATCGCGTTCCGAAGCGCGAACCCCGCCTGCGAAAGGAAAATCTCCAACCCGGCGACTTCTTCGATCGGCGCGCGGTTCGACGCGTTGTCCGCGTAGAGTATACCGACCACTTCGTCCTTATTCAGGATCGGGAGAACGAGCACCTCGCTCGGCATGAGCGTTCCGAGCCCGCCGATCAGCCTCACGTTCGCGTCTGTCTTCCGCAGCTTGCCGCGGTGCGGCTTCCTCGATTCGGTCACGTCTTTGAGCACCGAGGGCTCGTTGCGCCCCACTTTGATGCCGCGGGCGCGCTCATTCATGTCGCCCGCACCGCCTGTCGGCCCAAAGCCTCCAATGCCGACATACTGCACCATCGCGGAGGCGAAGATCGCTCCTCGCTCCAGGTACTGTCCGGTCAGCCGCAAGATCGTCTGCGACACCTGGCTGATATCGTTCGGGTCGCTCAGCTCATTGATCAGCTGCATGAGGACCTGCGAATTCCGCTCGCTCTTCTCCTGCGCCGAGATCTGGTACGACGCATCGGGATCGCCTCCCCCTGCTTCGATCTGCTCGGCGAAGGCGCGTTGTGCGAACAGCACGAGCTCGTCGGCGAAGAGTGCGAGCTGTTCCTCGACCATGCCGGGCTGAAGATGTCCTTCGGCAGGCTTCGTGAGGTAGAGGTCGGCGCCGCTCTTGAGCAGATCGTGACGGCGGCGGAGATCGGCCACGCGGTCGATCACCACGACCGGGAGCCGGTGATTCCGCCTTTTGACCTGCGCGAGCAGCTGCAACACCTCACCAGTGCCACCTCCCGATGGCGGGCCCAGATCGAGAAACGTCACGAAGAATCGATTCTTCTTCAAGAGCTCGACGACTTCGTCGCGGGCATCCTCCATCGCCCCGTACTGTGCAGTCGTCATTCCGCGCCGGGTAAAGGCTCGTCGTGCCGAGACGCGGAGCAGCGGGTCCTGCTGATAGAGAACGACGACGCGCTCCATGTCCTGGATCGGTGGCTGCTCGGTGATTCGAAACTCGGTCGCTGGTCCTCTCGGCGCTACGACGTCAGGGTGCGACGCGGGTAAGGAATCAACAGGCCTTGCGTCGGCCGGCAGTTCCGCGACGGGAGGCTCGGGAGTGACTGGAGGCTCGAGCACCGAGTCGACGAGAGACTCGAGAGGAGCAGCAGCCGGCTCCGCGCCACGCGTTCCTGGCGTTGGCGCCATCGCCTCGAGCGCGGCGTCGAGCCCGAGGTCGAACGGCTCGTCGTCGATCGAGGCCAGCTCGTTCTCCGAAAGGTCGGGCGGCTCCATCGGCGACGGCGGCAGCGGAGCAAACCTGGGGGCGGGGGGCGCCTCGGTCATCGTGAGGTCGAGACGGCCTGGTGGAGTCGTCTGCGCCACGTTGCCGCGAAGCAGCTCCTTGCCGGCGCGCATCGAGTCTTCGAGACCTTTCAACGGCTTGAGCTTCTCGCCTTCTCCCAGGATTCTCGCCGGAGCGATTCCCCCTTCCTTGAAGATGCGCTGAGGCTCGTACTCGATGTCGAGTGCCGTGAGCGATTCACTCAGGATGAAGTTGAATTCGCCATCGCGACTCGAGAGAAGGGGCGTCATCACATCGAGGACGTGGAGCCGGATCGCGTCCGACAAGGCGTCGACCGTCACGACATTCATGTCGATGACCGCGGTGCCAAGGGGGATTCCTGAATCCTCGGCCTGCTTCATCGTCTGAAGCGTGGCGGCATCGACCATGCCGCATGCGAGCAGATAGGCGCCGAGGTCGGGAGTCTTCGGCGAGGTCGCGTTGACGATGAGCCCTTGCTGGAACATCACCGAATGACGGCCGCGAGAATCGATGATCTCGAGGACGCCCGTTCTCCTGCTGAGGAAAACGATCTGAACGATGTCTGTCAGGGACAGATCTTCGAGACGCCCCAGAAGGCTCAACGGTCTCTCCTCACACGCGCGAACGCGGCACCCGCGGGGACGCGGCTCCTCCGCGCCGGCCGCCGGTCGGCCGCTGGTTCAGACCAGATTGTAGCGTTTCAAGACGCCGTCGAGT
Organism: Acidobacteriota bacterium; assembly: GCA_016184115.1. Classification (GTDB taxonomy): domain Bacteria; phylum Acidobacteriota; class Thermoanaerobaculia; order Gp7-AA8; family Gp7-AA8; genus JACPDH01. Next base: position 21,063 of record JACPDH010000050.1, on the reverse strand, counting down.
ATTCCGTTGATGAACTGCGACGACTTGTTCGTTCCGAATCGCTTCGCGATCTCGATCGCCTCGTCGAGGATGACGAGCTTCGGCGTGTCGTCGAGGTACTTCATCTCGTAGATCGCCATCCGGATCAGATTGCGATCGACGACGGGCATACGTTCGATTCGCCAGTTCTCGGTTTGCTCGACGACGATCGTGTCGATTTCGGCCTGCTTCTCGAGCGTGCCGCGAAAGACCCGAATCGCAAACTCGCGGATGTTCGGTCGAACGCGCTGAATATCCTCGAACGTCTCGATGATCTCATCGGGATCGTTGCCAGCAACATCGTGCTGGAAGAGCATTTGCAGAGCGAGCTCTCTTGCCTTGCGTCGGGCACCCATGTCGAATCTCCCGCTCCCTAAGCCAGCCTGCGGTAGAGGTTCGCCATCTCAATGGCGGCGAGCGCCGCTTCCCAGCCCTTGTTGCTTCCCTTTTGCGTTCTCGCAACCGCCTGCTCCATGGTGTTGCAGGTGATCACGCCGAACGCGACCGGAATCCCGAGCTCGCGCGCGACGCGCGACAGCTCGTCCGTGACCTGGGCCGAGATGAGCTCGAAGTGAGGCGTCTCGCCGCGCACCAGTGCGCCGAGCGTGACCACTGCATCGAGCTCTCCCTTACGGCCGATTCTTGACACCGCCTGCGGGATCTCGAATGCTCCCGGCACGCGATAGATCGTCACGTCGTCCGTTTTCGCCCCGTGCCGGGCAAGACAGTCGGCCGCCCCGTCGAGCAGCGCGGAGACGATCTCGTCGTTGAAGCGGCTCGCGACCACGGCGACGCGGAGTCCTTCCGCCGCCGTATCTCCCTCAATCGTCGTAAAAAGAGCAGTCACGGGAGGCGCATTATAGTCGGAACGCCGGAGAACGGGAGAGTGGCAAATTCGCGGTGATCGGCCCGCTTTCCGCCGCCGTTCAGCGTCCCGCGACCGTCATGACGCTCCGGGAGTCGTCGCTCCCCTTCGCGCCGAAGTAGGCGACGATCCCATCATGGATCGCGGAGGCGATCGCATCGCGGTTTTTCCGTGTCTGGATCTGCGTGCGATCCTCGGCGTTCCCGAGGTTGCAGATCTCGAGCAGCACTCGGGTCGGCACGCTGTTGTAGCGGATCACCGCGGGAACCCACTCCCTCCCCCCTCGCACGACGTTGTCGCGCACCGGGTTGAAGGGGTGTACCCCGAGCCCTGCCTCGCCGAATTCGCCAATGATCGCCTCGGCGAGCTCGGTCGACAGCCCTTCGGCATGGAGTGCATCTTCCTTCGAGTGCATCACGACGGGGTTTTCCTTCACCTCGGCGCGCGCGAGGTAGATCGCACCCGATTTCTGGAAGGTCCCTTTCGTAAAGCGCGCGCCTGGAACATAGGCCATCGCGCCTCGGATCGACGGATGGAGGGAGTCGGCGTGAATCGAGAGAAACAGTACCTTCTCCGGCTCGCCCTTCTTCGACGCTTTGCGGAAGATGGAGTTCGCGAGATACCAGCGGAGGTTCACTCCGACGATCGAATCCTCGAGCGGGTACGCAGGTGTCGTCAGCACCTGGTGGTCGGTGTAGTTCTTCAGCTTGTCGCGACTCTGAATCTTGCAGCCGTTCGACGTCGACTTCGTCGTGAGGTAGACCTTTGCGCCGCTCGTCTCTTCGAGGCGCTTCTTGAGACGGCAGGTAACGTCGTAAACGTAGCTCGACTCCCAGATACCTTTGTGCTCCGTTCCGACGTCGCGCCCGCCGTGGCCCGCGTCGAGGATGACGTGCACCCCTTCGAGGTTCCTCGCCTCGACGCGCCGCGTGAGCTTCGCGCTCTCGCGGCGTACCTGCTCCATCTCGACGCGGCGCGGATCATCGAGGGGGCGATACTCCGGCAGGAGAAGATCCACCGGGATTCTCACGTCGTATCCGACCGGCAGCTTCGATACATCGGCGATGCCGTTAAATGCGACGAGCTGGTCGACGACCTCATTGACATCCTTCGCGAAAAGCCGGCCGGTGAATCGGATGACGACGGACGAGTAGAGTGCCTCACCTTTCTTCAACCTGTACGTTGCAAACGGTCGCTCGCCAGTCCGGACGTAGCGCAGCGAGGCAGGCTCGATCGTTCTCGTCGCGGCAAGCTCGATCGTTGGCGAGGTAGACGGCATGTCGAGGGCAGAGACCGTATCGACGGGTGCGACGGGGGGATCGTCTTCGGCAATCGACGGTTCGGGTAGCCGCGCGTTTTTCGCCGGCCCCGACCAGCGGTACGCTTCGGACAACAGCGACGCGGGAACCAGGATGACCTCACCCGGCCTGGTTGAAAGCTGCTGACGCCCATTCGCAGCGCGAATCGCAGAGTAGTTCGCGCCGTCGCCGGTAAACCACTCCGCGATCTTCCAAAGCGGCTCGCCTTCCACGGTATTACCTGTCGTCACGCGGTGGAGCCAACCAGCCTCGGATGCGTGGTCGTGGGTGAAGAGCGAGTCCATCGTCGCGCGTTGCAGCTTCGGCCTAACGAGGGAGAGCGGAACGCGGACACGGCGGTCGAGAAGCAGATTGGAACCAAGATCATTGAGCTCGGCGAGTACCTTCCAGTTCGCGCCGTCGCCGGTGATCCGCCGGGCAAGTGTCGAAAACGCCTCGGAGCGCCGCGGAGACACGGCGAGCTCAATCTGAAGCTCGGATGTAACGACAGCGTCGATGCCCGGTTCGACAATGGCCTTCAGACGCGGAGCTGCCGCACCCGCTGTCGCGGCAAACATCGCGATCGCGACGGACAGCATGACCCTACGCACCCGACACACCCTCACACAGCGGTATTCTACAACAGCTCCTTCGTCGCGGGCGAATCGCGAGCGCGGCGGCGCGCGCCACAGAATGGGATTCATCGCGGCGGAACCATTACCGGCACGCCGAGAGAGCTCTCGAATGCGGCTGCAGCGCGCAGCAGCAGCGGCTCCGCGAAGTGCGGGCCGAGCAGCTGCAAACCGATCGGAAGTCCCTCCGAAGACAGCGCCGCGGGCACCGAGATTGCCGGGATGCCAGCTAGGTTCGCGGGAGCCGTATAGACATCGGAAAGATACATCGAGAGAGGATCCGCGAGTTTCTCGCCCTTGCGAAATGCCACGGTCGGCGTCGTCGGCATCGCGATCAGGTCGACCCCTCCGAATGCGGCGCGCAATTCGGCCGTAATCATCGCGCGTGCATGCTGCGCTCGCCCGTAGTACTCGTCGTAGTAGCCGGACGAAAGCGCGAACGTCCCGAGCATGATTCGCCGCTTCACTTCGTCGCCGAACCCTTCCGTGCGTGAGCGGACGTAGCCCTCCCGCAGCGTGTGATCGCCCTCCGCGCGGCGGCCATAGCGAATACCGTCGAAGCGTGCGAGGTTCGCGCTCGCTTCCGCATTCGCGATGATGTAGTAGACCGCGATCGAAAGGCCGAGCGATGGGAGCGCCACGTGCGTGACGGTCACACCGAGGTCGCGGAGGATCGTGAGCGAGCGCTCGAAGCAGACGCGCATCTCGTCGTCGAGTGTTTCCCACGTTCCTTCGACGATGCCGACGCTGAGCCCTGCGATCCCTCCCTCGAGCGCGGATTCGTAATCGGGAACAGGCTCGATGGATGTCGTTGCGTCTCGTGGATCGTGTCCGGCAATCACGCCGAGAACGCGGGCGCAGTCGCGCGCCGACCGCGCGAAGATGCCGATCTGATCGAGCGACGACGCGAATGCAACGAGCCCCGACCGGCTGACCCGCCCCCAGGTCGGCTTCAGTCCCGTGACCCCGCAAAACGCCGCCGGCTGCCGCACGGAGCCTCCCGTGTCGGAGCCGAGCGCCACAGGGACGAGCCCCGCCGCCACCGCCGCCGCGGAACCGCCGGAAGATCCGCCAGGTACGCGCGTCGGGTCCCACGGATTCGAAGTCGGGCCGAACGCGGAGTGCTCGGTGGACGATCCCATGGCGAACTCGTCGAGATTCGTCTTCCCCGCGACCCACGCACCCGCCGCCGCGAGGCGCTCGATCACCGTGGCGTCGTTCGGCGAGCGATAGCTCGAGAGAATCCGCGACGCGCACGTCGTCAGCGTGCCGCGCGTCGCGATGTTGTCTTTTACCGCGATCGGGACGCCAGCCAACGCGCCTTCGGCATGCGACGCGTCGCATGCAGCGCGCGCTTCGCCGGCGTCAAAGTGGACGAACGCGCGAAGCTCGTCGTTGCGCTTCTCGACTGCGTCGATGACGTCGCCTCCGAGGGTACGAAGCGCGAGTGTCCCTCGCCTAACGTCGCGACTGATCGATGCGGCGCTTCTCGCGCCAACAGGTCCGGTGTCACTCACCGCCGATCACCTTCGGCACGATGAAATGCCCCCGGGAGAAACGGGGCGCCGACGCGCCGACTACATCCGCAGGAAGAGACTCGCCCGCGACGTCGTCGCGAAGGCGAACCGGCGGCTGCTGCAACGACGAACCGTCAGGATCGGAGGGCACATCGCGGATCTGATCGACGTAGTCGAGGATTCGCGACATCTCCTCAGCCATCTGCGCCTCGCCTCCCGCCTCGAATTCGAGGCAGGCGAGCGCGGCGACACGCCGGACTTCGTCGATGCCGATCTTCATCCGGGAAAAGCGTAGGGGATCAGCGAATGGGTGGCAAGCGCCAGGGTGGTGAGCCCGAGCAGGCTCACTGCGCAATCGCCCGAAGCGCAGCGATGATCTCGCTCTCGTCGGGGAATTGCCCCGTCTCGTGCTTCGAGTAAATGCGAACATCGTCGGCGAAGACGTCGAAGATACCGCCGCTTCCGCGGACGAGTTTCGACTCGTGTCCGAGTTGTGCCTTGATCTCGGCCGCCAGACTGGAGGCCCGGGGAAGGTAGTTTCAGACGCCGCAGTAGTGAATGATGACGTTCATTGGGTTTCGGTCGCTTTGATGAGTACCGCGGTGATGTTGTCGTAGCCGCCCCGCTCATTGGCGCAGTCGATCAGGATCTGACACGCCGCCTCGAGGTTTCCCGCATTCTCGCTCACAATTCGGAGGATCTCCGGCTCGGGGAGCATGCCGGTGAGCCCGTCGGAACAGAGTACGAAGATGTCGCCGTCGCGCAGATCGATCTCCGACGCGTCGGGAACGACTGTGAGCGCGCCGCCAAGCGCGCGTGTGATCACATTTCGGAGAGGATGGCGCTCTGCCTCGTCGGCGCTGAGCATTCCCGCCTGGACTTGCTCGAAGACCCACGAGTGGTCGTCCGTGATCCTCTCGATCGCGCCGTTTCTGACCAGGTATGCACGCGAGTCGCCCACGTGAGCCACCGAGATCGAGTTCCCGTCGACGAGCGATGCAACGACCGTGGTGCCCATTCCGCGCAGCCTCGTGTCCTTGCGCATCGCCTCGAGCACGCGCGTGTTCGCGAGCTTGAGTGCTGCCATCAGACGGTTCGTCGCCCGAGTCAGAGTCTCGTCATACGCATACGGCCAGGTGCCGTCGTCTTGCTCGGTGTTGGTCACGAACTCCGCGACTGACTCCGCGGCGATCCGTGACGCGATCTCTCCCGCCGCATGTCCACCCATCCCGTCTGCCACGAGGAACAGACGCGTCGCCTCGTCAACGCGGAACGAATCCTCGTTGTGCTGGCGCTGCCTGCCGACATGGCTGAGACCGCACGCCTTAACTTCCATCCGTCCTACCTTCGAGGATCCGAACGTCGCGAGTTACTTCTTCGCTCTCGCCTGACGTATCTCGGCGAGAGCAGTCTCGATCTCCGCGTTCCCCTGATCCCATTTTAAGGCTTCTTCAAAGTATCGCTCAGCTTTTGAGAATAGTCCTACCCTACGACAGAGTGTCCCCGCATCTTTGAGGAACAGCGGGTTGTACGGTTCTTTTTGTACCGCGGTTTCAACCGCCTGCACGGCCTGCCGGAGCATCGAGGGAACTTTCGCCGCAGCGAGCGCGAGATAGTGGTGCGCTCTCGGGTCGTCGGGATTGTGCTTGACGGCCATATCGAACGCTTCGATCGCTGCCGGAACGTCGCCTGACTTGAACGCCTTCACTCCGTTCGACAAGTAGACCTTCGCGAGCTCCTTCGGATCGCTCATCGCGCGCGCGCCCGCACCTCCGGAAAGCTCCGAATCGTGAGCCTTCCGTCGCTGCGGATTCGTGAGCACGTTCATCGCCTCGGTCAGCACCTGGAACTTGCGCTCGGCTTCCGCCTTGTCTGTTCCTCGGTATCGATCGGGATGGTGCTCGCGCGCAAGCTTTCGGAAATGGTCGCGGATCTCGTCCTCGGTCGCAGTTCTCTCGACTCCAAGGACTTCGTAGTAGTTGACTCGCATTGCGGCCTAGTGTCTTTCCTTCGCCTGAAGCAGCTTTCTCGCGTGCACCCGAATGACCTCGGCAACTTCCTTGCTCGTACTCAGCTGCTTGAGATCCTTAGAGGTTAGTCGACCGGTGAGGTTCAGAGCAATCCCGGCGGGCGTCTTCGGATTTTTCACGAGGTTGTGGACGGTCACGTACTTACTCAGAAATTCGCGCTTCGTACCGATCAACCGCAGCACCGCCTCGTCGAGATTTCGCATCGCGGCAAACGCTTCGATCTCCGATTCGGTGATTCGCGGGCTCTTGAGCACTGCGGTACAGACGAGCTTGTTCCGATCGCGCACGAGGATCCCTCGAACCGTTTTCCCACCCTTGTATGCGGCTTGCACCCGCTCGCCGACAGTCATCTCGGCGATCATGCTCCAGACCGAGAGCTTGTCGCTGTCGCCCGCGTCACCTTCGAGAGGCGAAAGCGTGTTTTCGGGCTGCGGCTCGCTTTCCGCTTCGTCGAGAAGATCCGCAACGGGGCCGATATCGATGCTCTCCTCGATCTCGAGCGCCGCAACCGCCTCTGCGGAGAGAGCACGGCGCGCTTTTTTCTCGAAGAACTCCTCGCGCGCCTCACCGACTCGTCGCCTCACGTCGGGCGTAATCGCGGGATTCTCGAGCAACGCGTCGAGGATTCCAGGCCTGCGGATGATCCGCTCCTGGTTGACGATAATGATCTCCTGAATTCCCGGCTGCACGGCACGTGCGAGCCGTTCGATCGTTGCGTCGGACACCCCGCGGCTGCGAACGACCGCCTCGAGGATCGCGGGATCGCCACTCTTCGTCGCGATCGCGTCGAGGCTCGCTTCGTCGGCGAGCTCCGAGCCGCAAAACGCTGCCACGGTACGCGGCGGAATCTCGCGGAGTGATTTCGTCGAGAGCGCCGCGACCTCGGTGTCGGAATTCGTCGAAAGGTGGGCAAGCACGGCGATCAGGTCATCCTGCGGAAGAGGCAGCATTCCCTGCGCCGCGAACATCGTAAAGTCGCGCGGCAGCTCGCCGCGCTCCATCCGGTCGATCAGCATTCGCGCATTCAGTTCGGGAGCTTCGTTCATGGAGTCGTACCGCCTTCGAGTCGCTTCAGCGCTTCCCAATCCAGTCCAAACCCGCGCACGACTTTGCCGCGCGGTCCCATCGCGGGCACCCGGTGACCATTGAGCGTCAGCTCGAGACCTCCCGCGTTTCCGACGACCTCGAAACGAATCTCGTTCTCCGCCTCGAGCTTTCTCGTCTCTCCAGCTCGCAGCACCTGGTTCAACGCGGGCTGGCCATCGACCTGGAGGATCACCCAAGTGTCTTCGATCACCTTGACGTCGAGCTCGAGCCTGTCGGACGACTCCGCTGGTGCTGTCGCGCTGACGACTGGTTCGGTCACGACAACCGGCGCCACCGCAGGCGCAACCGCGGTCGCCGTCACCTGTGGCGTCGCCGCCCGCCTTCGCTGGTCTGCGCGCCCTCCGAGCCACCACATGACCGCTCCAAACACGACGAGCAGCGCGGCGAAACCGACGATGTTCCGGTCGATCCTGACGAAGGGAAGTCCCTCCGCTTTCTTCTCCGTCTGGGGCAGCACGGGAGTCGAAGATGTCTCCGGTTGTGCGCCGACGAGCTGGGAGTAGCGCGCGGCCATCTCTTCGGCGTTCAGGCCGAGGTAGCGGGCGTACTCGCGCACGAACCCGCGCGTGAACACCGGGGCGGGAAGTCCTGAGTAGTCATCCTGCTCCAGCGCCTCGAGATAGCGTTTACTGATCTTCGTTGCGTCGGCGATCTCTTTCAGCGTGACGTGGCGAATCTCGCGCTGCTTCCGCAACTCGGCTCCAAGAGAGTCTCCAAGCTGGGGCGCATCGATATTGACGGGCTCATCCATTCGACCCGCCATTGTAGCCAATTCGTCCAGAGGCCGGCTCGTCCGCATCGGAGCTCTCGTCTTCACGCCCCTCATTCCCCACGAGGCGCTCGATGCATCGGCGGATGTACACCGAAGTCGCGGGGTGTCGGAAAAGTGCGTCGAGGTCCTCCCGACGAAGAAAGCGGAGCTGCGAGGCGGCGAGCGCGCGTGGCGTGAGCGAACTGCTCGCGAGCGCGCAGCGAATCGCATAGCGGAAACCCCATTTGGCGTGTCCGGCGACGAGCTTCAGATGCTCGGCACCGGCTCGATCCGACTGAAGGAAACCGACGAGGTCGTCCTCGCGCAGCCGCGCGTTGTTGAGGAGTCCCGAGAACACGCGCAGGTCAGGATCGCCGGCGAGCGCCTTGCCGACATCGCGGCTACAGCTCTTCGCGGTCGATATCTTTTCGCCGAGCGTCAGCTTCGGAAGCGCGTTCAGCAGTTGCGCGTCGAGCGCGGCGCGTATCGGCGGTGCAATCTGGACGTCGGTCGCGTATCGAAGAAGATCGGCCCAGTAGAGGTGGCGCGCGAACTTCAGCGCGAGATGCTGCGGCGTCGCACGGCAGAGCACGAGCTTCAGCTTCACATCGTAATACGACGCGAGGCGCGAGCTCGACGCAATCGCCACGCAGACAGCGAGCGGACAGAAACGGTTCGCAAGGATCGCCACAGCCTCGTCTTCTCCCAGCTCTGCGAGGTTCCCCGCGAGATGAGCGGAAAGCTCCTCGCGGTTCATGTCGCGGATCGCCTGGATTCCGCCCGTTCGTCTCTCGCCGTCCACTCGTGTCGCCTTCCCGTCAATCTTACTCAACCGGCGGGGTGAGGTTCCTCTTTCGTCGAAGCGAGGAGGACTCCGCCATCGTCACGCTGGCTCTTCTATACTTGGTGAGGGAGGTGCGCGATGAACTGTCCGAAAGACGACGGCATGCTCACGAACCGAGAGCTCGGTGGCGCAGCAGTCGCGTGGTGTGCCCAATGTGGAGGAATGTTCCTCGAGCCGGGTGAGCTCAACAAAGTCGCCGGCGAGACCGCGGGTGACCTCGAGTTCTCCACAGTCGACCTCGACACGTTCGAGCACGAAGACGACTACGGCCCGATCACCTGCCCCGCAAACTCCGCCCACTCGATGAAAAAAGTCGAGTTCAACATTCAGAGCAACATCATTCTCGACTACTGCGAAAAGTGCGGTGGCTTCTGGCTCGACGGCAAGGAGCTCGCGCGAATCCGCGAGGAGGTCACCGAATACAACGAGGCGGAGAGGGAAGGCGTCGAGCCGTGGACTATCCGCCTTTCACGCTTCTTCTGGGGGCTGCCGTTCCCTCACTAGCGGCCTGTAACAGCGAATTCGGTACCACCGTTGCGGACGCCGCCGAGTCGGATGCAAGGCGCCGCGACGAGTCGATGCGGTGGCATCGGCGAGGAGCGGCAACGACGCAGACGACCCGGCGCCGCCCGCAACCCTTCGGGCTGGTGGCGGTTGCGAGGCGATCTCCGCGTCGTTCGTCGTCGACGATGCCACCGCATCGCCTCCTCCTCACTCCTTGACCTCGCCTCGCAAGCGCCACCAGCGGTGGTGCCGAATTCACTGTTACAGGCCACTAGTGTAGTGTTTCATTAATCCCTTGGCTTTCGCAGCCCTCCGGGTTGCGGCGGAATGGAGCCGCTTTCTTTGTCGCGCCTCCTCGCCGATGTACCACATCGACTCGTCGGCGCTTCGCGAAATCGGCTCCATTCCGCCGCAACGAAAGGCAAGGGATTAATGAAACACTACACTAGCGTGATGGTCGTCAAACGCGGTAGTAGTCTCGGTACCATTCAACGAAGCGCTCGATGCCCACGTCGATCGAAGTCGACGGGCTGAAGCCGGCGTCGCGCATCAGATCGTCGACGTCGGCCCATGTTGAGGGCACGTCGCCCGGCTGGATCGGCAGAAGGTTGAGCTTCGCACTCATGCCGAGCTTCGACTCGAGTACCGCGATGAACTCCATCAGCTCGACCGGCTCATGGTTCCCGATGTTGTAGATGCGATATGGAGCCGCGCTCGCTCCCGGATCGGGTGCGTCGCCGCGCCACGCCGGGTCGGCCTTCGCGGGGCGGTCGGCGGTCCGGACGACCCCTTCGACGATGTCGTCGATGTAGGTGAAGTCACGCCGCATCCTTCCCAGGTTGAATACGTCGATCGGCCGTCCCTCGAGGATCGCCTTCGTGAACAGGAAGAGGGCCATGTCGGGCCGCCCCCACGGACCATAGACGGTGAAGAAGCGGAGCCCCGTCGTCGGGATACCGAAGAGGTGGCTGTAGGTATGTGCCATCAACTCGTTCGATTTCTTGCTCGCCGCGTAGAGGCTCACCGGGTGATCAACGTTGTGGTGCACCGAGAACGGCATCGTCGTGTTGGCGCCGTAAACCGAGCTCGACGAGGCGTAGACGAGATGCTCGACAGGATGGTGGCGGCACCCTTCGAGGATGTTCGTAAAGCCCAGAAGATTCGATTGCACGTACGCGTACGGGTTCTGCAGCGAGTAACGCACGCCCGCCTGTGCGGCGAGATTCACGACGACCTGGGGCCTGACGTCGTTGAAGAGCGTGGCGACCGCGTCAGTGTCGGAAATATCGAGACGCCGGAACGTGAAGCCGTCGCACGCTTCGAGCTGCCGGAGCCGCGCTTCCTTGAGCGCGACGTCATAGTAGTCATTGACGTTGTCGACGCCGAGTACTTCGTCGCCGCGCTCGACGAGCCGGCGCGAGAGGTGATACCCGATGAAGCCGGCCGCGCCGGTAACGAGAATCCGCTTGCCCACGTGAGCCTCCACGAAATCGGCGGAATGTTATCGCAGAGCAAGGCAGCTCCGGGCGGCGGTTCCCACGCGACCGCCGCCGGAGGAGGCGCACCCATTGTGCCCTCTCTTCAAGAGCCTCAGGCGCCGAGCCCGTGTGCGATCTCGCGCACGACTTCCGCAATCTGGTCTTTCGTGAGCTCAGGGAAGATCGGCACGGCGAGCGACTGCTCCGCCGCCGCTTCCGAATGCGGGAATGCCTCTTTCGCCGACGGCAGCTCCTTGAAGCAGGTCTGTTGCGGGAGGGTGAGCGGATAGTAGATGTCGCAGCCGATGCCCTTCGCCCTGAGGTGATCCATCACCTTGTCTCGGACGGCCCGCCCTTCGGGGAAGCGGAGGCAGAACTGGTTGTAGATGTGCCGCCGGCGAGGCAGCGCGTGCGGAAGCCGCACGCGATCGCCCACCTTCGTGTCGGCGAAAAGCGCACGGTAGATGTCGGCGTTACGCTGCCGCCCCAGGTGCCACTCCTCGAGATACTTGAGCTTGATGTGAAGGATTGCCGCCTGCAGCGCGTCAATCCGGAAGTTTCCGCCGACGTAGTGATGGAAGTACTTCGGCCGCATCCCATGGACACGGTAGTCGATGAGCTTCTGGAACAGCGCCTCGTCGTCGGTCGTCACCGCGCCGGCGTCGCCGAACGCGCCGAGGTTCTTCGATGGGAAGAACGAGAACGCGCCGAGCTTCCCGATGCTGCCGATTCGCCTGTTGTCCCATTCCGCGCCGACGGCCTGCGCGGCATCCTCGATGACCATGGCTCCGCGCCGCGTCGCGATCTCGTTGATCAGATCCATCTCCGCGGCCTGGCCAAAGAGGTGCACCGGAATGATCACTTTCGTACGCGACGACATGTGCGACTCGATCTGCGCCGGATCGATGTTGAAGGAGTCGGGCTCGATGTCGACGAACACAGGGATCAGCTCGAGCCGTTCGACGACGCCCGCGGTGGCGAAGAAGGAGTACGCCGGGACGATCACTTCGTCGCCCGGCTCGAGATCGAGCACCATCAGCGCGATCAGGAGCGCGTCAGTACCCGACGAGACACCAACCGAGTACTTCGTCTGGCAGTACGTGGCGAAGTCCTTTTCGAACTCCTCGACACGCTTGCCGAGAATGAACATCTGCGATTCGTAGATCTCCTCCGTGACCGTCATGACTTCGTCACGGATCTGCTGGTACTGGAGTTTCAGATCGAGAAGAGGAACAGCCATGGCAGGCACCTTTCGTGACTCGAACGCTGCGCGGATCTTATCGCAGGTCGAGTGCTCGTGGAGGTGACCCCTAACACGTCTAGTGGTCTGTATTGGAGGAATTGGTACCGGTTCCTCCAATACAGGCCACTAGACGCTCGTCCGCGCACTGTCGTATCAATCGCTGACAACGGCGCAGTACGCGCCTCCCGCCTCGAAGCCCTCGGAATTGCTCATCATTGTCAGCAAGCATATGTGTGCCCATTTATTCGCAGTATTTCATATGCCTGAAAAGCATAAATCGTATAGACGCCCTATTTCTTCGACTCGTATCAAAGGGCGAATGGCGCGGGAAACAACGCAACGAAGCATGACGAGACGCCGGCCACCGGCCGGGACGGCGGATCGAGCCCCGCGACACAAACAACGATCAGACCAGGAGAAGAACCATGAACTTCAAGAAGAGCCTCATCGCCGCATCCATCGCCCTCACGGCCGGCTTTGCCTCGGCCGACAGCATCGACTTTCTCATTCCGGCCGCAGGAACCGGCCCAGGTGCCAACAATAGCCAGTGGCAGTCTGAGGTGACGATTCACAACGCGGGGCAGAACGTCCTGCTGCTCAAGCTCACGTATCACGACGGGACAGGCGCGTTGAAATCGATCGACCTGCCGATGCCGGCGCGCTCGACGAAGTCGCTCCACGACACGGTGAAGAACGACTTCGCACAGACGCAGTCGACCGGCGCGATCGTCATCGACACCGACGACGAGTTCCGCGGCAAGCTCGCGATCACGAGCCGCACCTTCAACCTCTCACCGACCGGCGAATTCGGCCAGGACATTCCTGCGCTCACGTCCGCCCAGTCGTTGCTGCTCGGCGACACCGGCATCCTGAACGGGCCCGCAAACGCAGCTGCGAATCGCTTCAACTTCGGTCTGTTCGTCGCTCAGGACGCGACGATCGAGTGGCGCCTGATCCGTCGTGACGGCACGATGGCGAAGAGCGTACTGAAGAGCCATAAGGCGGGAGCTCACACGCAGTATAACGGCGGCGTCTCCGCACTCTTCGGCGACAACGCGCAGGACAACGATGTCATTCACGCCCTCGTTCGCAGCGGCCAGGTCTGGATCTACGGCAGCGTCGTGAACAACCAGACCGGCGATCCGACCTACGTTCCGTCCGGCAAGACGCGCGAGAACCTGCTTCCTTCGGTGCTCGGCATCGACACCAACCGTGACGGCGTGCTCGACTACCTCGACGCGAACGGAGACGGCGTGCTCGACGAAACGCTGAAGATCGCCACGGGGCGCTTCCCGAACGACTTCAGGATTCTCGCCGCGGACCCCGAGAAGGCGAACGTGACCTTCACGATCGCCGAGAGCGACGGAAGCGTTCGCTTCCTCGACTCGGCAGGCCTCATCACCTGGTGGCCGAGCGCGGCGCTCAATGGCACGACCGGCAAGCTCGTCATCCGGGTTTCCGACGGAATCGACTCGATCGACTTCACGATCCCCGTTCTCTACTACTAGCCCCGGAGGATCCGCTCCAATCACACCCCGGAGCGCATCGCGCTCCGGGGTGTCTCCAACTGAAAAGGCCCGGCGCGTCGCCGGGCTTTTTCACGTCGGTGGACCTCGATTTCGAGCAAGTCGCGTCAGAACTTGAAGACGAACCCGGTCGTGAGCTCGAACTGCCCGACCGAGTTGCGGGACGTGCCGGTATAGCAGACATCAGCGTTGCAGAACACATCCTTCCCGCCCGGGATGTTGCCCGACAGGTAGCTCCCCTGGACGCGGACTCCGAAATGTTCGCCGAAGTAGAACTTCGAACCGCCGCCGACTGCATACGTGAAGCCTGCGTCGCCGGAAAAGCCGTTGTTCACGTCGTACTGGGTTGTGCCCAACTCCACATTGAGAAACGGCTTCACGGCTTTGTTCTCGACCGGGAAAAAGACGACGACTCCTCCCAGATAGCTGTCGGAGCTCACCTCGGTCGGTCCCATGGCGTTCTCGAGACTCGGCGAGAGATCGGTTCCCTGATGTGTCCAGCGGAATTCGACGTCGACACAGCTCGATACCGGAAGCGTGACGATCAGCCCGTACTCCTCTCCATCGTCGAGCGACAAGTCTGCAGGGGTTCCGTTCAGCGCGAGGTGTTCGAAGTCACCGCCGAAGCGGTAACCGAGAGTCGGAGTCAGCTCGATATCGCCAGCCAGGGCCGGGACCGCAAGAAACAGGCAGACGAGTGCAGGAATCCAGAGATCTCTCTTCACGCGTACCTCCAATCGTTTCGATTGATGGAGCATACGCCATTCCCGCGCCTCCGTGGTAACGGGGCGGCTGGACCGCAAGGAGCGCCCTTACGCGAAGGAGATGCGCGCGAAGCGGCGCTTGCCGACTTTGAACAGATAGCTTTTGCCCGCCGTGCACGCGAGCGCCGACTTGACGTCGGCAACTTTCGCGTCGTCGACATACACGCCACCCTGTTCGAGGAGACGCCGCGCCTCGCTGTTGCTCGGCGCGAGGCCGGCAGCGACGACGATCTTCGCGACTGCCATCACACCCTCGCCGGCTTCGAGTGTCACCGTCTCGATATCGGTCGGCGCCTGGCGCTCGCTGAAGATGCGACGAAACTCCGCCTCCGCCCGTTCAGCTGCCTCCGCATCGTGGAAGTCGGCAATGATCGACTTCGCGAGCGAGCGTTTCGCGTCCATCGGATGGAGCTTCCCGTTTGCGACTTCGGCGCGAAGCTCCTCAATCTGGCCGGGCGTGCGATCCGTGGAGAGAAGGTAGTACTTCCACATGAGGTCGTCTGAGATCGACATCACCTTCCCGAAGATCGCATCGGGCGCCTCGTCGATTCCGATGTAGTTGCCGAGCGATTTCGACATCTTCTCGATTCCGTCGAGTCCTTCGAGCAACGGCATCGTCAGGACGACCTGCGGCTCCTGGCCATACTCGCGCATCAGATCGCGACCGACGAGGAGGTTGAACAGCTGGTCGGTGCCCCCCATCTCGACGTCACACTGTAGTGCGACTGAGTCGTATCCCTGTGCGAGCGGATAAAGCAGCTCGTGCATGGAGATCGGCTGGTGGCTTTCCCATCGCTTCCGGAAGTCGTCGCGCTCCATGATCCGCGCGAGTGTGTACTTGCCGCAGAGCCTCACCATGCCTTCGGCTCCCAGCGTTCCAAGCCATTCCGAGTTGAACCGAACCTCGGTCGTAACCGGATCGAGCAGTTTGTAGATCTGTCGCCGATACGTCTCGGCGTTCGCCATCACCTCGTCACGCGTAAGTGCCGGTCGCGTTGCCTTTTTGCCACTAGGATCGCCGATCATGCCGGTAAAGTCGCCGATGAGAAAGACGACGCGATGGCCCATTTGCTGGAAATGCCGCATTTTGCGGATGACCACCGTATGTCCGAGATGAATGTCGGGTGCTGTCGGATCAAACCCGACCTTGACGAGAAGCGGCTTCCCTTGTTCCCGGGCGCGCTTCAGCTTTGCCTTGAGGTCGGCCGGCTCGATCAGGTCGACGCAGCCCTTGCGGAGAAACTCGAGCTCCTCGTCGAGAGATAGGGCCGCGGCGCTGTCGCTCGTGGTCATCGATTCACCTCGTCAGTGCAAAAAACAGCGCGGATGATAGCGCCGCGGAGCGCCGGAACGGGCAGCTAGAGCGATCAGTCGACCAGCTCGGCTTCGAACAGCTCGTACTCGTGGCCAGTCGAAAGGACGTCGCCCTGGACCGGCCAGCGCCACGTTTGGAAGAGATACAGGTCGAAGTGCAGGAGGATGACCTCGCGGGTCATCTCGACCCTCGCGGCTAGACCTCGCAGAAGCCCCCGCTTCGATTCCTTGATGACGTGCCCGAGCTCGTAGATGACCGTGTTCCGCTGCCTGTAGCCGGCCATCGCACAGAAGTAATTCAGCGCGAGCTCGATCTTGAAGCGCTCCATGTACATCGCAGGAACCGACTCCCAGACCTCGCGACGCATCACGCGGATTCCCGACAAGACCGGGCCCATGCGCGCCTTGAGGTGGAGAAAGTTGCGTACAGGACCTCGATGGCGGATCCCGACGTTCATCTCGCATCGCCGCTCGAGGACAGGACCCACCAGAGCCGAGATGTGCTCCTCGCTGAGATCGAGCATGTCGGCATCGACGAAGAAGATCACGTCGTTCGACGCGTGCTCGACTCCGAGCCGCATCGCGTAGCCCTTCCCCTGGTTCCTGCGGAGGGCGATCGTGCGAACGTCGTGAGCTCGAGAGATCTCGACGGTGGCATCTGTGGAGCCGTCACTCACGACGATGATCTCGTCGATGAGAGGGCTCCGCTGAAGCGAACCGAGTACGTTCGCAATCGTCTGCTGCTCGTTGTAGGCGGCGACGACGGCCGTTACCTTCAATATCCGCTCCGGCACGTTACCCCTTCCTAGGGGACGAATCAGCGGCGCATTCTAGCAGGGAAGGCGGGGATTTCCACTGTTTCGCCCCGAGGGCCGCGCCGTAGGAATGGGAATTCACGGAACGGGCACCAATCAGTTGCAGGGAGTCGGCGGGTTCTGCGAGGATGCCCTACCGATGAACGATCCGAGAGGGGAGATCCGGACGCACGTGCCGCTTCTGCTCCTGATCGGAACCCTCTATTTCGCAGAAGGGCTGCCTTACGGAGTCGTCTCGGAGCTACTCCCCCTCTACCTCCGCGCCCACGGCGTACCGCTGGCGGAGATCGGCTTCCTCGGAACGATCGGCCTCGCCTGGACACTGAAGTTTCTCTGGGCGCCACTTGTGGATGGACTCGGCAGTTACGCCATGTGGGTGCGCGGCTCGCTCCTGGCTGTGGCCGGGTCAATGGCGGCAATCGGAATCTCCGGTGCGGCGGGTTCACCCTTCTTCTGGGCTGCGGCCACTCTGCTCGCGTTTGCGTCTGCGACGCAGGACGTCGCGATCGACGCCATCGCGGTTGCCAGGAGCAACCCTGCAAACGTCGGACTCGTGAACTCGGTGCGCATCGCGACCTATCGGGCAGCGATCATCGTCGCCGGCGGTGGGCTCTCCGCAATCGCGGGTTACTGGGGCTGGCACGCGGCGTTCATGGCAGGATCTGCCCTCGCGATTGTGAGCCTCATCTCGACGGCGTGGCTACGTCACGAGCGGGCGCCGCGCGCGACGCTCTCGCCTCTCCCCTCGCTCCGCCGTTGGCTCGCCCGCCCCGACATGGCAACGATCCTCTCCGTCTCCCTCCTCTACAAGCTCGGCGACTCGATGCTTGCGCACATGATCAAACCATTCTGGGTCGATAGCGGCTATGGCGTTGCAGAGATCGGGACCGCGACCACGGTGATCGGCATCGGCTGCACTATCGTCGGCGCGATCGCGGGAGGCATCTGGGTCATCCGGCGGGGCCTCGGCCGTGCGCTCGTGGAGGTAGGCGTGCTCCAGCTCGCGTCGAACGCAACCTACGCGATCGCGGCGGCAACCGGCGCCGAGCGCGGTGCCATGTACACGGCTTCCGTCGTCGAGAATCTCGCGGGCGGAATGGGAACCGCCGCCTTTCTCTCGTACCTCATGACGTCGTGCGACAAAGAGGATGCTGCCACGGAGTTCGCGCTCCTCACGGCACTCATGGGGCTGTCGCGCTCACTCGCGGGCACTTCGAGCGGCATCCTCGCTCAAAGCCTGGGATTCGTCGCCTTCTTCTGGATGACGATGGCGTTAGGCGTACCAGGGCTCGTGGCGGCGATGCGGGCGAAGCGGAGCCTGACCTACGCGAGCTCCCTCACGAACATGTAGGCGAAGATGAGGACGCCGAGCAGGCCGGTCGCGACGTACGCGAAACCGAGCAGCGGGCCGACGAGAGTCGTCGCGTAGACGTACGATGCTCCGGCAATGAGCGTGATCGCGACGATGAACAGCCTGAGAACCCGCTCCTGCTGCTGCGACGTCGAAAGGCCAGTGAGCTCGCGAAGGAATCGCTGAGCAATCAGCACGAAGAGGGTCATGGCCAGGAACGAGAGGTCTCCGAACTGTGGGCTCGACAGCAGAAAGTCGTAGCCTCCATGCAGCAGCACGACCATCGGCAATGTCGAATTCAGAATCTCCGCCGACCTGTTCCACGCCCGTGCCGCATCGTAGACGGCAAGACCCGCGATCGCAGTGAGTGAGACGTGTAGGAGATTCGCGGTCAGGAAGCGCGTCAGCGCTACCGATGCATCGAAATTCTGGAAGTAGAGGACATTCTCCTCTGCGGCGAAGCCGAGTCCTACGAGCGCTCCGCAGGTCAGTGCCTCGAGGCGCTGACCGCGACGCCTCAGCAGCGGCATCAACGGGAGAAACAGCAGCAGCTTGCACGCTTCCTCCCGAAGTCCGACACCGAAGATGTAGTAGATCGCATCGGGGATGACCTCCCCCGTTTCGCGAAGGCCGAGGAGCGACTCCTCCAGTGTGATGACCAGCAGGGTTGGATACACGCTCAAGACGCCAAGAACAAACGCGAACGCGTAGAGCGCGCGACGTCCTCGCTCAGGTTCGGCGATGCGGCCTAATCCTCCCACGATCAAAAACCAGAGAGCTCCGGAGAGAATCGCCAGTCCGACAGGCCACGCAGTCACTCCTTCGAAGCTCGCCGGCCAGATCCAAAGCAGAATCGGTCCCCAATTGCGATCGTGCTCAGCGAGGGCCACGCGCAACCTCGGCCCGCTCACTCCTCGATACCGCGGATCGCTGACGCGAGCGCGGATCTCGTCCCAGGCATCGAGTCTCTTCCAGATCTCGAGCGCGCGGCGAAGGTCGTCTTCCGCTTGCCCCGGGAATGCGAATCCCTCGCGCTCATAGCGCCGCGCCGCCTCACCGAGGTTCGAGTCGAGCAACGCCGCGCGTGCGAGCAGCTCATTGGCGTGGCGAACCGTTGGACTCCGGTCGGCGAGCGCGGCGAGCGGGGCCCGGTCAGCGCTCGGATCGACCAGGCGCAGCTCGAACCAGTAGCGCGCCATGCGCCGTTCGTCGCCGTGAAGATCGCGGCTCGCGAGGAAGCGCTCCACGACCTCGTTGCCTCCGGCCGCGCGAGGCATCTCCTCCGGCGCGAGAGACTCCGCGATGCTGGCGATCTCGACGATCGCGGCACGGTTGTCGATGAACGCGATGAGCGTCTCGAAGTCGGTCTTTGCGGAGAGCGCTTCGACGAACATGCGATCTGCCGATTCGAGATCGCCCATCGCAGCAAGCTTGATCGCGCGATCCGAAGCGGTGACGGTCGCGCCCGAGAGCGAATGAAGCACGAGCGCGATGACGATTGAGGAAGCGGCGATGGCGAGAGCGGGAAGCACGAGCCTTCGCAGGCGGCGATCGTGCTGGAGCCGTCGTGGGAGGAGTCGGAGCATCGGGAAATCATAGCCGCGCCAGCGTCACGGCGACTCGTCGCGTCGGAAACGCGCGGAGGATTAACGAACGACCCCGGTTTCCCGGGGCCGTTTGCAGCTGCGCCGACAGGGAGGGCTCTATCGGTTGTTCTGCACCATGATTTCGAGTGCCGTCAGCGAATCGTCGTCTTCGATCTTCGCCCGGACGTGGACCCGATCGCCAACCTTGATGTCGGCGGTCGTGAGTGTCGTACCGCCCTTGCGAATCACGGTGTCGGCGTTGATCGCGGCGGTCTGCTCGCCCGTCGAAGCATCGTCCACGGTGATCGACGCCGGATCGATCGCGAGGACCTTGCCTTCGAGCTCGCGCTTCGTGGGCTCCTCGCCGTCGTCATCGCCATCATCATCGTCGTCTTCCTGAAGCTTGATCTCGATGGCGTTGTACGTGCCATCGGGATTGGGCGATGCGGTCACATGAACGCGATCGTCGACCGCGAGGTCGGCGGGAGTCAGCGCTGTATGGCCCTTGCGGATCGTCGTTGTTTCCACGATCGCCGCGGTGACATCGACCTTGCGGCTCGCGTCCAGCACGGTAATCGACGTGTCCGAGATCTCCGTGATCAGCCCTTCGAGTTGAATCCTGGGCGCGCGCGCCGAGTGGCGGCGCGGACTCGCACTGTTCTTCTGAAGATCGATCGTAAGCGCGCTGACGCCGGAGCCGACTTCGAGCGTCGCATCGATTCCGTCTTCCGCGCGGCTGAACGAAAGCTCGAGCTCCCCTTCCGGAATACCCGTCAGCGCAAAACTGCCGCTCGCGTCGGTCACGCTCGAAACGCCGACTCCCCTCACTCTGACGTCGATTCCCGCTGGGCTTGCACCCTCGAGATCTCCGACCGGCACGACCTTCCCCGAAACCTGCCGCATGCCGTTCGTCGCAGTCACCGATTTTTCGTTATTGCACGCCGTGAGCGCGACGAGCGCCACGAGGCTCGCGACGAGCGCCACGAGGCTGAGGATCAAAACCATCCGAGTCTTCATGGAGGAACCTCCTGGAAACACAAAAGGGGCGTTACGCCCCTTGTTCGCTTCGTTCAACGCGGTCCCCTGCCGGGCCTGCGCGACGTTGTTTTTGCTGTCGACTAAAGATAGTACCCGCTGGCCCGATTTCTGTGAGCCGTCTCACAAAATTTACACAAACTGGAACAGCTCCTCCGCCTTTCGGGCTCGCCGTCTCGGATTCGACGCCGCCGGATCGGCCGAGCCGCTTCGCCTCAGGGCTGCTTCGGGAGCGCCTCGGGTATGAACGTGCGAACGAGGATACGCAAATGTTCGGCGCCTCTGCGATCGCGAACTTCCCACGCCTTGCCGAGAAGTTCCGGTTCGGCTGCGCCACTGAATGCCCGCGGCACAGGCGTCTGGAAGCGCTGCAACGTAGCAAAGT
>JACPDH010000038.1 GCA_016184115.1 Acidobacteriota bacterium | reverse complement strand
TTCTTCACGACCTTCTTCGCCACAGTGAACCCTCCTGCATCAGCGATTGTGTTGAGCGAATGACAAAGTGTAGCCCCTAGATTTGAGTTTCCGCGAGAAAAAGTTGAGCTCTCGTCGCGTCACACGTACCGAGCGACATGCGTGACCTCCGACTACTCTTCCCGAGCGCATCGGAATCCAACCGTCAACGAGCGGTCCGTAGGAGCGAGCGCCCGCCGTGCGGAGACCCGAAGCGCGCCCGGCACGCTCGCCCACGAGCCACCTCGCACGACACGCATCTCCCCAGCGTCGGGGCCGGCGACGTTCTCCTCCGGCGAGTGGGCGTAGAAGTCGGGCGCATACCAATCGGCAGTCCACTCCCACACGTTACCCGTCAAATCGCGAACACCGAGTCTGTTCGGAGCGAACGACCCGACCGGAGCGAAGACAGCGAAGCTGTCCCCTTTGCCGGGAGTGTTCGCGACACCGGCAGGAGCTCGTCCCTCCACGCCCCACGACCAGGTGCGCCTGACGTCGCGCTCTCGCGCGACCGCTTCCCACTCCGCCTCCGTCGGAAGCCTGCCTCCTGCGGACTTGCAGTACGCCGTTGCTTCGTCCCACGTCACGAGCGCCACTGGCCAAGTCGGATCAGCCGGCTGGCCTTTCTTCTGCGGGCTCGACCAGCTGATCCCTTCCTTTCGGCGCCTCCCGACGACATCGACGTCAGGGCCCGTCTCGATCGTTCCCTTCGGCGCCGACTCGGCCACGACTGCGTTCGCCGAGGCCCACTTCGTGAATGCCTCGATCGTCACCTCATCGCGTGCGATCCAGAAGCCTCGAACGCCGACCGTGTGTGCCGGCTTTTCGTCATCCGCGCACGCGTCATCGCCAGAGACACAGCCGATCAGCAGCCACGTTTGCGGCACCCACAAGTACTCCGCACCGTCCCTAGGGTTCGTCCAATTGTTGCCTTCGCGGGCGCGAACGACCTCCGACAGCAACGGTGGTGCATCCGCGGGGCGTGGAGGGGGAGGCGGTGGCGGTTCCTTCTTTGTCTGGGCCATCTCACGAATCGCCTTCGTCGCCTCAGGTGGCGCTGCCTGCTCCACCTTCTCGATGATGGCGTCGCGGAAATACCAGCCGGCGACCGCGACAAATGCGAGGCCGACGACGATGGCCGCGATCCGCCCACCTTTCCCTCCACTCTCGGGCTGCGAGAGCATCGGAGCGCTCGCTCGCCTCCGTTGCCGGAGCCAATCTTCCGCGTCGCTGATCGCGGGATCTTTTTCGATGCGCGAGCCGAACTTCGTCTCGCGCCATGCCAGGATCTTCTGAAGACCGTCGACATCGCGCGAGTCCTTCGCCTTCGCAATCGACTTCGCGAGCCGCGCATTCGTCTCGCGGATCGCATGGTGGAAACTCTGCTCGACCGCGAGGAACTCCTCGTCTCGCACCGCACCCATCCCGAGATGCGTCGCGAGATCATCGAGCATCTCACGCGCGCTCGCGAACGCCTCCGCGTTGATCCAGCTGCGCGTACGGTCGAGGAGATCCGAGCGCCGGCGAAGCCACTGCTCCGCCTCGATCTTGACCGAAGGCTCAGCGAGACGGCGACCGAGCGTCTGCTCCCGCTCCTCGAGGAGGCGTGCGACCTCTTTCGGCTGCCCGCCGTCGCGGGCGCGTTGAATCTCCGATGCAAACCAGCGCGAGGCCTCGGACGCGCTTTGGTCGAGCTCGTCGCGCAACCGGCGGAACTCGGCGTCGCTCTCGGCGCGAACGCCGAGGTGCATCTTCAGGTTCTGCACCGTGATGTCGGCCTGCTGCAGCATGCGGGCCGCGAGACACTGCTGGATCTGCTCGAGGAGCTCGCGGCGGCGCACGATTGCGGGATCGGCGTCGAGCGACCTGCGCGGCTGCGTGCCCGGCTTCGTCGTGTCGGCGCGATGCCGCGTCAGTTCGGGAGCGGGCGTGGGCGTCCGAGGGTACGGAGTTGCACTGTGCGGCAACGGCGTGTAGGCCGTAGGCATCATCGACGACGGCGGGAGCGTCTCGATCGCAGTCGGCGCGTCGATGAGCGGGAGCGACACCGAGGAGAGCGCCTGCGCAAACTCGACCGCGCTCTGATAACGGTTCGCGCGGTTTTTCTCGAGCGCCTTGAGGACGATTGCCTCGAGTGCCGGCGGCACCGACGATCCAGGGCTCATCCGCGCAATCGGCGGGGCGGCGTGCGACAGGTGCATCATCAGGTAGTGGTGCGGCGTCTCCGCCTGGAACGGCGCAACGCCAGCCAGCATCTCGTAGAGAACGAGGCCGAACGAGTAGAGGTCGGCGCGACCGTCGATCTTCTCGCCTCCCTTCAGCGCGCCGAGCTGTTCCGGAGAGGCGTACTTCAGTTTCCCGACGAAGACTCCGGTCTTCGTCTGCTGCTCTCCCTGGTCGTCCTGCTGCTTGGCCACACCGAGATCGATGATCTTCAGCCGGTCAGAGCCGTCTTCGAGCCGAGTGATCATCAGGTTTTCGGGGCTGACGTCGCGATGAACGATGCCCGCGCGGTGGATTGCGTCGAAGCCCTGGAGCGCCTGGATCGCGAGTTGGACTGCATGCCCAGGGGCGAGGCGGCCGCGATCGCGCACGAACTGCGCGAGGTTCGCGCCGTCGATGTACTCCCACACCATGTACCAGGAGCCGTCGGCGAGTGAGGAGAAGTCGAAGAGCGCCGCGACGTTCTGGTGCTGGATCTTCGTCGCGAGACGCGCCTCACGGAGAAAGCGCTCGCGAACTCCAGGCTCCGATACGAGATTCGCGCGCATCAGTTTGATGACGCGAAGCGCGTCGAGATGAACGTGAATTGCCTTGTAAACCTCGCCCATCCCACCGATGCCGAGCAGCGACATCACGTGGTACTTCCCGTCGAGCGGCGTCTCTGAATACTGGCGGAGGAAGTCGGTCACCCGCTCGCCACACGACGGGCAAGCATAGAGCGTCGGAGAGACCTGGGCGTCACACCGCGGGCACTGAAACGACACGATAACGCAAGTATAGGACGGCACGGGTGGCTGGTGCGCCCCCTCGGAAGATGGCGACGGTTCCGTCATCTAGTGTAGTTTCGTTAATCCCTTGCCTTTCGTTGCAGCGGAATGGAGCCGATTTCGCGAAGCGCCGACGAGTCGATGTGGTACATCGGCGAGGAGGAGCGACAAAGAAAGCGGCTCCATTCCGCCGCAACCCGGAGGGCAGAGCAGAAACGGGGCGATTCCGGCGTCGCTCGTCGTCGACGATGAACCACATCGACTCCTCCTCGCTCCTTGAGCTCGCCCCGTTTGTGCTCTGCGAAAGGCAAGGGATTAACGAAACACTACACTAGCTTCCGCCGCGCCGCGCGTCATCCGCTCGGATAGAATCGAGCGGTTCCGAAAGGAGATCTCGATGAAGCTATTCATTGCCGCCGGAGCGATCGCATTGCTCGCAGCCTCGAGCTTCGGTCCATTCGCCAGCGCGGCACCGAAGAAGAAATACGACACCAAGGCAACCGAGGCGCTCCTCCAGGCGGCTCTCGACGCAGAAGAAGATGCCATGATCGCGGCGCTCGCGGCGAATGCCGACCCGAACGTCAAGGGCGAAGAAGCCTGGACTCCCCTCATGTACGTCGCTGCCGGGACGTTTTTCGGCGACGCCGAGTCGCTCATCGACGCCCTCGTCAAGGCGAAGGCTGAGCTCGAGGCGAAGAATAGCTTCGGCCAGACTGCACTGATGCTCGCCGCGCGCGAAGGCCGGACGCAGCAGCTCGACGCGCTCATCAAAAACGGAGCAAAGGTCAACGCCCGGGACGACGACGGCTGGAGCGCCCTGATGCTGGCAGCCTTCAACGGCCAGCATCAATGTGTGAAAAGCCTCATTGCGGCGAAGGCCGACGTATCTGCAAAGACGGAAGACGGCTGGGACGGTGCTCTGCTCGCGCTCAGCGAAGGGCGAGGAAGCGTTGCTCGCGTGATCGTCGAGGCAGGCGCTGCGGTGCCAAAGGACGGTCCAGGCCGCACCGCCCCGCTGATCCACGCGGTCTACGGCGGAGACCTCGAGGCTGTCAGGCTCGTGCTCGAAAGCTCGCCAGACCTAACCGCACGCGACTCCGACGGATGGAGCGCTCTCGAGATCGCCGCGAACAACGACTATCCGCAGATCGTGATGGAGCTCCTTCGCGCCGGGATCGACGCAGCGCTGAAGGACAAGGAAGAGAAGACCGCACTCGACCGCGCAATCGAGAGCGAGAACGTCGAGATCATCGCCTTGCTCGGCGGCAAGTGGGACAAGCCATCGCCCGGAGGGACGAAGATCAGCGTACCGTGCAAGTCGATCGGCGGAAACGTCGATGGTTTCGTCGAGATCAAGGACGCCGATCTCCTCTTCAGTACTCTCTTCCCGAAGCCAATGAGCTGGTACCTCGGTGGCGGAAACACGAACCGCGCCAAGACGGCGAAAAGCCTCACGTACGATGGATCGGTCGCGCCGTCGTTCTATCTCGATACCGATGCGAACCCGAAGACCGGACAAAAGCCCGACATGTTCACAAAGGTCGCGGCCGGCGCCGAATACTCACTCGAGTATGGGGAGATGGGAACGAGCGTCACGATCACCTACACCGACTCCGACGGAAAGACGCAACAGCGCAACGTGTTCGGCAACGTCTTTGATCCGACGCTCAACAAGGAAGGCGACTATCTCGACACCGGCGATTTCTATCCGTCCGGGTACAACAACAACGGCGTCCTTCAAACGACCGTGCCGATGTCGCTCGTGGGAGTCAAGGCGGGACAGAAGGTTCGGATCGTCTTCGAGGCCGGCAGCTGCGGGTCGAAGGAGATGACGGTTACGCTGAAGTAGGAACGCGGAACGCGAATCGCGGAACGTGGACCAACAGGCAGGAAACTGCGAACAGGGACCGAGATCGTGGCTGCCCCCCAGGGCGACGCGATGCGCCGCCCCTTCGCTCGGCGCCCAAGAGCAGCCGGGCGACCCCTCCGGTCGCCCGCAAAAAACGGCGTTTCACATGCTCGCCTCGCGTTTCGCGGTTTCGCGGTTTCGCGTTCTACCAGAGCCCCCCGGTGCGGAGCCCCACGCCTAACGCAACCATGGTGATGCCGAGCAGAGTGATGATGCCGACCGTGCTGGTAAAGCCGCCGAGCGTCTCCATCGAGAGCTTCGGCGCGATCTTCCGGCGCATCACCACGACGAGCGCCGTGATCACGACCATGATCACGATTTTTGCCACGACATGCGTCGCGAAGACTTCGCGCGACTGAAACGCGGCGCTGATCCCCTTGAACTGCGGCGACGCGAGCCAAAGTCCGGTGATGAGCTGGACGGCCAGCGCGTGGACACCCATTTGCCCGACACCGCCAAGGAATCCCCGGACGACACCGAGATCGTTCTCCTTTTTCGCCTTCGGGATCACCGAAAGCAGGAGGACGAGGTTCGTGCCGACGAGAACCGCGGCACCGAGGATGTGAACGATGATCACGAGCTTGTAGAGCATGCGGGAATCGTCTCCGTCAGAGCGTTTGATAGCGTTCGCGCAGCGGCCTCATGCGGAAGACGAGCGCGGATGCGGCCGTGATAACCGCGACCGCGCCGAGGATAATTGCCATCCTCGTCCATGGCTCTCCCATCGCCTGGCGACGGCGCATGATCTCGACGAGCGTGCGCAGCCATTCGATCGCCCCAAGGAGCAGCAGCAGTTGGTACGCATACGCCACCCAGGGTCTTCTCACAATCAGAAGGATGAGCAATACGAGCACGGCGGCGACCACCACGAGGTTGCCGCCACGGAAGAAATGTGCACCGAGGACGAGAGTGCTCAGGATCGCGGGAACGAGTCGGAGGAAGTTCATTTGAAGGCTCCTTGCCGTACTCGATTCTGCCCCATGACACGGGGCGGCACTGTGACTTCGGTGCGTGCCTTCCGGCCGTGGAAGCGGCCGCGTCTGACTAGCCCCGCGCGTATGCGCGGGGTTCGGAAGCAGAAAATCGGTGCGTGCCTTCCGGCCACGGAAGCGGCCGCGTCTGACTAGCCCCGCGCGTAAGCGCGGGGTTCAGAAGCAGAAAATTTGAACGCGCCGCGTCAACGGCGCCAGAGGCGTGAGCCGGCGAGCGCCGCGCTTACGCGCGACGCACTAGAGGTCGCCGCCGCCGCGGCTCAAAGATCGGTTGGATCGCTCGACCCCGCGCTTGCGCGCGGGGCTAGTCAGAAAGCGGCCGCTTCCGCGGCCGACTCTCCCCGCCCCGTCACCGCACGTCAATGCGAATGCACGCGTCCGCGTTCCACCCCTGCTAACCGGAAGCCCTTCCCGCCGTCAAGATATCGGGGACGGCGCGGTTTCCGCTCCGTTGGCAACCTTTTCCGACACTCTTCGTACCGAAAGATCAGGAGCGGCTCTGAGGCGTGGAGTCGCCGTGGAGCCATTCAGGAGAAACCGCAGATGGGCAAACTCGCGAAGATCCTCATCATTCTCATCGTGCTCGCCGGTGGCAGCGCGGGGCTTTACGCCTGGGCACGCAGCAATGACAAGGACAAGAACGGTCTCAAGCAGATCGAGGTGACGGCTGGCTCGATCACCGAAAAGGCAGTCGCGGTGGGGCAGATCCAACCGCGCCTGAAGTTCGAGGTCAAGTCGAAGATCTCGGGCATCGTGAAGAAGGTGTACGTCGAGGTTGGCGACGCGGTGAAGCCGGGCGACCCGCTCTTCGAGATCGCACCCGATCCGACGCCGCAGGAGCTCACCGAGGTCGATCGGCGTGTCGAGTCGGCCGAGGCGTCGTTCAACAGGGCGAAGCTCGAAGTCCAGCGCGCCGACGAGCTCGCAAAATCTGGCGTTCTGCCGAAATCGGAGCTCGACTCGAAGCGCGAGTCGTTCGAGCTCGCGAAGATCGCGTTGAACAAGGCGAAGCAGGAACGAGACCTCACCCGCAAGGGACGCCTTGCCGAAACTGGCGGCCAGGAGTCGATCATTCGCGCGAATGCAGCGGGAACGATCCTCACGCGACTCGTCGACCCGGGCGATCCCGTCGTTCCGCTGACGTCATATCAGCCCGGCACCGAGCTTGCGACGATCGCGATGATGGAAGACCTCATCTTCAAGGGTACGGTCGACGAAATCGACGTAGGAAAGCTCTCCGCGGGAATGACGACGCGAATCAAGGTCGGCGCCCTCCCGAGCGATGTCGTTACCGGCCGCGTTGCACGCATCGCGCCTCAGGCGAAGCAGGAGGAAGGGGCGACGCTCTTCGACGTCGAGATCGAGCTCGAAGAAACGAGCAACGCAACCCTTCGCGCCGGTTATTCGGCAAACGCCGACATCATCATCCGCGAGAAGAAAGACATCCTCGTACTTCCGGAGCGGCTCGTTACGTTCTCTGACGGCGGCAAGAAGGCGACCGTCGAGATTCCGGGCGCGAACCCGAAGGACGAGCCGAAGAAAGTCGAGATCAAGACCGGCATCTCCGACGGGATGAACGTCGAGATCACCAGCGGACTCAAGAAGGGCGAAAAAGTCGTCGAGCGCCCGCCGAAGGAAATCTCGTGAAAGACGTTTTCCGCCAGGTCGGCCGCGATATGCGGAGCCAGAAGCTGCGCACATTCCTCACGGTCTTCGGGATCGTCTGGGGAACGGTGGCGATCAGCCTTCTCCTCGCATTCGGCACCGGAATGCACAAGCAGATGATCAAAAACACCGCGGGGCTCGGTGACCGGATCATCATCGGCTGGCCCGGTCTCACGTCGATGCCGTACGAAGGGCTCGGCAAGGGAAGGCGGATCAGGCTGAGCGAAGAAGATATCGATCACGCGCGCCTCGAGACGAAAGGGCTGCGCGCAATCTCGAGTGAGTATTCGAACAACATGCGCATCGTCTACGGCACGAAGACGATGGCGGTCGACATCTCCGGCGTTTCCCCGGTGTTCGGCGAGATGCGCAACATGATCCCCGACTGGGGCGGCCGTTTCATCAACGATCTCGACATGGAGCACAACCGCAGAACGGCCTTCATCGGCAACCAGCTGAAGAAGGATCTCTTCGGCGAGGACGACGCGATCGGCAAATTGGTGCTCGTGAACGGCTCGCCGTTCCAGATCGTCGGCGTGCTGAAAGAAAAGTCGCAGGATTCGTCCTACTCGGGACGCGATCACTCGAAGATGATGATCCCGTCGACGACCTACAGGGCACTGACGGGAGAGAAGTACGTCGACAACTTCATCGCGCAGCCGGTCCGCGGCACCGATTCGAAAATCGTGATGGATTCGCTCCGCGCGGCGATGTCGGAGAGGCAGCGCTTCTCCCCCGAAGACAAGGAAGCACTCTCGTTCTGGGACACGACCGAGCAGTTCAAGTTCTTCGACCTCTTCATGCTCAGCTTCAACACGTTCCTCGGCATCATCGGCTGCCTGACGCTGATCGTTGGCGGGATCGGCGTGTCGAACATCATGAACGTCGTCGTCGAGGAGCGCACCCGCGAGATTGGCATCAAGATGGCCCTAGGCGCGCGGCAGAAGTCGATCATGACGCAGTTCCTGATCGAAACGATGATCGTCACCGGCATCGGCGGTGCGATCGGCTTCGCGATCTCGATCACGATTTGCGCCTTCTTCCCGGAGCAGGCGGTCGAGTTCGTCGGTATGCCCCGCGTCTCGCCGCTCGTCGCACTCCTGACCGCCTCCGCCCTCGGAATCGTCGGCCTCGTCGCCGGCTACTTCCCCGCGCGCGAGGCGTCGCGACTCGATCCGGTTGTGGCGATGAAGCTGTAGTGCTGCGTGCTGAGTGAAGGCGGGAGCTACCGAGATGATTGAAAGCCCGAGACTCTCGACTGAAGTGGACGCGAATGCGCGTCACGCCGCTTCCCTACTCAGCACTCAGCACTCAGCACTCAGCACTGGCTCACCGGCACGCAGCACTACTGAACTGTCATGAGACACTCAGCCACCGTCATCCTCACCCTCTTCGCCAGCTCGGCGCAGATTCAACGCAAACGCGCGTACCTGACGATCGCCGCGATTGCCTGGGGCACCGTCGCGATTCTGCTGCTGCTCGCATTCGGCGAAGGGCTGAAGCTCCAGCTCGACAAGAATCGCCGCGCGATGGGCGAGAACATCGCGATCCTCTGGCCCGGCGAGACGTCGAAGAACTACAAAGGGCTCTCGATCGGACGCCCCGTCCGCCCGACGATCGACGACGTGCAGTGGCTTCGCGATCGCCTGCCCGAAGCCGCCGCGGTGATCGGCGAGATCACGTCGTGGCGCACACAGCTCACCTACGGCCGCAAGACGATCAACGGCCGCGTCACCGGCACCAACTGGGAGTACGGCGAGATCCGCAAGCACTACCCCGTCGCGGGCGGCCGCTTCTTCGGCCCGGTCGACGAGCGCGAGAAGCGCCGCGTCGTCTTCCTCGGCGACGAAATGGCGACCGACCTCTTCGCCGAGGAGGACCCCGTCGGCAAGACCATCCTGATCAACAACCTGCCCTACACCGTGATCGGTGTAATGCAGAAGAAGATCCAGATGGGCGCGTACGGAGGTCCCGACAAAAATCACGCCGTCATCCCCATCACCACGTTTCGTGCGCAGTGGGGACGCGACCGGCTCTGGGTTCTGCTGATTCAGTCGAAGACCCCCGAGGCGATGAAACCCACGCTCAGCGCGCTGCACGAACTGTTGGGGCCGAAACTCGGGTACGACCCGACCGACGAGCAGGCATTCGGGATCTGGGATACCGTGAAGAGCTCCGAGATCACCCGCAACATCACGTTTGGCATCCAGCTCTTCCTCGGCATCATCGGCGCCCTAACACTGCTGATCGGCGGCGTCGGCGTGGCGAACATCATGTACGCGGTGGTCAAGGAGCGGACGCGCGAGATTGGAGTGAAGATGGCTCTCGGCGCACGCGCGAACTGGATCGTCGGGCCGTTTCTCCTCGAGGGGCTCATCTACACCCTCGTCGGCGGCTTCCTCGGGATCGTCATCGCAACGCTGCTCGTCACGGCCGCGAGCTTCCTTCCCGTCGAGAGTAACCAGGTGCTCGGTTTCCTTGGAAAGCCAACGCTTTCGTGGCAGATCGGCGTTGCAACGTCGGCGATCCTCGGCTTGATCGGCATCGTCGCTGGTTATTTCCCGGCACGGCGCGCCGCAGCGATCGACCCCGCGGCGACACTGAGATACGAATAGGAGATTCGCGATGTCCCTCGGACTCACGAAAACGAAAACGAACGGCGTTCCGGCTGCGAGCAACGGCTCGTCAATCATCCACATGGATGCGATCCGGAAGGTCTACGACACCGGGAAGGTCAAGGTCGAAGCGCTCAAGGGAATCGACCTTGCGATCGGGAACGGCGAGTTCGTCGCCATCGTCGGCCCATCGGGGTCGGGCAAGTCGACGCTCATGAACCTCATCGGTTGTCTCGACACGCCGACCGACGGACGCTATGAGCTCGCAGGCGAGCACGTGTCGGACCTGACGCGAGACCAACTCGCCGACATCCGCAACCGTCGCGTCGGATTCATCTTTCAGAACTTCAACCTGCTGCCGCACATCAGCGCGAGCGAGAACGTCGAGATGCCGATGCTCTTCGGAGGCCTCCCCGTGCGCGAACGCCGCGAGCGCGCCAGAACGCTCCTCGAGGCCGTAGGACTCGGCGATCGAACCGAGCACAAGCCGACCGAGCTCTCGGGCGGCCAGATGCAGCGAGTCGCGATCGCCCGTGCGCTCGCGATGGAGCCCGCCATCCTCCTCGCCGACGAACCGACCGGGAACCTCGACTCCTCGTCAGGCGGCGACATCATGACCCTCTTCAACGACCTCTGGAATCAAGGGCGCACGCTCGTGATCATCACACACGACCAGGCTCTCGCGACGCGCGCGAGCCGCATCGTCGAGATTCACGACGGACGCATCACTCGGGATGAGCGGCAGTAATGAACGCGAAACGCGGAATGCGGAATTCGAAACGCGGAACGCAGAACGCGGAACGTGAAACGCTAAATTCGAAACGCGGAGTGAAAAAGGACGAATCCTAGAATCCGCCAGAGGTCATTCAAGGCGAAGCGAGGAATCTGCCCGCAGTCATCTGAAGGCATCCACAGCAACCCATTCTGCGACCTGGCGTGATTTCCTGTTGAGGAGTTGGAGATCCGTTCTCGAGCAGAGACCTTGCTTCGCTCGGAATGACACACGCCTCGCTGCGCGCGTTCCCTCTTGCTTTCCATTCCGCCCTCCGCGTTTCGCGCTCCGCCTTCCGCATTTCACGTTCCGCGTTTCGCGTTTCGCACTCATCATTCCGCCTTCCGCATTTCGCATTTCGCATTCCGCATTTCGCATTCCGCATTCCGCGTTTCGCGTTTCGCGTTCCGCACTCATCATTCCGCCTTCCGCATTTCGCATTCCGCGTTCCTCGTACCCCTTGCTCCCGCCCCCAACCACTTGCGATACTCGGTCGCGCCCCAAGGTGCGACATCCATCGTGAACGAGACTATCGAGTTCGTCGCCGCACATGGCATCGCCCTGATCGCGCTCCTCGTCTTCGTCGAGCAGATCGGGCTCCCCATTCCGTCGATGCCGATCCTATTGGCGGGAGGTGCTCTCGCAAGGCTGGGACGGCTCGACTTCGCCGCGGCGCTCGCCGTTTCAATTGGCGCATCGATCGTCGCCGATGGCATCTGGTACGAGATCGGACGTCGCAAGGGAGGCTCGGTTCTTCGACTTCTCTGCAAGATTTCGCTCGAGCCCGATTCCTGCGTGAGGCAGACCGAGAACGTCTTCGCGCGCTGGGGTACCGGGGCACTCGTGGTGTCGAAATTCATGCCCGGCTTGAATACCGTCGCGCCGCCTATGGCCGGTGTGGTGAAGATGCCACGGTACGTCTTCTTCACGCTCGATGCCGTCTCCGCGCTCCTTCATTTCGGCCTCTATCTCGCCCTCGGCTACCTGTTCGGAAACCAGATCGAGGTCGTCGTCTCGTACGCATCGAACTGGGGAGTCTGGCTCGGCGTGTTGTTAGGCATGGCCCTCGTCGCATGGATCGGGCGGAAGTGGTACGAGCGGCGCAAATTCCTTCTAGATCACCGCACCGCACGCATCAGCGTCGGGGAGCTCGCCTCGCGGCTCGACGCCGGCGAGCAGTTCTCGATCATCGATCTGCGACACGCGATGGACTTCGAGGCCGATCCCAACATGATCCCGGGAGCAATCCACCTCCCCGTCGAACATCTCGAGAGGCGCGTCGGCGAGATCCCACGCGATCGCGAGATCATTCTCTACTGCACATGACCGAACGAGGCTTCCAGCGCCCGTGTGGCGCTGCAGCTCAAGCGAATCGGGATCGATCGCGTCCGCCCGCTCGAAGGGGGCCTCGAGTCGTGGCGCCTCCAGGGACGAACTTTGCAGAGCGGTCGGATCGCAGTCCCCAACGGGCCTGCGTCGATGACCTGACCCTGTGCCCGCGCTCTGGACGCGAGCCAAACCTGCCAACGCTGCGATGACCTCACCACTCCCCGCGTTTCACGTTGCCGCCAGCCCCTAGTGTTCCGTCCGTGGATTGGGCGCAATATCGTTGCGGTTCCGACGGGCCGATCGCGCGAAGCACCGACGCAGGCGATGCAGGGACATCGCCCGGGGAGGCGCGACAAAGCGAGCGACCCGTCGGGGCCGCAACCCTTCGGGCTGGTGGCGGTTGCGGCGCGATCTCCGCGTCGCTCGTCGTCGACGATGTCACCGCATCGCCTCCTCCTCGCTCCTTGATCTCGCACCGCAAGCGCCACCAGCGATACTGCGCCGAATTCACGGACGGAACACTGTGCTCGCCACGCCTATCGGCGCTTCAACAGATACATCGAGAACGTCGCGCTCGTCCACTTTCTCTCGAGCACGTAGTTCGCCCTCAGGTAGCGGTCGAGCTCCAGCCCGTAGTCGACACCGAAGCCTCGGAACCCGAAAGCGGCGGCCTCCTGCGTCGTCACGACGACGTACCGAGGTTTCACGCGATCGAACTCCGCGACGGCGCGCCGATCAATCTCGCGCGTCGGAATCTCCGCCGGCGTGAATGTGTGCCAGCTCATCGGGTTCGGGATCGAGGTGACGTAGTTCATCGCGAGCCCCTCGGGGATGATCACCATTCCCTCGAGCCGGTTCGCCGTCGCATACGCAATGAACTCGTTGAGGACGCGCGCCCGATCGGCTGCGACGTCGTAAAACGTCCCGCGGGGCGTGACGATCGCATGGCGCTTGTCGGCGTACGCGGCGCGCTGCTCGGCGAGGTTCCTCCCGCAGATGACCAGGAGCAGAGGCAGCCAGAGCAGCGACGCACGACGCGAGTGGAAGTCCCGCGCCGGCAGCTCGCGGAAGAGGACATGCACGATCAGCAGCAGCACCGGCAGTATCAGGGAAAAGCCATACCAGACCGGCGCGAGGTTCAAGTAGATCCTCGACGTTCCGCACGCCGAGAACCAAAGCAGCAGCGGCATCGTCAGACGCGCCCATCGCGCCGGATCGTCCGCGGACCGCGCAACGCGATCGACGTCGCGAAGTGCGAGCGGAATCAGGAGCAGCTGCACGACCGTCCACGCCCGGAAGAAGAGGTCGGTCGCGAGTATGTAGACAACCAGGGCAAGCAGAGCGAGAAGCCCAAGCGACGCAAGGCCTCGCCTCGCCCCCGTGCGCGCCGGATCGAGCATCCGCACGAGCCAGAGGTGAATCGCTACGAGCACGAGCCCCGCGAGAGCGAGCGTTAGGTTGCTCGCCCATTGGTCGCTGCCAGTCACCTTCGAATAAAACGCCCGCGCGACGCCACCCTCGAGCAGCGCGTTCGGGAGCGTGTTATCAAAGAGCCAGTGATGCCCGGGACCTGAGTCGGCGAAGACGAGCCAGACGGCGGCGACACTGCATGCGGCGCATGCGACAAACGTTGCCGCAGCCAGCGCGATGTCGCGACGAGCTGCCCGCTTCGTGACGACCGCAAGCGCGCACGCCATCGTCGCGGTGACGAGTACCCATGCGGCAAACTCGATCTTGCACCAGGCAGCGAGAAGCCCCGCGACGACCGCGACCACGACAGAGAGCCGCGTCGGTCCGGTCACGAAGATCCGAAGGATCGCTCCTTCGAAGAGGAGGAAGAACATCATCCCGAGCACCGCGGCGTGAGCGTACGGGAAGATGACGTTGGCACCGTATGTCGTCGCGCCGGTCAAGCTCAGTGACACGAACAAGAGCGCCACGATCCATGCCGCAACGCGCCCGGAGACATCCCTGGCGATTCCGTAGAGTGCGCTGCACGCCACTCCGCCTATTGCGACTCCGATGAAGGCGTAGACTCCTAGGCTGCTTCCGACGATTCCAGTGATGCCGGCGAGCAGGTACGGAGCGAGGGGCGGATAGAAGTAGAGGATGTCGCGATAGAGTTTCCTCCCCGCGAGCATCTGCTCAGGGACGTACAAGTCGCGCCCGGCGTCGATCAGCGGATGCAGCCACTTCCCCCACGACTGCCAAAGCGCGAAGGCCGCGATTGCCGCAACGATCGCGAGCCCGATGGCCTCGCCGACACCGATCCGCACCGCGGGAGCTCGCTCTCGACCAGTCCCCGTCTCAGCCGTCACAGCGGCCTATGATAAACCTCTCGCGCCGCGGTCCCGCGCACACGAGATAATCAAGGCCGGCATGCACGACTTCGCGATCGTCGGCGGAGGAATCGTCGGTCTCGCGACCGCGGCCGAGCTGCTCCTTCGCCAACCGTCTCTGCGGCTGCTTCTCCTCGAAAAGGAACAAACGTGGGCCGCACACCAAAGCGGACGCAATAGCGGCGTCATCCACTCGGGCATCTACTACAAGCCAGGAAGCCTCAAGGCAAGGCTCGGGCGCGACGGCAACCTCTCGATGGCCGCCTTCTGCCGCGAGCACGGCATCGCGCACGAGATCTGCGGCAAGCTCATCGTCGCGTCAACCGAGGACGAGATCGCGCGACTCGACGCCCTCGCCGAGCGCGGCCGCGCGAACGGAATCGAAGTCATCCGTATGACGCCGATCGAGGCAATGGAAGTCGAGCCGAACGTTCGCTGCGTCGCGGCGCTCTTCGTCCCCTCGACCGGTATCGCCGACTACATCGCGGTTTGTGAACGTCTCGCTACGGTCGCGCGCGAGCGCGGGGGCGATCTGCGTCTCGGCACGAAACTCATCGGAATCGACGACGCGGGTGCAACGAAGAGACTGAGAACGAGCGCCGGTACGTTCGAGACGAAGTTCCTCATCGGCTGCGCCGGCCTGCACAGCGACCGCGTCACGCGGCTCGACGGCGCCGATCCGGGCGCGCGCGTCGTCCCCTTCCGAGGCGAGTACTACGAGCTCGTTCCCGAGAAGCGCCACCTCGTACGCGGCCTCGTCTATCCCGTCCCCGATCCGCGGTTCCCGTTCCTCGGAGTCCACCTCACCAAAGCGGTGGACGGCAGCGTACACGCGGGACCTAACGCCGTCCTCGCCTTCGCGCGCGAAGGCTACGGCAAGCTCGATGTAAACGTCCGCGACCTTGCCGGAATCGTCGGCTACCGCGGCTTTTGGAAGATCGCTGCAAGATTCTGGCGCGATGGCGCCGCAGAGATGGCGCGCTCGTTCAGCAAAGCACGTTTTACGCGATCGGTTCGCGCCTTCCTGCCATCGATCACGGACGGCGACCTCGTTCCCGCGAAGCCCGGAATTCGCGCACAGGTCATCACGCCCGACGGCACAATCGTCGACGACTTTCTGATCGTCCGCGGCGCAGGCTCACTCCACGTTTGTAACGCCCCCTCCCCAGCGGCAACCGCTTCTCTCGAGATCGCAAGGGCGGTGTGTGATCGAATCGAGAACTGAAAAGGACCCCCGATGCTCGAACCACTCGACTATGAAGCTGTGGGCCTCATCTCGGGCCTCGAAGTGCACCAGCAGCTCCTGACGAAACACAAACTCTTTTGTCGCTGCCCTGCCGGTCTCTACACCGAGACGCACGACGGCGAAGTCCTGCGCCACATGCGTCCGACGCTCTCCGAGCTCGGCGAGTACGACGGCACGGCTCTCATGGAGTTCAAGACGAAGAAGGAGATCGTCTATCTCCTCAATCACATGAACGTCTGCACGTACGAGATGGACGATACGCCGCCGTTCCTCGTGAATCAGGAGGCGATCGACGTCTCGATCGAGCTCTGCCTGATGATGCAGATGGACATCATCGACGAGGTGCACATCGCGCGTAAGCAATACCTCGACGGCTCGATCCCGACCGGATTCCAGCGCACGGCAATCGTCGGCGTCAACGGCGTCCTCCCCTTCCACGGGCGCAACCTCACGATCACCCATCTCAGCGTCGAGGAAGATTCTTGCCGCGAAGTAAAGGATCGAGGCCACCAGATCGTCTGGCGTACCGACCGGTTAGGCATGCCACTGACCGAAACCGTCACCGGCCCCGAGCTTCGCACGCCGGAGGAAGTTCGCGACGCGATCCTTCTCTGCGGCATGGTCGCACGCTCCACGGGACGAGTCCGCACCGGCATCGGCGCCAGCCGTCAGGACGTGAACGTATCGGTTCGCGGCGGGAACCGCTGCGAGATCAAGGGCGTTCCCCGCGCCGGCTACGCCGTGCCGCTCGTTCACAACGAGGGAATTCGCCAGCACCGCCTGCTGCAGCTCCGCGACGAGCTGCATCGCCGAGGCTTCACGACGCCCGAGTCGATTCGCGTCGAACCAATCGACGTCTCCGACATCTTCGCCGGCGTCGACCTCGGCTTCATCCACCGCGCACTCGAAGCGGGCGGCCGCGTCTTTGCCGTGAAGGCGTTAGGCCTCGGCGGCCTCGCACTGTACCCGACACAACCCGAGACGACCTTCCTCGACGAGCTCTCGGGGCGCATTCGGGTCATCGCCTGCCTCGACGAGGCGCCGATCGTTCTCTCGAGTGCCGCGCTCCCTCAGTTCCCCGACAAGCACCGCGTCATCGAACGGTTACGCAAACGGGTGAAGCCAGGCGACAACGACGACTACTTCATCGTCTTCGGCCCCGAAGGTGATTGCAGGACGGCGGCAAATGAAATCCGGTTGCGGTTCGCCGACGCAACGGAAGGAGTTCCCAAAGAGACGCGCCAGGCACTCACGGGAGGCTTCACGACGTTCGAACGGATCCTCCCCGGCCCCGACCGGATGTACCCCGACACCGACTCGCCGCCAACCCGAATCACCGAGCAGCGCGTCGCGGAGATCAGGGCGCGGCTCCGACCCGCGCCGTGGGTTCGAATCGAGCGCTACATGAAGTGGCGCGTGCCTGAGGAGACTTGCAGGTACCTCATCCGCAAGGGAGGCGCGGAGTGCGTCGATGCGGTCGTCGAAAAGACCGGCGTCGACGGACTCGTCGCGGCGATCGAGATCGGTCAGCGGGCAAAGGCGCTGAAGCGGGCAGGGATTCCGGTCGAACGGTTAGGCGCGGCGGAATGGGTCGATGTGTTCGGATTGCTCGCGAGCGGCCGGGTCGGACGCGAGTCGGTTCCCGTGATCGCGACGCGCATGGCGAAGGACGGCCTCACCGCGAAAGTCGCCGCAGCCTCGGAGGGAATCAACGTGGTCGCGCGCGGCGAGTGGCTCCCGGACCTCGACACGCTTTCGATGGACGGCTACCTCACGGAGAAGGGCGACACGCCCGACAAGAAGCTCCGATTCCTCGCAGGCAAGGCAATGGACGTGCTGAAAGGGCGTGCGCCGGCAAAAGAAATCGCTGAGGCGTTACGGGAGCGGTTGGGGGCGCGGCGATGATCACCAAGCCGTGCCGCCAGAGCGGTGAACTCGACTCAGCCGTGGACCTCTCTCGGCCACCCGCTCTCAATTCTCAAATCTCATTTCTCATTTCGTCCCGCGAGGTCGCCCGATGACCACTCAATCGCCCACCCTCCCCCTCGCCGAGCGCGCCGACCGGTTCCAGGGTTACCGCGGAATGGCCAAAGCCGCCTTCGAGACATTCGCCATCGGCGTCTGGAGCGAGGTCGAGATCCTCAACGACCGCGGCTCCTCCTTCGTCGGCGTGATCCTTCCGCGCAGCGAGAACGCGGACGACCTCCACATCGTCGTCAAGCTGTTCAACGGCTACAACGTCGGGATCCGCGCCGACCGCATCGCCTCGGCGCGCGAGCTCGGCTATCGAAAGGCCGTCTATAAGATCCCCGAGAAGGATTTCCCGTTCGACCCGAAGAAGAAGAACGTCACGCTGTTAGGCACCGGCGGAACCATTGCAAGCCGGCTCGACTACCGGACCGGCGCCGTCATCCCCGCCTTCACGCCGGGCGAGCTCTATGGCGCCGTACCGGAGCTCGCGGACATCGCGAACCTCACGACGAAGAAGCTCTTCGGCGTCTTCAGCGAAAACATGGCGCCCGAGCAGTACAAGGCGCTCGCGATCGCGATCGGCGAAGAGATCGAGCGCGGCGCAGACGGCATCGTCGTCGGGCATGGCACCGACACCATGGCGCACACGGCGGCGATTCTGAGTTTCATGGTCCAGAACAGCCCGGTACCGATCGTGATCGTCGGAAGCCAGCGCTCGAGCGATCGCCCGTCGTCCGATGCTGCCCTCAACCTGATGAACGCAGTGCGCTCCGCCGCTGAATGCGACATCGCCGAGGTGATGATCTGCATGTTCGGCCCGACGTCGGACAACTACGATCTACTGCACCGAGGCACCCGCTGCAGGAAGATGCACTCGAGCTATCGGAGCACGTTCCGGACGATCGGAGCGACGCCGCTCGCGACGGTGAGCCGCTATCCGAATGGCGACGGCAGCCATTTCACCTACCTCACCGACGACATCGTCCGACGCGACAAGACGCGCAAGCCGGTGATCACGCCCGTCTTCGAACAGAAGGTCACGATCCAGTACTACTACCCAAACTTCAACCCCGACATCATCGACGGTCTCTCGGCGATGGGCTACCGCGGAATGGTCATCGCGGGAACGGGACTCGGCCACGTCAACAAGCCGCTCTATCCGGCGATCCGCCGCGCGATCGACAAGGGCATGACCGTCGTGATGACGGTGCAGACGCTCTGGGGCTTTGCGCAGATGTACGTCTACGACACCGGGCGCGACCTCCTCGACCTCGGTATCATCCCGATGGACAACATGCTCCCGGAGACCGCCTACGTGAAGCTCGGCTGGGTGTTAGGCCAGACCGACGACCCGAAGAGGATCCGGGAGATGATGACGACGCCGATCAATCACGAGATCACCCCACGCGAGCCGCACAACGGCTACCTGATCCTGCAGGGCGGATTACCCGAGGTCGAGGCATTCGTGCAGAAGCACTGGAAGTGACGCTACTGCGCCGGCTGCTCCGGCGCGACGGCGAGCCCTGACGGCGCTCGCAGACGCTTCCCGCCATCGAGGATCTCGATCGAGCGCCATTCCTTCTCACTCGAGGCCGGCTGATACGCGACGAGGTATTGTCGCTGGAGGTCGTCACCAATCTCGTTCCAGATCGACTCCAGTCTCGCGAGCGACGTCATGTCCCAGGCTTTGCCTCCCGTGCTCCCGGCAATCCTCATGAGCTCGGTTCTCGCGGCAAAAATCCAGTGTGCGCTCTTCTTCGCGAGCCCCGGCACGCCGACGGGGGGTGCAGGCCTGAGACTGAGTACGTAGATTGGCACACCGCTCCTCCTCGCCACGTCGGTCACGTCTCCCGCGGTGAACTTGCTCGCGTTGTCGAGGCCGTCGCTGAACACGACCATCGCGCGCCTCCATCCCGGTGCCTGCAACTGAAGGAGTGCGGTGAGCATTGCGTCGTTGAGCGACGTGTAGCCGCGCGCCTCGATCGAGAGGATGGCGCGCTGAATGAGGGACCGATCGCGCGTCGGCCAGAGAATTCGAACCTGAGTATCGAATCCGATCACCATCACCCGATCTTCGTCCTCGATGTTTTGCTCTACGAAACGGATCGCCGCCTCCTGCACGTCGAGCATGTTCTCGGTCATGCTGAATGACGCGTCGATGACCAGGGCGATCAACAACGGAGCATCGCTGGGCTGAATCACGCGATCGACCGGTCTCGATTGCCCGTTTTCTTTGATCGTCAACGTCTCGCGCCGCAACGCCGATCCGTCTCCGGAGTAGACCGGAACCTCCACGATGTGAACGTCACTCTCGAGCGTCATCGACTCCGCGTTGATGAGGCGGACATCTTCGAGCTCCGTTCCATCCTCCAAACCCACAGCAGCGCGAAGGACACCTTGTTCCTGCGGCTTGATCGTGACCCGCGCGTGATAAGGAGGAGCGTGCAGCTTCGCGACGCGCTCTCCATTCCACTCGACGACGACGCGATCGACTCGAAGTCCGTGGGGCACGCTTACGGCAACGACGACGTCAACCGTACCCGACAATGTCGCGCTCGAAGG
This sequence comes from Acidobacteriota bacterium, assembly GCA_016184115.1. Classification (GTDB taxonomy): domain Bacteria; phylum Acidobacteriota; class Thermoanaerobaculia; order Gp7-AA8; family Gp7-AA8; genus JACPDH01. The sequence goes on along the minus strand of JACPDH010000038.1, from coordinate 62,927 downwards.
CTCGACGATCCGCACCGAGAATGCATCGACTCGATCGTTCACCACGACACTCGTTACGCGTAGTGACGCGCCGTGCTTATCTCTCGCAGTCACCCGCAGCTCATGACGCCTGGGGAGCCGGCCGAAACCGAACGATGCGGCGAATGGAGCCGTCGTCGAGGTCGCGATCAGTCGCCCGTCGAGACGATATTCGACGCGAGCGGTGTGACTCGGAACGGAGCGCGGCCAGAACGTCCGGCGGCCGGTCACGACCGCTCCAGAGCCACCGAGACCTCGCAGTGGGGACGCCGCCTGCTCGGCCCGCAGCCTCGCATCGTACGCGAGCTGTCGCTCGCGAGAAGGATCGGAACTGAGCTCGAACGCCTGGCTGAAGCTCACTACGGCGTCGTCGATTCGTCCTGTGGCGAGACGAACCTCTCCCGTCGCCATGAGCGCTTCGAAACGCACGCGTTGGCTGCTCCCATCACGCGCCAGTTCTTCAAGGAGCGCCTCGGCAGGCAGTCGTTTCGCTCGTAAGGCGTCGAGCCGTTCGAGCCAGATCGCCGCGAGCTGACGATTCTCTGCATCATCCGAATCGCGCATCGACTCGAGGATCGGACGCGCCCTCAGTTCGTATCCGAACGCGAGCAGCGCGAGCGCCGACTCGCGCGTCGCTTCGGGCGTGGACCCGGTCAGCGACGCCCGGTACGAGGTGACGATGTGGGGAACGGCCTCCTCGATCGATGAGAGCATCTTGGAAAACTCGAGCGCGTCCGGAATCCCGGTCCAGCGAATCAGCCTCGTCCCGTCAGGTCCATGTACGGCTACAGAAGCGTCTTCCTCGCCGTCGTCCAGCACTCGCGTACCAAAGATGACACCCGCGAGCCGCCGCTGACTCGCCGGATGTCCCGCAAGTTTAATGAACGCTTCGCAGGCCGACCCGTTAGGGCATTCGGGAAAGTGCGCAAAAGTAACGATGGGCTTCGCTTCGGCCATCGCCCGTGCAACGGTCTCATCCCATGAAGAATCGGCAGCACGTGATTGCGAGGAAGCGAGGACGGGAGCGCCGGTAGCCATGGCGAGCGCCACGGCGACAATCACGAACGACATGAGCTTCTCCTAATCGAGTACCGGCACGGTGATTCTAGTGTAGTGCTCCCTGAATCTCCAGGCTCTCGCGCACGCGTTGGCTGCGCTCGAGGAGCGAGCTCGAGACGTTCGTGAAGCGGGCGTGGAAGCAACGGTCTGCGTCAATCCTCGTCGTCGCCTCCCTCGTTCCGCTGAACTTCTGCAATTTCGGCTCGATTCGAATTTCGCAGAACCTCTTCCACCTGCTTCGGCGTAACTGGAGCGCCAGCAAGGGTTGCGACTTCGAGGGCGAGCAGGAGCAGTGCTTCCGCCAGACTCGTGGCAATGGACACGAATGCCTCCGGAACCTCGTGTGCGGTCGGGAACGAGAAACGGTTAGGCGGAGGGAGACTCGGGAGGGGCGCGCGGAGCGCGCGGTGCCGCCGCGTCCCGGGCTGCGGCTTGCCGGGGACGGCGTATCCAGGTGCGCTCGCAGGCAACGCTCGCAGGAGCGATTGTTGGTTGCACGACGAGGAGCGCTACGCACGGCGCGCTCGCGAGCGGAACGAACAACGCGATGACGAAGAGCGCCACACCGGCGATCGCCAATTGTCGCTTGAACGCCAGGATCACGATATCAGTGTACGTCGAGTCGAGAGCGAATGGCGGCACGATCTTCGGCAAGGTGGCCTATGCGCGCCTGATGTAGCCAGTTCGACGTCGATTAGGAACCAACGAGCGGCTCCATCCCCAATGCTTCGGCCCGAACGGTGCGATGATGTGGACGTCTCTGCGGAACTCACGCGCCTTCGAATCACCCAGGTTCGAGACGCCAGCAAGACGTATCGGCAATCGCAAATGCCGCCGAGTAACTGACTTCGAGATGGGAGAGAACCCGATGACCTGGTGTGCATGGTTGCTCGAGATGGACGTCCGGCAAGGACGCGAGAACGACGTTCGCGAATTGATGCATGAAATGGTCGACGCGACGGAGGCGAATGAGCCGGGCACGCTGAACTACGAGTGGAGCTTCACCGGCGACGGTCGCGTCTGCCATCTCTACGAGCGCTACGCTTCGTCCGACGCGGCGATGATCCACTGCCGCACGTTCGACGCGAAGTTCGCCGCGCGCTTTCTCGACGTACTCACGCCCACGCGCTTCACCTTCTACGGCTCTCCGAGCCATGACGTGCAGGAGGCTGCCGCACCCTTCGGCCCGGTCGTGATGCATTCCTCGGCGGGAGTCACCCGGTAGTACACCCCGAGTGCCCCGTTCGCTAAACGTGAACGGGGCACTTACCTACTCCTGTCGCATCAGCCCGCCACCTCCACAAGGCCCGACGGCGCCGCCTCACCAGCATCTTCCTCGGCACCGGCCTTACGCGTCTTCGCGACGAGCATGTAGATCGAGGGCACGACGAAGAGAGTGAAGGCGGTGCCGACGATCATCCCCGAAACGAGCATGATGCCGATCGAGTTGCGCGCCCCGGCGCCCGGACCCGACGCAAGGATGAGCGGCGTATGCCCGACGACTGTCGCCGCCGTCGTCATGAGGATCGGCCGCAGCCTCACCCTCGACGCTTCGATGATCGCCGCGAGCTTCGCCATTCCGGTCTTCTGCAGCTCGTTGGCGAACTCCACCATCAGAATTCCGTTCTTCGCAACGAGGCCGACGAGCGTAATGAGGCCGACCTGGCTGTAGATGTTCAACGTCGTCATCCCGAGGAACGAGAAGGCGAGCGAGCCGGCGAGCGCGAGCGGCACCGAGCCCGCCAGGATGATGAACGGGTCGCGGAAGCTCTCGAACTGCGCAGCGAGCACCAGGTAGATCAGGATCGCCGACAGCAGGAAGGTCGACAGGAACTTGCTTCCCTCCACTCGGAGCTGCCGAGACTCGCCCGCGTAATCGACCGTGAATCCGGGAGGCATGAGCTTCGCCCCCTCGTCCTCGAGGAAGCGAAGCGCCTGGTCGAGTGACACCCCGGGAGGGATGACGCCCTGGATCCGTACCGCGTTGAGCTGCTGGAAACGCTTCAGCTCGCGCGGCTCGGTCGTCGTCTTCAGCGTCGCAAACGTCGACAGCGGGACGAGCTGACCGTTAGGCCCGGTGACGTGGATCTCCTCCAGCTGATCGGGCGTCAGCCGCTCCGCCCGGCTCAGCTGCGGAATCACCTTGTAGCTCCGTCCCTGGATACTGAACCGGTTGACGTAGTTCCCGCTCAGCAGTGTCGAGAGGTCGCGACCCGCCTCCGCGAGGTCGACCCCCTGCGAGCGCACTTTGTCCCGGTCGAAGACCACTTCGGTCTGTGGCTGGTCGAATTTCAAGTCCGCATCGGCGAACATGAAGAGTCCGCTCGCGAAGGCCTTCTGCACCAGCTGGTTCGCCACCTGAAGCAGCTCTTCGGGCTCGCGCGTCGACGCGATGACGAAGTCGACCGGGAAGTCGCCGCCACCCGGCAGCGATGGCGGCACGAGCGGAATGACGCGGACGCCCGGAATCTTCGAGACTTTCTGCCCGAGCTCCACCTGGAGCTCCGCGGTCGACTTCTCCCGCTCGCTCCACGGCTTCGTGATCATGCCGCTGAAACCGCCATTCGGAAACGTGAGCTGAAACGTCCGCTCGGTCTCGGGGAACGACTGGAATGCATCATTGACCTCGTGCGCGTAGAGCGACGTCTGGTCGAGCGTGGAGTTCGCCGAGGCCTGAACGATCCCGAACACGACCCCCTGGTCCTCGTTAGGCGCCAGCTCTCTCGCGGAGAAGAGGTAGAACGGCACGATGAGCAGCGCGACGATTCCCCAGAGCACGAGCACGACCGGCCGGTAGTCGAGCGTCCGCGACAGAAGGCTCGCGTACGTCCGCTGCACGACCTCGAAGTGGCGATTGATCATCCCGGCGAACCCTTTTCGAGTGTCGCCTTCACGGAGGAGCTTCGAGCCCATCATCGGAGACAACGTCAGCGCGACCACGCCGGAAATGATGACCGCTCCCGCGAGCGTGAACGCGAACTCGCGGAAGAGCGAGCCAGTCAAGCCCCCTTGAATTCCCACGGGAGCATAGACGGCTGCGAGCGTGATCGTCATCGCGACGATCGGGCCGGCGAGCTCGCGCGCCGCGAGGATCGCCGCGCCGAACGGCGTCTCACCGAGATGGATGTGTCGCTCGACGTTCTCGACGACGACGATCGCGTCGTCGACGACGAGCCCGACCGCGAGCACGATCGCGAGCAGCGTCAGCAGGTTGATCGTGAAGCCGGCGACGAGCATCAGGAACACCGCGCCGATCAGCGAGATCGGAATCGCGATGACCGGAATGACGACCGAACGCACGGAACCGAGGAAGAGGAAGATGACGAGAACGACGATGACGAGCGTCTCCGTGAGCGTCTTCATCACTTCGTTGAGCGCGTCCTCGATGTACCTCGTCGAGTCGTACGCGACGGCTACCTTCATTCCGGCGGGAAGCTGCGCTTCGATCTCCGGAATCGTCTTCTTCACCTCGCGGATGACCTCGAGCGAGTTCGCCGTCGGAAGCACCCAGATGCCCATGAAGGTCGCAGTCTCTCCGCTGAAGCGAACCTCGGAGTCGTAACTTTCGGCCCCGAGGACGACGTCGGCGATCTCTCCGAGCCTCACGACGTCGCCGTCCTTCTCCTTCACGACGAGGTCGCGGAACTCCTCGGCCGTCCGGAGATCAGTGTTCGCCACGAGATTCACCGAGACCATCGAGCCCTTCGTCTTCCCGAGGGCGGAGAGATAGTTGTTCTGCGCTAGCGCCTGGCGGACGTCCGAAGGAGAGATTCCTCGCGCCGCCATCGTCTCGGGCGCGAGCCAGATGCGCATCGCGAAGGTCCGGCCGCCGAGAATCTCGGCGCGCTGCACACCGCTGATCGCGCTCAGCTTCGGCTGGACCACGCGCGTCAGGTAGTCGGAGATCTCATTCTGATCGAGGTCCTTCGACGAGAAGCCGATGTACATCGCCGCGAACTGGTTGTCCGCCGTCTCGAGCTCGATGATCGGAGCTTCGGCCTCGGGTGGTAGATCGTTTCGAACCTGCGCGACCTTGGCCTGAATCTGCGTCAGCGCCGCGTTGGTGTCGTAGTTGAGCTTGAGGTGAACGGTAATCGTCGACACGCCCTGGGCACTTGACGACTCGACGTAGTCGATGCCGTCCGCACTCGCGATCACGCGCTCCAGCGGCGTGGTGATGAAGCCTCGCACGAGGTCGGCGTTCGCGCCGACGTACGCCGTCGTCACTCTCACCACCGCGATGTCGCTTTGCGGATACTGACGGACGGACAGTGATCGTACGGCCTGTACGCCGGCAATCAGGATCAGCAGGTTGACGACGATCGCGAGAACCGGTCGCTTGATGAAGATGTCTGTGAGTTTCATGAGTTCTCCGGCTTCGGCGTCGGGTCGTTGCCCGGCTGGACGTCGTTGTTGACGATGACGGCGGTACCGTTGAAGAGCTTGAAGACACCCGAGGTTGCGACCTGTTCGCCTGGCTTGATGCCCGAGAGCACCGCCACCTGGTCGCCGCGCGAGCCGCCCAGCTTGACGAACTGCTGCCGAACGCCGAGGTACTTCACTCCGTTAGGCTTGGCGATCTGTTCGACGACGAACACCGAGTCGCCGAACGGGGCGTAGTTGATCGCCGTGGCGGGCACGGTGACGATCGAGCTCGTCGCACCGAGGTCGACCTTCGCCTCGACGAACATGCCGGGACGCAGCGTGGCGTCACGATTGTCGAACTCGGCGCGGACGCGCACGTTTCGCGTCGCGGAATCGACGAGCGAGTCGATCGCGGTCACTCGGCCCGACCGCGGCTTCCCCGCAGGCCCTGCGGCGGCCCTGTCAGGCGTCACGGTCACCGTGGTGCCCGGGTGGAGACTCCTCACCTGCTGCTGCGGAACCGCGAAGTCGACGTAGATCGGCTGAAGCGCCTGAAGCGACACGATCGCGTCGCCCGCCGAGAGGTACTGACCGAGGTTGATCTGCCGGATGCCGAGGATCCCGGTGAAGGGAGCGCGAATCGTCTTGCGGGCGATCGTCGCTTCGATCTCTCCAACCCGCGCGTCAGCCTGAGTGAAGGCCGTGCGCGCGTCGTCGAGCTCGGACTGCGACGAGACCTTTTTCTGTCGCAGACCTTCGATTCGATCGAGTTGCAGCGTCGCGCGATCGCGCTGCGCTCTGGCAGCTTTCAGTTGCGCCTGCTCCTGCCGGCTGTCGAGCCTGACGAGCACGTCGTCCTTCTGGACCGTACGCCCCGATTCGAATGCGATCTTCTCGACGATCCCGGGAAGGTCGGCCGCGACCGTCACTCCGTTCACGGCGGTCGCCGTGCCGATTGCGCCGAGCGTCGAGCTCCACGCCTCTTCCGTCACGACCATCGTCGTGATCGCTTCCGGAGGAGGCTGGAACGCGGCACCCTGCGCGATGGCGGCCTGGACCTGCTGGTATTTCAACGTGCCGAGTGCGGTGAGCACGACGACGACGACGGCGAGCATCACGATCATTCTCTTTGCCATGAGGGGGCTCCTATTTCACGAAAGGGACTGCAGTCATTCGAGCTCGATGCCGCGCTCCTGCAGCAGCGACCCGGTCGCCCGGGCGAGCTCAGTGCGCGCAGTGCGGTAATCGGTGAGCGCCCTGATCTCCGCGAGCCGCGCGGCCGCGAGATCGTTCTGGCGCGTAAGAACGAGAAATGTGATGGAAAGGCCGGCGTCGTAGCGCTCCTTCTCCGCCATGAGCTGGACCTCGGCGGCTTCGCGCGCGGCGCGCGCCGCGTCAATGCGCGCACCGGCAGTCTCCGTCGCGGCCACCGCATCGAGCACTTCCGCGCGGATCGCCTTGCGAACCCGGGTCCGCTCGGCTTCAGCCTGCGCGAGCGCGTTGCGTGCGATCTCGGCGCCGGCGCGTGCGGAGCGGTTCCCGATCGGAACGCTCAACTGCAGAGCCACCCGCGCGTCGTCGAAATCGCCGTCGGTGAGCTGTCCGAACGCGTCACCGACGTTCCCTTCGAGATCGGCAGGCACGTCGCCCGGAAGGCCCGGGATCCCGGAACCTGCTGCGTTAGGCGAGCCCGCGAGGCCGAAACGGTCGTACGACAATACGAGATCGAGCGCGGGCCGGATGCGGTCGTCCGCAAAGTCGGACTCCAGCTTTCGGCGCGCGATCGTGCCGTCGACGACATCGAGCTCCGGGCGCGACGCGAGGGCACGGTCCATCTCCGACGCCGCGTCGATCGGCTGGACCTCGACCGTGATGTCTTCGACCGGCTCGAGCCGTTCGGACCAGGCACTCGTGTCGTCTCCGAGGATCAGCCGCTTGAGTGCCGTCTCGGCGCGAGCCGCAGCCTCTTTCGTCGCGAGCAGGTCGCCTCGGCGACGCTCGAGCTCGGCACGCGGCTGCGCCGCCTCGGTCTCGGGAGCGACGCCGCTCTCGATGCGACTCATCGTGTCATCGAGCTGCTTCGATGCGAGCGCAACCGCGTCCTCCTGCACCGTGATTGCACGCCGCGTCGCGACGAAGATCCAGTACGCCCGCTCGACGTCGGCAATCGTCTGGGAGACTTCGCGGCGCAACGCTCCTTCAGCGCGATCGCGGTCGGCCTGCGAGGCCCGCACCGAAAGGCGCGCGGAATCGATCGTCCGATCGCGAAGCAGCGGCTGCCGGAGCTCGACGCCAAACCGCGCTTCGTACGCGGGAGAGAGGAAGGCGAACTCGCCGTCCGTCGTCGCTCTCGACGAGCCGGCGAGTACCGAGACCGATCCGCCCGTGCCGAGGAGTTGACTGAGCGATGCACCCGCTTCGGTCGTCTCGTTCTCGGGGGCCAGCTCGCCTTCAGGCGCCCCCGAGAAGCTCGAATTGACCGGCGTGGTCGCCGACCGCCACGCGAGATCGAGCCTCAGCAGCGGATCGTACGCCCCCCTGGCTCCGTCGATCGCGAAGATCGCGGAGTCGAGCGATTCGCGCTCGATGATGATGTTCTCATTCCTCTCGAGCGCGCTGTCGATCGCGTCGCGAAGATTCATTGCGCGCGCTGGAGCTGACGCCTCCTCGGCGTAAAGCGCCGCAGGAAGAATGATGGAGATCGTCAGTGCGACGAACAGCGATTCAATGGTTGCCTTCAAGAATGTCCTCCCTCGATCTCGACGCGCTGAATACATGGGTGCAAGCTCCCCGCGAAGCGCTCGACGCGCTCCGGATCGATTCCGGAAAGCGCGCGAAGCTCGCACACGTTCAGCTCGATGCCCCGGCCGATGAGCTCCTCGAGTGCCGGTTGCGGTGATTCCCTGAATCGCCGGCGAAATGCCTCGTCGGTGACGAGGCGACCGATGACAATTTCGACATTGCGCTGACTCATCTCCTGCCTTCCGCGTTTGCGAGCATCGAGTAGTCGTACGGGGACCCTAGAAATCGACATCGGGGCACCGTCCGGTTCCTCTCGACAATCCAAGAGGCATGCCACGTTTCTCGATGTGCGTGGCGTTCGCTGAAAGTTGCTGAGATCAGGCGACTTGCAGCGCGACAGCCGCGATGCGCCGGCGCCGCGCACAGACGCGACAGCTGCGGAAATATCGACAGGTTGCTGATGGATCGCCAGCAGTCATACAACGACTATGGCGACGAGCGTGAGCATGTGAGCATCGGGTATCGGATGGCGTTAGGCCGCGAGGCGCACGCGCTGCGAGCCGGCGGTAGCCTGGCGGTCCGCTCCGGATCAGGACGAGATTCCGAACCGCTCGATGCGTGAGTAAAGCTGCGCGCGAGAGATGCCGAGCAGGCGCGCCGCACGCGACTTGTTTCCATCCGCATCGCGCAGCGCCCGCTCCACGAGTCCGCGCTCGACCTCACCGAGGCTCACGCCCCCAGCGGGAAGCGGCGCGCCAGGATCGGGGTCGAACGAGCCGTTCGCCGTCGCGCCGGGTCGCCTGACGGGCGTCGGAAGATGGTCGCGTGTGATCAGCCCTCCGTCGCAAAGCAGAATCGCACGCTCGATCGCGTTGCGCAGCTCGCGGACGTTTCCCGGCCACGGATACGAGAGCAGCCATTCATGCGCGTCGCGGGAAATGCCCGCCGCAGGCCGCCCCATCGTCCGTCCCAACTCGTCGACGAATGCTGCCGCGAGCGCCGGAATGTCTTCGGCACGGTCACGGAGCGGCGGAATCCCGATCTCGAAGACGTTCAGCCTGTAGTAGAGGTCGTCGCGGAACTCGCCTCGGCCGATCGCCTTGATCAAGTCGCGATTCGTCGCGGCGAGCACGCGCACGTTCGCCTTCATTGCACGCGTGCCGCCGAGGCGCTGGAACTCCCGCTCCTGGAGCACGCGCAGCAGCTTCGCCTGGACGATCGGGCTCATCTCGCCAATCTCGTCGAGGAAGAGCGTGCCTCCGGCCGCCTGCTCGAGGCGTCCGATCTTCGTGGATACGGCACCGGTGAATGCGCCTTTCTCGTGGCCGAACAGCTCGGATTCGAGAAGCTGCTCGGGGAGTGCGGCACAGTTGACCGCGACGAACGCGTTCTTCGCTCGCGCGGACCCGTCATGGATGAGGCGCGACACGATTTCCTTGCCGGTACCCGACTCGCCCGTGATGAGCACGGTGGTCTCCGAATCGGCAACCTGGCCGACCTGCCTCAGCACGTCTCGCCAGCCCGGGGAGTCGCCCACCACGCGTCCCCGCCCTCTCGTCTCGAGCTCGCGCGTCAGCGTTTCGACTGTTGCTTCGAGCCTTGCGGCGCGCTCGCGCGCCTCGCTCGCGATTTGTGCCTCTTCCGCGAGCCGCCGGTAAGAAAGCGACAACGCAAGACGGTCCGCGATTCGCAGCGCTACCTCGGCGTCATCACGGTCGTACGCCTCGGCCTCACGCGCGAAGAAACTGAGGCTCCCCTTGATCTCTCCGGAAAGACGAACCGGAACGCGAAGCCACGATCGCATTCCCGTGGCCAGCAGCAGGCGCTCCCGCTCGGAACGAGGAGTAATCACGGCCGGGATGTCGTCGAGAATCTCGAAATCCGCCCGAAGCTCGTGCTCCTCGCGCGTCAGCGGAATCTCGCCCCGTGGCACCTCGATGTCGCTCATTCCGGCATGGGCGACCACTTTGAGCGTTTCGCGGCGCGAATCGATTTCGGTCAGCGATGCGAGGTCGTGCCGAAGCACCGACTGCACCTCGGTGGAGAACTTGTCGAAGACCTCGCGCACGTCGAGCGAGCCGGCAAGCGTGCCGAGGAGTGCTTCCATTCGGTCGAAACGCTGATGCCGCCGGCGATCGGCGTCCCAGATTCGCCAGTGCTCGACGGCCGAACCAAGGAGTGCGGCGATGGGGCGCAGCATCTCACAGTGCGCTTCCGTAAACGCGCGCGGAGCTGCTGAACTGACGATCACCCCGCCGGCGAAGCGCTCGCCCGTGTGAAACGGCTCCCAAAGACCCGACCGGACACCCGCCTCGAGAATGCGACGGTCGGCAGGGAACTGGGGATCGAGCTCGATCTCCGCGTCGAGCAAGGGAGGCAGTGATTCTCCGCGCGGGCGAAGCCTAGGCGACCACGCGGCGAGCGGAATTGGCTCCCAACAGCAGGAGACGCGCGAGCCATCGGTGCAGTCGGCGATCTTGAACGTCGTTGCGTGGACAACCACGTGGTCGGGTTCGACGACGCGGACGACTTTCATGTCGTCGAACGGCATCAACCGTCGCATCGAGTCGGCGACCTGGTCGAAGACCTCCTGCAGCTCCAGCGTCTGCGACGCGAGCTGTGCGATCTCCGCCAGGACATCGCCCAGCGAAGCGCCCTCCGGGGAGGGGACAGGTAACAGGTTCACCAGGCGTGACATCGTTGTCCGTCCGTTCGCATTCCGCGTCGCTCCGCGGCCTCATTCTCTCGAGTGACCCGACTCGCGCAACTCACCGCGCCAATCGATTCATTCCAGCCTGATCGCTCGCGGGCCGGACGCGTTGCGCGAGTTCCTCTGGCTCCGCTCTCGCACCCACCTATAGAATCCGCTCGTCCATGGCACCGCGAACCCTCCTCGGCACTGGTCCCCACCCGGGCCGGTTGGCTCGCCTGCTGCTCGCGCCGCTCGCCGCGGCATTGCTCGTCGCGGCGCCGCTTCGTGCACAGACGTTTCCAGTCAAACACTACGGCACCGAAGACGGGCTGACGCACTCGCAGGTCTGGAGCATTCTCCAGGACAGCCGCGGCTACATCTGGGCCGGCACGACCGAAGGTGCGAACCGATTCGACGGCACGTCGTTCGTCTCATTCTCGCGCAAGGATGGGCTGAGCAGCCCGACCGTTCGGTCGATCGTCGAAGACGGACACGGCGCGCTCTGGTTCGGGACCGAAGCAGGCCCAACGCTCTTCGACGGGCGTCGGATCGAGCAACTCGGCCCGGCGTACGCGAACGTCGGCGCGATCTGGGCGAGCACACGCGATTCGTTCGGGCGCGTATGGCTTGGAACACAGGTCGGCGGGGCATTGCTCGTCGAAGGGCGGCAAGCGCGGTCGTTCTCCGTGCGCGAAGGACTCGCCTCCGAATACGTCTACTCGATGTTCTCCGACTCGCGGGGGAATCTCTGGTTCGGCCACCGTGGCGCCGGCGTGAGCCGGTGCAAGGCCGACAAGATTCTCGGCCTAACTGGATGCCGCATCTTCACGCTCGAAGACGGGCTTCCGGACGGCACCGTGCGATCGATCGCCGAAGATCGAAAGGGGAACATCTACCTCGGCACGCGAGGCGGCGGAATCGCTCGTTGGGACGGGACCGCATTCAAGATCTTCACGACGCGCGACGGCCTGTCCGAGAACGACGTCTATGCGATGCTCGTCAACCGTGGCGGAAATCTGGTCGTCGGCACGCTCAGCAAGGGGATCGACATCTGCACGCTGCCGGAGCTGACGAGTTGTCGCTCGATGACGATGGCAAACGGGCTCCCCGACGATTCCGTGCTGGCGATGTTCGAAGACCGCGAAGGCGCGCTCTGGGTCGGCTACCAGAATGGTCTCGCGCGCATCCCGGGAGAGGGAGTCGTCAGCTTCACGGTTCGCGACGGTCTTCCCCATCACACCGTCTACGCGCTTCTGCCCGAACGCGACGGTTCGATCTGGGTCGGCACGCTCGGCGGACTCGCGCGCGTGCGTTTTGATCTCGACCTGCGTCCTTCTACGCGCATCGAGTCGTGGACCGACACGAATCAGCTGCCGGTGAATCAGGTCTGGGACATCCACCGCGATACTCGCGGCCGCCTTTGGATCGGCACCGAAGGAGGGGGGCTCTGCGAGTTCGACGCAACGCGAGGTCGCTGCGCGCGCTCGATCACGGGAGAGGATGGACTCATCAGCGACAGCGTGATCGCGCTCCGCGAAACGCGGCGCGGCGCTCTCGTCGTCACGACCACGGACGGCGTCTCGATCCTCACGACGAACCCGACCACGGGCGACGTCGCAATCCGCAACGTGACGACCGCCGATGGACTCGTTGGTGGGGCGATCTACGGAGCGGCGGAGGACCGATACGGCCGGCTCTGGGTCGGGGGCGACAGCGGCCTCAGCGTGATCGACGGGAAGCGCGTCCGCTCGTTCACCGTACGCGATGGGCTCCCAATCAATGATATTGGCGTTCTGCACGCCGACTCGTCCGGGACGATCTGGATTGGAACGAACGGTGGCGGACTCGTCGAGCTCACGCCTCCTCCTCCCGGTGACGCCGCCGCACCGAAGTTCCGCACGCACGACGAAACGATCGAAGCATACGACGCCATCTCGGCCTTCGCCGAAACGCCAGATGGTCGTTTCTGGCTCGGAACATCAAAGGGGGCGGCACTGTTCGATCCAGCTCGCGCGCGCGCCGAACGCCCGGCGATCGTCGCGTCAGTCGACCGAGGGTCAGGTCTTGTATCGAATGAAGTCAATGCGCTCGCGATCGATCGCGACGGAGATCTCTGGATCGCGGCAGGCGGCGGCGTGACTCATCTGCTCGGTCCTCGCATGGAACGGGCATCGCCGCCTCTCGTGACGATCGAGTCGTTGCGAACACCGCTCGGCTCATGGCGCGCACCATTCACCGAGTCGGCTCCTCGCGGCCAGCAGGCCGGCTGGCTCGACGGCACTGCCGTGTCACTCGGTGCCGACACGGCGTTCTTCAGAGTCGATTTCCGGGGCCTTGCCTTCCGGAACCCGCAGGCGCTCCGCTACCAGGTCCGGCTCGAAGGCTACAACGACGACTGGTCCGAGCAAGCACCCGAGCGATTCAAGGAGTACATGAATCTCGCCCCGGGCCGATACAGGTTCGAAGTACGCGTGCGTGCGGCGGGAAGCGCAGCGACATGGAGCGAGCCCGCAGGGATCGACGTCGAGCTCCTCGCACCGCCGCCGTGGTGGCGACATCGATGGTTCGGCGGAAGCATGGCCGCAGCGTTCCTGCTCGTCGCATTCGCCGTCCTCCTTCAGGGACCGAACCTGGCGAGCGCACGACTTCTCGCATTCCTGGCGCTCGCCGCGGCAGTTAGGCACCTGTGTAGTCTCGGTCTCGCGATGTTGGCGGGAGGCGCATCGGCCAGCGTCATCCCTCTCCAGATCCTCGCAGCCGTCGCGCAAGGGCTCGAGATCGGCCTCGCGCTCCACCTCGTCTCGCTCGTCCCCGACCGCCCGGCGTGGCTCGAGCATCGCTCGCGCACGGTCCTTCTCGTCTTCTACGGCGCTTCCGCGGCGGCGGCGATTGCACTGTTCGGACTCGTTCCCGAGCTCATGGGAGCGCATACGGGAGAGCGCTGGCGCCTGCTGCTCGAGCCGGCGATCTCACTCGTCTGGCCGGGAGTCGCGACGATCGTGCTCGCATCGCGCATGACGACGCTCGACGACCGTGAAAGCCGTCTTCAGACCGGCGTCGTGTTGCTCGGCGTCGTCCCGCTCCTGCTGATCTCGTCGAGCGCCATGATTGCCGCCTCCGTGAAATCGACGCCAATGCTCGACACCTTGCATGGGCTTCGAGAGCCTGCACTACTCGGCTTCCTCGGATCGTTTGTCGTGCTCGCAAGAAGAGCCCGTGCGGAACAGCGGCGGATTCTCGAGCGCGTCCATGAGCATGTCGCCAACTGCAGCTCGCTGCCTGAAGTCGCCGACGCACTCGGCCTTGGAGTCATGGAAGCCTTCCACTCGCGCTGGATCTGCGTCTTCCACGCGGAACCGCGAACTGGCATCCTCCGTGCCGCACACCTTTCGGGAATGCCGCCGGCTCTCGTTCCGCCGCAAGGTCTCGCACATCTCGCCGACAAAGCGCTTCGAAACCGAGCGCCGGCGACACGCCTCGATTACGTCGATTGGGACCTCCCGGAAACCGAGCGGGCGTGGCTGCGACAGGCGGATCCGGCAATGATCGTCCCTCTCACCGGCCGCGAGGGACGACTCGTGGGACTGATCCTCCTCGGTGACCGGAGATCGGCCGGAAATTACACGCGGCAGGATGTCCACGCGCTACGCGCGGCGGTCGGCCCGATCGCATGGGCGATCGAGGGCATTCTCCTCAAGGAGCACTACGGCCGCGAGCAACGCGCGAATCGCGAGGTGCTATCGAAGCTTCAGGAGTCGGAGATCAACCTCGTGAAGGAGTGTACGCTTTGTCTTCGCTGCTACGACGGTGACGAGGAGTTCTGCTCGCGTGACGGCGCGGGGCTCATGCTTTCCGTGCCCGTCGAGCGGACGATCGCGGAGCGCTACGAACTGCAGAAGCTGTTAGGGAAGGGCGGAATCGGCGCGGTCTACGAGGCGCGCGACCTGCGTCTCAACCGGCGCGTCGCGGTGAAGGTACTCAACGCACGCGAATTCCGTGAGAAGGACTCACTCGCCCGCTTCGAGCGGGAAGCGAGAATCAGCGCGAGGCTCAGCCACCCCAACCTCGTGCCAGTCTTCGACTTCGGAGAAACGCGCACGGGAGGCTCGTTCCTCGTCATGGAGCTCCTCGAAGGCGAGTCACTGCGAAAGATCCTCGAGCGGCAGGAGTCACTCGACTGCCACACGCTCGCACGCTGGTTCGGCGACGTACTCGACGCCTTGCACGCCGCGCACAACGAATACGTCGTCCACCGCGACCTTAAGCCGGAAAACGTCTTCGTCGTCGACCGCGGACAGGAGCGCGAGCATGTGAAACTCCTCGATTTCGGGCTCGCACGCGTCCATAGCCTCGACGAGAGCTCAGGCAGATTCGCTCTGACGACGCCTCACACCTTCATTGGCACGATCCCGTACATGTCGCCCGAGCAGCTCTTCGGCGAGCGCGCCGACGAGCGCTCCGACATCTTCTCGGTCGGAGTCATGGTCGTCGAGTGCCTGACGCGGCTGCGTCCCTTCCACGGCCCGACCGTCCAGGCCGTTGCCTACCAGATCGTCAACTCGGACTATCGCTTCCCCGGGCAGAGCGGCTTTTCACTTCGCATGAACGCCGTTCTGGCACGCTGCCTTGCCAAGAAGGCGTCGGAACGTTACGCAAGCGCGGAGGAGTTGCGCGCCGACCTCATTCCGATCCTCCAGGAGGCGGACGATCTCGTCCTCGCGGCCGGCCCCGCATCACCGACAGGAGATGAGAAGACGATCGCCCGTCAATCGCTCCCCGACTTCGAGCGAACGTGACACGGGGAGCGATCGCGACGCGACGCGGCTCGGGATCAGCGAAACACTACATTAGAATCAAACGCACACCATCCTCGATTGGGAGCTCACGTGGAAAATCTCGAAAAGCGCAACCTGATTGCACAGTGGGTGTTCGACACGCGGCCCGTACTGCTCCGCTTCCACCTCTGGCTCGAAGACGTCGAGGTGCAGCGCGCGCAGGCGGAGCCCGTCTACGATCTGTCGTTCACGCCGCGCGGCATCACGCGCTGTCTCGCCCTCACTGCAGCGACGACGGCGCTAGGAACGCGCCTGTTCGGCGACTTCGGCGGCGGTGACGGGAGAGACAAGGCAGGGCTCAATCAGGTCAAGAAGGGCGCGGACGCAATCAGCGCCTACGTGATGAGCGAGGGGCTCTGGCACCTCACACGAACCCTTCCCGAGAATCACGCCCTCATGGTCAGCCTAGGTGAAGGCCTGATGCCGAAAGCGGGCGAGACCCCGGAGATGGGAGCGAATCCGCTGCTCGGCTTCGGCCGCGTCTATGCGAGGCCCGAAGTCGCAAAGACGGTCGATCGTCGCGTGAGGCGGCTCCTCAATGAGCCCGGTCACACCTTCGAACAGTTCTACGGCTGGCTTCAGGATCGCGGCATCACGATCTGGGGTGCCGCGGTCGATACGCTGGAGAACACCTCGCGCTTCGCGCTGGGGAAGGAGACGGGCCCGATGGCAGTGCTCCACGTCTTCGACGCGCCCCTTCGCATGTCGAAGCCGTACGAGGCCTACATGGGCTGCCTCACGGTACCGAAAGCGGTCGTCGCCGCGGCCGAGCGCAACTCCGTACTGCTCGACTTTCGCGCGCCGCGCAGCCGCGTCGTCGACGCGATCGAGGCCGCCTATCCAGGAATCGGCCGCGCGAACATTCACGTCTGGACACTCCAGGGCAAGAGCCGCCAAACGAGGCTCGGCGAGCTCTGGAAGGAGTGGGAAGCGTTAGGCGTGCATCTGGTGGACGACGGTTGGACGGGACCGACCGGCATACCGGTCTTTACCGACTCGGGAACGTACGCCCCGACATTCATGGTCGGAAGCTGGATGGAGGCGGGCGAGACGCACGTCTTCCTCTGCGACGGCTACGCGGCGACAGCCGAGGCGGTGCAGGCGACGAGCCTCGCCGAAGTGCTCGACGTCGACGCGACGATGGTTCCCTTCTCGTCCACCTTCGAGCTTCCATGTCGCGAGGAAGGCCGCTTGATGCACCTCCATCCCGACGATCCCGGCTTCGACGCGAAGGTGCGAGCGGTGTATGGCGAGCGCAATGTCGACCCCGCGAAGATCGCCGAGTACGCTGACGCGATCCGCGAAGCGGAGTGCGCGAACATGCCGATGGGCAAAGACGTCCTGCGCGCCGACGACTTCTCACCCGAAAAGGAGTGGAGCGTCCTCGCCTGCATCGGCTACATGAATGACGATCCCTACACGGGAAGCAAAGGGGTCACGAAGGTGGCGGAGGGCGTCTATCGTGTCACGACGCGCCTCGCGACACGCAATGCGTCGGCGGTCGTCACGTTCACGCTTCGAATGATGGAGCCGTTCGATCAGATGAAGCACGTCTTCAGCCCGCTGCTGGTTCGATTCCTCAGCGGTGTCGATCACACCGAACGCCCCGTCAAGATCTCCGACTCGGGGCGCATCCGCAACGAGCTGCAGACCATGTTCTCCCAGGCGCTCGAGCACGATGGCGAAACGATTCGCGTCTTCTTCGACCGCGTCGACGACAGCGTCATGCCGGCCGAGAAGCGGGCGACGATCCGGAACGTCCTGGAGTGGTACAAGGCGAATCACCCGGTCTGGTTCGACTGGCTGGAGATCGGCTGATCGCGCACTGCCGGTAGCCTCGAAAGAAGGCGACGTGACAGCCAACACCGCGATCGTGTCGACGAATCACATAGGCTCGCGGGATGAGCTCGTTCCAGCGAATCGCGCTCGTGCAGGCGCACCAGGTTCTGGTTCCCGTTCACGCGTATTACTTGAACGATCTGGTGGAGCTCTGCGGCCTCGCAGCGTTCGTCCAGGATGAAGTCGAACGAATCGACCTCCCCGTGTCACCGTCCGATCGGGAACCGCTGGCAACGTTCGAGCGCTATGTGAGGCGGAGCCGCCCTGAACTGGTCGGGATCTCGTCGTTCACCTGCGGCGCGAACTCGGCGCGCGAGTATGCGAGGATCGCCGCGAAGTCAGGCGCGTTCGTCGTGGCGGGCGGGTTCCATCCGACTGCGCGCCCCGAGGATGTGCTCGCCTGGACAGGGGTCGACGCCGTAGTGCGCGGCGAAGGTGAGCACGCGCTGCGCGAGCTCATCCGTACTGGCTCGCCGCGCGGCATCCCGGGTCTCTCCTACCGATCGGGCGACGGCTTCGTTCACCATCCGCTTCCCCCTCCGATCGAGAATCTCGATTCCCTTCCTCTGCCTGCTCGCGAGCTCCGGCCGTCACGTTTCGGCCTCACGGGGCTCGACTATCACACCGACACGATTTTCGGCTCTCGCGGATGCAGGGGCCGCTGCCGCTTCTGTGCGAACCACCTGATCGGACGAAACTGGCGAGCGCGCGGAAACGACTCGATCATGCGCGAGTTGCTGACGATCACTCCACCGCGAACGAAGCGGCACAAGTTCGTCAAATTCTGGGATTCGAATTTCCTCGCCGACCCCGAGCGGGTCGAGGAGCTCGCGCTCACGATCATCAGCGAGGGCCTCCACCGCCGCTTCCAGTTCATCGTCGAGACGAGGGTCGAGGACATCATCCGCGCGGCGCCAATCCTCGAGACCATGCAGCAGGCGGGGTTCGTGCGCATCGGCTGCGGAGTGGAAAGCCCTAACAAGGCGACCCATCGCAACCTCGGCAAGGGAATCAACCTCGATCACGTCGGCAGAGCCGCCGAGCTGGTCGCGAGAGCCGGCATCCAGTTCACGAAGTTCCTCATCATCGGACACCAGAACGAATCGCAGGAAGACATCCTCGCGTACCCCGAATTCGCGCTCTCGCACGGCACGCATCTGCAGAAGACGACGGTCTTCGTGATGACGCCGTACCCGGGAACGGAGCTCGCCGAGGAGTATGCAAGCCGAGGCGGAGTCACGAGCTTTGACTGGGATCTCTACAACAACTTCGGCGCCGTGGTCGAGGCAGGCGGGATGTCGAGCCTCGAGCTCCAGGGCATGCTCTTCGCCGTGTCAGGCGGAATCGCTGCAAGCGTTCGACTGCACAAAGGCAGGACGTTCCTCCAATCCGCGATCAGGCTATTCGAACCGCTGTTCGTTGCCGTCAGGATGGCGAGGGTTGGAAACCGTTACACGCGCGATGAGGTCGTGGCGACGCTGATGCAGATGTTGGAACGCCTCCCGGTGACGACCGCCGGTCTGCCGCCGAACCCGCGCCGCCGCGGTTTTGGGACTCGTACGGCGCTCAGGATCCACGCCGAAGGGCGGCCATCCGTCGTCATCGGTCTCGTCGAGGAGAATGGCACCCAGCGCTTCGCAACCCAGTCCGGCAATGCCCGTTTACTCACGGGAGGCCGGCCCATGCGCGAGATCCACGTATCGCTGCCGCTGATCGTGGAGCTCATCGAGAAGATCGACCAGCGCCGCATAGCCCACGACGTGACGATGCTTCGCTGGACGCCTCTGGCGTTCCGCCTGCGGTGGATTCCATCGTTCGCCAAGGAAGGCGGCTTCGTACTGCTCTCCCTCCTTCGCCTCGTTGCGTTTCACGCCGGCAAGCTTTTCTGGAATTCGAACCGGACCTCAGGTACCGGCGAGGGAAGCGCGGCGAGCCGGATCGCCTAACGACGAGAACGCCGGGGCGTCCGGCACCGAAAGTCGATCCCGGGTCCTCACTCCCCTCCTCTCGCTTCCGGTAGAACGTCCGGCCACCACTTGCCCGGAAGGTCGAGCGGCCACGCGCAGGTGCGCTGAATCCCGAGCTCTTCGAACATCGGCGAGTGCGAGCGCAGTGGAAAGACGAGCGTCGCGCGACCGGCACAACGAAACTCAGGCGCCGCAATCGCGAGAGCGCAGCCGATGATGAGCGCGAGCGTCGCGTAGACCATCGTCACGCGATGCGCCAACAGCCGATGGCCCGACCGCTCGAGATGGCCGACTGCAAAAACCGGCGGCAACAGCGTCGCGTGGAAGATCGAGAACGCCTGCCAGTGCTGCGGCGTCGTCGGTGCCGCGGCAAACACGATGAGCGCGCCGACGAATGCGAGGCCAGCGTAGTCCTGAATCCACCGGCGGCCGGAGCAGTTCGGCAACGAATTCCTCACCCACCAGCGCGAGAGCGGCCGCTCTTCGGCGCGTCCCGTCTCGCCTCGCAGGAAAATCCAGACCGCAGCCGCTGCGGCGGCGACCGTGAGGCCGCCTGCCACGGTCACCGTCCACGATGCGAGTGGCGTCATCCATCGGTCGGCCGTCGTGCCAAACGCATCGCTGAAATCGAAGCGCGTCGCCTGCCAGCTGAGTCGCAAAGACGGGTAGCGTGCGAAGTAGAACATCCCCTTGAGCATCGGATGAACGTAGAGCAGTCCGCGAAACGGAAATCCCTCCGCGACCGCGACGATCTCCGGATGAGAGCGCGTCGCGAGAAGCCAGGGAATGAGCGAGCCGATGGAGACGAGCGCACCGGTTACGACGCCACCCCAATGAAAAATGAGCGCGCGACGCCACCAGAGTAGAGACGTGAGCACGATGAGCAAAAGACTGCCAGGGTGAAGTTGGACCGCAAGACCGAGGGTGAGGACGTGGATCAGCGAGTAGAGAAACGAACGCCGCTCGCGGTTACCGAAAGCGGTCGCGAAATGCACGGCACCGGCGAAGAAGAGGTAGTTCGGATTCCAGAGATTCGCCGACGCCTCGAGCCGCCATGGGTTGAGCCAGAAGATCGCCACGAACGCCAACCGCTCGCTTGACGAGAGGTTGCGAGCCAGAATGCGATCGAGGAGCAGGAAGGCGGCGAGATGGGAAAGCCAGATGGCCACGACAGGCGCGCGGTGGTCCATCCAGACGAAAAGAGGCGCGCCGGCGAGAAACGTCGTGAGCGCACCGGGTCCGTTGCCGCCCGAGGAGAGCGGATTGCCGTAAGGGATGAACTCCCCTTCCGCCGCCCAGAGCCAGCCTCTCGCGATGATGTTCAACTGGTCGCCGCCTAACTGCGCGCGCGAGACCATCACCCCCGACAGCACGAGGCCCACGACAACCAACGCCCAACGGAGCTCGACGGTCGGGCGCGACGGGGCCGGGGCGACGGGTTCCTGCGAAGAGGCCGCGTTCACGCGCGCGATTATCGTTTGCGCCGAGTCTCGCCGCTAGAGCATTGAGCGACCGGCATGCGCAGTTGCCGCGTAGGCACTCTCGACTTCCTGCACTGCGGGCGAACCGCTTCGAGCCGTACGTCACATCAATGTGTGATGCAGGTCTCATTCAACGTGTGACGATCACACACTGACGCCTGTCGCCGCCGTTGCTATAGTCCCGAGTGATGAGCACGGCCGTGCGCGAAGTAGGTGAAGTGCTTCGCCGTGAGAATGCTCATCGCGCGACCCGCTTCCCGGTCACCTTCGTTCTCGCGAACGAGCCACGCCTGGAGAGTCTGCGAGAGGTCGATCCCGATCGAGATCTCGCCTACTTCCGATTAGGCGAGCGCGCCTGGGTGCTGCAGACATACCTTCGCCTTCGTGGCGCGGGTCTGCCCGTTCACCTCGCGGCGACGCCGCCCGATCGAGGCCTCGTGGTGTTTCACGCCAAGCACAAACATTGGCTTGCCAGGGCCGCGCGAGGACGACGAGACCTCGTGTTCGTCGCGATCAGAGCCGACAACAGCTCGCCTCTGCTTGCCGACTTCGAGGTCCTTCAAAACGACCGATTTGCCGACGGGGTTAGGCGTTTCCATATTCCGTTCTGGCCGCAACCCGCACTCCGGCGCCGCGACCCGAATCGCGGCCGGCGCCTCGAGAGAATCGGCTACATGGGATTGTTGGAGAACCTCCATCGTGACTTCCGCGAAGGGGAATGGCCGCGCGCTCTCGCCAGTCTCGGCCTCCAGTGGGCCCCCAGGATCGCGCAATACCGCGACAAGACGGAGCTGACGCAGATCGACTGGGAAGACTTTCGTGAGTTGGACGCCGTGATCGCCGTGCGGCCATCCGTGCGCCGGCTCGAATTCGCGAAACCGGCAAGCAAGTTGATCAACGCGTGGCGGGCGGGCGTGCCGGCCCTCATCGGCAACGAATACGCCTGCAGGGCGATCCGGCGAAGCGAAGACGATTACCTCGAAGTCAACAACGCATCGGAAGCGCTGGCCGCACTCACCCGACTGCAGTCCGACCCAGAGCTTCACGCCCGGATGATCACGAACGGCCGCCGACGAGCCGCGGAATACTCCTTCGACGCAATCGCCGACGTCTGGGCAACACTTCTCTTCGACACGCTGCCGGCGCTGATCGATGCGGGTGCGCTGTCATGGGACAGACGGCTCCCCCTCCCGCTGCGCCTACCGCTTCGACGCGCCATTCGAATCCTGCGCGCTGAAAGGTCTCGATGAACGATCGTACAAACTCGATTCTCGGTACGCGTACGGGCCCACCCGTCGCCTGGCTCGGAGTGTTCGTCGGCGGGCTGGCACTCGCGGCGCTCATCTCTCCGCTCGTTCTCGCCGCGATCAAAGCGATCACCCCGGAGAGCCGGCTTGGGCTCGCACGCGTCTTCAACCGCTGCGCGATGCTGACCGCGATCGCGTTCATGATCGCGTTCAGACGACACATGGGGTGGGGAGCGCTGCGCGCTCTTCTCACGAACGGTACGCGCGGTTCCCGCGCCGTCGAAGTCGTGGCCGGCTTTACGGCAGCCCTCCTCGCCGTCTGCGCAGGCGCCGGCTGGGCGCTCTGGACGCACCATCTCGGACCGACCCTCAACGAATACCACTTCTTCGCGGGACGCACGCTCGCCGCCCTCGGCGCCGGGCTCGCGGCCGGGTTCATCGAGGAATCGTTCTTCCGAGGACTGATGCTGGCTTCCCTAACAGCGAGCCTCGGTTGGGTCACGGCGACGCTCTCGAGCAGCGCGATCTATTCGGCGGTCCACCTCCTGAGCTCGGATCGCAGCTTCGTTTGGCACGGCTACTCGGTCGGCGCCGGCTTCGCCTACTTCCAGCACGCCGTTGCGCGCCAACTCGAGCCCGCGACACTACCGCCGCTGTTCGGCCTCTTCATCGGCGGGCTCGTGCTGGCGCTGCTCGTCAGAAGCAGCGGCTCGCTCTACCTCGCAATCGGGATCCATGCTGGCTGGGTCTTCTGCTTTCAATTCCTTCGTCACTCCACGCGCGTACTGGTCGAGATTCCCGGTAGCTCCTATCTCGCAACGCACCACTACCTCGTTGGTACCCGTTGGGCCTGGACGGCGATGGTGCTGTCGGGAGTCGTCGCGTTCGGGTGGTCTCGGTTCGCGAGGCCGCGTCAAGTCGAGCTGGAGCGCGCGGCGGCCTAACGTACCCGGTCGAGCGAAACGTCGAGCAGCGTCCGATCGATGACGTCGAGCACCTCGCGATCGACGGAGAGATCGAACTTGCGGGCGAAGTGATATCCGCCAGCCGCAAGCATCGGGACGTCTGCAACCGAGAGAGTCCGTGGAGAGCCCTTGATCGCATTGGAGTAGTCGATGTAGCGCAGATCGTCATTGACGAGGTCGAATCGACGGCTCGCCACGAGCACCGTCGGAACGAGCGACTCCTCAGGCGCGATCGTGCCGCGATAGTGATCGACGACATCGGGCCGCGCGCGCAGGAATTCGCGGAAGTACCGAACGACATCTCGCCGGAGCGTCCACCACGACCTCCCACCCATGCAACGCAGCTCATCCCGAAACGGCACACTCCAGCGACGCACGCCAACCCAGGCGCCGTAGTCGAGATAGAAGTGAAGCGGCGCGAGTCGCGTCAGCCATCGAAGCAGCCGCAGGCCTCGTTCGGATCCCGGCGGGAGCAGCCGGTAACGATGCCAGTAGCGAGCGCGCGCCTTTCGAACGGACCAGGGACTCTCGGAGCCCAGCACGTCCCACCACCGCACGAATCCATCGCACGTTGCCACAGCGAGATCGTGCTCGATCGCGGACACCGGTCTCACGGGATAGTCCTGGGCCGTCAGGTTGATCAGCCAGTCGTACGCGACGTTCGTCTCGTCGAGCCAGTCGATCGCGTCGATGTAAGGCTGAACCTGGCAGGAGAAACTGCCACGAACCTGCCTGCCCGACGCAGCGAGGAGATGGACATTCCCCAAGGCCAATGCTGGTGTCGGATCGAATCGGGTCGCGTCGTCGTCGTGGCGTAGAACGATCGGGCCGTCGCTGCCAGCACGCAGGACACGCAGGAGACGCACGATCTGTTCCGGGTCGCGATGACTCTGAATGAACCAGCAGACGGTAGGAGGCATGATCTCGACCTTGAGCGCGGGCGCGCCCGCTCCGGCCGAGCAACGATAGCAGCCACACGAAGTCGCCGAAAGAGCAACGGTTCACGACGACGAGGAGGCGATCGAATACGAACGGTGCAGCGGCCGCCGGCGATGGAAGAAGCAGCTCAGTTCGCAGCGAAGCCGCCGCCGAATGGCATGCTGCCGCCGCGCGGTGAGCGCGGCTCGTCGAGAATCTCGCGCAGGTTCGTGACTTCGAGAAAGTAATGCTGATGCGCGATACAGTGCGCGGCGATGCCGATGAACGTCACCGCGACGATGAGGAAAAACGCGAACGATGGTGCGGATCGGTACGCTTCAGAGAGCGTAGTCACCGGCGCGAGCAGGTGCTCTTCCACGACGATCCAGCTGAAAAGAAACGACGGCAGCACCAGCATGCCGGAGAGAATTCCGCTCGCCTGAATGCTGAACCAGGGCCTGATCGACAGTAGCAGTACCGAGAGGAAAAGGCCGAGCGCGTAATAGTTGACGAGCACTTCTTCGACGAGCTGCGCGATGGAAGCTGCCAGCTCGGGTGTCATCGGCGCGCGCACGCGGATTGCGAGGCGCAGGCTCGCGATCGATAGAAAACAGACGGTGAGGAGCGTGCAGCCGAGCGCCACTACCGCGAAGAGCGCCTGGTAGACGTTTCGAATCGCGAGCAACGACGCGATTCGCGCAAAGACCGCGGCGACCGGAAACACACAGCCGAGCATCGCCAGGAGGAAGATTGGCGCCGCCGGATTGCCACTCGAGCCGAGCGCCTCATTCCCCGTCGCAGCAGGAAGAAAGGCGGCGAACGCATACACGGGCCTGAGTACTGAGTGCTGAGTGCTGAGTGCTGAGTGCTGAGTGCTGAGTGCTGAGTGCTGAGTGCTGAGTGCTGAGTGCTGAGTGCTGAGTGCTGAGTGCTGAGTGCTGAGTGCTGAGACGGTGTAGTCGGCGCTCGCCTTGCGTCAACTCTTTTTCAATCCAAACACAACGCTCTCCGTTCATCATCGCCTGTTGTGAATGTTGGCTTGCTGCCGGCTCACTTTGGCCCCGCACCGCTTACTCGCTCAAATGAAACGGGCGCGCCTTGCGGCGCGCCCGTGAGCAGTTGCGTTGATTGGAATCTTACTTCTTGCCGCCCATCGCACGCTCGAAGGCGAGCGCCATCGCGCTCTTTCCTTCCGAAGCGTCCGCAGCCTTCTTCGTCTCCGCGACATACTCCATGTACTCGCCGTGGAGCGCCGATTCCTTGGCACCTTCAATGCTGAGCGAGATGCGCTTGCGCGTCGGATCGAGGTTCATGACCTTGACCGAGAACTTCTCTCCCGGCTTGTGGGTCTTCGACGGGTCGCCGCCGCCAAGCTCCGACATCGGAACGAGACCAGTCAGGCCCGGCTCGAGCTGCACGAAGAGTCCCGGAGGCCCGACGCGCTCGAGCGTTCCCTCGAACACTCGGCCGATTGGATAGTTCGCCGGTGCGTCGTCCCAGGGATTGCTCGTCGAGACTTCGCGAAGTGCGAGCGAGAGTCGCTTGCGCTCGGCATCGACCTCGCGAATCCAGCCGTTGACCGGCGTGCCGATCGCGAGCGATTCGTCGCCGATCTTCACGCCCAACGGGAGCTGCGACACGTGCACGAGCCCATCCACGCCCGGTTCGACTTCGACAAAAAGGCCGAATTCGGTCTTACGCACGATCGTGCCGGTGAACGCCGACCCCGCGGGATGAAGCTTGGTGATCTCGAGCCACGGATCGGCCTCGAGCGCCTTCATCGAGAGCGAGATCTTCTTGCCGCTCTCGTCCATCTTGATGACCTTGACGCTGACTTCCTGACCGGGGCTCACGACGTCCTTCGGGCTCTTGACGTGGCGGCGGCTCAGCTCGGAAACGTGAAGGAGGCCTTCGACGCCACCGAGGTCGACGAACGCGCCGAACGCTGCCAGACGTGTAACGCGACCGGTGATGACCGCGCCAACGGCCAGCGTCTTGAGCGCCTCGGCTGCCTTCGCCTGCTGCGCTTCTTTGAGGAGCGCAGTGCGCGAAACGACGATCTTCCGGCCGTCGTCCGACATCTCGATGAGACGGAAATCAAAGCTCTTCCCGACGAACTCGTCGGGGTTCTCGATCTTGCCGAACTCGATCTGGGAAAGGGGGCAGAACGCCCGAACGCCGCTCACGCTGACGTCGAAGCCGCCCTTGTTGCGCGCTCCGACTTTGCCGACAACCGGCACACCGTTGTCGCGCGCCTGCCGCAGGCTCTGAATGCTCGCCCGCTTCATCGCGAGCTTGTACGAGAGACGAACCACCGGCGCGGTTCCGACCACGGTTGCCTCGATCGAGTCCCCGACCTCCTTCCCTTCGAGCTCGTTCGCGGCCATCACGGCTTCCGTGGGGCCTCCGTACGAGACGAAAACGTCGTCGCCGTTGATCGAAACGATCGTGCCCTTGAGAAGCTCGCCCTCTTCCGGCTTGCGGAAGTTGAGGCTGCTCTCGAGAGCGTCGGCAAAACTCTGGGTGTCGGGGTGCTCGACTGTCTGACTCATTTGAAAATGCTACCTTTCGCGGGTTGCTCTTCGGGGTGTATGGACTGCGGTCAAGTGTCAAACCGGAGAGTGACGATGCTCATTCCCGGAGACTGATACACCAATTTCGAGCCATTTCCCGCATGAAAGAATCCTCCAGCACGGCACGGAGGGATGTGTCGGCAATCACACGACCTGACGGGCCGGAACCGGGACGGGAGAGTGAAAATCGTGGCGCGGGCAAATGCAACGCAACCCGCGCGGAGCCCGGAATGACAATTGAATCGAAATACAACGGGTCGCACTCTCGCAGCCCACGCTCCCTGCTACGATCCGGTGATGCAACTGCTCGAAACAGCCCGCGATCTCCTCGCTCATGCCGCCTGGGCAGACGCCGAAGTCTGGATCGCCGTTCGCGCGTTTCCCGACGCGTGGTCCGACACAACGCTGCGGGAAAAGCTCCACCACATCCACATCGTGCAGTATGCGTTTCCAGCGATCTGGGACCACGGGCCGATCGATGTCGCGCCGCTCGAAAGTTTCGCCGACGCCGAGGCGATGTTCGCGTGGGCGCGAGCGGGGCACGATGCGCTCGCCGCGCGGGCGACATCCGTGACGGAGTCCGAGGCTGCGACGCCGGCTTCGGTTCCCTGGAGCAAGCTGCTCGCCGAACGGATCGGCAGAGACCCGGCGCCGGTCACGGTGTTCGAAACGATGCTTCAGGTCGCCTCGCACAGCACCTATCACCGCGGTCAGGTCAACACGCGACTGCGGGAGCTGGGCGGCAAGCCGCCACTCGCCGACTACATCGCGTGGATCTGGCTCGGCCGCCCCGCCGCGCGCTGGGAGCTTCTCGACGGCTGAAAGGTAAGGCGACCGGTATGCTCGACGAACGGACGATGGTCGAACTTGGCGCGCTACTGGAGGCTTCGAGCGTCGCATCTCTCGCGACGCTTCACGAAGGATTCCCCGCGGTCTCGCTCACGCCCTGGGCGCCGGCTGACGACGGCGGCGCACTGCTCGTGCACGTCAGCCGTCTC
The DNA here is from genome assembly GCA_016184115.1 of Acidobacteriota bacterium. Classification (GTDB taxonomy): domain Bacteria; phylum Acidobacteriota; class Thermoanaerobaculia; order Gp7-AA8; family Gp7-AA8; genus JACPDH01. The sequence goes on along the minus strand of JACPDH010000038.1, from coordinate 35,228 downwards.
GCGCAGCACACCAGTGACATGCTCGCCGACGCGCGCGTCGCGGCAATGATCGCGGAGCCGGAAGGAAGCGGCACGCTCGCGCAGGCGCTTCCGCGCGTGACGATCCGAGGCATCGCCCGCGAGATCGATCGCTCGTCACCGGAGTACGAAACCGCAAAGAGCGCCTATCTCGCCCGGCACCCTCGCTCTGCGATGACCTTCGGCCTAGGCGACTTCTCGATCTTCGCGATCGAGCCTCACGCGACACGCTTCATCGCCGGCTTCGGACGAGCGTTCGACGTGGGGCGCGAGGAACTGCAGCAGGCGCTGAGGCGATAAGACATCTGGAAGAGCGCAGGCGCAGCTCTCGCACTTCACATTCATCACCGCCTTCTGTGACACCGGCCATTTCGCCCTGTGCGCGTCCCGTCGGATGCTCCGAGACGGCACGTCAGGGAGGATCCATGCTCACCACCATCGAAGAAGCGAACGCCCTCATCCAGCGCGAAGGGCTTCGGATGATCGACCTCAAGTTCAGCGATCTCTGGGGTCGCTGGCATCACGTGACGATCCCGGCGTCGCAGCTCGACGACCAGCTCATGCGCGACGGTGTCGGGTTCGACGGCTCGAGCGTCGGGCTCAAGTCGGTGAAGTCAGGCGACATGGTCCTCCTCCCCGACCTCGCCACCGCGTTTCGTGACCCGTTCTGTTCGGTTCCAACCCTCAGCTTCATCTGTTCCGCCTATGAGGCGGACACGAAGCAGCCATTCGCCTTCGACCCTCGAAACATCGTGCGTCGCGCCGAGGAGTACCTCAGGACGACAGGCATCGGCGACGAAAGCGTCTGGGGCCCCGAATACGAGTTCTACGTCTTTCGAAATGTCTCGATCGAGAACGGCGTGAACGTGGCGTCGTATCGTGTCGACAGCGGCGAGGCCGACTGGAACAGCGCGACCGCGGGGCACGGCCACCTGATTCCGCTCCATGGCGGCTATCACGCCATCCCGCCTAACGACTCGCTCCACAACCTCCGCAGCGAGATGTGCATCGAGCTCGAGAACCTCGGGGTCGAAGTGAAGTACCACCATCACGAGGTCGGCGGCCCGGGGCAGTGCGAGATCGAGACGCCGCTCGCCGGCATCCTCCGCGCCGGTGACGCGACGCAAGTCATCAAGTACGTCATCAAGAACGTTGCGGTGCGCCACGGGCAGACGGCGACCTTCATGCCGAAGCCGCTCTACGGAGAGGCTGGAAGCGGAATGCACTTCCATCAGATGCTCCGGAAGAACGGCCGCAATGTCTTCTACGACAGGAACGGCTACGGCTGCATGTCGCAGACGGCGCTTCACTACATCGGAGGCATTCTCCGCCACGGTCCCGCGCTGCTCGCGATCACGAACCCGAGCACGAACTCCTATCGCCGCCTCGTCCCCGGCTTCGAGGCGCCGGTCTCGATGTTCTTCTCGTTAGGCAACCGCTCCGCCGCGATTCGCGTCCCGAAATACGCCGACCAGGAGGACACCGCGCGCTTCGAGTTCCGCCCCCCCGACGCGACGTGCAACGTCTATCTCGCACTTGCCGCGCAGCTGATGGCGGGGCTCGACGGCATCGCGAAAGCGATCGATCCGACGACCGAGGGATTCGGTCCGATCGATCAGAACATCTTCACCTGGAGCGAAGAGCAGCGACGGTCGATCCGGAGCCTTCCGACGAGCCTAACTGAAGCATGCGACGCACTCGAGAACGACCACGAGTTCCTCCTCGCCGGCGACGTGTTCGACCACGACCAGATCATCGACTTCATCGCCCACCTTCGCGCCGACGACGCGTCGGTCAGAAACCGCCCGCATCCGTTCGAAGTAGGGCGGTACTTCGACGCGTAGATTGGGGTCAGGTAGATTGGGGTCACACCGAAAGTTGAAAGTTTTCGTCGCACTGGTGCCGCGAAAACTTTCAACTTTCGGTGTGACCCCATCCGCATGGTGAGAGCAAAGTCATACCCGCACGGCGTCGTGCTCAGGCATCCTCACGACTGCCCGCGTTTCGGGTTCGTGCCGGGTTCGAGGCTCGGCATCCGCTGCGCGTGGGATCAGGTGTCCGAAGAGGCCTTCGTGGCGATCGTCTTCGAAGAAATCGCCACGGAGGGGGTCTCGGGCACCGTTCGGTAGAGGCCCAAACTCGACGCTGCAATCTGATCCTCCAAGAGAAAAGGACCACGACATGGCAACCACCTCATGTGTCTTCTGCGGACGTGACTCGAAGTCGATCCCGCTGCTCACTCTCGCCTACCGTGACGCGAGCTTCAACATCTGCCCACAGCATCTGCCGGTACTGATTCACGACCCGAGCCAGCTCATCGGCCGGCTCGAAGGCGCCGAAAACTTCCAACCCGCCGATCACAAGGATTAGGAACGCGAGCGCGAGCTCGGTTGCGGCCCAATCGCTGACAGTCGAAGGGGACCGAGATTATCGGATCCGGCTCGTTTCGCATCCCGCCCGACCGGCGGCCACGTCACCGCCTCTCCGGGGCGTCTACCACGTCTGCGCTCGAGTGCTTGCGTATCGCGGGTTGCCCGGTCGAGAATACCCTCACGACTCTGACCATGAAGCACCCTCCGACTCGCCGGTACGCCGTGGCGGCGCTGGCGTTGGTCTGTCTCGCGTTCCCTCGTATCGCGGAAGCGGAAGACGAGGTCTCGAAGCTGCGTGCGTCGCGGAATGATCTCGAGTTGCAGGTCGAACGTTTGAAGCGAGACATTCCGCTCCCCGCCAGCGCGAGCGAGCTGCGCGAGATGCTGGCAAGAGTCGCCGAGCGCGCGGAGCTCGATCTCGTGATTCGCGAAATTTCCGCGCCGGAGCGCCTCGAGCTCATAGACGGCAAGAAATCGCCAATCGAGCTCGTACGCGTCGGCATCAGCGGCAAAGACCGCTTCGGGGATCTGGCCTTCTTCCTTTCGACGCTTCGCTACGGCGGCAGGCAGGTGCAGCTCGAATCGCTGCAAATCGTCGCCGAGCGAGACGACAGCGTGCGGTTCTCCGCTCGCCTCGCCTTCCCACATTACGCCGGAGGCCCTGGCGAGTCAGCACAGTGGGGTGGCCGCAACGCAATCGCCGTCTTGCGCGATCAAGTCGAATCGCTCAGCCAGCTTCGCGATCTGCTGCTCGCGGCCAGCGTGCAGCGGCGGCGGGCGGAGAACACGATCGAAGCGCTCGCCCTTTTGACGAACAGCGCGCAAGCGTCGCCGATCTCACTTCGCGAGGTGCGCCTGGAGAGGGAGCTCGTGCTCGAAGGGTTTGCCGTGGGCGCCGCGGCTCGCGCTGCACTTTCTCGCGCGCTCGAAACGGCTAGGATCGAGGTGACGAAGTTCGATATGCCTTCGGAAGGACTCTGCCGGGCGTTCGTCATCACAGCGCAACTTGCCGATGCGACCGAGACGAGCGACGCGGTCGTCGGCGATAACGGGCTCTTCGACCCCACGATCCCGCCGATCTGCACCGGAGCAGAGCGCGGCACATTCGCGAGAGTCATGGTGCGAGGCACGGCAAACGACGGAATCACCGTCAAGCTCCGAGACTCCGATTTGGCGGGCGCCTTCATGACCCTCTCTCAGGCGACCGGCGAGAGCTTCGTGATCGACTTCGATCTTACCGGTCGCCTCCAGTTGTTCGTCGAGAAGGCGACGCTGGACGAGACAATTGCCGCGCTCCGTCACGCAGGGATCGAGGTCGGCCCGCCACCGCTCCGCCTCGTGACTCGGAAGGGTCGCGTCACCCCAGCCACAGAGGGCGACTTCGCCGGGGAGCCGCTGTCGATCTCGCTGCAACACGCCGACCTCCCGAGCGTACTCTGCATCTTCTCGAATATCACAGGCCTAACGATTCGAATGCCGCCCGGTCTCGCGCGCGACGTCTCGATCTTCGCGAACGAGGTCGCGTGGGACCGCGTGCTCGAAGGCCTGCTCGCCGCACAGGGAATGTCGTACGAGCTTCGCGATGGCGTCATCGTCGCTGGGACGCAAACCCAACGCAGCGGCACGCCGGCAAATGTCGACTCCTGTGAGACATCGTCGGCATCACCCCCCGCGTCTCGATTCTCGCGGTTCACCCTCGATCAACTCGAATCAGGTGACTTGTTACTCCAGGGTGTCGCCAGGATGAATGGCGAGTGGATGGCACTGGTGGAAATGCCGGGCGGGCGGCTTCAGTCGTTTCAGTCGGGGCAGGAACTTTCCGATGGGCGCGTCGGCGCCATCGACGAGAGCGGCCTCACGATCGTCGGCGCGGACGGCACCAAGCGACGCGTTACATTCAACGCCGATCGCTAGCCCGCATTTCTCACAGCGCTTCCGCTGCGACAGCCGCAAGCGGGCTGTCTGCTTCCTTGCGCGCTGCTCGAGCCAATCGAGCGCGATCAGGTGAATCTCCCGCCGAGAGGGCTACGACGTGCGCGCTGTATGGCGATCTTGGACTGACGTAAGGGTGAGGCGGGCGGACAATGAGTATCGACCATGTTAGTCTGACCGCTCGGAGGATCCGATGAACACTCCTGCCGCCGCGTCGCGCCGCAACGACAAGGTCACATCCGCGGCTGGGCTAGCGCTCTGCGTCGTGCTGCTCATCGCGTCGTTCCTGCTCTCGCCCGCGGCGTCGGCGATCAAGCCGGCCGATCCCGATTCTCCCGAGGCAACCGTCAAGGCGTTCTACGACATCTGCGTCGAAGAGAAAGTCACCGGCCTGCCAACCGAGGCGCAGTTCGACGAGCTTCGACCACTCATCAGCGAGGCTCTCTATGGTCTTCTCGCCGACGCGCGGATGGAGCAGGCGGAATTCTCGCGCGAGAACCCGTACGAGAAGCCTCCGTGGATCGAGGGCGACCTCTTCTCGAGCCTCTTCGAAGGCCCGACGCGCTTCACGATCGGAGAAACGGTAATCGACGGGAAACGCGCGACCGTGACGATCGACTTCGTCGACGACTCGCCCAGCGACGCGACGCCGTTCCGATGGCACGACGACGTTGTTCTCGTTCAGAATTCCGAAGGCGACTGGCTCGTCGATGACATCGTCTACCGCGGCGACTGGGACTTCGCGTCGAAGGGAAGGCTCAGCGACACGCTGAGTCCTCATACAATGGAAGACGATGAGTAGGAAGAGGCGGACGCGCCAGATCGCGCGTTTCACGCCATACGCGATTCTCTTTACTTCCTCGGATCCACCGAGGTAGCCTCGGTTCATGCCGAGAGCGACGTACGACGACATCGTCAAACTCCCCGATTTCCAGATCGGGGAGCTCGTCGACGGCGAGCTCTATGCAACGCCACGGCCCGCGCTGAGACACGCGCGGCTCGCCGTGAACCTGATCGTTGCCATCGCAACCACGTACGATCACATCCGCATCGGCCCGAAAGGCTGGCACCTCTTGTTCGAGCCGGAGATTCACCTGGGCGACGACGTGTTCGTTCCCGATCTCGCGGGGTGGAGGATGGAGCGCCTCGCATCGATTCCCGATACCGCCTGGGCAGAGACCGAGCCCGACTGGATCTGCGAGATTCTCTCTCCGTCAAACGGTCATTACGACCGCGCCGTGAAGATGCCGGCCTACGCGCGCTACGGCATTCCCTACGCATGGATCGTCGATCCCGTCCTCCGCAGAATCGACACGTGGATGCGCGATGGTCGTGAGTGGAGGCCGACCGGTAACTGGCCATCTACATCGCCGATCCTCGCACCCCCCTTCGACAGCGTCGCCATCGACCGGACTCAGCTCTGGACGTAAGGCGGGGCCAAAGGTCAAAGGTCAAGCAGGCGAGGTCAAAGGCAGCGGCCGTAGGCCGAAGGCCATGGGCCACAGGCGATGCGGTGCGTCACCCGTTGCTTCTTCACGGAGCGACCAGAACGGAGCGACCCGGCGGGTCGCCCCTACGAAACGCCGGGGCCTGCCCTGGCCCTCGTCCTCGGCTGCTTCGACCTTTGACCGCTTCTCCGCCTTACGCCATCAACTGCCTCAGCACGTATGGAAGGATCCCGCCATGCCTGAAGTAGTCGACTTCGATCGGCGTGTCGATGCGGACGATGACCGGCACCTCGAGTTTCTCTCCGTTCTTGCGCGTGACGACGAGAGTCGCCTTCTGGCGCGGCTTCAGGCTGTTGGAGATGCCAGTGAGGTCGAACGTCTCGGTGCCGTCGAGCTTCAGCGTATCGGCGTCGGTCCCCTCCTCGAACTGGCACGGCAGCACGCCCATACCTACGAGATTGGAGCGATGGATGCGCTCGAAGCTCTTCGCGACGACCGCCTTGACGCCTAACAGCGCCGTCCCTTTCGCCGCCCAATCGCGCGACGATCCGGTTCCGTACTCCTGCCCTGCGAGCACGACCAGCGGCGTTCCCGCTTTCCGGTAGATCATCGCCGCATCGTAAATCGGCATCTGCTCCCCCGCCGGCTGGAGGGCCGTGAAGCCGCCTTCGACTCCCTGGAGCATCTTGTTGCGAATCCGAACGTTCGCGAAAGTGCCGCGCGTCATGATCCGGTCGTTGCCTCGGCGCGCGCCGTAGCTATTGAAGTCCTCGGCCTTCACTCCGAGCCCGACGAGGTACTTGCCTGCCGGCGTCGAAGCCTTGAACGAGCCGGCTGGGCTGATGTGATCGGTCGTCACCGAATCTCCGAGGATCGCAAGAGCGCGCGCTCCCTTGATCTCGTTGATCGTTCCCGCCGACATCGAGAAACCCTCAAAGAAAGGCGGTTCCTGGATGTAGGTCGAATTCGGATCCCAGGTGTAGGTCTCGCCGGTCGGTGCAGCGATGTCGTTCCACGCCGGATTCTGCTCGGCGAAGTCCTTGTAAAGGCGACGGAAGGTCTCCGGATCGAGGCTCTTCTCGACCGTTTCCCGAATCTCTTCCGTGGTCGGCCAGATGTCGCGCAGGTAGACCGGCTTGCCATCACTTCCCGTTCCGACCGGATCCCGAGTGAGGTCGACGTCGATTCGACCGGCGAGGGCGAAGGCGACCACGAGTGGTGGCGACATCAGGAAATTGGCCTTCACATTCTGGTGAACCCTTGCCTCGAAATTGCGATTACCGCTGAGAACGCTTGCCGCGACGAGGTCGTTCTTCACGATCGATTCCTCGATCGCGGGGTGGAGCGGACCGGAGTTCCCGATGCAGGTCGTGCAACCGTACCCGACGAGATTGAAGCCTAACTTCTCGAGGTATGGCTCGAGGCCGCTCTTCTGGAAATACTCGGTGACTACGCGCGATCCGGGTGCGAGCGAGCGCTTCACGACCGGGCGCACGGTCAATCCCTTCTCCACCGCCTTCTTCGCGAGCAGACCCGCCCCGATCATCACGGACGGGTTCGACGTGTTCGTGCACGAGGTGATCGCGGCGATCACGACGTCGCCGTGGTGAAGTTGTTCGACCGCTCGCGGCAGTTCGTCATCGTTCGAGGCGACGCGGTCGGGCGTCGGCCGGTTGTTCACCATCTCGGATTCGGTCGCCTGATTCGTGTTCTTTCCTGAGATCGGATCCGACTCGAGATCCTGTGCGCCACCACCACTCGTCGGACCATGCGCACCGCCGAGCTCGACGATCGGCTTCCGCTCTACCTGCGCCTGCGTCTTGCCGTAGCCGCTCTCCGCGACCGGCCTCGTCAGCAGTTCACCGAACGTCCGCCCGAGCGAGGAGAGCTCGATCCGATCCTGCGGCCGCTTCGGCCCCGCGACATTGGCTGTAACCGTCGAAAGGTCGAGATCGAGCACTTCGGAGTAGTCGATGTCGCCCGCTTTGGGCATCCCGAACATTCCTTGCGCCTTGAAGTAGCTGCGGAACGCACCGATCTGCGCCTCGTCGCGGCCGGTGAGGCGGAGGTAGTTGCACGTCTCCTCGTCGACCGGGAAGAAGCCCATCGTCGCGCCATACTCCGGCGCCATGTTCGCGATCGTCGCGCGGTCGGCGAGGCTGAGCGATTCGGCTCCCTCGCCAAAGTACTCGACGAACTTCCCGACGACCTTCGCCTTGCGGAGCATCTCCGTGAGGCGCAGTACGACGTCGGTCGCCGTTACGCCTTCCTTCACCTTGCCGTGCAGGTTCACGCCGACGACGTCGGGCGTGAGGAAGTAGACCGGCTGGCCGAGCATTCCCGCCTCTGCCTCGATCCCGCCGACGCCCCAGCCGACGATTCCCAGCCCGTTGATCATCGTCGTGTGCGAATCGGTACCGACGAGCGTGTCGGGATAGAAGACGCCCTCTTTCTCCAGGACGCCGCGCGCGAGATACTCGAGATTGACCTGGTGCACGATGCCGATACCGGGAGGGACGACTTTGAAGGTGTCGAACGCACCCATGCCCCACTTGAGGAACTGGTAGCGCTGGCCGTTCCGCTCGAACTCCTTCTCGATGTTCAACTGATACGCATCGGGAGTGCTCGAGTAGTCGACCTGAACCGAGTGGTCGATGACGAGATCGACCGGGACGAGCGGCTCGATCATCGTCGGATTCTTCCCGGCGCGTGCGACGGCGGCACGCATCGCCGCGAGGTCGACGAGCAGGGGGACGCCTGTGAAATCCTGCAGCACGACGCGGGCAACCATGAACGGAATTTCGGCCGTTCGCTCGTCGTGCGCGCCCCACTTGGCGAGCGCAACGACGTCAGCCTCGGAGATCCGCTTTCCGTCGTAGTTGCGAAGCACCGATTCCAGAACGACGCGAATCGAGACGGGAAGGCGCGAGATCGTCGCGACACCCTTGGCCTCGAGCTGCGGGAGCGAGTAGTACTTTCCCGTGTGGCCATTACCGAGGTCAAAGGTCTTGAGGCTGTCGAAGAGCTGGTGAGACATCGGTCGCTTTCTCCTGATTACCGCATAAGTCGTGCCGGGTGAGAGACTTCAGGAATGCACGCGTGGCGCGCGCGGGGGCAAGTTTATCAATCCAACCGCGCGGGTCAAGGATGTACGACACATAGTGGATTTCGCCGTCTCGATCGCGATAATGGCTCGCGTCGTTTTGGGGAAGCCTATTGCCGAAAGACAACGACCCACTCGAATTCCCCGACATGGGATGGCTCCCGACCGAAGCGCCGGCGGCGGGCCCGAACCTCGACTCCGTCGCGCCGAGGGCGCTTTGGGAGTCGCGAGCCGCGCACAACCCAGCGCATGAAAGCACGCTGACAGGCAATATCCGCTATCACCGCGACGTCCCATCGCGGTTTCTCGGCCAAGTGCGCGACGTGATCGTCTATCTCCCTCCCGGCTACGACGAGAGCGAATCGCTCCGCTACCCGGTCCTCTACATGCAGGACGGCCAGAACCTGTTCGACGGCGCGACTGCGTTCGTGCCGGGACACGACTGGAAGCTCGACGAGACGGCCGAGACGCTGATCCTCGACGGCTCGATCGAGCCACTGATCATCGTCGGGATCTACAACACCGGAGAGTCGCGAATCGATGAGTACACGCCTAACAAGGAGCTCCGGAACCCGCGCGGCGGCAAGGGTCGTCTCTACGGGCGCTTCATCACCGAGGAGCTCAAGCCGTTCGTCGATGCCGTCTATCGAACGCGACCGGGCCGGCTCGACACCGGGATCGGCGGCTCGTCGCTCGGCGGCCTCGTCTCGATCTACACCGGGCTCAACTACCCCGATGTCTTCAGCCGACTCGCGATCCTCTCGCCGTCGGCCTGGTGGGGACGCGGAAGCATCATTACGCGAGTCCGAGGACTGGCACGCAAACCGTCGACGAAGATCTGGCTCGACATCGGAACGAGCGAAGGGTCCGGCAGTATCGCCGCGGTCCGCGCGCTCTGTGATGCCCTCCAGGCGCGAGGTTGGACCGACGACGATCTTCACTATGTCGAGGTCGCCGATGGTCAACACTCCGAGGACGACTGGGCCGCGAGGTGTGGGGACGTCTTGAAGTGGCTCTATCCAGGCGACAGCACACCCGTCAACGGTCGCAGGTGAAGGTCCCGGGTCATTCGACACTCAACCTAACCCACCCGCCTGCTTCCAGTTCTTCTCGTGACACTCGTAGCAGGGAGTCTTTGCCATCTTGCCGCCCTTGAGCTCTTTACCGTGGCACATCGCGCATTTCGATCCCGCGCTCTCCGCATCGGGCGCGTGCATGATCCCTTCCCGATTGACCGTGTGCGTCTTCGGCGCCTTACCGCTGCTCGCTCGCGGCGCGGGCTGACTCGCAGGGGCAGGCGCCGCAACCGGAGGAATATCCTCGGCGGGCTTCGCCGCAGTTGCATCGACGGGAGGAGCCGCAGTTGCCGTCGTCACCGGAGGCGGGGCGGCCGCCGCCGTTGGCGTCGAAGTGGCTGGCGCGGGCGCCGGTCCGGGACGACTCGGAGCGATGGCGGGCTTCGGAGCGCTTGGCGTCGTCGCCGTTGACGCAGGCGCGGCCGGTGTGGTGTCCGCTTCGACGAGAGTCGCGGTTGGCGGCTCAGTCGCAGGCGGCGTCGAAGCGGGCACGGCAGGCTCGGTAGCAGGCTGCGCCGCCACGTCAGTCGCGCGGATTGGCACGGCCTTACGATCGGCATCGCCCGCTGGCTTGCCACAGCCGACTGCAATGAGCATCAAGGGAATCCCAAGGAGTACGAAACTGCGACGCATCGGACGAGCCTCCTCGATCGCGACGAACGGTGGGGTACCGTGGGGTCAGACCCCAAACGTGGGGTGACCATGGCCTTATGTGGGGTCAGACCCCAAGCGTGGGGTCAGACCCCAAGGCGACCCCAATGGCCTCAAGTCAAGAGAATAAGGCCGAAGTTAGAACGTTGAACGCTGAATTTCGAACCCAGAAACCCCCGCCCAGAAAACACTTCTGCCGCGAAAGTCTCGAGTGATCTTGGTGTGCTCGCGTCGCGAAGGGATGCCAGAAGGTAGCCGGGGGTCGCCGCAGGCGACCCCCGGACGCGCAATGTGGCACGGTTCGCACCCCGGAGGGGTGCCAGGGCGCGCGGGATCCGTCTGCTTCCGGCACCCCTCGAGGGTGCGAACCGTGTCTCGAACATTCGACCCGGGCCGCCTTCGGCAACCCGGGTTGCCGCATCCATGCGCCCTTCACTCACTGTGGGGTGGCGAGTCGCTTATCGCCCATTCCAGTCGCGCCCGTCTGCAGGTTGGGAGGCACGTGGCCGATGTCGCCGACGGCGATCACCTTGAAGCGTCCATCAGGCTCCACACGAATCTGCGTTAGGCTCGCATGGCCTACCGACATCTCGAGCCATGCCTGCGTATCGACGCCGAGCGCTTTCGTGACGAGATAGCGGATGACGTTTCCGTGGCAGACGAAAAGCTCGCGCCGCTCCTCGCCTTTCGCCGTGACGAACTGCTTCTCGAAAACGGCGTCGAGCTTCGCAGCGCACGCCGCCATCTCCTCCGGCTTCTCGTCCTTCGTGACCTCGTTGCGGCGTGTCGCCGGTGTGCATTCTTCGAGATCGTGAAGAGTCTCGAACGGGACGCCAGGGAGTTCGGCTGCGATCGTTTTCGCCGTCTCCTGTGCGCGCGTCATCGGGCTCGCGAGAATCGCGTCGAACCTCCCCGGCATCCCCGCAAGCCGGGCCGCGACGAGCTTCGCCTGCGCGAAGCCGAGCGGCGAGAGTCCCGGACCAGGCGACGAGTCAGCCTCATCGGCGACGTAGTGCCCATGCCGCACGAGGATGATGGTGCGCGCTGCGGGAGCGGGCGACGGAGCATCTTCGCATTCGGTCCTCGCTGGAAGCACGGCGAGGACCGCCAAAGTCAACATCATCGCGCGTCGCGCGCGGAGTCGGAGCGTAGCGTTCACGTAGCCTCCCAGGACTTGCAGGAAGCAGTATCGCGCACTTGCCGTCGGAGAATCGCGCGGCGATCTTGGAAAAGCGAGAAAAACGAAGGTTTGACCCCTACTGCCACGTCCCGCTCCCGCCGATCCGCTCGAGCGTTGAGCGGTCAAAACACTACACTAGCTCATCCTCGCCCTCCGAGGCCGGAACCGTCGCTCTCCGCGCACGCCCGTACGAAATCCTGTTCCAGACCCTCTCGTGAGCGTAGTAGAGCATGATCTTCGTGAAGAGCTCGACGACGCCGATCGTGACCGCCAGCGTCAGCTTTCGCGTCACGAGGTAGGAGATCAGAACCGTGTCGAGCGTACCTGTGATGCGCCATGACACGGCTTTGGCCAGACTTCGGGAATGTGACTCGGTCGACATGACGGCGCATGGTAGCAACCACCCGGTTGCCATTGCCAACCTTCATTCTCGTCGTCACGACCCCAAGGCTGGTCCCGGGCGAGGCAGCGAAGGGGTCAGAGCTTCGGCTTTCTGTCAATCCTCCGGCGACGCATCCGGCTCCACCATTGGCAGACTTCGCGTTGCCGAACCTCCATTCCGAGGAGGCTTCGCACCTCGATCGACTCGCGTATCAGCTCCACGCTTCGTTCAGCCCACACCCCGCAGCGCGCCTCGCCCCTGCGCATGGCTAGTCCTTCATCTCCATCAGGCTCGACAGAAAACTGCGACGCTGGGGACTTCGCGGCCCAGATGCAGGTTCACGCCGGCCCGAACGACCCATCGCTTCGAGACCTGACCCGCGATCCCGGCTGTGGAGGCGCCGCTCGGGGTACGCGCTCGACGCGGCGCCGAGGATGAATCGTTCACCCCGTTTGCGAGAGCTCCCGATGAAGCCACGCTCTGGCAACGGTCCATTCGCGCTTCACGGTCGCGGGGGAGAGCTCCACTGCGGCGGCAGTCTCCTCGATAGTTAGGCCGCCGAAGTAGCGCATCTCCACGATCTTCGCTTGGCGCGGGTCGAATTCCGCGAGCCGCTTCAGCGCTTCATCGACGGCGAGCAGCTCGGCCTCCCTCTGTTTCCCTGGAACCGCGTCCGAATCGAGCTCGACCATCGTGGCGCCGCCACCCCGCTTCTCCGTGGCGCGCGCTCGCGCGTAATCGACGAGGATCCGTCGCATCATTTCCGCCGCGACCCCGATGAACTGCGCCCGGTTCTGCCACTCGATGTTCGAGACGCCCGCGAGTCTGAGAAACGCCTCGTGCACGAGCGCCGTCGGCTGCAACGTGTGCCCGGCACGCTCACGCCCCAGGTGGCGTGTCGCCACACGTCGCAACTCGTCGTAGATCAGCGGCACGAGCTGCTCGAGAGCAGCCCGGTCGCCCGATCTCCATAGATTCAATAATTGGGTGACGTCATGCGACATCCATTCGGAATTCTACGGCGAATGGACGACGCAACGAACAGTGATTCACCCCCATTCAACGCGCGGGCGTCTTGCCATTCACGGGATCCTGACTCGCGCCTCCCCGGCCGCTGACCTGCATCTCGCCCGGAAGTCTGTTCCGCCGGAACATCTCGCTCCCGAGACCTGCGCCCCACTTCAGAGTGAACGTTCCGACGTACGTGCGATCGCTCGTCCGCGTCGAGCGTCCGTCGTAGCCGAACTCGTTGTAGTTCCAGTTGGTCGACAGCTGCATCGCCCCGACCTTGTCGAGCCACTGCGGATTCCACTGCATCATCGCCGCGTACCGTTCGGTGCGGTTGTCGCTCCGCGTGAGATCGCTGGTCGAGTAGTTGTAACTCACCATCGGCTGCAGCGACACATAGAGACGCGGAATCGCGAACGAGGGCTGCAGCGAGACTGTCACGTTGTCTCCATCTCCAGACACGGCGTTAGTGCGAACGTAAGTGGCCGACGAGAAGAGATCGACGTTCTTCACGATCGAACCGCCGCCCGTGAGGGTGAATGTGGTGACGTCGTTCGTGTTGCTCGTACGCACGTCGTCGTCGAGGCGTTGATGCGAGACGCTCTCGGAAATCGACAGGCGGCCGAAGCTGTGCGTTAGCGTCAGTGCACCGCCTACTTGCTGGCGATCCGTGCGCGGCTGGCGCGTGCGGCTGTCTGCGCCCGCCGAATCGACGTTCGTGTTCGCCGTCGCACTGAGGTTGAGGTTTGGCTTGAGGGCGATGTTGTACGAGATGTTGAGGCCGGTGGCGCGCGCGGTCGAAGTCGGCCGGGACTGCGTCTGATGCTTCACTGCAAGTGTCGCCGAGCCTCGTCCGACGGCGCGCGAGAGCGCGAGCGAACCGCCGGTGCGATTCGGAATCGATGCCGTCGTGAAGCCACGGTTGCCCGGATTCGCGTAGTCGTCATCGGTGTGATTGACGTCGGCGCGATACGTCAGCAGACCGCGCCGTCCGGTGAACCCCAGCCGGTACGCATTGCCCTCGCGCTCGCGAACGCCACTTCGCGTCGTCCATTCGCCACGACCTCGGGAGGCCTCGGCGACGAGCTGCAGCTTCGGGCTCACGTTCAGCGTCGTCAGGAACCCGAACGACTGCCCTTCTCCCTGCGGCGTCGACTGCGAGGCCAAAGGCAGGTCCTCGACATTCATCGCGAGCAGCTTGAACGAATACTTCTTCGACTCCGGAAGCTCGAACGCGGCGGCGTCGACCCGCTGCTTCGTCCCGAAGTTCCCGGCGACCACCCCCTCGAGCACGTCGGTAAAGGTCGAGTAGTAGGCGAAGTTTCCGACCGGCGTCATGATGCGGCCGAGTCCACCGCCTCGTGCGAGGCTCGACGTGACGAGTGTCGCGCCGCGGAAGAAGTCGGGAGGCCCGTAGCCGACGATCGCTTCCGGACGGATCGTACGCTTCGACCGTTTCGCGTTTCCGAAGTTCACGACCCAGTTGCGGCTCCCCTCGAAGCTGAAGTCGTCGCCGTAGATGTTGGTACCGGTGAAGTCGGTCGTGTACTTCGCTGAGACGGGCGCGAGCCCCAGGTCGGCCTGACCCGACAGTTGCACCGAGCCGTCCTGTTCCTCGGCGTCACGCGTGTACGTCGACGTCATCATCGGTAGGATCGACCAGTCGCGTCGCGCGTTGGGGCCGCTTGCCGTCGAACCGGTGCGCGTCTCGGCGACCTTCGCCACCTGGGCGACCAATGCCGGGCCCTCGTCCCCGAGTGCTTCGCTGGAGAGGCTCGCGAGCTGATAGCGCAGCCGCGGCGTCATCGCCTGCTCGATCGAGGCGTCGAGAACCGATTCATAGAGCTCGCGGTTCGCTCGTGCCGACGGATCGATGCGGAGCGCACTCCATTCCGATTCCGCGCCACGGTACGGATCGTTCCCGGCGCAACAGTAGACGGGCGCAACACGCCAGAGGAGCTCGCCGCTCGGATCGTCGGCGAGGAGCTCCGAGGGGTCGAGTGTGACCTCTGCCTCCTGGCCTGCATCGACCGTCGCGACCAGCTCTCCGTCACGATTGATCTCCACCTCGTAGCCTAACGCTCCCGGAACCATCGACCAGCGTAGCGTGAGCGGCTCGTCCGCCGCAACGGTCACGCCTGCCTCCGGCATGGGACCGAGAATCGTGAGGTTACTCGCACTGTCGACCGCCGTTCGAAGCTGGATACTCGCGGACTCCGCCTTGCGCGGCGAATCGATCACGAGTTGCAGTTGGTGCGCGCCTGCGTAGGATGGAGGCAGCGGCACGCGCGAGTTCACCATCGCCGGTTCGCCGGCAGAAACGGTGATCGTGAACGTGTCAAACGTTCCGCCATCGAACAGCCACCGGCCGGTTATCGTCCCGCTGCCAGTCGTTGCGACGACGCCCGTCGCGTACGGCCGCTCGACGTTACTCACGATCTTCCCCCCGAGAGGGCTGAGAATCGCCGCCGCGGTCACGTCGAGGGGCGCACCGATGTCGCCTTCCTCGTAGACGATCACGTCGATCCCCGAGGTCGTGACGCTGTCTGGATTGCGGAGCCGGAACGCCGACGGGCCCGGCTGCGCGAATGGATCGACGGTCACGATCGCCGTGGCAATCGAATCGGATTGAATCTGCGTGCTCTCGACGATGACATTGGGATCGGCCGAGAGGATCTGGGCGCCAGCAACGAAGTTCCGACCCGCGAACACGAGCGTCGATCGCTGCGAGCCCGCAACGAGCGCGTCGGGGATCACCGAAGTGAGGATCGGGGTGCCGCTGCTCGCGGGAACGACGGTGACTCCGGATGACCCCGTTCGCGTGACACCGGGGAGTGCGGGCGACGACGCGGTGAAGCCGACGGTCACGTGTTGCGCGGCTGCATCCGTTGCGACACCGATCTCCACATCCTGGGTCGTGGCGCTGCCGCTGAACGTGAACGACTCCGGCGAGATGGTGATACCGGCGGCGCCTGCGGCCGTCCTGCTCGCCGCATTCGCAGTGAGTGTCACGTCGACGTCGCCCGTGAAGTTCTCGCGAGCGAGTGTGATGGTCATCCTGCTGGTGCCACCGGCCACGATCTCGAGGTTCAGCGGCGACGCCGCAATCGTGAAGCTTCCGGGTGCCTGCGACGAGACGACGGTCAGGCCGATCAACGAGGTGAGGGTCTTGCCGAGACTCGGTGCGAATGCCGCGAACGTGATCGTCGCGGGTCCGGCGGTCGCGTTGGACGCCGCACTGATCGTGACCGTCTTCGTCGTCTCGGACGCAGCGAAGGTCACGCTGGGAATCGAGATTCCAGAAGCCGTCGTCGTCGCCGTGACGTCGACGTTCCCTTCGAAGTTTCCGAGGCGCGCGATGGTAAGGGTCGCCGTCGCGGTCGAGCCTTGCGTCACCGAGAGTGGGCTCGGCGTCGCGGCGAAGGTGAAGTCGGGGGTTGGGTTGACGTTCACCGTGACGTTGCACGGCCTCGTTCCGCTGATCCCGACGGCCGTGCCGACGAATGTCACGGTGTGAGCCGCCTGGGGCACGCTCTGATCGACCGCGATCGTGATCTGCTTCTTCGTTTCGCCCGCGGCGAACGTAACGGGCATGTTAGGCGTAATCGTGAATCCCGACCCGGCGGATGGACTCCCACCGACCAGCGCGTCCATGAAGACCTCACCCGTGAACCCGCCGGAACGTTGGAGGTTGATCGTCGTCGTCCCACTCTGGCCACGCTCCATCGTGAGCGTTCCGGGAGTGGGGAAGAGGAAGAAGTCGCCTGCCACGGCGGTGCTGACGGTGACCGGCGTGTCTTTGTCCGGAAGTCCGGGCGTGGTCGTCGTGATTGTGATCGTCCCGCCGTTCGGGCCGGTGCGCGAGGCAATCGCCGAATCGGAGATGCTGCCGCCTGCGGGCACGTTGTACGCCATCGTCGCAGGAGGTGGGCAGGGAGTCGCGGGCGGACAGTTCTTCTCGAGGACGATCACATCGCCGGACCACCCGATCGTCACCGTCACCGGTCCGGTGAATCCTCCCGTCGACGTCAGCGTGAATGTGAACGTCTGTCGTCCGTCGCCGCCGCTCGGAATCAGGATCGGATTCGGAGCCACCGTGACCGTGTAATCGCCAGCGCTCGGAGTGATCACCCACGGCGTCGGCCCGCCGCCTCGGTGGTCGTGGCCCCGACCGCGAACGCCGGGATTGAACGAATCCGCTCCGCCTGTCCCCTCGTTGCGTTCTGCTGCGCCGGCGAATGAGGTGAAAAGCGCAAGGATCAATGTGAAAACACGGAGTCGATGGGTGACGAGGGTCATGGTGTGCTCTCCTGAAAACGTCGCTTGTTGGCTAAAGCGAAAACGACGCGAAGAACGGCTCACGCGGAAGAGAGTCATCACGTGCGCACGGTGGCATACGCCGCAGCATGACCAGACTTGGCGCGAGGGGCGCGCATCCACGCGCGACGCCCTGCACTTCGCCTCGGATGCCCCCTACGCGCAACGCATCAGTGCGGAAAGGCGCACGTTCCGTCGCAAATGATGATTCCCGGGTAGCCGCCTCCGGTGTAGCCTGCAGGCGCGATCTCCAGCCCGCCCGCATCGTTGTACCTGCACGCCTGCCCAAACGTTGCGGGCGGCTTCGTCGGAGCGCACGGGTTGGAGGGCCGCGGTTCGTCGTCGACCACATCGACCACGCCTACTCGATTCATCTTCCCCTTGTCGGCTGGGAGCCTCTTGATGAGCCAACCCTTCAGCCCGAAGAAGTAGCCTGCGTCGTGCCCGACGTTCTTTCCTTCGATTGCGTACTGCCCGGGTCCGTCTTCGCGGATGCGGATCAGCTCCTTCGAGTTGACCGCGAACCGGATGTCGGGGTTTACCGACGGCTTAGGCTGGTCTTCGGGATAGCCGAGGTGGAGGACCCCCTCGCTGTCGACCAGGATCGGCCTCGTCTTGTAGCCCTTGATCTTGAACTGCGGATTGAGCTTCGTGACCCAGTCGTTGAGGATGGGGATCCCGACGAGGAGCTTCTTCAACTCCTCGTGGACGAACTCCGCGAGATTCTCCTTGCTCTGCCAGGCGCGCTCGATCCTCGGGTCGTCGGCCTTCGTGTCTCCCTTACCGCCAGGTTCCCGATCGCCTTTCCCCGGGGTCTTCGGCTGGCCCGGTTCTCCATCCTGTCCCTTGCCGCCCTTCATCTTTCCGCCGAACGATGTGAAGAGGGGATACGCGATCTTCGTCGCGATGTCCCACGGCGTTGCGATGTCTTTGGTGTCGGAAGCCGCTGTCACATAGACCTGGAGCGAGACGGAACCATCCTTGGGCACCGTCGGGTTCGCGGTTCCCGGAAGGTGCTGCTCACCGTTGACGACGGAATAGAGATCGACGACGTGGGTCGGGAAGAGTGCGCATGATGCCTTTGCGGACATGTCTGCGACGGCGGCGGCGGCTCCGGTGACGGCGAGACCCGCGACGATGGCCTTGAGCTGTGGGATCGGCAGCTTGTCGGCCTGCATTTTGCCGAGCCGGTCATTCATCTCGCTGACGGTTTCCTCGGCGATCGAGGTCATCGTTGCGATCTGACGATTCGCCTGCCCGGCCTGCATCTGCTGGACGAGCATCTCGATCGGAGAGAGCTTGCGCCATTCGATGGACCTCCCCGCCTTGATGTCGAGGACGGCATCCTTGTATTCGGCGCTCGCGACGTTGTCCCACATGAAATAGATGGGCAACAGTCCGGCCGATGCCGTTTGGTAGAGCGGTCGGCCTAACTCACCGTCGCGTTCTCGCGCGGAGGCATCGTCCATCATGCGGGCGAACCGCACGGGATCGATCGACTCCATCGCGCCGATCGGCGAGGGTGCGGAATTCTGAAGCTGCTGGAGCAGCAGCTCGTGTGCCGTCGAGAAACCGACGAGCAGATTCGCCTGCTCCTGATTCTCGTACATCTCCGCAAGCGTCTCCTGCGTCTCGCGCACACCTTCGACGTGGACGCCTGATGCTTCGACGATGCGCACTGCGTTCGTAATCATCTCGGCACCAAAGAGCCCGTCTCCCATCGGAGGGAGAGGCAGCGCCGGCTCGGGAAAATCGTCCGGATCGTCCGGGATCCCCCCATCGGGTCCTCCCCCGTCCGGATCTCGCGGGTTAGGGCGGTCGCCTCCGATGCGGGGTTTGCCGGGCCTGCCCGCTCCAGGGTGTGTTGAGCTCGCCTTGACTGCGATCGAAACCGACTTTGCTTGCCCTCCACCGACGGGCTGTGCATCGAAGACGAGGTCCGGAATCCTGTTGCGTCCCCAGGCCGCGAGGCCCGGGACGGTCGTGACGTGGACCGTTTCGAAGTTGCCGGGATCGTTCGCGTCGAGCTCGAACGAGCTCGGGTCGACGGTCAGGTACTGATGGGTTCGCGCTGTAATGCGGACTCGTCCAGCCCATTCGTTCTCGCCGGCGACATCGAATTGCACGCCCGGCCTCTCCCCCGGGTCGATGAAGAGCGTATCGAGGACGTTGACGGTGAAGGCTGGTTGTACGGGCTCAGGAGCTGGAGACTCGATGTCCAATCCGATGTAAGCGACTTCGCGTTCGGAGCCGCCGGGCGGCGTCGCCTTGACGATCAGCGAGTCGAGTGGGCGATCGGTCGGCACCTCCGGGAGCGCCCGCACCGTGATCGTCTTCCGCACGGGAAGCGAGTCGATGCGGAAGCGCTGCTCCACGACCTGAATCCCGTCGGTGCGGCTGATGGACACGTCCAGCGGTCCACGCCAGCCGTTCTGCCCTTCGGTGAAGCTGACGGCGACCTGCGCCGATTCACCCGGTTTCAGATGCACGAGCTTCGGCTCCGCCTCCGCGGTGAATTCCGCCGCGATCCCCCTCACTTCTGAGCGAATGTTGGTTTCGCTGATCAGGTTCGACTTGCCGTGAGGGAACACCTTGATCTTCACGTACGCGTAACGGTTAGGTTCCGCGCCGGGGGTTGCCCTCACGACGATCTCGTGCGGTCCGGGCGTGTCGATCGTGAAGCTCTCCTCGCTCGCGCTGGTCCCGTTGCTTCCCTTCGCCGTGACGTCGACCGTTCCATTCCAGCCGTTCTTCCCTTCGACGAAGACCTGCACGCTCCGCTCTTCACCGGGTAGCAGCTCGAAGGAATCGGGCTCGACGCGCACACTTGCCGAGGCAGGACGCTCGTCAACCGTGATCGACAACGCCGACGAAGGATCGTCCGGCGATGCCGCTTCACCGCTCGGCGTGCCGCGAACGATCATCTCGAACTGTCCCGGTGCCGCGTCGTTCGCCGCCTTCAGCGTGATCTTCCTCGGCGCCGAGTCACTGAACTGGAAGACGCTCTGTGCGTAGTCGGTGCGCAGAGGCACGCGCGGATCCTGGCCTTCCCAACGGAGCGCGACGCCATTCGTGAACCCGGGATCGCGCGCGATCTGCAGCTCGATCGTCTGCTCCTGCCCAGGTTGCAGCGTGATGTTGTCGGGGTGAACCGTCAGCGAGAAGCCTTTGCCGGCCGGCGCCGTGGCGGTCGTGCCGGGGATGTCGACGTCGATGAACTTGTCCTGACGACCGGAACCACGCACCGAGGGGCGGCTCAAGTCCGGAGCGAACGCCTCGACGTAGTAGCGCACGCTCCCGGCTTCGGCGCCGCGCTTCACGTTGAGGGCGATTTCCTTTCTTGTCTCGCCCGCGTTGAATTGCAGCGGCGCGAACGTGATCCGCGCATCGCCGAGGTGCGGATGCGGATTGACGTACACCGTCGCGGGTCCGTTAGGCGAGCGCGTGAGGACCGCGGTCACGCTTCCCGACGAACCGGCATCGATCGGTAGCGAGCCCGGCTCGAATTCGACGCTGTAGCAGCCCGAGCCCCTCGCCGTGTCGCACGGCAGGTTCGGATCGATGCCGGGTCCGTCGCCGGCTGCCGCGCGTGCGATCCGGAGCTTGATGGCGACCTGCTTCATCAGGAGCTGTCCCCCGACGGTCGACTGCGCCTGCAGATTCAGGGTCACGTCCGCGGGAGCATCGGCCGCGACATGGCCGCGGAGCTGCGATTCCTCACCGGTGTTCAACGTGAATGCCGGCGACTCGATCTGAATCGACGGCGGCGGATACGCCTTTACATCCACCGGACCGCCCCATCCATTCGTTCCCTCGAACGCGAGTGAAAGCTCGAAGTCGTCTCCGGCCGTTACGTCGACGACCTTCGGTGCCTTGACCGAGAAGCCCGGAGGGGCCGGCGGCGCGGAGCGGTTGATCCTGACGTTCAGCACGGCCTGCTTCGGTGCATGACCCTCTGCCGTTGCGGTGAAGATCACCTGACCATTGTTCGCTGTCGGCGCGGGCGAGACGATCACTGACTCGAACGCCGCGCCCGATCCCGCGACCTCGACCGCGAGCGTCTCGAACATGCAGTCGGCGCCACCTTCCACCGGGCACTCCTTCGTGACGACGTACGTCCCGGGATCGGTCACGCTCTTCGCGATCGATACCGTTCCTTGAAAGCCGTCCTTCGGCAGCACGACCAGAGGGATCGTGACGCGCCCGGGTGCGTTGACGGTGACCGTCGCCACGCCCCCGACCTCACCGACGTCCCTGTTCCGGCCGATGTTGAAGAGAAAATCGCCACCACCCGCGTTTCCACCGCTGACCGTCACGACGAACGCGTTCTCGAGTCGTACCGGCGCCGTGCCCGATCCGGGTTCCTGACCTTCGGCAAGTGGCTCGGCGATGAGCGGAATCGCGACGTCACCCGCAGGCGCGTGCTCGTCGATCTTCAGCGTGAGCTCGACGGGGGCGAACCCGCCATCCGCACTGCTGATCACGTACGGCTGATCGTCCGACGCGCGAACTCCCCGCGAGGCGACGCTCGTACACACCTTGAACGACACGCCAGCCGGCCCGGGCAGCACGTTTTTCGGCGTCACTCGTACCGTGATGGTCTCGCCGGGAGCAGCGGAGATCCGGCGTGGAGAGACAGTCGCCTGGCACGTTTGCGCCTCAGCGCTGGCAGGAATGAACGACAGCAGAATCAGGAACGACAGAACACCGGCCTTCATCGCGCATCACCTCGTAGAGAACGGCTCTTTTCAACGAAGGCGAGAAAGACGGCCGGATTGGCTCACTTCGATTCGCGCATCGCCCTCATTGCCTTCTCGTTCCCGGGATCGCGATCCAACACCTTCGCGTAGAGCAACCGTTCGCGCTGCGCCACGGCTTCGCGCTCGGCTCGGGTCGGGAGGACCTCGAAGAGTCGCGCGAACTCGTCGCGGAGATCGTCGTAGGTTTCCTGATTGGCGGGATCGTCGAGCAGCAACGGCTCGCCGATCGAGATCGACTGGAAGTAGCTCAGCGCCGCCTCGCGAGGCTTGCCGCTGCGCACGAGGGCGTCGCCGATGCCCATGTGCGTGATGGCGAGACCGCGGCGATGTCCGCCATCGCTCGGATCGTCGGCGATGAGCCGCTCTTTCAGCGCCAGGGCGGTTCGAAGATGCTCGAGTCCCGAGGCGTGCTGCCCTTGCATCGAGAGTACCGTGCCGAGGCTGCGGTGCAGATACCAGAGATCGCGACGGTAGTGATTGTTCGCCGGTGCGCTCGCCGCCATCGGTTCCATGATCGCAAGCGCCTCGCGGTAGTTCGCATGCGCCTCGTCGAGTCGTCCACCGTCGATCAACAACGTACTGAGGAGATGGAGCGAGATGACGATGCCGCGGCGATCATCGGCGTTCCCTGGGCGGTCCGTCGCGAGTGATCGCGCGCACGCCAGGGCGCGACGCCGACTCTTGATCCCGTCGGCCGATCGTCCGACGGCGCTTTGCGCCCCACCGAGGTCGTCGTAGATCCCCTTGAGAAGCTCGCGATAGCGGAGGTTCGATGGATCGTCGGCGCCTAACGCCGTCGCGATCGCGGCCGCGCGCATGCACGACGCGAGCTCGCCCGGGTGATCACCCTTCAGCTTGAGAGCGTTGGCGAGTCCCGACAGACTGGTGGCGAGGTTCTCCCGATACCTCGCGACGTTCGGGTAGTCGCGAACGAGTGACTGATTCATCGCGACTGCCTTGCGATGACTCCGTTCGGCACCGTCGACCCCGAACGTGATCGTGCCGAGCTTCTGGTAGGCCACCGCGAGCTCACTCGCGAGCTCGGGATCGTTGCCCACCTGCCGCGCGAGTGAATCGAGGTGCTGAAGTCCCTTCTGCGTGATCGACTGTCGCACCGTCAGCGATCCCGGAAGTGTCTGCAGCGCATCGTGCACGTCGAAGATGAGCGAGTGTGATAGTGCCCGAACCTCTTCGTAGCGAGCCTTGGCAACCGCAGCGTGCTCTTCCGCGCGCCGGCGCTCGACCTCCGCGATCGAGGCCTGGTGGGCCGAGAAGATCGTCGATCCGATGAGCGTCGCCACGACGACTGCCGCTGCCGCGACACCCGCTTTGTTGCGACGCACGAATTTGACCGCGCGATAACGCAATGTCGGCTGCCGGGCGAGTACGGGACGCCCATCGAGATAGCGCTCGAGATCGTCCGCAAGACGCTCGACCGATTCGTAACGCGCCTGCGGATCCTTTTGCAGCGCCTTCATCACGATTCGATCGAGATCGCCGGGCGGAAGGTCCGGAACGGTCTGCCAGATGCTGCGGACGGCTCGCCGGCTGCGACCCGCGTTGTTCCCTCTCCGCACGACGCTGCTCGGTTTCTCCGGATTCACCTCGCAGACGACGCGGACGGCTTCCGGTGTGAGCCCCGCGGTCAGATCGTACGGCCGCTTCCCTGTGAGCAGCTCGTAGAGAACGACACCGAGCGAATAGACGTCCGAGGCGGTTGTGATCGGGAGACCGCGCATCTGTTCGGGACTCGCGTACGCCGGCGTCATGAGGCGGAGATCGGTCGCCGTTCGCAGCTCGGCTTCCTCGCTCGCGTCGAGCAGCTTGGCGATGCCGAAATCGAGGAGCTTCGGCGCGCCGAAGGCATCGATGAGAATGTTCGCCGGCTTCAGGTCGCGATGAATCACGAGGTGGCGATGCGCGTACTGCACCGCCGTGCAAACGGATCGGAACAGATGGATCCGATCGGCAAGGGGAAGCGCCTCGCAATGCTGGTCGATCGGCTTGCCTTCGACGTACTCCATGACGAGGTACGGACTCCCGTCGCGCGTCGTTCCACCGTCGAACAGCCGTGCGATGTTCGGGTGCTCGAGCCGCGCGAGGATCTGCCGCTCGTTGCGGAACCGCCGCCGCATCGACTCGCCGAACGCGGATCCCGCCATGACCTTGATCGCCACGTGCCGCGTGTACTCATCGTCGATCCGTGTCGCCAGGTAGACCATTCCCATTCCGCCTCGCCCGATTTCTCGAACGAGCCGGTAAGGGCCGATCTGATGCCCTTCGAGCGAGGCTCGATCGTCGAGAAGAGCCATCGGATCGGAAAGAAATGCATCGGATACTTCATGCGACCGAATGAGCGATTCGACTTCGCCGAGAAGCTGAGCGTCATCGCCGCACGCATGGCGCAGGAACGAATCGCGCTGGTGCTCTGGCTGCTCGATCGCGGCCAGAAAACACTCCTTGACCGAATTCCAGCGTGTGTGGCTCACGGGTGGAGGGCTCTGCCGCGGAACGCGACCGAGGCGCGAAAGTGCGGAATCGGCTTCAACGGCGACGATTATGCGGGGAAATCAAACGCCGCCTACCTGCACAAGGTTAGAAGCGAACCTCGGAACGGCGCGATGAACGATGACGTTTGACCCCAGGCCTCACCGGCACCCGCCGACCACCGATGACCAACGCGTGCGCGAGTTGTCGTCCCATCTGACGAGCCCATTCGACTCGCTTCGCTCGCTCAGGGCAGGCTCCGCGAGGAGGGATCTCGCAGGTTAGTACTCTCGTACATCGTGCCACTTCGCCAGTGGCGAACGAGTCGCAACCTGAGAGGTCCCTCCTCGCGCTGCTCGTCAGACGACATCCGGTCCCGGCATGACAAACTGTCGGCGAATTTCGCAGCAGAAAAGGGCCCCGGGCGGGGTTTCGAGGTCCAACATTCATCGCGCTACGTTCTAACTTCGGAACGTTCGTCCCTAAGTTCAGGCCATTGGGGCTAGGCTCTCGTCCTCCACCTTTCCCGACGCCCCACTCCACGCACTTGCGACGCCACCCCGGCGGACATACTCTTGCCTCCATCACAACCGGCCAGGAGCACATCATGCGAGCCACACTGCGTGTACGGGCGAGCCTCATCTGCCTTCTGGTTCTTTCCGCTGCGCTTCCCGGCGCGGCCGCGATTCCGTCGCTTGAGCGCTCCGCCCTCCTCTCGCTGTTCAACGCGACCGGTGGCGCGTCGTGGTCGGGCAACGGCGGCTGGGGAAGCGCAGCGGGCACCGAGTGCAACTGGACCGGCGTCGTCTGTAACGAGGCGGGCAGCACCGTGACGGAGCTGAACCTCGGTTACAACAACCTCGTAGGTACGCTGCCAGCACAGCTCGGCCAGTTGACCAACCTCGAGGTGCTCTACCTTCCCGGCAACGTGATCGCCGGGACGATCCCGTCGCAGCTCGGCTCGCTCTCGAAGCTGCGCTATCTCGACCTCAACTCGAACCAGCTCACCGGAACGATTCCGTCGACGTTCTCGTCTCTCTCGAACCTCGAGTTCCTCGCCCTCTGGAACAATCAGCTCTCGGGCTCGATCCCCTCATTCCTCGGATCACTGCCGAAACTCAACGAGCTGCGCCTGTCGGCGAATCAGTTCACCGGCGCGATTCCGGTTCAGCTCGCGCAGCTCCCCGCGATCATCTACCTCGATCTCGCCAACAACAGCCTCACCGGCAGCGTTCCGTCACAGCTCGGCTCGCTCGCGCAACTCGAAGAACTGACCCTGGGGATCAACAAACTCTCCGGCTCGATCCCGCCGGAGCTCGGCAACCTTCCGAAGCTCCGCGTCCTCGACCTCGGAGAGAACGACCTCACGGGCGCGATCCCGGGCCAGCTCGGCCAGCTCGCCGCGCTCGAGCAGCTGCAGCTCCACGACAATGCGCTCACCGGCAGCATCCCGGCCGGGCTCGGCAACCTGACGAATCTCACTCGCCTCTGGCTCTACGTGAACGCTCTCAGCGGGACGATTCCCTCGTCGATCACGCAGCTCGCGAGGCTCGAGGATCTCCTTCTCTCCTACAACCAGCTCACCGGAACGATTCCCGCGCAACTCGGCGCGATGCCGGCGCTGCAGAACCTCCAGCTCGACAACAATCAGTTCTCCGGCACGATCCCCGCCGAGCTCGGCAACGCGACATCACTGCGGTCGCTCTACCTCGCCACGAACCAGCTCACCGGCACGATTCCGACGAGCCTGGGAAGCCTAACGAGCCTCACCGACCTCGATCTCGGCGCGAACCAGCTCACGGGAACCATCCCGACCGAGCTCGGCCGCCTGTCGAACCTCACGATTCTCCTCCTCCAGGGCAACCGGCTGACCGGCGGCATCCCGCGCGAGCTTGGTGACCTGGCGAACCTAACCGCGCTCTGGGCGCAGGGAAATCAGCTCACCGGCGCGATCCCGCCCGAGCTCGGAAAGCTCACTGCGCTCCGCTCGCTCCTCCTTGCTGAAAACCAACTGTCGGGTCCGATCCCAACCGAGCTCGGCCAGTGCACGTCTCTCGACTCCCTCGACCTCGCACTCAATCAGCTCACCGGGTCGATTCCGCCTTCCCTCGGCAATCTCGTCCTGATGAGCTACTTCGTCCTCGGGGCGAACGAGCTCACGGGAACGATCCCGCCCGAACTTGCGAACATGACGAGCGCGATCTACGTCGATCTCGGCTCGAACAAGCTCACTGGCACGATCCCCCCCGCGCTCGCCACGATCCCGACGCTCGAGTTCCTCTCGCTCGAGTACAACCAGCTCACCGGCTCCATCCCGCCCGAGCTCGGACAGGCGACGAGCCTGCAGTACCTTTTCCTCCGCGGCAACCGCCTCGGCGGGACGATTCCTCCCCAGCTCGGCAGCATCGCAACACTCCGCTCGCTCGTGATCGGGCAGAACCTGCTCACCGGCACGATTCCGCCGCAGCTCGGCCAGCTTGCGAACCTCGAGGAGCTGCAGATCGACTTCAACAACCTCGGCGGGCCCGTTCCCTCGCAGCTGCTGAACCTCACTGCGCTCGCCGACAACGGGAGCGACTTCGGCTACAACGCGCTCTACACGAACGACCCGACCCTGCTCGCGTTTCTCGATCGCAAGGAAGGAGCGCCATTCCGCGACACGCAGACCGTGGCGGTGACGAATCCGCAGATCGCCGCCGTGAAGAGCGACACGGTCGTACTCACCTGGCAGCCGATCGCCTACTTCAACGATCCAGGCGGCTACGCAATCGGAGTCTCCACCTCGCCCGGCGGCGCGCCTGTGCAGGTCGTCACGACGCCCGACAAGCAGCTCGCTTCCTACGCGGTCGATGGCCTAACTCCGCAGACGACCTACTACTTCGCCATCACGACCGTCAGCTACCCTTCGCTCCTCCAGCAGAACACCGTGATCAGCGAGCCGACCGCGACGCTCAGCGCGACGACGACGACGGCGACGATCTCGCCTCCCCTCCCCGTCGTCACGACCTACCCCGCCGGACTCGTCGCGAGCGCCGACACGGCCGGCGCCGAGGATTACTACCAGATCAAGAACTACGGCGACCTGCCGACGACGCTCACCATCGCGCAGTCGGGAGACTTCTTCACGCAGTCGCTTCCGGGCGCGGAGTTAGGCCCAGGAGAGGAGCTCTACGTCGAGATCCGCGGGCTCGCGCGGCCCGCCGGCGCGTACGCGGGAAGCGTGCTCGTCACCGGCACCGGTTTCTCGAGCACCGTGCGTATACCGGTGAAGCTGCTCTCGGCCACGTCGCAGCAGGGCACCGCCCTCGCAGACGCGAACGAGGACCGCATCGACGTCGCGGCGCCGGAGAACGAGAACCCCGCGGGCACGGCGACCTTTACGAATCTCGGCAGCGGAACGCTCAACGGAATCGTCGTCTCGGACGTCGGCTTCATCGTTCCGCAGTCGGGCCTCGTCACCATCGCCCCGGGACAGAGCGTGCCAGTGTCGTTCCAGATCGACCGCACGCAGCGCCCTGACGCGTCGGCGCTCAACGGCACGGCGGCCGGAACGCTCTCGCTCGTCTACGCGACGGGCGCCGCCGGCAGGAGCTTCACCTCGAGCGCGCGCCGCGGAATTCTCGACAGTCCAGGCGTCGGCACGAGCCTCGTCACCATCGTCGACACGGTCAAACCGACGACCTCGTCGAACGATGTCCCGGGACTTCTTCCTGGCCAGGTCGCGCTGCTCATCCCGGGAGTCGGGCATGTTCGCGGAGGAGTCGGGCTCTTCATCTCCGACCTAACGATCACCAACGTCTTCGGCGTCAGCGCACTCAGCGATCTTTCGATGTACTTCTCTCCGTCGATGGATGCGCCGCCGGTGGCGAAGAGCGCGCCGATCGCACCGGTCGCACCGGGCCAGGGGGTGAAGCTCGCCGACGTCGTCACCACCGTCTTCGGTGGCGACCAGGTCACCGGCACCCTGCAGATCCGGACGCGAGACTTCGACAAGATCTATACCGCGGCGAACATCTTCAACGTCAGCAATCCGCTCGGCACGTACGGCTCGGTCATCCCGGTCTTCCGCTCCGACCGCGCGCTCGCGGCGGGTCAGAGCCTCGTCCTCACCGGCATGCGCAAGAGCGCGACGACGCGCACGAACATCTTCGTGCAGGAGACCGGAGGCGGCAGCGCATCGGTCAACGTCCGTTTCTATGCGGCGAACGGCACCGAGCTCGCAAGCCTAACCGACTCGGTCTCCGCCTTCCGGATGCTGCGCCTGCTCGACCGCGTCCCCGAGGGGACGGTGATGGCTCGCGTGACCAATGACGCCTCGTCGTCGGGGCGCGTGGTCGCCTACGCCACGCCGGTCGACCAGGAGAGCGGCGACTTCTGGAGCGTCGCCGACTGGAACCAGCTTCTCGGCGCGAATCGCGCGGAGACCGTCGTCATCCCGGTCGCGGGAGTCGTGCGCGGCGCGAACGACACCTTCTTCCGAACCGACGTCTCACTGAGCAACATCGGCACGACCGCCGCAACCGGAACGTTCGAATACTTCCAACGCGACGGCGCGACCTTCTCGAAGCCGGTCGCGCTCGCGGCCGGAGAATCGATCGAGTACTTCGACGTGGTCGGCTCGCTCTTCGGCGCGGCGAGCGGTTCGTTAGGCTACCTCGTCTACACGCCCGAGAACGGCTCCGTCGCCGCGACGAGCCGAACCTACGCGACCGTCGGCAGCAGGCCGGGAACCTACGGCACCGGCGTCCCCGCACTGCCGCGCAGCTCCGCGATGCGCCTCGGACAGTCGCGTCAGATCAACGGGCTCGAGGTCTCGTCGGTCGCGACGATCCAGTCGCAGAAACCGGCGTCGTTCCGCTCGAACGTCGGCCTCGTCGAGACCGGCGGCGCGGCCGCGAGAGTCCGGGTGACGGCGGCGTACGGCGACAACCGCTCGCTCGTCTACGGCCCGATCGCGAGCTTCGAGCTCGACTTGCCGGCGCGCGGCTTTCTCCTCCTGAGCGATCTCAGCAACCGGCTCCCTGCGACGGCGCGCGGCGAAGACCTCATCGGCGTGTCGCTCCGCTTGCAGGTCGTCAGCGGAGACGGCGCCGTGATCCCCTTCGTCACGAGCGTCGACAACGGCAGCGGCGACCAGGTGCTGAGAACCGAATAGGTGACTTCACCGCATGCCTACAATATCGGCGCCGCTCCTCCGTCTACTGGAGTAGATGGACGAGACGTTCACGATCGACCGAATGACCGACGAGCAGGACCGGAACATCGCGGACGTACTTGCCCGTGAGAGCTCTCGTCTCCGCAAGTTCATCGAACGGCGCGTGCCTGACATCGGTGACGCCGAGGACGTGCTGCAGGATGTCTTCTATGAGCTCGTGGAAGCGAACCGGCTTCTCATGCCGATCGAGCACGTCACCGGTTGGCTATTTCGAGTCGCGCGCAATCGCATTACCGACCTGTTCCGGCGAAAGAAGCCGGAGCGGTTAGGCGACGCAGCCACCGGCGTCGAGGGCGAAGAACTGCTGAAGCTCGAGGATCTGCTCCCTTCTCCTGATGCGGGACCGGAGGCGCGCTACGCGAGGAGCGTCCTTCTCGACGAGCTCGAGCTGGCGCTCGACGAGCTGCCCACGGAGCAGCGGCGCGTGTTCATCGCGCACGAGCTCGAAGGGCGCAGCTTCAAGGAGATGGCGGCGGAGTCTGGCGTGAGCGTGAACACGCTTCTCTCGCGCAAACACTACGCAGTGCTGCATCTGCGCGAGCGCCTGCAGAGCATCTACGACGAATACACGAAAGCATGAGGATTCGAACCATGAGAAAGAGATTGATGATCATCGCTCCGCTGGCGATTGTGGCGTTTGCACTCTTTGTCTTCATCGGAGGCGAGGTCGTACTTCAGCTATGGAACTGGCTCCTGCCGCCGCTCTTCGGCTGGCCTCAGATTACGTTCTGGCAAGCCCTCGGACTCCTGGCGCTCTGCCGAATTCTTTTCGGCGGATTCGGTCTGCACGGCTCCGGCGGTTCTCGCTTCCGCCGGCGAATGGCGGAACGCTGGGAGCAGATGACGCCCGAGGAGCGCGAGAAGTTCCGCAGCGGAATGCACCGCCGCTGCGGATGCAACGAGACGAGCCCCGACTCGGGCGCGTAGCTTCGCATGGGCCGTGAGGCGGAGGTCACAACACCTCGGTTCAACCGATCCCCTCCGAGATCAGAATCTTCTCAGGAGGCTGATCGACCTCCTCGCGGACCTCTTCGGTTCGAAGCGAGTGCGGGATTCACGGGGTTCAGAAAAACGAAGACCTGACCCCTCATGCGCTCCTGCGCGGCTCGCGAGATCGCGTAGTTCGGCTCGCGCGGGTAGGGTGTGAAGTCTCAGTGCGCCGTTGCCGTTCTTGCCCGTCGCGTGCGACAATCGATCCGTTTCAATCCAATTCGATGGCCCTCGTTCCCGGCAACCGCCTCGGACCCTATGAAATCGTCTCGCCTCTCGGCGCCGGCGGCATGGGCGAGGTCTGGCGCGGGAAGGACACACGCCTCGGGCGCGAGGTCGCGATCAAGATCCTTCCCGCGGGCTTTGCGCAGAACGAGCAATTCCGCGCACGTTTCGAGCGCGAGGCGAAGACGATCTCGTCGCTGAACCATCCGAGCATCTGCACTCTCTTCGACGTCGGCCACGAGGACGACACGCACTACCTCGTCATGGAGCTGATCGAAGGCGAGTCGCTCGCCGACCGCCTCGCGAAGGGTCCGCTGCCCGCCGACCAGGTGATCCGCTACGGCGCGCAGGTCGCCGACGCGCTCGCACGGGCGCACTCGCAGGGAATCATCCATCGCGATCTGAAGCCGGGCAACGTAATGCTCACGAAAACCGGCGCGAAGCTGGTCGACTTTGGTCTCTCGCGCTCCGGCGCCGAGGGGGCGGTCGTGCAGGGTCTGACCGAGATGCCGACGCAGGCGCGGCCGCTGACGCAGGAAGGGACGATCCTCGGCACCTTTCAGTACATGGCTCCCGAGCAGCTCGAGGGGCAAGAGGCCGACGCGCGGACCGACATCTTCGCGTTAGGCGCGCTGCTCTATGAGATGGCGACGGGCCGGCGCGCGTTCGAGGGCGCCTCGCGCACGAGCCTCATCGCCGCGATCGTCACCTCCCACCCGACGCCGATCTCGCAGATCACGCCGATGACCCCGCCGGCGCTCGACCACGTCGTAAAGAAGTGCCTGGAGAAGGATCCCGACGACCGTTGGCAGTCGGCGCGCGACGTCGCGAGCGAGCTGCGCTGGATCAGCGAGGCAGGCTCGCAGGCTGGCGTCGCCGCGCCGATCACCATTCGCAGGAAGAACCGCGAACGGATCGCGTGGACCACGGCCGCGATCGGCTTCGTGCTGTTCGGCGCCCTGCTGATCCTCGCGCTACGCGAGCGATCGAAGCCGCCGCTCGTGATCCATGCGTCGATCGTCGCGCCGGAGAAGTCGGCATTTCGACTGAATCAGACGAACGCCGCATCGCTCACGATCTCGCCTGACGGGAAACTGATCACCTTTCTCGCGCGGTGCGACGACGGGAAGGATCGCCTCTGGATCCGTCCCGTCGACTCCGACAAGGCGACGCCGCTGACCGGCACCGAGGATGCTTCGAATCCTTTCTGGTCGTCCGACAGCCACTTCATCGCGTTCTTCGCCGGCGGATTCCTCCAGAAGATCGACGTCCGCGGAGGCCCGCCGCTGAATCTCATCGAGGTCGGCCTGAACCCGCGACGAGGCTCCTGGAATCGCGACGACGTCATCATCTTCTCCCCGACCTCGCTCGGTCCGATTCATCGCATCTCCGCCGCGGGCGGCGCGTCGACGCCGGTGACGAAGCTCGACCCCGCGAAGAAAGAGACGACTCATCGCTGGGCGTCCTTTCTTCCCGACGGACGGCACTTCTTCTACCTCGCCGGCACCCACGTTGCCAGCACGCGCAGCCAGTCGAACGCGGTCTACGTCGGCGACCTCGAGGGTGGAGCGCCGGAGCTCTTCGTCAACGCCCGCTCGAACGTCGAGTACGCCGAAGGGCGCGTGCTCTACGTTCGCGACAACGTCCTCGTCGCGCAGGCGTTCGACGCGAAGAAGCGCAAGGCCACCGGCGATCCCGTTCCGCTCGCCGACGGGGTCCAGTACGAGAGCGCGTTCTTTCAGGGCGTCTTCTCCGTCTCACGGAACGGAATGCTCGTCTACCGCAAGGGAGGGGGCGACTCGCAGGACGTCACGCTCGAATGGGTCGATCGCGACGGAAAGGTACTCGCGCCGATCGGACAGCCCGGGGCGTACGCCGACGCTGCGCTCTCGCCGGACGGCAAGCGGCTTGCGGCCGCGATCGCAGATCGGACTGCCGGCTCGCTCGACGTCTGGGTCGTCGACCTCGCGCGCGGGATTCCGAGCCGCCTCACGTTCGGGCCGGGAAACGAGCGAAGCCCGGTCTGGTCTCCCGACGGCAAGCAGATCGCGTTCGCCCAGCTCAATCAGGCGGTCCTCGACCTCTACCTGAAGCAATCGAGCGGTGAAGGCGCCGAGCAGCTCGTCGCGACGTCGGACTTTCACAAGTTTCCGTCGGACTGGTCCCCGGACGCCCGAACGCTGTTCGTTTCGACGTTCGATCAAAAAGTGAGAATGGGCCAGGACATCTACAAGGTGTCGATGACCGGGAAGCACGAAGTGCAGCCTCACCTTTCGACGCAGTTCAACGAGCGCTTCGCGCGCATCTCGCGGGATGGTCGCTGGCTGCTCTACACGTCGAACGAGTCGGGGCGCGACCAGATCTACCTCGCCCCCTACCCCGGCCCCGGAGGCAAGTGGCAGGTGTCGACCGAAGGCGGGGACCTGGCGGAGTGGGGCGCGGGCGATCGCGAGATCATCTACCAGGGTCCTGACAGCGCGATCATGACCGTCGAGGTGAAGCTCGGCGCCGACGCCGTCGAAACGTCGAGCCCTCGGCTTCTCTTCAAGGATCCGACGGTGGTCTTCTTCAGATTCGACCGGAACAGCGGACGGCTCCTCGTCGGCAAGGCCCCTGAGGACGTCCAGTCGACGCCGATCACGCTCGTGTCGAACTGGACGGCGAAGCTCTCGCGGTAGACGAGATAGAAACTCCTCCGACGAGCACGAAGCGGACGCGGACTCGATGGCTTCGCAGGGGCGACGCGATGAGTCGCCCCTACGAACACCCGTGCAACCGCGCTTCGTCGCGGGACACTGGCGAAGGCACTTCCGCCTGCGGGTCGCCCGCGCGCCACCTCTGCTATCCTTGCCCCTTCGATGACAAATCAACCCGGCACCCGTCTGGGACCGTACGAGATCCTCGCGCCGATCGGAGCGGGTGGAATGGGTGAGGTGTGGCGCGCGCGGGACACGCGACTCGATCGCGACGTCGCGATCAAGGTGCTCCCACCCGGGCTTGCCGAGAGCGAGCTCTTCCTTCAGCGCTTCGAGCGCGAAGCGAAGGCGATCTCGCAGCTGAATCACTCTCACGTCTGCACGCTCTACGACGTCGGCGCCACCTCGGCCGACGACTCCACCACGGTGCACTACCTCGTTATGGAGCTTCTCGAAGGCGAGTCGCTTGCGGACCGCGTAAAGAAGGGCCCCCTTCCCCTTCCCGACGTCCTGAAATTCGGCCGCCAGATCGCCTCGGCGCTCGACGCAGCGCATCGTCAGGGCATCACGCATCGCGACCTCAAGCCCGGCAACGTCATGCTGACGAAGTCGGGCGCCAAGCTCCTCGACTTCGGCCTCGCGAAGTCGGCAACCGAGGGGCGGACGCCGATCGACGGCCTGACGAACATGCCGCCCGAGGCGAAGCCGCTCACGAAGGAAGGAACGATCCTCGGAACCTTTCAGTACATGGCGCCCGAACAACTCGAGGGGCTCGAGGCCGACGCGCGAACGGACATCTTCGCGTTAGGCGCCGTGCTCTACGAGATGGCGACGGGACGCCGCGCGTTCCAGGGACAGTCGAAAACGAGCCTCATCGCGGCGATCGTGTCGTCGCAGCCCGAGCCGATCTCGTCGGTCGCGCCGATGGCTCCACCCGCGCTCGACCACGTCGTTCGCAAGTGCCTCGAGAAGGATCCCGACGATCGCTGGCAGTCGGCCCACGACGTCGCAAGTCAGCTCCAGTGGATTTCGGAGGCGGGATCGCAGGCCGGCGTCGCGACGCCGATCACGATCCGAAGAAGGACGCGCGAGAAGCTGGCGTGGGGAATCGCCGCGCTTGCCATTCTCGGCCTGTTAGGCGCAATCGCGTGGCCGCGAGCGCTTCCCCGGCCCGAGGCGTCGATGCCGGCAGCCCTCTTCTCGTTCGTCCTCGACAACTCCAAATCTATCCGAGCATTCGCACTGGCGCCGGACGCGCGGAGCCTGGTCTACGCCGCAGTCCCGGAGGCGGGCGGAGACCGGGTGCTGTGGGTGCGGCGCTTCGATGACGCGGAGCCCCGTCGGCTCGCCGGGACCGAACGAGCGGAG
>JACPDH010000044.1 GCA_016184115.1 Acidobacteriota bacterium | reverse complement strand
CGACGCCGCACACATCACCGACCCACAGTCAGACGGTGCGGCGAGAGCGATGCGGCTCGCGCTCGTTGACGCTGGAATCGAGCCGTCGTCGGTCGCCCACGTGAGCGCGCACGGCACCGGCACGAAGCTCAACGATCCGGTCGAGACGCGTGCGATCAAGCAGGTATTCGGCGCGCACTCCGCCCGGCTCGCGGTCAGCTCGACGAAATCGATGCACGGTCACGCGATGGGTGCAAGCGGCGCGATCGAGGCCGCACTCTCGTTGCTGGCGGTAAACGAAGGGTTCGTTCCTCCGACGATCAACCTGCGCGTTCCCGATCCCGAGTGTGACCTCGACTACGTGCCCGAAGGCGCACGCGCATGCGATGTCGAAGCGTTCATCGCAAGCTCGTTCGGATTCGGCGGGATGAACGCGGTCCTCGCGATCCGGCGGGCTGGCCTCCGGCGATGAACTGTCGCAGAATCGAGCCATGAAGCGACTCGTAAACGTCTACCGAGGGGACCGCGTCGAGTCGTTCCATTCCGGCTCGATCGCCGTCGTCGACGCGACGGGACGACTGGTCGCGTATGCGGGCGATCCCGACACGCGCACGTTTCTGCGCTCCGCGGCGAAGCCGTTCCAGATCCTTCCACTTCTGCGCGAAGGAGGACGCGACGAGTTCGACCTCACGGAGGAGGAGCTCGCGCTGATCTGCGCGTCGCACGGCGGCGAGCCGTTCCACGTCGCGACTGCGGCCGCGATTCTGCGCAAAGGGGAGTTTGACGAGTCGGATCTTCGATGCGGTCCGCACATGCCGTACGAGGAGCGCGCCGCTGCCGAGCTCCGCCTTTCGGGTGAGGGTCCGAGCCCGCTTCACAACAACTGCTCCGGCAAGCATGCTGGAATGCTCCTCTACTGCGAGATGCTCGACCTGCCGACGTCGTCGTACCTCGATCGCGACCATCCGCTTCAGATCGACATCGCCAACGTGTTGTCGGAATTCTGTCGCCAGGAGCCGGACGAGATTCCGACGGCGATCGACGGTTGCAGCGTTCCGACCTTCTTCCTTTCCCTCTACCGCGCCGCGCTCGCCTACGCGCGCCTCGGCGCGACTGCGCTCGGAATGGACGAGCCGGCATCGATTCCGGAGTTTGTGCCGCACGCGCGCGCCGTCCTCGAAGCAATGAGCGGTCATGCGGAGTACGTCGCGGGAGGCCACAGCATCACGACAC
The DNA here is from genome assembly GCA_016184115.1 of Acidobacteriota bacterium. Lineage (GTDB taxonomy): Bacteria > Acidobacteriota > Thermoanaerobaculia > Gp7-AA8 > Gp7-AA8 > JACPDH01. The sequence continues at coordinate 11,203 of JACPDH010000044.1, read as the reverse complement.
CGCTGATGCAGTCGTTTGACGGCGACCTGCTCGGAAAAGAGGGGGCGGAGGCGTTTTACGGCATGCTGGTACTGCCCTCGGCCGGCCGCTCGGGATCACGGCCGGAGCTGTTCGAGTGTGGGCCGCTGGGCGTCGCCATCAAGGTAGCCGACGGAACGGCTCCGCGGGGGCGCGACCCGGTGATTCTCGAGACCCTCCGCCAGCTCGGCGTCGACCCCGGCGACAAACCCTTGCTGCGGCCATATCTCGACAATCGCCTCCTGAACGCAGCGGGGGTCGAGGTTGGGCACGTCCGGGCGGAGTTCAGCCTCACCGTCCTGTGACCGCGACGCTGGATTGAACCTCGCCGCTCCGCTGTTCCACTAGCGGCGACACGAATTCGACTCCCGGAAGGAAGACATGAAGAAACTGTTTCTCGCCCTCGGAATCGCGCTTGCGGCCACGGCTGCCTCTGCAGCTCCGGTAAACAATCCTCAGCTCGAGAGCTTTCTCAGGAAGGCGATGACCCTCTGCCCGAGCGGGCAGTTCTCGATCGAGCCGGTGGGTGACCAGGGGCCGGCAGGGTTCGACTCGTACCGCGTCACTCAGACGTCGAAGACCGAGGAGCGTTGTCGCGAGATGACGTTCGCAATGGTGTCGAAGACGACGAATCAGATCGTTCTGGCGAACGTCTTTCCGCTCGAGCCCGGCCCCAAGCCGCTCGAGACTCGCATCAAGGAAATGACCGACCGGGCTCTCGAAAAGAAGACGTCGATCGCGCTCGCTCAATCGCCTCTGGCCGACGGACTTCGTAAGGTCGTAATCGCGTACGACACTGAATACGGGAAGATCAACGCAGACGCGTACCTCGACTCCTCGAACAACTTCCTGATGGCAGGGCGGGTGCTCGATCGGACGCAGGATCCCCGCCGCCAGTACCTGAAGGCGATCGGCGCCGACAAGGCAGCGCGCAAGGTCGCGAAGGGTTCGACCGTCGAGATTCTCGAGATCTCGGACTTCCAGTGCCCGTCGTGCATGCACGCGCACGAGACGCTGGCGCCGTTGCTCAAGAAGCACGCGGGGAAGATCACCTACGCGAGGCTCGACCTCCCCTTTTTCGAGCATCACGACTGGGCAATTCATCCCGCACTGATCGCCCGCTATCTGCAACGCTCAGCGCCTGACAAGTACTGGCCGTTCGTCGACTCCGTGTTCGGGCGCCAGGAGCAGATCACCGCGAAGAACGTCGAGGCGCAGCTGAGAGAGATCGCAGCCGATCTCGAGATCGACTGGAAGAAGATCGATCCGATTCTGAAGTCGAGCGCGGAGAAGCGCGCGCTGCTCGATCAGATCGGGGTGCTCTACGACAGCGAGGTCTACGCGACGCCGACGTTCGTCGTGAACGGTCAGCGGGTCTTCTACGCTGGAGACACCAAGTTCTTCGCGAGTTACATCGAGGCGTTGCTCTCCGCAGGCAACCCGGCGAAGTAGCGGCTCAGAAGAGCTCAGCGATCAGCTCGCTGCTGACGAGGAATCCACGCGCGGTGAACGCGATGCGAGCGCCAGAATGGCGTATCCATCCGTTCGCCGCGCCGTTTTCGATCCAGATCGCGGCTCGCTCAGGAGCAAGTTCGTGCAACTCCGCCTCCGAGAGCCCTTCCGCACGACGAAGCCCCAGGAAGATCCGCTCCTCTCGTTCTTCCTCAGCCGAGAGCATCTCTTCGAACGTCATCGGGCTCGCGCCCGATTCAATCCGGTCCATGTACTCGACGATATCGCGCGAGCTCGCCCACCGGCGCCTTCCGTCGAACGAGTGCGCACCGAGTCCAAACCCGAGGTAGCGATCGCGACGCCAGTAGCGGAGGTTGTGAATACTCTCCTCTCCGGGTCGGGCGAAGTTGCTCACCTCGTACTGGCGGAGTCCGAACCGCGCGCAGAGCCCGACCGCGAGCTCGTACTGCTCGGCGACCGCGTCCTCATTCGGCAGTGCGACGCGCCCCGCGTCAACCCGACGGCGTAACGTCGAATCTTCGTCGAGATCGAGGATGTAGAGCGAAACGTGCCCTACGCCGAGCTCGAGCAGCGGCTCGACTGTCGACGCGAATGACTCGGGAGTCTGACCTGGCAGCCCGATGATGACGTCGACGCTCGACCGCAGCCCCGACGCCACCGCGGACCGCACCGCGGCGAGTGCTCCCTCGCGGCCGTGAAGCCTTCCAAGCGGACGAAGCTCCCGCTCGTGCAGCGATTGCACGCCGACACTCACACGCGTGACCCCGAGCGACATCCACTGCGCGATCGAATCGGGGCGGAAGTCCTCAGGATTCGCTTCAAGATCGTACCGACGGGAAGGGCGGCCGCCGCGATCTCATTCGCGAGGCAGTCGAAATAGCGGGATGCAAGACGCCTGTCGACTGAGATCGCGAACGGGCAGTACGAGCAGCGCCTCCGGCAGAACGGGAGGTGCACATAGATACCGACGGCATCGTCGTTCGCGCTCGCAGCCATGGCTTGAAGTGTCTCGTAATCCAGCAACCGCGGAAGCGGCGGGGGGTCGAGGTTACCAGATGTTAAACGAAGCGCCCTCCGGCGTTGCTATAATCCCGGTATGCCTGTTGCGATCCTCAAGAAGGGTCCGCGCCTCGTCTGGACCCTGCTCGGAGCGCTCGTCCTCGTCGCGATGCTCCCACTTTTGATCTCCCACTATTTTCTGATCGGGATCAACAAGGAGTCGCTCGAGACGCTCGAGAAGAAGTACCTGTCGCGTTCGGCGCTCGCGATCTCGGGCGATCTCGACAATCTCATCCGCAGCTACAGGCTTCAACTCGACAAGATCGCGGGTGGCATGACGAATGTGATCCTGCTATCGCAACAGAGCGATCCATTCGCGGCCGCGGCGGAGACCGGACTCATCGAGACCTACACGCGGCACGACGCCGAGATCCTCGCGCTCCGTCTCGTCGACCGCAACGGCGTCGGTGCGCAAGGGGTGCCCGAGACACTCGGCGCCGAGGCAATCGCGGAGCTCAACGCGGCAACACGCCGCGCGATCGAACTGAGTGGTACGGAAGGTGCGGTCTACGTCGGGCAGTACATCTACATTCCGACGCTCAATCAGGGAGCGATCGTCGTGGCGATGCCGATCCTCGACCCGACGATTCCCGACACGCCGACGGCGATCGGAGTCGTCGAGGCTCTGATCAGCCTCCGGACGATTCAGCAGCGCGTCGTCAACGACGGGCAGTCAGACGTCGAGGCGTTCATCGTCGACAGGCAGGGAAAAGTCCTCATGCACAGTGAGGCCGCGGTGAGCGTTCAGCAGCCCGACTTTTCGAGCCTTCGAATCGTGCAGGAGTTCATGAAAGCGCCCGTGCCGGTGCGCCTCACGCAGAGTTACTCCGACGGAGCGCGCAGAGTTCTTGGCACCGTCTCACCCTCACAGGAGACCGGCTGGGCGGTCGTGGTTCAGAAGGAAGAGAAGCGTGCGTTCGCATCGGTCGACCGGATGCTGCGCTCGACGATCGAGTGGGGAGCGCTCGCCATCGTACTCGCGATCATCGTCGGCATCCTGTTCGCCACGGGAATCTCGCGGCCGATTCACGCGCTCGCCCAGAAGACCCGGGAAATCGCAGCAGGAAATTACCAGCAGCGAGTCGACGTGCGATCGCGCAACGAGATCGGCGACCTGGCGAACAACTTCAACGTCATGTCTGCCGAGATCGAGAAGGCGATCGAAAAGCTGAAGAAAGCGGCGAACGAGAATCACCTCCTCTTCATCAACTCGATTCGCATGCTCGCCGCGGCAATCGATGCGAAAGATCCCTACACTCGTGGACACTCCGAGCGCGTCGCACGCTACTCGATGGCAATCGGCAAGCACGTCGGCCTGTCGCACGACGACATGCGGCATCTCCGGATCAGCGCGCTGCTTCACGACGTCGGGAAGATCGGCATCGACGACCGGATCCTCAGGAAGCCGGGCGCGCTCAGCGACGAAGAGTTCGAAGTGATGAAGACGCATCCCGAGAAGGGCGCGGCGATCATGGGCGGCGTGCCGCAACTCGATCACGTCATTCCGGGAATGCGGTACCACCACGAGAAGTGGTCGGGGGGCGGCTACCCTGACAACCTCACGGGTGATGAGATTCCAATGCAGGCGCGGATCGTCGCAATCGCCGACACGTTCGACGCGATGACGACGAACCGGCCTTACCAGAAAGCGATGGAGCTCGCCTATGTCGTCGACAAGATCGTCGGCTTCGGCGGTTCGCGCTTCGACCCGAGAGTGGTCGACGCGTTCGTCCGTGCCGTGAAGGCAGGCGACATCCAGCCCGAGGAGCAGGTACGAGGAGCCGCCTGACCCGCCATTTGGCGATCGTTCTGTTGCTTGTCGTTTCGCCATCCGTGGCGAGCGGTCAGGAGTCTGCGCGCGGTCCCGACTGCAGTCTGGGCGCGGCGTTCCTCGCGCGCGGCGACGTCGATCGGGCTCTGAAGTCGCTCTCGGGTGTGCGCGCCGGCCGCGGCTCTGAGTCTGACCAGAACGCCAAGGGTCTCGCGCTTCTCCTCGCCGGTCGCGAATCGGAGGCGCTCGCGATCTTCGAGTCGCTCGTCAAGCGCGAGCCGGAGTTCGTCGAGGCGCGATTCAACCGCGGCGTGACCCTGCTTCGGTCGAAAAAGTACGACGCGGCCGCCGCCGACTTCGCCTGGGTGATGGCACTCCCCGATCACGAGCTCCGCGCGAGTGCGGCGTTCCACCACGCCATCTGCGACGAATCGGCGGGAAGGCGCGACGTTGCGGTCAAGAACCTGACTGCGGCCATTGCCGCCGACCCCGAGCTCGTCGACGCGCATCTTTACCTCGGCATCGTGCTCGAGAAGGATGGCGACTGCGAAGCCGCAGGACGCCACTATCTCGACGTCCTCTCGCGTCGCCCCGAATCGCTGTCGGCGCTGCTCCGCTTCGGGATCTGCGCGCACAGGAAGGGATTCAAAGACACTGCGATATCCTATCTGCGCCGCGTCGTCGAGGCTGCGCCCGCAAGCGCCGAAGCGATGGAAGCGCAAAAATATCTGCTCATGCTGGAGTAATCGTGCCCTTTCAACGCGAACTGGACGCCATCGTCCGCGAAGTGCCTGGCGTCGTCGGCGTCATCCTCGTCGACTTCGAAGGTGAAGCCGTGATCGGTGCGGTCAACGGCATCTCGAACTACGATCTGCGGGTCGCCGGGGCGTACGGCGGAATCTTTCGCGATCAGGTGCGTCGCGTCTGCCAGGAGACGGGACTCGGAACGCCGCTCACCTTTACGATCAACGGGAGCGAATGGCGAATCCTCTCCGAGGACCTGAAAGACGGCTATCACCTCGTCGTCGTCGCGAGCTCCTCCGCGAAGCTCCCGCTGGCACTCCAGCGGATTCGCGCATGTGCCGAGACGCTGAAACGCGAACTGTGAGCCAACCAATGCTATCGGCCATCGACAAGGGAACGGGGCCCGCAATCGTCTGGATTCACGGCTTCCCTCTTTCATCCGCGATCTTCGAGCCGCAGCTCGCCATTCATGGTCGAAGGCACCTCGCACCCGATCTCCCTGGCTTTGGCGGCACGCCGTTCGATGGCTCCGCCGCGGAGACGATCGACGCGTACGCCGACGCGGTCGCCGCATTCGTCCGATCGCGTGGAGTCGACCGCGCGACGCTGGCCGGAGTCTCGATGGGGGGCTACGTCGTATTCTCGCTGCTCCGCCGACACGCCTTGCTGGCGTCGTCGGTCATCCTCGTCGATACGCGAGAGACTGCCGACAGCGATGAGGCTCGCGCCGGTCGGGCCGCGATGGCCGATGCCGTGCGGCGCGACGGCACGGGCGTCGCGGTGTCGCAGATGCTTCCGAAAATGCTGACGCCGGAGACTGCGGCACTCGGCGACTGGCGCATCGACACCGTTAGGCGCGCGATGGAGAGTGCGAGCGTCGACGGAGTCGTCGCAGCGCTCGCAGCGATGGCGGCGCGTCCCGATTCCGCCGACACGCTTCGCAGCGCGACAGTACCCGTACTCGCGATCGCCGGCGCCCTCGACACGATCACTCCCCCGGCCGACGCCGAACGGATGGCTGGGCTCGCACGCGATGGCCAGCACGTCGTCATCGCGGACGCTGCCCATCTTTCCAACGTCGAACAGCCCGCGGAGCTCAATCGCGCCGTGCAGGCGTTCCTGGCTCGCGTCCCATGAGTCTGGCTCGCCACCTCGCGGCCGCTTCGCTCCTCGCATGCATTCTCGTTTTCGCAGGCTGCGAGAGGCGTAGAGGCGGCGCGATGCCCGCGGATGGTGACCCCGCGGTCAGGACGATCGAGCAGGAGTCCGACATCCCGGCCCTCCCGCTGCCGTCGGATCCATCGACGTCGGCAACGTCGACTGCGACGCCCGCCCTCGTCGACCTTCCGTTCACCCCTGCGATCTCGATGGACCCCGTGGACGGCGGCAAGGTCTCGATCCGTCCCGACACGCCGGTGGCGGAGTTCAAGGACCGCATCTACTACTTCCGCAGCGAGGAGAACCGGCAGGCGTTTCTACGCAACCCGGAGAAGTACGTCCGCGGCTCGCTCTCACGCTACTGACGCGTTAGGCGCCCTGCCGGGACCCGTCAGACGAGGAATGGAGCAAACTTCGCCATGACCTCGGGCGATGCTGCACGAGGACGTCGCGTCGCCTTGTCGACCCAGACATGCGCGCTGAACCCTTCCGCTCTCACCTCGCCGGTCGCAGCGTCAGCAAGCTGATAGGCGAATCGAATCAGGCGGGAGCTCCCCTCGTCGACTTGCGTCCGAATCAACACCTCATCGTCGTAACGAAACGGGCCGCGGTATCTGCAGCCGATCTCGGTCACGACAAGAATCCAACCGAGCTCTTCGATTCGTCGGTACTCGATGCCCGCGGCGCGGCAGAGATCGGTTCGGCCGATTTCGAACCAGACGACGTGGTTCGAATGGTGCGCGATCGCCATCTGGTCGGTGTCCTTGTAGCGGACTCTCAACCTGCTCTCCACGACGGGACGTTGATCCTTGAAGCGCGTTCTCGCCATCGCCAGTCTCCCGCGGCGACGCATCATAGCCCCACTGGCCTCAATTTAGGAGGAAGAGACTGAAGTTAGAACGATGAACGATGAGGTTGATCGCTCTACATTCCAACTTTGAGACGTTTGTCCCTAACCTAGTCCCGACACCGCGCGGAACCAAGAACCGTCGAAGCAGGTAATCCAATCCCTACCGAGCAGGCGGCGAGCTCCGCGACCATTTCCTGCGGATTCGCCGTGCTAACATCGATCCACTCTCGACTGTGATCCGGAGGTCTGTAATGCGCGCTGTCGTGAAGTCAGCCCCGCAAGACGGGCCTGCAGGAACGATCATCACCGATCGCGGGCGTCCGGTTCCGGGGCCTGGCGAGGTCCTCATCAAAGTCGCGGCGGCAGCGATTTGCGGCACCGATAGACACATCTGGCACTGGGATCCGTCGATCCGCTCGTCGATGACGCTTCCTCGGATTTACGGCCACGAGTTCTGCGGCTACATCGAAGAATCGGGTCCCGACGTTGGGCGAACCGATCTAGAACCGGGGAACTACGTTTCGGCGGAGATGCACCTGGTGTGTGGCCACTGCCGCCAATGCCGCACCGGCCAGGGCCACATCTGCGCGAGTACCAGGATCCTCGGGCTTCACGGTGATGGCGCCTTCGCCGAGTACGTGAAGGTTCCGGCGACGAACGTCGTTAGGCTGAATCGGGAGCTCGTGCCGCTCGCGGTCGGAGCATTTCTCGATGCACTCGGAAACGCCGTTCACGCGACACAGGTCGTCGATCTCGCAGGCAGGTCGGTGCTGATCACCGGCTTCGGCCCGATCGGCGCCATGTGCGCTGCAATTGCAGAGCACTGCGGAGCGAGTACCGTGGTCGTCACTGACGTCAGCGACCACTCGCTCGAAACGGCGCGACGCTGGGCCGCCTCCAAGAGCTTCAAGAACCTGCACGCATTCAACGCGGCCGCGTCCGATCCAAAGTCGGTCCGCGAAGCGATCATCGACATCTCCGACGGAGGGATCGATGTCGTCCTCGAGATGTCGGGTGCGCCCGCCGCGATCAACTTCGCGCTCGACGTCGTCGCGATGGGTGGCTTCATGTCGATGCTCGGACTGCCGGCCGGACATTCGCTCCAAATCGACGATTACACCCGGAACGTGATCTTCAAGGGCATCACGATCCAGGGAATCACCGGGCGCCGGATGTACAGCTCCTGGCAGAGGATGCTCTCGCTCCTCAAGGCCGGACTCGACGTGACCTGGATCGTGCAGGCCGAGCACGACTCGCTCGACGAATTCGAGGTGGGCATGGGTAAATTCGACCGCCACGAAGCGCTGAAGGTGATCTTCTATCCCCACGGCCGCGGCGAGACGCAGTGAGGAGTGCAGGAACACAGAGATTCGATGGGAAAGAAGAGCGAGACAGAAGCGGAGGTTAGAACGCAGAACGGTGAAGTGAGAATCCAGAATGAAGGCGGCACATCTCCTTTCTGGATTCTCACTTCATCGTTCTGCGTTCTAACCTCGGCCTAACCATCCCCCTACGGCTCCAGCCCGCGGTTGCCGTGGCAGAGTGTAACGGCGCGGCCGCTGTCGTCGACATGGAACGTGTCTTCGATCCTCACGCCGATGCCTCGCTCCGGGAAGTAGAGACCCGGCTCGATGGTGATGATGTCGCCCACTTCGACCTCGTCCTGGTTCGATGGCACGATCGCGAACGAAGGGCGCTCGTGAACGTCGAGCCCGACTCCATGCCCCAGGCCGTGCACGTAGCCATCCGTCGTCGCAGGATTCGCTCGTATCGTTGCGTAACCATGCTTTTCGAAGAAGTCGCACACCATGTGCTGGTACGCCGACGCCCTCGTGCCGGCACGCACTGCATCGGCCGCTATCGTAAATGCCTCGAGAACGAGGCCGTGGATCGTCGCAAGTTCGCCGGGGATCTCTCCGACGCAGAACGTTCTCGTCGTGTCGAAGAAGTATCCGGTTGCGGCGTCCATCGGGAAGATGTCGAGGACGATCGGCACGGACGGAACGACGTCTGCCGCGGCGTCGCCGCGGGAGTGCGGAATCGCCGCATCCCGGCCCTGCGAGAGAATCGTCTCGTGGTCTTCCACCATGCCGAGGCGAACGATCTCCGCCGACACGAGCGACTTCAAATCGCCTAACTTGAGAACGCGGCCGTCATGGATCAGATGCGAGCCGTCCACACGCGCGCCGCGGAGAACCTCGCGGACGCGATCAACGACCATCTCCGTGCGCTCTCCGACGCTTCGGATGATCCCGACTTCGCGCGCGTCCTTTCGCTTCCGCGCGAGCTGGACCGGGTTGAGCCCTCCCAGCCTCGTAATTCGCACTCCCAACCTCTCGAGCTCCTCGGCGGTTTCCAGGTAGAGCTCGAACGGCAGGTTCCCTGCGAACGCGACGCTTCCCGTGATCGACTGTGCCTCGATGAGATTGTGGAAGAAGCGCGCGAGCGCGCGCGGAGCGTGCGATTCCTCGCGATGCGCCCGCTCGTGCCCAAAGTCGAGTGCCGAGACTGTCGGCAGGCCGGCCGAGGCCGCCTCGTCGCGCTCCATCGGAAAGTGGATGAGCAACGGCTCGTCCCCCACCTTCTTGACGACGAATCCCTTGGTCAGCTTCGCGCCGCGCGAGAGCCAGCGGAACGAGGGATGCATCGCTTCGTGCATCGGCACGATGAGTGCCTCGATTTCGTGAGCGCGGAGAATGGAGTCGAGATCGGAGAGCATGGCGCGCTAAGTTTCCCACAGTCGCTCGCCAGACAATGTCCTGGATCGCAAAAAATGCGAGGCCGGGCGCGCCACGGCGCCCGGCCCGAGAATTCGCGACGATTGCGATTAGAGGTTGCGGTCGATGAAGCGCTTGAGCTCGCCCTTGGGCATCGCACCCAGGACACGGTCGGCCAGCTTGCCGTCCTTGTAGAGCATCAGCGTCGGAATCGACGAGACGCCGAGTTGCTGGGCGACCGCCAGGTTCTCGTCGATGTTGATTTTGACCATCGACACGCGCCCCTGGTACTCCGCCGAGAGCTCGTCGAGCGCAGGAGCGATCATGCGGCAGGGTCCGCACCACGGCGCCCAGAAATCGATCAGCACCGGCACCGGCGACTGAAGAACCTCTGTTCCGAAATCACTGTCGTTGATGTGCTTGACTGCTGAGTTGGTTTCCGTTGCCATGTGGTCTTGTTCTCCCCTTTTGCGCCTATCGTAAGAGGGCCGAAACCATCGATATTCCGACGGCCGCTCCCGCACTTACGAGAACATATTTGTATTCCGTCGCTCGGAATGTCGCCATCCTTCTCGTGAGATTCGATTTACGCCTGCGTCGTGCGACGCGTGACGGTATTGCAACGCATGCCCCCTGATGCGCCATACTCCTCGAATGACGAACCCGTGGCGCGATCGACTGCAACGCTGGCTGCGACCACTCGCCCGCCGATCGCCTCTCTCGCCGAACCAGATCACGATCGTCGCACTCCTGGCCAACGTCACAGCCGCCGTCATCCTCGCATTCGGAGGGCGCAATCCGCTCTGTTTCCTCGCGGCGCCTCCCTTCCTTGCAATCGCCGGAATCATGGACGCTCTCGACGGTCTCGTCGCGCGGGAGCGTGGCCTGAGCTCGCGCTTCGGCGACTTCCTCGATCATCTCGCAGACCGGCTCAGCGACTGCTTCTTGTTCGCCGGATGGGCAGTTGGCGCTGTCGTGCGGATCGAGATCGCCATCGTCGCGACGCTCGGTATTGCGATGGTTGGCTATTCGGGCACGCAGGTCGAGGCAACGTTCAGGGTCCGCCGCTACGACGGACTGGGGCGCGGCGAGTTCGTGCTCGCGCTCGTTGCGCTTCCGATCATCTCTTACTCGCTCGCGGTCGCCGGGATTCTGACCACGCAGTATGGCCCGTTGACGATTCCTGAATATCTCGCGAGCGCCCTCGCCTGCGCTACGGCCCTCGGTGTGATTCAGAGAGTCCGGCTCGCGAAGGCGCTAGCGGACGAAGACGACGCGAAGGGGCGCGGGACAACGGTCGAGTAGAATCGGCCGATGCCAAGTGTCTCTCGTCACCCGCTGACGCACGAGGAGGTGCTCGTGTCACCCGAGCGAAGCGAGCGTCCCGGTGCGTGGAGCCAGGACTCCGCTGCC
>JACPDH010000043.1 GCA_016184115.1 Acidobacteriota bacterium | reverse complement strand
TTCATCCCTTCCCCGTTCCCCGCCTCCCCCGGTCTTCGACCGGGGGCTAAGATCCAGCGTCGCTACGCGACGCAAATCATTGACCCGACATCCCTTCCCCGCCCTTACGGGCGGGGCTATCTAGACGTCGCCGCTGCCGCGGCGAATTGCATACCGTTTCATCCCTTCTCGCCTCTCGCCTCATCGCCTCTCGCCTCTCGTCTCATCGCCTTACCTCAACTTCAACGTCGACAAACTGATGACTGCGAAGATCAACGCGATGATCCAGAAACGGACGACGACTTTCGTTTCGCTCCATCCCGAGAGCTCGAAGTGATGATGGATCGGCGCCATCCGGAAGATCCGGCGCCCCGTCATCCGGAACGAGCCGACCTGCACGATCACCGACAGCGCTTCGATCACGAAGAGCCCGCCGACGAGGACGAGGAGGATCTCCTGCTTGATCATGACCGCGAGGCAGCCGATCACGCCTCCGATCGCGAGCGATCCGACGTCTCCCATGAAGATCTCGGCAGGGTGCGCGTTGAACCAGAGGAAGCCTAACGACGCGCCGACGAGCGCGCCGCAGAACACCGCGAGCTCTCCCGTGCCGGGCACCCACGCGATCTTCAAGTAGTTCGCAATGCGGAAGTTCCCTGCCGCGTACGTGAGGATCGCGTACGTTCCCGCCGCGATGAGCGTCGTTCCGATCGCGAGCCCGTCAAGCCCATCCGTCAGGTTCACCGCGTTCGACGCGCCGACGATCACGAAGACGACAAACGGCAGGTAGAGCACGCCGAGATCGAGATGATCTTTCAGAAAAGGAAACGTCAGCACCGTCGACCATGAGTTCTGAATCGTCGGGAGCCACGAGATTGCTGCGCCCGCGAGAAGAGCCACGAACGCCTGAAGCGCGAGCTTTTGTTTCGCGGTGAGGCCAAGACTGCGACGGCGCGCGAGTTTCTGCCAATCGTCGGCGAAACCGATCGCGCCGAATGCGATCGTCACGAAAAGAACGATCCAGACGTACGGGTTCATCAGATCGGCCCACAGCAGCGTCGCGACGAGCACCGCGACATGGATGAGGAATCCGCCCATCGTCGGCGTGCCGGCCTTCGTGCGGTGCGAGGTCGGTCCGTCGGTGCGGACGTATTGCCCCGCCTTGACACGCGTCATGAAGCGGATGAATGCGGGGCCGACGACGAAACATATGACGAGCGCCGTCAGCGCCGCGTACGCGGTCCTGAAGGTGATGTAGCGGAAGACATTGAAGACCGAGTAGTCGTCGCGCAACGCGTAGAGGAGGTGGTAGAGCATCAGCCCTCCTCCTCGAGTGCCGTCACGGCACGATCGAGCCCGATCCCGCGCGATGCCTTCAGCATCACGAGGTCTCCTTCGCGAATCGTCTCGCGGAGCCAGTGCGCGACACCGAGCGCGTCGTCGAAGTGAACGAGCGCGCCGGACGCGAAGCCTGCGCTACGCGCGCCGTCGAGGATGAACTTTGCACGACGCCCGACGCCGGCGACGATGTCGACCTCGCGCGGCATCGTCCTTCCCGCCTCGAAGTGGAACGTCTTCTCTTCGGGGCCGAGCTCGAGCATGTCGCCGACCACCGCGATGCGGCGTCCCGAGCACTCCGCCTTCGAGAGAAGGTCGAGCGTGCGGGCGAGCGCCCACGGATTCGAGTTGTAGGTATCGTCGTAAAGCGTCGCGCCGTGCCACGGGATCACGATCCCTCGGTGATACGCCGGCTTGACGTCGGCGACCGCGCCTGCGATGCCGCTCCAGCTGATGCCGAGCAGTCGCGCTGTCGCAATCGCCGCCATCAGGTTCTCGAGATTGTGAAGCCCGGGCATCGGGAGCTCGAGCTCGTGTGACGAACCTTCCGCCTCGACGCGAAACGACGTTCCGAAGAGACCGCGCCCGCGAATGTCCCTCGCGCGGTAGTCGGCCGGCGCGACGAGCGCATACGTTGCACGCGGCCCCGCAAAGGCTCGACCGATCTCCATCACCTTCGAGTCGTCGGCGTTCAGAACCACGCTGCCACCGGGAGCGAGATTCTCGAGAAGCTCACGCTTCGCCGCCGCAATCCCGTCGATCGACTCGAAATACTCGAGGTGGACCGGGCGGATCGTCGTGTAGACACCGACGTCAGGCTGCGTGAGTTTCGCCAGAAACTCGATCTCTCCCCTGGCGCTCATCCCCATCTCCGACACGACGATGTCGGTACCCTCCGGAGTGTTCGCGAGGCAGAGTGGACATCCGATGTGGTTGTTGAAGTTCCCCCACGACTTCCACGTCTTCTTCTCCGAAGCACAGAGCGTCGCGATCATTTCCTTGGTCGTCGTCTTCCCGGCGGAGCCAGTGACGCCGACGAGTGTGAAGCGGAAATCGCGACGTACCGCCGAGGCGAGACGCTGCAGCGCTTCGGTTGTGTCGTCGACACGCACGATTCCTTTGCCGGCAGGAATCTTGTCCGGAACGGACGAAACGACAGCGCCGGAAGCAATCTCGAGTGCGGTCGCGACGAACGCGTGACCGTCGTGCTTGTCGCCTCGGATTGCGAAGAAGGCGCTTCCAGCCCTCGCCTCGCGATTGTCGATGACGACCGAGTCGCAAACGACGTCGCCGCCGGCGACGACGGCTCCGCCTGCCATCGACGCAAGGCGTTCATAGGTCAGCGCAGGCACTCATGCCTCCGTTCGAGATTGAGCCGCGACGGCGAGCGATAGCGCACGAATACGTGGCACGAGCCGACATGGAGTGAGATCGGGACCAGCGCGGACGCGCGGTCTTCGCTTCCGTGGGCCGTTCGGACCGCGACCTCGCGGGCGGATGCGCTCACCCGGCCCCGTCGAGTTTCCACCTGCTCGTTCGCCCCTTCCCCTTTGGGCTGCCTGGCGATCGCGCCTCGCTCCCCCCCTGAAGTCAACGGAGCCGGATCAGAACACCCACTATCGAAAGCGGCGACATCGTACTTGATTTTCATGTGCGATTTCAATCTCTTTTCTTCAATGTTTACATCAAGCAATCGCGCCGACAATTCATCCCGATTTTCTTCGCTTATTCAGAAGTGTCTCTACCTCTTCCCGGTCGTCGAAATGGATCACGCGATCGCCGACGACCTGATAGTTCTCGTGTCCTTTACCGGCCACCACCACGACGTCCTCCGCGTTCGCGAGCTCGAGCGCCCGCGCGATCGCTTGCCGCCGGTCGACGATCGACTCCCACTTCGCGCCCGCCACCGCCTCGATGCCCGCCTCGATCGCCCTCACGATCGCGTCGGGAGGCTCCGAGCGCGGGTTGTCGCTCGTGAGGATCGACAGGTCTGCGAGCCTTCCCGCGATCGCGCCCATTTCGGGCCGCTTTCCCTTGTCGCGGTCCCCTCCGCATCCGAAGACGACGATGACCCGCCCGGCTCCCGCCAGGCTACGCACCGCATGCAGCAGCTTCTCGAGAGCGTCGGGCTTGTGCGCATAGTCGACGAGCACCGAGGGGCCGCCCGGCGATGGGACGCTCTCGAACCGGCCTCGGACGGCGGGAAGAGCGCGGATTCCGCGTTCGATCGCATCGCGCGGCACGCCCGCGGCGAGTGCCGCGCCGATCGCCCCCATCCAGTTGTAGAGGTTAGGCACGCCGACGAGTGGCGAGTCGACCTTGACCTCTCCCGCGGGAGTCGCCACGACTCCGTGAAGTCCGTCGAACGACGAGGCGAAGCCGCTCGCGGGATGGATGTCGCATTCCGCGCCGCGCCCGAACGTCATCACCGCGTCGCCGAGCTCGGCGGCGAGACGCCTCCCGTAATCATCGTCGACGTTGACGACCGCACAGCGCTTCGTCCGGTCGATCTGGTCGAAGAGCATCTTCTTCGTCGCAAAGTAGTCGTCGAAGCCACCGTGGAAGTCGAAGTGATCGCGCGATAGGTTGGTGAAGACGGCGGCCGAGAAGACGATCCCGTGCGTGCGCCGCAGAGCGAGCGCGTGCGAGGAGACTTCCATGACGGCGCGCTTCACTCCTGCGTCGACCATGTTCGCGAACCACTGCTGCAGAACCGTCGCGTCGGGCGTCGTGCGATCGGCGATCTCGCGGCGATCGCCGGCGCGATATTCGATCGTTCCGATGAGACCGACCGGCTCGCCCGTCTGCTCGAAGATCGACTCGATCATCTTCGTCGTCGTCGTCTTCCCCGACGTTCCCGTCACGCCAACGATCGACAGCGTCTCGGCGGGACAGCCATAGAAGTTCGCGGCGATACCTGCAAGTGCAGTGCGTGCGCTTGCAACCTCGACGGTCGTGACCGGAAGCGACAACCCATGCTTCTCGGTGACGACCGCGGACGCCCCTTTGCGAACGGCCGCGTCGATGAAGCTCGCGCCGTCGAACTGGAATCCCGGGACAGCGACGAACAGCGTTCCCGCGCCAGCGAGTCTCGAATCCGAGGTCACCGCGGAGATCTCTGTCGAGGAGTCGCCGCCGATCGACATCGTCTCGACACGATCGAGCAGATCGCGCAGCTTCATCGTCCTTCTCCTCCATCGGCTACGGGGCGCGGCTCGGGCGCGAGCGTGAGCCTCACGAGCTTCGCGTCGCCGGCGGCGCCACCTGGCTCCGGGCTCTGTGTCGAAACGAATCCTTCGCCACTCGTGCGCACGCGGAAGCCCGCAGCGGTCGCCGCCGCGATCGCGTCGCGCGCGTCGAGCCCACGAAGATCGGGCACGGAGCCCGCCGGAAGCGCAGGCGCAGGCGGCTTCGATCGCGCCCGCAGATATGGCGGATCGACATCGAGATTCCTGCCGGGGATCGACGGCTCCACCCGAAGGTAACGAAGCGTCGCCTCGGCGATTCGCTTGAACGCGGGTGCGGCAATCTCGCCGCCGTACTGCCCGATCGTCGGCTCGTCGACGACGACGAGGATCACGAGTCGCGGACGGTCGGCCGGTACGTAGCCGACGAACGATGCAATCGTCTTGTCGGGCGAGTAGCGACCGTGCTCCGCCTTCTGCGCGGTACCGGTCTTTCCCGCCACCTGGTGATCCTCGAGCGCGGCCCGCTTGCCCGTACCGTTCGACACGACTCCCTTGAGGATCTCGTTCAAAACGGCCGCGTTCTTCTCCGAGATCACGCGCGTTGCGGCAGGAGGCGCGTAGTCCTTCACGACGTTCCCTTCGCGGTCGACGACCCGGGAAAGCACGTGAGGCGTGACGAGCATGCCGCCGTTCGCAATCGCCGCCGTCGCGCGCGCGATCTGGAGCGGCGTCACGGCAATCTCCTGTCCGATCGAAAGAACCGCGTTCGAGAGCGCCGACCACTTTTTCGGCGAACGCAGAATCCCGCTCGCCTCACCAGGAAGGTCGACGCCGCTCTTCGAGCCAAAACCGAAACTGGTGACGCGCCGGTAGAACGCCTCGGGGCCGACCGCGAGCCCGACCTTGATCGAGCCGACATTCGAGGAGTGCGCCATGACGTCTTCGAACGTGAGGTAGCCGTACTGATGCCCGCCGTGCTCGCGGATCCGCGTGCCCGAAATCTCGATCGACCCCTGTTCGCAATCGATCACTTGTGACGGCGTCACGCGACCCTCTTCGAGCCCCGCGGCGCCCGTAATGATCTTGAACGTCGAGCCAGGTTCGTAGAGGTCCTGGATCGCGCGGTTGCGCCACGCGTTCTTCGAGAAGTCACGAAACCGGTTCGGGTCGAAATCGGGAAGAGACGCGAGCGCGAGGATCGCGCCGCTCGTCGGGTCCATGACGACGACCGAGCCGCTCTCGGCGCGGCTCGACGCGAGCGCGCTGCGCAGCTCGGTCTCGGCGATGTACTGAATGACTTCGTCGATCGTCAGCTCGACGCTGACACCGTCGACGGGAGCATTCTTCCCTTCGCCGCCAACGAGGTAGACGCCGCGACGCGCGTCGCGCAGCACGGTCACCTTACCCGCACGCCCGCCGAGCGACTCCTCGAAGGCGAGCTCGGCACCCGAAAGCCCTTCGCCATCGACGTTCACGAATCCGAGTACCGACGCCGCGAGACTTCCTTTCGGATATGCGCGGACATGCTCCTCGAGCGCGTAGATTCCAGCGAGGTCGAGCTTTCGCACTTCGGCGGCAACTTCGTCGTCGACCTGCCGGGAGATCCAGGCGAATTCCGAATCGGATTTGAGCTTCTGTTCGATTTGCGCGCGCGTGAGGCCGAGCGCCTTGATCGCCGCGAGCTTCTTCGCGGTGGCACGGCGGTCCGTGATCGCCTGCGGGTCGGCGTAGATCGAAGAGGCGGGGACGCTTTCGGCGAGAATGCGCCCGCGGGCATCGAGGATCGAGCCTCGGACCGGCGCGAGCTCGATCGTGCGCTCCTGCTGGCGCGCCGCCTTTGCGACGTAGTCGTCGTGACGGAGGATCTGAACCTGCGCGAGGCGCGCGACGACGACGATCGCCCACGCCACGAGGAACGCGCTGACCATCAGGAGCCGTTTGCGGCTGAGCGTCATCGCGCCACCTCCGCCCGGCCCCGCGTTGCAGCCGTCGAGACGACGACGACGCGCGCACCCTGGGCAGGCTGGAGCCCGATCGCCTCCGCCTTCGACTCGACGGCGTCGAGCGCGGTGAGGCGCTCGACTTCGATCTTCAGTTTCTTGTTGGTCTTCTCGAGGTCGGCCTGAACGGCACGAAGGCGAGTCGCCTCACGTCCGAGCCTGATTACTTCGAGATTCTGCCAGGCGAACAGCCAGAGCAGCAGGCCTAACGGAAGGCCCAGTAAAACGACCGCAAGGAGCTCACGCGAGCGGCGCTTGTCGCGCTCGCGAACGATGAACTCGTTCTCGATCGGCTTTCGCTGTGCGTACCCGTAGTGCATCTCGTCGCGCGAAGCCGAACAACAAGGGTGAAGGTCTGCCTTTCGCAGACATCCGAAGAACACTCACACGCACCCACCCCGCCACGCACCACCCCTCCCAGTTCCCCGGACGGCCGCTTTCACGCCCGCCCTTCCCCAGCCTTCACCCTTGCTGCTCGGCTCCGCCTGGCTCTCTCATGACCGCTCGACTGCCACTTTCTCCGCCACCCGTAACTTCGCGCTTCGCGACCGCGGGTTCACGTCCACTTCCTCCGCGTCTGCCGTCACCGGCCGTCGCGTGAGTACGTCCACCGAAGCCTTTGCGCCGCACGCGCAGACCGGAAAGCCTGGCGGGCAGACGCAATGACCTTCGAGACTCCGGAACGTCTGCTTGACGATCCTGTCCTCGAGCGAGTGGAACGAAATGACTCCGATCCGCGCCCCCGGCTTCGCCTTCGCGACTGCCGCTTCGACGAACCTGCCGAGCCCCTCGAGCTCGCGGTTCACCGCGATACGAATCGCCTGGAAGCTCTTCGTCGCCGGGTCGATCTCGTCGTGCCGCCGCCGCGGCTTCGCCGCGCGAATCACATCGGCGAGCCTCGTCGTCGTTTCGATCGGTGCCTCGCCTCTCGTGCTGACGATCGCTCGCGCGATCCGCCCCGCCATCGGCTCTTCGCCGTATTCGCGGATGATCGTCTCGAGCTCCCTCGCGTCGAGCCGGTTCACCAGATCCGCGGCGCTTTCTCCGCTCTGCCCCATGCGCATGTCGAGCGGCCCGTCGAAACGGAACGAGAAGCCGCGCGACGCATCATCGAGCTGGAGCGAAGAGACGCCGAGATCGGCCAGCACTCCGTCCACCTCTTCAATTCCCTCGCGTTCGAGAATCTCAATGAGCTCTTCGTGCCGGCCGCGTACGAGCCGTGCACGTCCGCCGAACCTCTCCAGCCTGCGACCCGCCAGCTCGAGAGCGGCGGGATCGCGATCGATCCCGAGAAGGCGTGCCGAGCTGTAGCGCTCGAGCAGTGCCTCCGCGTGACCGCCGAGCCCGAGCGTCGCATCGACGATCAGGCCGCCGGTCTCTGCCGGCCGGAGAAACTCGACGACGGATGTCAAAAGAACCGAAACGTGCCTGGCGGTATCCATGCCGCCCCTGATCCCTGGCGTCATCAGACGCCGTGTAACTCGAGCTCCTTGAAGTCCTCCACGCTCATCTGTTCCTCGGCGACGCGCTTCTCGATCCGATCCTTGTTCCAGATCTCGAGATGGTCCTCTTTGCCGAGGACGACGACATCGCCGCGAATGCCCGCCACGTCGCGGAGGATCGACGGGACGAGAAGACGCCCTTGCGCGTCGATCACGTCGAGCGCGCCGTAGTAGTTCACCAACTTGAGGAGCTTGTCTTTCGCGACGGCGGTCGAAGGCACTTTCGAGAGGCGCGCCTGGAACTCGCGCCAGACCACGAGGGGATAGACGCGCGCCTTCTCTCCATCGAGAGAAGTGATGAAGCAGTCGGAGCCGTAACGCTCCTCGATCACGCGGCGGAAGTTCGTCGGGATCTTGATGCGTCCCTTCTCATCCACGCGCGCGTCTCCGCGCCCCATCAATACGCTTAGTTCCACTCGTTGGCCGCCGTCATCGCTGTGGTGGTAATTTCGAGCCAAAAAGTACCACTTCAATCCACTGGAGTCCACAACAATCCACTTCGAGAACGAGAAACGAACGAGCGATGGCGGTAATAGGGCGGAAGCGGCAGGTTGTTACTTGGTAGTTGTTGGTTGTTAGTTGTTAGTTGTTAGACGCGGGTGAGAGATGCACGACCCGCGACGCTCGACAACAACTACACCGCGTCTTCGGCACGACCCGCCCCGCCGCGCCTCGGGTCTAACAACTAGCAACCAACTACTAACAACCTCCAACGGCCCGCCTGAACGCTACAATCTCCCCCATGACACGCATTCCACGACTCACGAAGGACCAGGTCACCGGCGAGGTTCGTGACGTGTTCGAGAGCGTTGGCCGCCAGCGAGGCAACGTTCCGAATATGTATCGGATCTTCGCGCACCGCCCGGAGATCCTGAAGTCGATGACCGCGCACCTGAACGCGATTACCAACACCGGCACCGTTCCGATTCGCGTGAAGGAGCTCGTCGCAACATTCGTCTCGCGGACGAACCACTGCGAGTACTGAGGGCGCTCACACACC
This sequence comes from Acidobacteriota bacterium, assembly GCA_016184115.1. Lineage (GTDB taxonomy): Bacteria > Acidobacteriota > Thermoanaerobaculia > Gp7-AA8 > Gp7-AA8 > JACPDH01. The sequence continues at coordinate 6,850 of JACPDH010000043.1, read as the reverse complement.
GCACAGGCTGTGCGGCACGGGGCGACCGAAGAGCAGATCGAGAAATTGCTCGACTATGAGAGTGGCCCATTCGGAGACGCGGAGAAGGTCGCGCTCGAGCTCGCGAAGCGCCTCACGATCGCGCCACGAACCGTCGACGACGAACTGATGGCGCGGCTGCGCGCTCACTGGAACGACGGCGAGATCGTCGAGATCGCGGCGATGGCGGGCATGTTCAACTATCTCAACCGCATCGCCGAGTCATTCGACATCGAACCGACGAAGCCAGGAGAAGGGCTGTAGCAAACTGCGGAACGCGGAATGCGGAATACGGAACGCGAAACGCGGAACGCGAAACGCGAAATGCCATGCGCTGGAGATCGAAGGGGCGACCCGCCGGGTCACCCGTGTCTTCGCGGTGCTAACGGCACCGGCGACGCAGCACGTCGCCTCTACGGAACTTCGGACAGGAGCCGAATCGGTTCCTCTCTTCCGTAGCGTTCCCCGACTTCGCATTCCGCGTTTCGCGTTCCGCGTTCCGCGTTCCGCGTTCCCCGGTTCCGCGTTCCGCATTCCGCGCTCCGCATTTCGCGTTCCGCGTTACCCCCACAGCCGCTGCTTCTCGACGTTCCCGATCATCCGTTGCGCACCGCGTACAACCGAGCCTAACGCATCGGGAACGCGGCGGACGTCGAGCCGCGTCGCGCCGCCGATCGACTCCGCCATTCCATCGAGCAACGCGCCGCCTCCCGTCAAGTCGATCCCGCTCTCGATGACCTCGACGCATATCCTCGCCGGAAGGTCGCGCACAAAATCAGACACGACACTGACGATGCCGCGGTGCACCGGTGCGAGCACGTCGAGGAGGTCGGCGTAGGCGACGACCGCCTCCCGGCTCCCTTGCAGCCCTGCGATCCGGCCGGTCACGCGCGTCGATCCCGCTTTCGGATTCACCGGGTCGAACGACACTTCTTTCAACAGGCGGCGCGTCGCCTCAGCGGAGATTACGATTCCATGATGCTCCGCCAGGAAACGCGCAACGGCAAGCTCGAGGTCGCTGCATGCGACGCGTGCCGCCGCTGAAGTCACGACTTCGCCCGCGCGCACGACGGCGCAGTCGGTGACTCCGTGCCCGATGTCGACGATCATGCGCGCGAAGAAGCTCCCGACATCGAGGTTCGCGCCGACCGCGGCCGCGAGCGGTTCGTCGACGAGCGCCACGGCCGCCGCTCCCGCGCGTCGCACCACTTCTTCCACCGCATCGCGCTCGTCGGCAGTCGCGTCGGTCGGCGCGCACGCCACGACGCGCGGCTTCCCAACGCCCCAGCGCCTCGCGGCGTAGAACATCGGCTCCAGCAGTTCGACTGCACGGTCGACGTTCGAGATCACGCCGCCGCGTACTACGTTCTCGCCTTCGACGACCGAAGGAATCGAGTAGGTCATCGATCCGCTGCGCGGCGACACGCGTGTCGTCGCGGTGCCGAGGTCGACCGCGAGATCGGGGTGAGCCAACGAGCGAAGCGCTGAGATCAGCTGGAACGCGCCTTTCCAGAATTGCACAAGCTCTTGTGCGATCGCCGACGCATTCTATTGCATTCGAAGGATTTGCAATAGCGTGCGGCATCATCACGCCTCGCCGTGACAAGGGTCACTCCACCTGCGCGTCCGGCTCACATACCGTGCGGCTCGACACGGTCCCGCCATCGACACTCGAAGAGGACGGCGTCAACACGGCAGGAGGAACAAAGGTGACATCGATCTCTGGTGCCTCCGGCTTTCGCCTAACCGCCCAGGGAGGGCCACTCCGCTTCGAGGAGCTCGGGGCGCTCGAGCCTTCCGCCGGCGAGGTCGTCGTCGAAGTGGCCGGCTGCGGCCTCTGCCACACCGACCTTGGATTTGCCTACGGCGGTGTCCCGACTCGCAAGCCGCTTCCGCTGATCCTGGGGCACGAGATCTCCGGCCGCGTCGCGGCCTCCGGCTCGGGCGCTGAATCGTGGCTCGGCCGCAGCGTCGTCGTCCCCGCGGTCATCCCGTGCGGAACATGCGACGCCTGCAACGCGGGCCGCCCGACGATCTGCCGGAAGCAGTTCATGCCGGGCAACGACGGTGACGGCGGCTTCGCGACCCACGTCGTCGTCCCCTCGCGGGGCCTCTGCCCCGTTCCCGACGCGCTCCCCGACGGCACGACGCTCGAGATCCTCTCGGTCGTCGCCGACGCGGTTACTACTCCCTACGAAGCGGCAAAACGCGCGCGCCTGGGGCCCGACGACCTCGCGATTTTCGTCGGCACAGGCGGCGTCGGCGGCTTCGGCGTGCAGATCGCCGCAGCGTTAGGCGCCTCGGTCGTCGCGATCGACGTCGACCCGGCGAGGCTCGAGCTGATGTCGAAGCATGGCGCCTCGCTCACGCTCAACGCGCGCGAGATGAACGCGAAGGAGTTGAAGAACGCCGTGCGCGGCCATGCGAAGGCAACCGGCAAAGGTCGCACCGGCTGGAAGATCTTCGAGACGAGCGGAACGACCGCGGGGCAGCAGACGGCCTTCGGGCTCCTCGATTTCGGCGCCGAGCTCGCGATCGTCGGTTTCACGCCCGACAAGGTCGACGTGAGGCTCTCGAACCTGATGGCGTTCGACGCCGTCGCTCGCGGCAACTGGGGCTGCGATCCGGCGAACTACCCCGGCGCGCTGGAGCTCGTCACGAGCGGAAGAGTCGCAATCGCACCGTTCGTCGAGAAACGTCCCCTTTCGGAACTGCCCGACGTCTTCGAGGCCGCACACCACCACAAGACACGACTGCGACCGGTGATGGTGCCGGAGCGCTAAACGTGAGGAGACTGGGACGATGACTGTGGTTAGGGGCGAACCCCTGAAGTTTGAAGTTAGAACGTTGAACGTTGAACCCAGAAAGGCTGTTTTTCTGGGTTCTGAATTCAACGTTCTACGTTCTAACTTCGGCTTTTTTCGAACACTCTGTGCAGCAATGGAGACCCTCCCAAGATGAAAAGCCATAACCTCGTCGACAATCCAACGCGCCGCGAGATCAAGCTCGATCGCCGTCCGGTGCTCGACCACTCGGGCAAGGCGATCGCCGGGCTTCACGCCGTCCAGATCACGCTCGACAATCCGTCGGAATACAACAGCTACACGAGCGACATGGTCAAGGAGATCATCCTCGCGCTCCGCGAGGCATCCAACGACCGCGCCGCTGTCGCCGTCGTCCTCACCGGCGCCGGTACGAACGCCTTCTGCACCGGCGGCAACACACGCGAGTACGCCGAGATCTACGCGGGGAACCCGGGCGAGTACCGGCAGTACATGCGCCTCTTCAACGACATGGTCACGACGATCCTCACCTGCGACAAGCCGGTAATCGCGCGCGTGAACGGGATGCGCGTCGGCGGCGGGCAGGAGATCGGCATGGCGTGCGACTTCTCGGTCGCGCAGGATCTCGCGGTCTTCAGCCAGGCCGGCCCGAAGCACGGTTCCGCCCCCGACGGCGGCTCGACCGACTTCCTCCCCATCATGGTCGGCGCCGAGCGCGCAATGTACAGCGCGACGCTCTGCCAGATGTGGAGCGCGCACCGCTTCTATTACTACGGCGGCCTAACGCATATCGTACCTGGACTCAAGATCGACGGCAACTACGTCGCGAATCCGCTCGTCGTCACCGACCGGCTGCTCGACGAGTTCGGCCGCATCGCGATCGGCGAGAACAAGACGGGCGCGGCGCGCGAGGAAGGCAAGGCGCTCATGGCGCGCGGTACGGTCGACCTCACGATGCTCGACGCCGCGGTCGACGACCTCGTCACGAAGCTCGCCTACACGATGCCCGACTGCCTGATCAAAACGACCGAGAGCGTGCGCAAGCACAAGCTGGTTCACTGGGACAAGAACCGCGAGACGAACCGCGCCTGGCTCGCGCTCAACATGATGACCGAAGCAAACGCCGGCTTCCGCGCCTTCCACTACGGCACGAAACAGCAACGCGAAGCCGACTTCATCAGGCTGCGCCAGCGGCTCGCCGAGGGCGCGAAGTGGGGCGAGGAGCTGATCGCCGAGATCGCACCGTGGGTTCCGCCGGCGAAGAAGGCGAACGACTGATGGCAAACCGGGAGGTCAACGAGCTCGTCGACCACGCGCGCGCGCTCTACGAAGACATCGACTTCGGCGCGGTCAAACGGTGGAAAGCAGAGGCGCCGGGGCGCAAAGCGATCGGGCACATGCCGATCTACGTTCCGCGCGAGTTGATCCACGCGGCGGGGATGCTTCCCGTCGGGGTCGTCGGCGGAGGCGACCGGCTCGAGATCATCCGCGGCGATGCCTTCTTCCAGAGCTACATCTGCAGGATCCCGCGCTCGACGATCGAGCTCGCGCTCTCGGGCCGTCTCGACTGCCTCGACGGAATGCTCTTCCCGTCGATCTGCGACGTCATCCGCAATCTCTCCGGCATGTGGCAGATGCTTTTCCCCGACCGCTACGTCCGCTACGTCGACGTGCCGCAGAACTACGATGCGAAGGTCGGCGGCCGCTTCTGGCGGCTCGAGATCGAGCGGATGCTCGGCGACTTCGCGCGTCTCGCCGGCCGCGAGATCACGGTCGACGCGCTCCGCGCGAGCATCGTCGTCTACAACGAGAACCGCGCCGCGCTCCGGGAGCTCTACGCCGAGCGAAGTCGCCGGCCGTGGGTCTACCCCTTGTCGGAAGTGTTCCTGGTATTGCGTGCGGGGAACATCCTTCCGCCCGAGGAGCACACCGCACTCGTCCGCGAATACCTCGGCGCAGCGGCGGCCGACACGTCGCGCAAAGAGATGGACCAGAGCCGCGTCGTCCTCGCCGGGATGTTCTGCGAGCAGCCGCCTCACGGCCTCATCCTGACGCTCGAACGTGCGGGATGCTCGGTCGTCGACGACGACCTGATGTTAGGGCTACGCTGGCTGACGCGCGACGTCTCGACGGACGGCGACCCGATCGAAGCGCTCGTCGATGTCTATCTCACGGCAAGCGTGATGACCGCGTCGCGCTACTCGCCCGAAGGGAACCGCGCGCAGTGGCTCGTCGACTCGGTCGAGAGAAACCGAGCTGAGGGGGTCATCTTCTGCGCGGCGAGTTTCTGCGACCCGGCGCTCCTCGAGCAGCCGATCCTCGTCGCCGCGCTCGACCGCGCCGGCATTCCTCACACCGAGTTCAAGTACTCCGAAGACACCGGCCAGTTCGCCGTCATCCGCGAGCAGGCCGGAACCTTCTCCGACTCGATCCGCTTGTGGAGTGAGGCATGAGGCAGGGCAGCGTATGGCTTCGTTGGGGCGACGCGCTGTGCCGCCCGTCCGCCCCGGAGGGGCGACGGAGAGTAGCCGGTGGCAAGCGGCGAAGCCGCGCCGCCACCGGATTGCGTTGGGGCGATTTCGCAGCGCCCCGGAGGGGCGCCGGAACCGCGTCTGCGCCTAACGCGGCGCCCCTTCGGGGCGCGGACAATTTCTCTCGTCGCGCACCGGTGGCGGCGCGGCTTCGCCGCTTGCCACCGGCTACTCTCCGCCATCCCTCCGGGATGGACGGCTGGTCGACGTTCCGTTCTCCTTTCTCCTTGCTCGTTGCTCCTTTCTCCTTGCTCCTTTCTCCTTCCATCCGTCAGGGAGCATACTCATGACCAAACCCATCCTCGTCCCCGACGTCCACAAAGAGCCGAGCATGCTGCTGCAGAAGCAGATCCTCGCCGAGCACTTCGACAAGCTCTCCCGCGCAGAGGAGGAAGGAAAGAAGGTCGTCTACACCTTCGTTCCGGGCAACCTCAACGAGCTCGTCCGCTCCTTCGACCTTCTCCCCGTCCTCCCCGAGATCAACGCGCTCCAGTCGGGAATGCGCAAGCTCTCCGGCGGCTACATCGCCGAGGCTGAGAAACACGGGCACAGCGAGGACGTCTGCACCTACGTCAAGTGCGACATCGGCATGCTTCGCAAGGGAAACATCGGTCCGACCGGCCAGCGACTTCCGAAGCCCGACCTGCTCCTTCTCTCGTACACGGGCTGCTTCACCTTCATGAAGTGGTTCGAGCTTCTTCGCGAGGAGTACGACTGCCCCGTCGCAATGCTCCACGTCCCCTATCAGTCCGAGGGAACGATCGACCCGCACCAGCGCGCGTACATCGTCGAGCAGTTGAAATCCGAGGTCATCCCGAAGCTCGAAGCAGTCAGCGGAAAGAAATTCGACCCCGACCGCCTCCGCGAGATGCTGAAGCTCTCGGCGAAAGCCGAAGACGATCTCGTCTACGTCCTCGAGAGCGCGAAGCAGAGGCCGTCGCCGATCGACGCCTACTTCGGCGGCGTTTACTACATCGGCCCGATGTTCAGCGCCTTCCGCGGCACGCAGGAAGGGGTCGACTACTACCGCGCACTTCGTGAAGAGGTCGATGGACGCATCGCGGCGGGCGTGGGACCGATCACGCCCGACGGGCCGATGAAACGCGAAAGGTACCGACTCGTCGTGGAATGTCCGCCTAACTGGACGAGCGTCCGCGAGTTCTGGAAGATGTTCACCGACGAAGATGCGGTCGTCGTCGCATCGACCTACACGAAGGTCGGCGGCCTCTACGATCGCGGCTTCCGCCACGACTCCGACCACCCCCTGGAAACCCTCGCCGACTACTGCCTCGGCTGCTACACGAACCTCGGGCTCCCAAGCCGCGTCGACCTGATCGAGCAGTACATCCGCGATTACGACGCCGACGGCTTCCTCATCAACAGCGTCAAAAGCTGCAACTCCTTCAGCGTCGGGCAGCTTCTGATGCTGCGGCAGATCGAGGAGAGGACCGGCGTCGCGGGGACGTTCGTGGAGAGCGACCTCGTCGACCCGCGCTACTTCTCCGCAGCGAACATCAA
>JACPDH010000011.1 GCA_016184115.1 Acidobacteriota bacterium | reverse complement strand
GTCGCGCTTTCTGCGCGAGGCGCGCGCCGCTGCGCAGATCCGACACCCGAATGTCGCGCCGATCTACGAAGTGGGTGAAAGCACGGAAGGGCGTCCCTTCATCGCGATGGAGCTATGCGAAGGGCTACCTCTATCGCAGATCACCCGCCAGGAGCCGATCGACTCCGCGCGGTTCGTGAAGATTGCTCGACAAATCGCGCTCGGACTTGCGGCCGCACATCGAAATGGTGTGACGCATCGCGATATCAAGAGCTCGAACATCATGCTCGAGGCGGGCGACTCGGTGAAGATCCTCGACTTCGGTCTCGCGAAGATCGAAGAGGTTACCGCCGACACTCCGACGCGCACGTCCCCCTCCAGCGGATTCTTCGGAACGCTCCCCTACCTGTCGCCTGAACAGGCGCGGGGCGAAGCGGCGGACCAGCGCTCCGACCTCTTCTCGCTTGGCGTGGTGTTTTACGAGATGGCAACCGGCGTGCTTCCGTTTGAGGGAGAAACGGCGTTGAGCCTCCTCGAGAAGATCAGGTCGGCGGAGCCGAGGCCGTTCGTCCCGATCGACCCGCAATTTCCCCGTGAGGCGGTGGAGATCATTTCGCGTCTTCTGCAGAAGCGAGCTGATGACAGGCAGGCGTCGGCGGAGATCGTCGTGGATGAGCTCGGATCGATCGAAGAGACGTTCTACGAGACGTCGCGATTTTCGCGCTCGATCGGGAGCACGACGGGACTGCGCGGTACGACACGACAAACGATTCCGATCGTGCGCAACGGGATTCTCTACACGCTCGCGATCGCCGTCTTGGTTCTCCTCGGAATTCTCCTGTTCCGTGAGCCGCGACCCGCGCAGTTGCCGGTGAATGGTGGTACTCCGCCTCCGCCGATACGGTCACTCGCAGTGTTGCCGTTCCAGAACCTCTCGAACGAGGAATCGGAAGAATTCCTCTCCGTCGGACTCGCCGACGCGCTGACGACACAGCTCCAGCAGGTTCAGCCGCTGAGTGTGCGACCAACCTCCGCGGTACTCGAGTTTCACGGGAAGAATCCCGACATCGGCGATGCCGCTGCACGCCTTCGAGTCGACGGAATTCTCGAAGGGCGTTTTCTCACCGCGGGAAATACGGTGCGCGTCAGCCTGCAGCTCACCGACGCTCGGACGGGATACGGAGTCTGGGCCGCGAACCTCGAGGGGAGTCGCGACAACCTCATCGATCTCATCGACGACGTGGCGTCGACGACCCGAAGTGCCATCCAGGAGAAACTCTCGACCGCGCAGCCTGGAGGCCGCTCCGAGCCTCGGACATCGATTCCGAAGGCATACGAGCTCTATCTTCGCGCACGCTCGCTCAGGGGCTCGCTTCTCGCAACGGAGAACAAGGCGGAGATCGACTTTCTCAAGGAAGCGATCGAGCTCGACCCCTCGTTCGCGGCCGCGTACGCCGACCTTGCGATCGCGCTGTCGTTAGGCCAGGTGCGCGGTTTCTCCGCCGATCCCGAGCAATTCAATCGCGCCGAGTGGTACGCCCGCCAGGCAGTGCGTCTCGACCCGAACCTCGCCGACGCTCACCTGGCCCTCGGCCGCACGCTGATCCGCTTTCCTGACCGCTTCCGTGAAGGCATTCGCGAGACGCTCGCAGCGCTGCGCCTCAATCCGAACGAAGCGCTTGCGCTTCACGCGATGATCGCGTACCTCACCTCGACCGGCGACATGCAGCGCGCCGTCTGCATGATCGACCGATTCGTCGCGACGAACCCGACGTCGAGCGACGTGCGCTCACGAGGCTATTTCTTCGTCAACGTCATCGACCCCGACGAGGTCATGCGACTCGCTCCCGAGGCGCTTGCGCACAAGGAGACGCAGATCGCGGGACACGACATGCTCGCCATCGCCTACCTGCTGCGTGGTGATCGTGCAAACGCGCTCGTCGAGGCGAACAAGACTCTCGAGATCGCGCCCGACCTTTTTCACGGCAAGAGCATGCAAATGCTGATTGCTGCCGACAAGGACGACCGCGCCGCGGTCGATCGCTGGTGCGAGTCGCTTCGCGCCGATGCCGAAACGAACCACTACGCCTCGATTCGTGTCGCGCTTGCCTACGCGCGCCTGGGCGATCGCGAGAAGGCGATCAAGTGGCTCAAGGTCGCACAGTCGCTCGGCAACCATGGCTGGTACTTCCTCGTGCGCCACCCCTGGATGCAGTCGCTCCAGACTGACCCCGAGTTTCAGGCCGTCGTCTCTGCGATGAAAGCTGACCTGGACGACGTTCGTGACGATGTCGTCGGCGTGTTCGAGCTCCTCTGCCCCGCCGCGAAGCGGTGAGGAACGAGCGGCAGGCCGAGTGAGGAACAGGGAGTAAGACACGAGCGCCCGCTCATGAGAGCATAAGACAACGAGCGCTGTCTTCCTTTCCTCTTGCTCCTCTCGCCTCGCACCTTCCGCCTAACGCACGCGCTCACTCACAGCGCGGCCCGACTGCGTCCCCTGGTTTCTGTTCGCTCGACTTCTCGATCTCGAACATCCGCCTGAGCGCCCGCTCGGCCTTCACGCGCACGTCTTCCGGCACGACGATCTCGTGCTTCAGGTCGCGCAGAGAATCCCGCACATCTTCGAGCGACGTCACTTTCATGAATGTGCAGAGCTTGCACCCCTTCACGAACGTCTTGTCGGGAACCTCCATGGCGAGGCGGTCCGAGAGGCCGCACTCCGTGACGACGAGGAACCGATCGGCCGCGTTCTGTTTCGCGTAGCGGACCATCCCCGAGGTCGAGAGCACCGCGTCGGCGAGAACGGCGACGTCGTGCCGGCATTCCGGGTGCACGAGAACTTTCAGCGAGGGATCGGCTTCCCTGATCCGCGAGATCTCGTCGGGCGTGATCTGCTGATGCACGTAGCAGAATCCGTCCCACGGGATGATGTTCTTCTCGGGAACCTGGTCAGCCACGTGTCGCGCGAGGTTTCGGTCAGGGTTGAACAGGATGTTCTGGTTCGGAAGTGAGCGCACGACTTTCGGTGCATTCGACGAGGTGCAGACGACGTCGGAAAGCGCTTTGACCGCCGCCGTCGTGTTGACGTAGCTGACAACGGCAAGATCGGGATACGTCTCGCGCAGCTCGGCAATGCGCCTGGCAAGATCCTCGGCGGGTGCAGAATCGGCGAGCTGACATCCGGCGAGAAGGTTCGGGAGCAGGACTTTGCGCGATGGGTTCACGATCTTCGCGGTTTCTGCCATGAAATGGACGCCGCAAAATACGATCACGCCAGCGTCGCGAACGTCACTCGCCATCATCGCGAGCTCGAGCGAGTCGCCCACGAAGTCGGCAATCCGCAAGATCTCCGGGCGGTAGTAGTTATGCGCGACAATGACTGCGTTGCGCTGCGTCTTGAGCTCCCGAATCTCCGCGTGCAGTTCGGTGAACTCACGAACGTCGGCTTCCGTGTAGTCGAACGTCTTCACTCGCTTCAACTCTTCGTAAAGTGTCGTCATCGGAAATCGGGTCTCCTTCCAACCCGCGGTGGAGTGCGAAACAATGGAGAGCGAGGTTTCATTCAACACGATGGACGAGTTTGGGGAGCACGACGACGAGCTGATCGAGGTTCCCATCGGGGATACGTTCGACCTCCATCCGTTTCAGCCACGCGATGTCGGCGACGTCGTGCGCGAATATCTCGAGCAAGCCAGGGCGCACGGCTTCCGGCAGGTCCGGATCATCCACGGGCGCGGAATCGGCGTACAGCGGGAGATCGTGCGCTCGCTGCTCGCGAGCCTGCCATGGGTCGTCGAATACGCCGACGCAGACCCGAGCGGCGGCGGCTGGGGCGCGACCGTCGTCGTTCTCGCTCCGGTAGCCGAGTAACGCTCCCGCCCCCGATTGCGACTTGCGGTACACTTTTCAGAATTTCGATCAGGGGGAAGAATGGTTCTCTTCAACCACGCTACGCGCGAGATGACCGCAAAGATCGTGTACTACGGTCCCGGTCTCTGCGGTAAGACGACGAATCTGCTCGTCATCTTCGACAAGCTGGAAAGCGACCGACGAGGCAAGATGCTCTCGCTCGCCACGAAGACCGACCGGACGCTCTTCTTCGACCTGCTTCCCGTCGACATCGGCAAGGTCGGTCCGTTCAATCTGAAGATCCAGCTTTACACCGTGCCTGGACAGGTCTTCTACAACGAGACGCGAAAGCTCGTCCTCAAAGGAGCTGACGCGGTCGTCTTCGTGGTCGACTCCCAACCGTCGATGGTCGACTCCAACCGTGAGAGCTTTCAGAACCTCATGGAGAATCTCGAGGAGAACCAGATCGACTCCAACGAGATCCCGATCATCATCCAGTACAACAAGCGCGACATTCCGGGCGTCATGGCGGTCGACCGGCTTCAGGCCGACCTCGGGTTTGAAGGCTATCCTTTCATGGAAGCGTCCGCACTGAAGGGCGACGGCGTGATGGAGACGTTCAAGCTCGCGACGAAGGTCTCGGCGAAATATCTGCTGAACAAGGTCTCCGGAAAGCCGTTGAAGAAGCGCGAAAAGTCGTGGGAGGCTCCAAAGTCGAGACCCGCACCATCTGCGCCCGCACCGATCCTGTTGGATGACCCGCTCGCTGCGATGGACGAGCATGCAATCGATCTGAATCCGTTCGCGTCGTCGCTCCCGATGGAGCCATTGGAAATGGCCCCAATCGAAGTAGAAGCGGTCGAAGAAGTCGAGGCCGTCGAGGAGCTCGAACCGATTGAGGAGCTATCCCTCAATGAGGACAGTCTCTCACTCTTCCCCGACACGCCAGGTGACGAATACGAGCATGTCGAAGAGGTAAGTCTCGAGCAACTGCTCGAAGGGCGGGAAAGACCGGCGACGCTTTCGGGCAATATCCCAATTCCCGTATTCGAAGAACCCGAAGAGGTCGAAGAGCTGGAGCCGGCGGTTGCCGTGATGGACACGGAAGGCTCAGCCACCGACGTCGCGCTGCCAACCTACGGCTCGCCGGCAGGTGGCGGCGCGGAGGAGATCGCACAGTTGCGCGCGGAAGTCGACGCGATGCGCGAGGAACAGCGACGCATCGTCGAAAGCCTGCAACGTGTGGTCACCGAGCTCACTACGCTGCTTCGCGGCTGAAGTTCATCGAGAGGAGAACGAATCATGAAAAAACTCGGATCATCGTTGCTGGCTGTGTGTCTTCTCGCTGCGGTCGCTTGCGGCCGGGGAGAAAAGTCTCAGGACGAAATCAGTGAGACGCTGAAAGACAAGGGCACGACGGAGGTGCTCAAGGCGGCGGCTGACGACAAGTACACGCCCCCGGCTGACGGAAGGCTCACCGATGCGCAGATCCAGATGTACCTCAAGGTCCGCGAGCGTGAGAAGGAAATCGCCAGGGTTGCACGCGAAGAGGCGCAGTCGCACGCGAAGAAGGCCGAAACTGCCGGGGAGAAGTCGGTCGGCGGAATGATGGAAGCATTCAAAACCCTCGGCTCAGTGGCGGACCTCGCGACGGCCGACATCCGTGCGGCGCAGGAGCTCGGTTACAACTCCGCCGAGTATCTATGGATCAAGACGACGATCCTCGGCGTGAGCAGTGCCGATGTCAGCCAACAGCTCGTCACTGCCTCCACTGCAATGATGGACGCGAGCTACGTCCAATTGAAAAAGCAGTACGACGCGGCGACCGACCCCACGACCAAGAAGGCCATCGCCGACGCCCTCGCACAGTACGACAAGTCGAGGACGGAGATGGCGAAGCAGGCTGAAGAGCAGAAGGATCCGGCCTACGAGTACAACAAGCAACTGATCATGAAGTACGAAGGTACGATCAACGCGCTCGCGACCGAGCTTGCGAAGTACTCCGACACCGGAAATGCTGGCGACCTCAACAAACAGATGAGCGATTTCCAGAAAGCAGCGGCCGACGCTCAGGCCAAGGCGCAATCGAAGTAAAGGACGAGTGGGACGATGCCACGGTTCCAGCGGAGGCTCCGGTGTTCCTCGTGTACGTGGAGCTCTCCGCTGGACCACCTCGCGAACCTCTGTCCCGACTGCAGCCTTCCCCTCATCGTCGAATACGATCTTTCGCCTGCAACCGAGCTTCGTTCTGCGATTCGTGCGCGGCAATGCGACACCAGCCGTTACATCGAACTGCTCCCGTTCGACGACGTATCCGAACTTCTGGGGCTCGGAGAAGGATGCACACCGCTCCTCCCCGCTCCGTCACTTCGCGCACTCGCCGACGTTCGAATCAAAGATGAGTCGAAGAACCCGACACGATCGTTCAAGGCGCGAGGAATGGCAGTCGCGGTATCGATGGCAAAGAAGCTCGGCGCTCGCTCGCTTGGCGCGCCGACTGCCGGTAATGCAGGTTGCGCCCTCGCGGCATATGGCGCTCGCGCGAGAATGCCAGTGTTTGTCGCAATGCCGCGCGACACACCACGCTCGATCTTCGACGAGGCCTCGGTGTATGGCGCCGAAGTTCAGCTCGTCGACGGAGTGATCACCGACTGCGCACGCGTCGTGCAGGCCCATCTCGCCGTGAGCGGCGGCTTCGAGCTCTCGACACTGCGCGAGCCGTATCGCGTCGAGGGCAAGAAGCTGATGGGCTATGAGCTCCTCGACGACCTCGGGCGCCTTCCCGACGTCATCCTCTACCCGACGGGTGGAGGCACCGGCCTGATAGGCATGTGGAAGGCGTTCGATGAAATGGAGCGCCTCGGATGGATTGACTCTCGCCGGCCGCGCCTCTGGTCGGTCCAGGCAGAAGGGTGCGCTCCGATCGTCCGGGCGATGGAGCAAGGACTCGACACCGCGCCGGCATGGGAAAACCCGGTCACTGCAGCCTGGGGCCTGCGCGTACCGAAGGCGATCGGAGACCGCCTGATGCTTCGGGCACTTCGTGCCTCAGGTGGCGGAGCGATTGCTGTGCCGGAAGACGCGATTGAGCCTGCCGCCGCGAGGATTCGCCGGCAGGAGGGCATCGATGCCGGGCCGGAGACGGGTGCGGCGCTCCTCGCGCTCGAGCGTTTGGTGGAGACGCGTCTCGTGCGCGACGACGAGACGGTTGTGCTCTTCAACACCGGCGCGAACAAGTACATCTAGTAGCGGCGCCCGCAGGTCGTGGCGGAGGCCTCCGGCCTTCGCGGCGCGAAGCGCCGCACTCTCCCTCGACTCGTCGTCGGTGCGGCGCTTTGCGCCGCCGCAACGGCCGGAGGCCGTTGCCACCAGGTCAAAGGCTGTTGCCACGACCCTGCTGACTGCGAGAACGCGTCGCAACGACTGGCGCGACGGCGAGATTCAGGTTACGATCCGCGCGCTCCGCGGTCCGACGGAGCGAGGAGATTCACGTGACGCTGACTGCAGCTTCCATCGAGGCCGGTTATGGCCTCTCGCGCGAGCGTTTGCTTCAGATCGAGTACCACCTTCGCCTTACGCGTTCCCTCGAGGAACGGATCGTCTCGCTCTTCAGGCAGAGCAAGGTCATCGGCGGCATCTACCGTTCCCTGGGACAGGAAGGCGAATCGGTCGCGTGCGCGACCGCACTCGATTTCGCGCAAGGAGACATCGTATCGCCGCTGATCCGTAACATGGGGTCGCTCCTCGTCGCGGGTGCGCGCCCCGTCGAGATCCTCCGCCAGTACATGGCGAAGGGAAACTCGCTCAGCCGCGGGCGCGAGCTCAATATTCACATCAAAGACTTCGCTCGTGGCTTCATGGGTCCGGTCTCGCCACTCGGCGCGATGATCCCGGTGATGGCAGGGGTCACGCTCGCAGGGCGGATGCAGGGCAAGAACATGGTTGGGATGGTACACATCGGCGACGGCGGGGCATCGACCGGCGCCTTCGCCGAGGGGCCCAACTTCGCGACGGTGATGAAGCTCCCGCTCGTTATCGTGCTCGAGAATAACGGCTACGCGTATTCGACGCCCACGGTGAAGCAGACGCTTGCGACGCGCCTCGCAGACAGGGCGTTAGGCGTGGGCGCCACCGGGGAGACCGTCGATGGCAATGACGTTCTCGCGACCTATGCGGCCGCGAAGCGCGCGGTCGACCGTGCACGAGGGGGCGGAGGCGTCACCCTGCTCGAAGTCGTGACATTTCGAATGAAGGGACACGCCGAGCACGACAACCAGTCGTACGTACCGAAAGAGCTGATCGAGGAATGGAAGCAGAAGGATCCGGTCGACCGGTATGAGCGTGCGATTCTCGAAAGCGGGGTCGCGACGGCCGACGACCTCGCGTCAATCCAGGCGAGCGTGAAGCACGAGCTCGACGAAGCGGTCGACGAGGCGGAGCGGTCCCTCGCCCCGATCGCGGAGGATGCAGCGCGCGGCGTCTATCACGGCGACGGTTTCTGGGATGAGCCGCGATAGCGCGCGGCGCGATAGCGAGACGATCGACATGAGCGAGAACCTGATTCCAAAGGCCGGAGGCGACACCTTCTACATCGACGCCATCCGGCAAGCAATGCGCGAGGAAATGCTCGTCGACCCACGCGTCTTCCTGATCGGCGAGGACGTTGGTGCCTTCGGCGGAGCATTCAAGACGAGCTCCGGGCTCATCGACGAGTTCGGCCCTGGTCGCGTGATCGACACGCCGATCTCCGAGGTCGCGATCACCGGCGCGGCCTGCGGCGCGGCGCTGATGGGCATGCGCCCGATCGCCGAGATGCAGTTCATCAACTTCATCACCGTCACCTTCGACATGCTGTCGAGCTTTGCCGCGACGTCGCGTTATCGCGGCAACGGCGGCTGCCCCATCGTCGTTCGAGGCCCCGCCGGTGGCGGAGTCCGTGGTGGCCCCTTTCACTCCGGCAACCCGGAAGCCTATTTCTTCAACATCCCTGGCTTGAAGATCGTCTACCCGGGTACCGCGTACGACGCGAAGGGGCTACTCAAGGCAGCGATTCGCGACGAGGATCCGGTTCTCTTCCTCGAGCACAAGTTCCTCTATCGGCGCGTCAAGGAGGATCTGCCCGCAGACGACTTCGTCGTGCCGATCGGCAAGGCGAAAGTCCGGCGTGAGGGACGCGACCTGACAATCATCACCTACGGCGCGATGATCTATCTCGCGGAGGAAGCAGCGGAAGAGCTTGCGAAGGACGGTGTGAGCGTGGAAGTGCTCGACATGCGCTCGATCCTTCCGTTCGACGAGGAGACGATGCTCGAGTCGGTCGCGAAGACGAACCGCGCGATCGTCTTATACGAGGCGCCGCTCACTGGCGGCGTCGGTGCGGAGTTCTCGGCGCGCATCGCCGAGAAGGCGTTCGACTGGCTCGACGCGCCGATCAAGCGCGTCGCGTCGCTCGACACGCCGACGCCCTACGCGCCGCAGCTCGAGGACTTTCATCGCCCGAGCAAAGCCAAACTGATTGCCGCGGCGAAAGAGCTGCTTCGTTACTGATGCGACTGCGGTATCGTATGCCTCCTGGCTCGATCAGAGCAGTGCGAAGAACAACACCTGAGTGAGGAACCGAAATGGCCGTTGATGTCGTGATGCCGCAGATGGGTGAATCGATTGCGGAAGGAACGATCTCCCGCTGGATCAAGAAGGTTGGAGACAAGGTGACCCGCGACGAACCGCTGCTCGAGATCTCGACCGACAAAGTCGACGCCGAGATCCCCGCACCCTCCGCGGGCGTGCTCGCCGAGATTCTCGCGAAGGAGGGCGAGACCGTCGCAGTGAATTCTGTCGTCGCGCGGATCGCAGCCGAGGGCGAGGCAACTGCGCAGGCTCCCTCGAAAGCCGAACCACTCGCGACGCCGGCAGCGGCGCCCGTCGCCGCCGTTCCCACCCAGCCCGCCGCGCCCACTCCAGCAGCGCCCGTCGTTGCGGCCTCCGCTGCGGAACCGACCGTCGAAGATCGCCGCCGCGAGAAGTCGTCACCTCTCGTGCGGAAGATCGCCGCGGAGAACAACGTCGATATCTCGCAGATCGCGGGCTCCGGCCTCTCGGGTCGCGTCACGAAGAACGACATTCTGACCTACATCGAGCAACCCCGCACTTCGGCTCCGGCCGCTCCAGCCCCCGTCGCAGCAGCGTCAGTACCCCCTCCGCCTGCGATGACGTTTGCCCCCGGTGAGCGATTCCGCGTGGAACCAATGTCGGTGATGCGCAAGAAGATCGCCGACCACATGGTCTCCTCGAAGCGCACCTCGGCACACGTCTCAACGGTCTGGGAGCTCGACTTCACGGAGATCGACCGCCTTCGCAGGCGCAACAAGGAGTCGTACGCGGAGCGCGGAGCGAAGCTGACCTTCCTCCCCTTCATCGTTCACGCGATCATGCGCGGGCTGCGCCAGTTTCCGGTGCTCAACGCGTCGATCGACGGCGACAACGTGGTCTACCACAACGAGATCAACATCGGGATCGCCGTCGCGCTCGACTGGGGGCTCATCGTTCCCGTCCTTCGCAACGCGGACGAAAAGAACATCCTCGGACTGGCGCGCGCGATCAACGATCTTGGTGAGCGGGCTCGCGGCAAGAAGCTGAACCCGTCCGAAGTTCAGGGTGGGACGTTTACGATCACGAATCCCGGGATCTACGGAGGTCTCTACGGCCTCCCGATCATCAACCAGCCGCAGGTCGCGATTCTCGGAGTCGGCGGCGTGAAGAAGCGCCCGGTCGTCATCGAGACCGATGATGGTGATGCGATCGCCATCCGCTCGATGTGCCACCTCTCGCTGACGTTCGATCACCGCCTCATCGACGGCGCGGTGGCCGATCAGTTCATGGCGGAGATCACAAAGACGATCGAAGGCGGACAGTTCTCGCTCTGACCGTGACTGCCTCCGCGGCCGTCTTTCTCGCACTGATCGGACTTGGAGTGCCGGCGCTCGCGCTCGCGGGTAAGCGCAAGCTCGACGCCGGCCTTCGGTTGCCTCGAGTTCCCCTCTACCTGGAAGGGGTCATCACGCAATCGGTGCTGCTGGCGCTTTCCTTCGGTGTCGCCGCGGCGAATGGCATCGCCTTGCTGGTCGCGCCGCGCCCCGAAACGGCGCACATGATGCTCGCGGGAGGCATGCTCCTCGCCGCGCTTGCGACGATGCTCGTCGCCACACGCTTTGGCAGTGACGATACGCTCGACCGCATCTACATGATCGTGCCTGTCACATTCGGAGAGCGGATCTTCTGGATCTTCGTCTCAGCATTTGCCGCGTTCGGCGAGGAGCTCACATACCGAGGAGTGCTCTTCACGCTTCTCGACGGGCAACTGCACAACTGGTGGCTTGCTGCGCTGATTGGCACGATCGTTTTCGCTGCAGCGCATCTCGCGCAGGGCTGGATGAGCGCGTTCGTGATTGCAGTGTTCGGGCTCGGATTCCAGTTCCTCGCGCTGAAGACCGGCTCGCTTCTCTTGCCAGTGATCGTTCACTTTCTTTACGACGTCGCCACGGGGCTCTACCTCTCCGGGAGGAGAAACGTTGAGAGTCTGTGAGGTACGGCGCCTCCACCGCGTCACGTACGAGAACGGGATGCGGATGCAGGAGGATCTGGTAGCGCGGCGACAGCGCGACGAGATCCCCGACCAGCTGCTGCTGCTCGAGCATCCGCCCGTGATTACGATGGGGCGCTCGGGGCAGCAATCCAACCTGCTGGCGACGAATGAGCTCCTCTCGCAGCGAGGCGTTCGCTTTTACGAAACGACGCGCGGCGGTGACATCACCTACCACGGCCCTGGTCAAATCGTAGGCTACCCGATCATCCACCTCGGTGAAGGTCGCCGCGACATTCGGAAGTACGTCGAGTCGATCGAAGAGGTGCTGATCCGCACCGCGAGCGACTTCGATGTCAGCGCGCGGCGCTGGGAAATCAACCGCGGCATCTGGGTCGGGGCCGACAAGCTCGCTGCGATCGGAGTCCGCGTCGCGCGCTGGGTTACCTCACATGGATTCGCGTTCAACGTCTCCCCCGACATGTCGCATTACCAGCTCATCACGCCGTGCGGACTGCAGGGCGTCGGCGTCACGTCGCTTCAGCGTCTCCTCGGTGAGGCGCCGCCGCTCGACGCGGTGCGCGACAGTATCGTGCGGCACTTCGCCAATGTCTTTGATCGCCAGATCGTCGAACGACGGGACGCAATGCCAGTCGTGAAGGTCGTGATCCACGACGGAGAACGGGTGCTGCTGCTCCGACGAACCCCGTCAGCAGGCGGCAACTGGCAGCCGGTGACGGGTCGAATCGAGGCCGGCGAGACTCCTCACGATGCGGCAATACGAGAGATGTTCGAAGAAACGGGCTTAGAGGCGCCAATCGCACCGCTTGGCCTCACTCAGTCGTTTCTGATTGACGCCTCATATCTTCCCGAGGGTTCGTCCGCGAGATTCGCTGACGAGCATACATTCGTGGCCCGCGTACCGGCTGACGCCCCCGTCGCAATCGATGCGGAAGAACACGCGGCGAGCGCGTGGTTTACGATCGAAGCCGCCCTCGATGCGATTCGCTGGTCCGACGACCGCGAAGCGCTCGAGTTGCTCCGGCGGACGATTCTGAGCGACCGATGAGAGACTCCGGCATTCCCGGCGATACGCCGCACACTTCGAATCCCGTGAACAAGCGGGCGGGCCACCGCCCCGCATGGCTCAAGATTCGCGTTCCGGGGGACCTCGAGCGGCTTCCTGTGACCGGCCTGATCAACGATCTCGCGCTCAACACCGTCTGCCAGGAAGCACGCTGCCCGAACATCTTCGAGTGCTGGGGAGCCGGCACGGCGACGTTCATGATCCTCGGCGACATCTGTACTCGCCGTTGCACATTCTGTGCTGTCGGCCGCGGCACACCTCGCGAGGTCGAGTCAGACGAGCCGGAGCGTGTCGCTGCGGCCGTGGAGAAGATGGGCGTTCGCCACGCGGTCATCACGATGGTGAACCGCGACGACCTCAGTGATGGCGGCGCGGCGCACTTCGCACGCACGGTCGAGGCGGTTCGGGTGAGGACTGGCGCGGCAGTCGAGGTATTGATTTCTGACCTCGAAGGGAACCGTGAGGCTCTCCGCGTTGTGATCGCGTCGAACCCGGAAGTGCTGGCTCACAACATCGAGACCGTGCCACGGCTTTACGCGCAAGTCCGCCCCGTAGCGAAGTACGAGCGCTCGCTCGACATCCTGCGTTGGGCCCACGAAGAGCGGAGCCCCGGGATGCTGACGAAATCGAGCATCATGCTCGGGCTTGGCGAAACGGACGACGAGGTAATCGCGGTCGCTCGCGACCTTCGCGCATCCGGCGTCGACATCTTCACCCTCGGCCAATATCTCGCCCCGACCGGAGAGCACCACCCCGTCAGGAAGTACTACACACCCGAGGAGTTTGCCCAGCTGGGAGAGCGGGCTCGGGCGCTCGGTTTTCATCACGTCGAATCGGCGCCGCTCGTACGAAGTTCCTATATGGCGCACCGTGCACTACAATCTCCCGCCGAATAGCGGTCCGCATGCCGAAGCTGACATTTCAGGATGCCGGAATCAGTCAGGAGTTCGATACCGGATCACGGATTCTCATCTGCGCGAACGCGATGGGGGTTAACGTCAGCCAGGTTTGTGGAGGCGACGGAGCGTGCGGCACCTGCCGCATCGAGGTGGTCGAAGGATGGGAGAATCTCTCGCCGCCGACTCCCGACGAAACGTACAAAGAGCTCGAGGAGCCGTTCCGGCTCAGCTGTCAGGCGCAGCTCCTCGGCGACGTGACCGTGAAGGTCGCGAAAATCGAGTAGAGAGGTCCTCGAGAATGGCAACCGCAACGATGACAGAGAACGACCAGCAGCTCGCGTTCGTCTTCCAGTACACCGTGGAGGCGTACAAGCAGTTTCAGAAGTTCGCAGAGATCCTTCACAACCCGATGTCGGCAGCGACGTTCAAGCGCTTCGCCGAAGACGAGCGCCTGAACCGCGATCTGCTCGAGATCCGATATCTGCGCGCAGGCGCGGTTCGCGTGCCGCTGACGCTCGGCTCCGACCTTCGCTTCCAGGACGTCTTCGAGGGTGACGCGACCGATCGCGAGAAGCTCGAGATGCTCCTCATGCGCGAACGGACGATGGAGAAGAAGCTTTCCGAGCTCTCGCAGAGCGCACCTGCAACGGAGAAGAACCTCTATCACTACCTCGGCGCCACGAAGCGCGCGCACGTCGCCTACCTCGAGCGCGAGCTCGAGCTCGCGAAGCTCAACAAGAACTGGCTGGACCGCGAGGACGCCGAAGACGTGATCGTCCACGGCGCGGAATGACGGGCGCGATCTCGATCGACGCGGGTGCACTCGGGCCGCTCACCGACGAGCTCGACGGCAAGATCCTGCGCATCTCCTTTACCACCGGTTGCGGCGGAAGCGGGTACAGGCTCGCTTCCGCCGACGCGCCGTATGAGGGAGACATCGTGATGTCGATCGACGGCGTGACCATCGCGCTCGACGAGATGGCGAACCGCAACCTCGATGGGGCGGTGATCCGGTGGAGTGACGTAGAGGACGGCTATGTCCTCGATCACCCGTCAGCCCTTACGTCCGCGTGGTGCGGTTAGGCGTCGGCTCCGACCATCGGTCGGCGCGACACACTTGCGCGTCGTCGCGCGCATCGACCGTTCGAGTGGCTACGGCGCTCCGCAATTCCCCGGCAGCGCGTCAACGATGTAGAAGAAGAGCTCCGAGTCGTCCGAAACGCGAGCGAACTGCGTCGCGCCGGGGCCGAACGCGCACACCGGTACGTCGACCTGGACTCCGTCAGCCCGCCAGTCATTAGCACGGCCAGATTGGTTGACCGCATCGTCTCGGCATGCAACGAGGTGATCGAGGGCCCGTCACCCAGGTTCTGCGTGTGAACGGTTATCGCGGCGTGCGTGGCGTCGGTCGCGGGCGCGTACGTGACGATGCCGGCAGCCTTGTCGCAATACCTCGCGAGCCACTCAGTGATGTTCTCGATGCGCGGGTTATCGAGGTCCGCGGCGGTGTTGTCGGGGAAGACCCGCACCATTCCGCCGTTCCTCTGGTTTCCGGAGGGGAACGCGTGCGCGCCCTCCCGCCGCCGAGTCGGTGATCAGAGGATGGAGCTTCGCGACAGCGATTTCGCTGGAACGCAGCGAGCGTCAGTCTCGGCGGCAACGACGCCGGAACGCAGGGGGTTAGCCTCACCTTCCGCGGTGGCATAACCTCGCTCGACCCGCGTGTCGACCAACACTGGGAGCCACCCAAACATTTGTCCGGGACGCTCCACGTCCATGTATGCAACCGTTCGCTCGCTCCGCTCCAGGCGTTCTTCGCCGGCACCGGATGGATGAACGGCCTCAGTGGCTCGGGCGTTCCGGAGCACCTTCCTATCAACGTAGGGCGGCCGAACGCAATCGACGCTTGACGTGAAAGCGGACGATCTCCCAATCGACTTCATGGAGCTCGTGACGAACGGCTCCGGTCACCTCGCCTCCAACCGCAACGTATCGTGGAAGGGCGACACGACGCACGTCGAGCTCGTACTCGACGACTTCTGCTTCGGGCGCGGGAGCGACAAGCTTCCCATCGCGAAGGGGCGCAGCTTCGTCGCAAAGGTCGACGCGCTCAACTTCAGGCTCGGCAATCCGGTCGACGTAGTGCGCGCCGTCATCGAGCTTCCCGACTCGGAGACGCCCGATGTGTCGGGCCTTGGCGTCTGGATCGCGGAGGCGCTCGGTCTGTAGTTCGACAGGGGCGCGAGCGGCTCGTGTCGACGGGACCGGACAAGCCGGCGAACGGCTGACTCAAGATCACCGGGCGCGCGCTCTCGGGCGGGTTTCGCGACCTCGACTGCAAGCTCGACATGGATGCGATCATGAAGATTTCGGGCAGCAACTGAAACACCTTGAGGTGGTCCTCGACGGCACGGAGGTGAAGTTCTTCAACGGCGAGCTCGTTGGAGAAGGCGCTCCCGTGGAGCCGGGCTGGTGGATGCCGTTAGGCGTGACCAGGGGCAGCGTGCGATTCGCGGAATCGATGGAACTGGCCAGGGTTATCTCCCTCCGGATGCGCGACACTCCCGCCGTGCTCGCCGTCTTCGCCGAGATGAAGTCATGGCTCGCTCGCGTCGACAAGATTCTCTCGGTGAAGGGCCTCGAAGGGAAGTCCTGCGCGCATTTCGCCGACAAGCGGATCTCGTTCGACCGGCTGCTCGACACCGACGGCAAGCTCGGCGTCGAGGGAAACGTCCTCCTCGGCGGCGGCAAGGGCGAGGGAATCGTCTGGCCGAAGTTCCGGCGCCGCGACTTCGTCCTCGAATGGGAGAGGCCGAAGCACGAATGGAGGCTGATCAACGTACGGAAGTGGTTCGACAAGATATGCGAGGAACGGAAGAAGCGCGGCTGAGCGGACGATCCAGGATCCGAGTCTCAGGTCACGACCGGCCTTTTCTCCGGGCCATGGCGTTCCGTGGTGCAGGGCTCAAGATCGAGCGTACGAAGACGCACCCGAAGTCGAGCGTACGGCAGCGTTGTAAGGGGGCTGGGCTGCGGACGCGGGAGCCCCATCCCGCGGCCCCCACTCCGCTTCCAAAGAAGCTACCGTCAGAACGCGTCGACGTCGAATGCTCCACAGGCGCTGCCCGCGGCCTTCGTGTACGAACGCACCTCTCCAGTGATCGTGTCGGTCACGATCATCGTGTACTCGAAGTCGGTGAGTCCGCTGTAGAAGACCCACCAGAAGCCGTTCACGGCACGCCCGTCGAGCATCTTCACGAAGACCTCTGGATTTCCTGGATCGTTCGTCAGTGATGGAATCGAGAAGTAGCCGAAGACGTCGCTTTCGGGAATTGCCAAACCTGACCCCGTCGCGCCGGTTCTCGGATCGCGCGCCGTCAACGAGACGGCGAAGTGCGCTCCGTCGAGACAAAGTGAGTCGTCGCTCCGTTGGCACGGAGCCGTGCTCGGCGCTCGGAGCCGCGTTCCGTCGACCTCGCCTCGACACGTCTCCTCGGCAACTCCGCTCCCGACGTCGAATCCTCCATTCGAGAGCCCGCCAGGCTTGGTGTAGATCTTCGACGTCCCCTCCTCGGTGTCGTTCACCGTGAGCGTGTATTCGAAATCGGTCAGGCCGGCGAAGAAGAACCAGAAGTGTCCATTCAGCAACCGCCCGTCGAGGAGCTTTACGAACACCTCGGGATTCGCTGCATCCGATGTCAATGCAGGAATCGAAAAATAGCCCGACTGCTCACTCTGTGTGAGCGGCAAACCGATCCCGGATCCTCCCGACCTAACGTCGGTCGCCGCGAGCATGACTTCGAAGCGGTCATCGAGGAGGCAGAGCCTGTCTGGCGGACAGGGCGTCGGCAGCGGCTCGACGCGAAGGGTCGAGCGCGCCTCGGCATTCCCGCCAGCATTCGATGCTCTCAGAGACACGGTGTACGTGCCTGCGAGGTCGAACGAAGGACTCCATTTCCGAAGTTGCGAGCGCTCTACATCGTCGACGAGCCACTTCACGATCCAGCCGGACACGTCCGCGGACGACGCCGAGCCGACCTCGAGGGTGCAGCTCTCTCCGACCATGCTGCATCCCGTCACCTTGATGACTGGATCGGGTCGAACAGGTTGCGCGCCATCGTCATCGAGGATCGTGACTTCGGCGGAACCGTCCTCAATCGGAGCTCCCATCGCCTGCGAGAGCATCAGCCAGAAAAACTCGTCACTCTCAGGGTCACTGTCAGCAACCACCGGAATCTCGATCGTCGACGACGTCTGACCCACTTCGATGTCGATGGTGCCGGCGCTGGCCGCGAAGTCCCTCGGAGCCACAGCAGAGCCGTTTGCCGTCGACCAGCGTGCAGACACATGAGTTTGCGCCGGTCCCGGAAGCGATACGACGACCCGCGCCAGCGTCGTGCCCGAGCTCCCCTCGATGACGCTCGCGTCGGACGCGCGAAGCCCGTCGCTGTCGACGATCGTCGCAGTACCTTCGCCGTCGACGATCCGCGCCCCGAGCGCCGCCGACAACTTCACGTGGAAGAACTCCGACCCTTCGTTGACGTCGTCCCCCACCACGACGACTTGCACCGTCTGCACGTTTACCCCGGGTGGGAACTCGAGTCTCGTGGGCGGTACTCTCCTAAAGTCCTGGCCGGCAATCGCTGTACCGTCGACCGTCTCGTACGAGACGCTGATCGATCGGTCCGCAGGCTTGTCAAGGCACGTGATGTCGAAGTACGCAATCGACACTTCTCCACCGTCGCGTTCGTCGACTCGCGCGTCTCCGATCGACACCGATGGGAATGGCGGCGCTGTTCTGACCGTCACGGGCGGCGTTGGATCGCTTCGGAGTTCGTTGCCTGGGTTAAGCGAATCGGCTGCTCGAACGTTCCGGACCGTGAATGTATAGGTTGTGCTTGGTGTCAGATCCGTTAAGAGGATCAGCGTGTCGTGGATGTTCGCCGTGCGCTGCACCATGACCGGGCCACGTCCAGTGTCGGCGTAGAGCTCGTACCATGTTCCGGAAAGCGTATCGGGCGCCGGCGGATCCCACCAGAGCGCCACGTACGTGGACGGCGTCGACGTGCTTGCCTCCAAGCCGACTGGAGGACGCAGTTGTCCGAACGGCCATGCATACTCCCTGGACTGCAGCCAAAGGTCGGTCGAGGGATCCGCGTGAAGCGCGTTAAAGGTGAGATCGAGACTATCGAAACAGCAGAGTGCCGAGAGCGCGGTGATCGAGCTTGGCACTTCCCCGTGAAGTTGGTTCGCGTTGAGCTTTAGGTAGCGCAGCATCGACAGGCTGCCGATCGAATTAGGGATCCGTCCCTCGAGATGGTTGTAGCCGAGGTCTAGGTTCTGGAGCTTGGAGAGCCACGTGAGTGAGGTCGGGATGGGGCCGCTCAGGTCGTTGTTCGACAGCCACAGTAGTCTGAGCTGGGCCAGCTTTCCAATCTGAAGGGGGATTGCGCCGCTCAGCACATTCTCACTCACGTCCAGATAGTCGAGCGTAGATATCGACACGATCTCTTCAGGAATGGTTCCTCGAAGCTCATTGGAGCGCAGCTCGAGGCGTGTGAGCGCGGAGAGGCCGGAGAGCGCTGTCACCGCCGACGAAAGCGTCCCCGTCAAGCCGTTCTTGTCCAACTCAAGCGCATGGACCTTCGTTCCGGTGTAGTCGCACCGAACGCCGAACCAATTGCACTCCGTGCCCTCGGGACCCAGCCAGTTCGTCTTGTTTATCCAGCCTGGTCCGCCGGTCGCGTTGTAGAACGAGATGAGCGCCGCGCGCTCAGTGGGGAGGAGCGACGCGGCGGCTTCAGGGATGAGCAGCGCGCCGAGAAGCAGCGCCGCCACGGACAACTTCTTGCTCGAAACCCAGGACAATCGGAGCCTCCAGTCGCGACGCGCACCGTCTCGACAATCGCGTCTGGGATAGCGTGATACCACAGCCGCGGGCCGCTTGTCTGTGGCGCGACCTACCTGCTCGCGGAGTTGTCGCGGTGAAGAGAAGGCGGGCCTCGCGGGCCCGGCTTACGTCGGTCGTCGCGAAGATGCTTACGCCTTCCGCTTCCTGTAATCCTCGGCGTACTCCAGCGCGAAGTAGGTGATGATCAGGTCGGCACCCGCGCGCTTGATGCCCATGAGCACTTCGTCGCGAACACGGGTGCCGTCGATCCACCCCTTCTCTGCTGCTGCCTTAACCATCGAATACTCGCCGCTCACGTTGTAGGCGACGATCGGAAGCTCGAATGAGTCGCGCGCCTCACGGATGATGTCGAGGTACGGCAGTGCCGGCTTGACCATCACCATGTCGGCGCCCTCTTCGACATCGAGCGCAATCTCACGCATCGCTTCGCGCGAGTTCGCGGGATCCATTTGGTAGCTTCGGCGGTCGCCGAACTGCGGTGCCGACTCGGCCGCCTCACGGAACGGGCCGTAGAAGCCCGACGCGAACTTTGCCGAGTACGCGATGATGCCGACGTCGGTGAAGCCGTTGTCGTCGAGGGCGTCGCGAATCGCGCCAACGCGCCCGTCCATCATGTCCGACGGTGCGACGAAATGCGCACCCGCCTCGGCGAAGCTGAGACTCTGGCGAACGAGCAGCTCGAGCGTCTGATCGTTGTCGACGTCTTTCTGACCGCGGTGATCGACGACGATCCCGCAGTGTCCGTGACTCGTGTACTCGCACATGCAGACGTCGGGGATGATCGTCATTCCGGGGACGATCTTCGAGATCGCACGGATCGCCGACTGCACCGGCCCGGAGGGATCCCACGAAACAGAGCCCGTCTCGTCCTTGCGCTCCGGAATGCCGAAGAGCAGCACGCTCTTGATGCCGAGATCCCAGGCGCGGACACAGGTGTCAACGATCTCCGGAACACGGTCCTGGTAGACGCCCGGCATCGAGCCGATCTCGACGCGAGGGCGGTTATCCGGAACGACGAAAAGCGGCAGGATCAGGTCGGCCGGCTTGACCTCGTTCTCTCGCACCATGGCACGGATCGCCTCACTGCTGCGAAGCCGTCGCGGACGATTACGCGGAACGACGATCGCTAGCTGCTGCTCACTCTTCGGGCCCGAGCTCGTTTTCAACGTCATCTTCATCTCCAAGCATGAGAATTTCAGCGCAGCGTTGCGAGCAGAGCTTCCTGCCCCCTGTCGCGCGGAATGCGCAATCGCCGCAATAGTAGCTGTAGCAGACGGGACACTTGTCGAGCCGAACGAGCTCGTTCGATGCCCCGCAGGTGACACACTTTGAATCGTCGATCATCGCCAGAATATTCGCCCCACCCACCCTGTTTCGCAAAACCTTGACGGGCTGGTCGGGCCTCCCTAGAATCCGGCAGTCGCTCAGGGCGGAGTAGCTCAGATGGTTAGAGCGGGCGTCTCATAAGCGCTAGGTCGGCGGTTCGACTCCGCCCTCCGCCACCACCAACCCTTTCCACTCCTCGTATTCTACCCGCTGCACGCTCCTCTTCGGGGTGCTTCGTCACACTCGCGGGGACGATTCGTCACGGCACGAACGACGTTTCTCGCCGTGCACCTTTCGCCGGTCCTTTCTTCAGCGGCAGTAGAATTCAGGGCATCGTGCCGCATCAACCTCTCTCCGAGTCGGAAGCTCTTCGCCAGGCGGTCGATTCGTTCTTCCGCACGCTCGGCCAGCCCGTTTCAGCGGTCACGGTCGCTGTGTCGGGAGGCCACGACTCGACGGCGCTCCTCCACGCGCTGGCAACGCTGCGGGGCCGCGCCTTCTCCCTCTCTGCCGCACACGTGAACCATCAGCTCCGGGGCGCAGAGTCTGCGGAGGACGAAGCGTCGCTGCGCCGTCTCTGCGCCACCCTCGCCATTCCACTCGAAGTGCTTGACGGAAGCCTCGACGATCGTCGCGTGCGCACCCGAGGACTCGAGGCTGCGGCTCGCGAGCTTCGCTACCGGCGGCTGCGCGAGCTTCGGAAGGGAGATCACACCCACTGGATCGCGACGGCCCACCAGGCAGATGACCAGGCGGAAACGCTGCTCCTTCGTCTCGTGACTGGCCGCGGCCCGTGGCGTATGGCGGGAATCCGACCCGTCCACGACGGCGTCATCCGTCCACTCCTCCACGTCAACCGCGAGACGGTCATGGGCTACCTCCGGGAACAAGGGCTCGACGCGCGATGCGACTCCTCCAATGAATCTCCCCGCTTCCTCCGAAACCGGATCCGCCGCGACGTGCTCCCGCTGCTTCGCGAGTTGAACCCTCGCATCGTGTCGCACCTCGGGCAGACGGCCGAGCTCGAGCAGGAGCGCGAGGCGCTGCTCGGGTCCGTCGTCGCGAACTGGTCGGACTCGTTCGAGCGAACTGCCACGTCAGCGTCGGTCCGAATCGATCGCTTGCCTCCCGATCCACTGATCCGGCGGCTGCTCATTCGAGCCGAGATCCGGCGGATCGATCCGGACGAGCGCTATCTCGACGCTCCGGCGCTCGGACGGCTCGATGACATTGCCACGAGGGGCGGAACCATTCGGCCTTCGCGAGCGATCGAAGTTTCGTCGAATGGGACGTCATTCACAGTCCGGAGACTCGCTGGCGATGCAGCTCCCGCCGATTATCGGATTACGCTGGCGCCTGGCGAGGTCATCGACGTTGGCTCTCACGGCTGGAGCGTCTCTGCCGGCGCCGACGTCCGCCCAGTGGGTGTGACGGAAAGCCACGCACAGGAGATTGCATTGCCGGCGCATTGCGGCCCGGCGATCGTCGTGCGCAACCGCCGTAGCGGAGATCGCTTCAAGCCTCTTGGTATGAGCGAGGAGAAAAAGCTCTCCGATTTCTTCATTGATCGTAAAATTCCGAGAGACATCCGCGACACGTTGCCGCTGGTGCTGATCGACGGCCGAATCGCATGGATCGCCGGGGTGGAAGTCTCCGACGATTTCCGGCTCGGCCGAGGCGAATCGGAGCGCCTGGTGCTCTGTGCCTGGCGCGTGGGAGACGATCGATGACGAGGGTCACGAAGCTCTATGACGAGGACGTGATTCAGGCGCGAGTTCGCGAGGTGGGCGCAGCGATTCGCCAGACGGCCGGCGACTCGGAAGTCTTCCTGATCGGGATCCTCAAGGGAAGCTCCGTGTTTCTCGCCGATCTCTTGCGCGCGATTCCGGGCGCGGTCCACTACGAATGGGTCAACGTGATCTTCGACGTCGCCGATACCGAGACTGCGGAGGCAACCGAGATCGACTTCCTCACGCAGTTCTCGATGCAAGGGCGTCACATCTACGTGCTCAAAGACATCGTCACCTCGGGGATCATCGAGAACTACCTTCTGACGCAGTTCCGCGAGCGCGATCCCGCCTCACTGCATCTCGTCGCCCTGCTCGACTGTCCAGGAGAGCGAACGCTCGATCTCGCCTGTCAGCAATCGGTGTTCACGGCCGAACGGAACCGCTTCGTCGGTTACGGGCTCGAATTCGAAAATCGCTTCGCGAATCTTCCCTACATCGCAACACTAGGGTGACGATCGCGGATCGTACCCTCCTGTCCCCT
The DNA here is from genome assembly GCA_016184115.1 of Acidobacteriota bacterium. Lineage (GTDB taxonomy): Bacteria > Acidobacteriota > Thermoanaerobaculia > Gp7-AA8 > Gp7-AA8 > JACPDH01. The sequence goes on along the minus strand of JACPDH010000011.1, from coordinate 91,035 downwards.
CCTCCGCGGGCAGCGCGGCTAGAATTTCGTCGCGGGTGGGCTGGTTTGCAAACGTGCCGAAACCTGGCCCCGACGGGCCGACTCGCAGTGATGCTGGAGGCAGACTTTTGAACGGATTGAAGACATTCGCCCTCTGGGCGGTAATCATCGTGCTGGTGCTCCTGCTGTGGAATCTTTTCGCGGCAACGAAGGGCACGGCCGAAGAAATCGGATTCTCGAAGTTCATGGCAGAAGTGAACGCGGGACGCGTTCAGAAGGTCGTGATTCGCGGAAACCAGCTCGAGGGCATCTGGAGAAACGCCGCCAAGGGGGCCAAGAACCAGTTCAAGGTGGTCGTGCCACCGAATTACGACGAGCTCGTCACGCTTCTCACGTCGAATGGCGTCGAGATCGAGGCGCAGGAACCTCGTGACAACTCGTTCGTCACCGCGCTCGTGACGTGGGCCCCAGTTCTCTTCCTCGTCGCACTCTGGATCTTCTTCATGCGCCAGATGCAGGCGGGGGGAAACAAGGCGCTTTCGTTCGGCAAGTCCAAGGCAAAGCTGCTCTCTGGAACTGCACGGAAGGTGACGTTCAAAGACGTCGCTGGCGTCGATGAAGCAAAAGTCGAGCTGCAGGAGATCATCGAGTTTCTGCGCGACCCGCAGAAGTTCACAAAGCTCGGAGGCAAGATTCCGAAGGGTGTCCTGCTGATGGGCCCTCCGGGCACCGGTAAAACGCTGCTCGCCCGTGCGATTGCAGGTGAGGCAAATGTCCCGTTCTTCTCGATCAGCGGCTCCGACTTCGTCGAGATGTTCGTTGGCGTAGGCGCGTCGCGCGTACGCGACCTGTTCGACCAGGGCAAGAAGAACGCCCCTTGCATCATCTTCATCGACGAGATTGACGCTGTGGGCCGGCATCGCGGCGCAGGGCTCGGCGGCGGCCACGACGAACGCGAACAGACGCTGAACCAGCTCCTGGTAGAGATGGACGGTTTCGAGGCGAACGAGGGAGTCATTCTTGTCGCTGGCACGAACCGTCCCGACGTACTCGACCCGGCACTGCTTCGCCCGGGCCGCTTCGATCGCCGCGTTGTCGTCGATCTTCCCGACCTCAAGGGACGCGAGGGCATCCTGCGCGTCCACACCCGAAGCACGCCGCTTGCCGACGACGTCGATCTCGCGGTCATCGCGCGCTCGACGCCCGGATTCTCCGGCGCAGATCTCGCCAACCTTGTGAACGAGGCAGCGCTCATCGCGGCGCGCTACGACAAGAAGCGCGTGCAGATGGTCGATTTCGAGTTCGCAAAAGACAAAGTGCTCATGGGTGTCGAACGCAAGACGATGGTCATGAGCCTGAAGGAAAAGCGGAACACCGCCTACCACGAGGCTGGCCACACGATCGTTGCCGCGATCCTTCCTGCGGCCGATCCGCTCCACAAGGTGACGATCATCCCGCGTGGGCGTGCGCTCGGCCTAACGCAGCAGCTGCCGACCGAAGACAAGTACTCCTATTCGAAGCGCTACCTCGAGTCGACGCTCGCAGTCCTGATGGGCGGACGCATCGCAGAGGAGATCTACCTCGGCGAGATCACGACCGGCGCCGGCAACGACATCGAGCGCGCCACGGGTCTGGCACGCCGTATGGTCTGCGAGTGGGGCATGTCGGATCTCGGTCCCCTCTCGTACGGCAAGAAGGAGGAGGCGATCTTTCTCGGACGCGAATTCGCGCAGCACCAGGATTACTCCGAAGAGACGGCTCGCACCATCGACGCCGAAGTCCGCAAGATCGTCGACACTGCGTACAAGACCGCCTATGACATCATCGACACTCACAAGAGCGCGATGGACCGGATCGCACAGGGACTGCTCGAGCGTGAAACACTCGACGGCCGTGAAGTGAACCAGATCCTGATCGAAGAGACCGGCATCGACTACATCGACCGCAAAGAACAGAAGCCGCTGCTCGAAGAGCCACAGCCGGTTCCGGCGATTCCGCCGCCGGCGAAGCCCGATTCAACCGGCGGAATTCACGCACCGCTTCCGTCTCCAGGACCCGCGTAGGATCAAGCCCAGTACCCTCGGCGAAGCCGGCGGCCTGCGCCGCCGGCTTCGTTCGTTTCCATGGCAAAGCGCGAAACCACAGTGTTCAGTTGCACGGACTGCGGCGCACAGACGCCGAAGTGGGTGGGTCGCTGCCCGGAGTGCGGAGCGTGGAACACCTTCGTCGCCGAGGAGCGCGGTGGCGACCGCGGTCGCACTGCGGCGATTCCGGGAGCAGCGGCGAAGCCAGTGCCACTCACGCAGGTCTCCTCCGAAGACACACCGCGGATCACAAGCGGACTCCCCCACTTTGATCGCGTGATGGGGGGCGGAATCGTTCCCGGAGCCGTCGTTCTCATTGCGGGAGAGCCGGGAATCGGGAAATCAACCCTCCTTCTCCAGACTGCTGACCGCCTCGCGACGAATGGCAAAGTGCTCTACGTGTCGGGCGAAGAATCTCCCGCGCAGATCGCACTTCGGGCGGGGCGTCTCGGGACGTTGAACCCTAACGTGCTGCTCTACGCAGAAACCTCGGTCGAGCGCGTGATCGATCAGGTCGTGGAGACCAAGCCGGTCGCGCTCATCGTCGATTCGATCCAGACCGCGCACTCCGGAGCGAACAACGGCGCGGCGGGATCGGTCGGGCAGGTTCGCGACGCCGCGGGACTCTTCATGGCGACTGCCAAGCGTCTCGCACTCCCGGTCTTCCTCATCGGCCACATCACAAAAGACGGCACGATCGCCGGACCGAAGACTCTCGAGCACATCGTCGATACCGTGCTCTACTTCGAGGGCGACCGGCTTCAGAATCATCGGCTGATCCGCGCATTCAAGAACCGGTTCGGCCCCGTGAATGAGGTCGCCATTTACCGGATGCACGACGACGGACTCGAGGAAGTCGCGAACCCGTCGGCCGCGCTCATCGGCCAGAGGAGCAGCAGCCCTGGCTCGGCGATCGCGGTCACTCTGGAAGGAACACGCCCGCTTCTCGTCGAAGTGCAGGCGCTCGTTTCCACGTCCCACTTCGCGACTCCGCGCCGGATCGCGATGGGAGTCGACTCGAATCGCTTATCGATCCTGCTCGCAGTGCTCGAAAAGAGGACCGGCGAGAGCTTCTTGACTCACGACGTCTATGTGAACGTCGCGGGAGGGCTCGAGCTCGATGAGCCTGCGATCGACCTCGGAATCGTCGCGGCCCTCGTTTCCAGCAAGAGGAACTTCGCAATCGACCCGTCGATTGCAGTTTTCGGCGAAGTCGGACTGCTCGGCGAGATCCGCGGCGTATCGCAGGCGGAGTTGCGCGTCCGCGAAGCGCGCACTCTCGGGTTCGAGCGGTTGATCGTCCCGCAGCCTAATCTCAAGGATCTCCGAGGGCTGCGAGCCGACGGGGCAGGCTCGATCGAGCAGGTTCTCACCCGGCTTCATCCCGCTGGCTGACCCGTCCGGATTTTGCAAAAGTCCCTCACACCCTTTACACTTTCGCGGGGATATTCGGTCAGGCGTCATGTGCCGGGGGGATGTTGAGCATTCGAGCCAGACACGCTTTCGAAACGGTCGCGATTTGCCTACTCGGCTCGATGCTGAGCGGCTGCGCCGTGACCTCGAGCGCGATCCGCAGCCTTCGACCCGATCCAGCCGACGCAGATGACGGACCCGTCAGCGCCATTCTTCCGCTCGAGTACATCGAGATCGATCAGGACATCACCGAGTTGCAGGCGATGCTTCGCCGCGATTGGGCGGCGAACTCGCGCCGCAGCGAGGAGGCTTCGCGTGCCACGATCGTGCTCGTGAAGCTCCCTTCGGAGCCGTCCATCCCCTCGTTGAGCGACTCATCGCTCGATTCTCCACGCCCGAAGATCGAGATTCACTCGACCTCGGCTGATTCGCTGCTGTCACGAATCGAGATGCCCGTCTCAGGCGTGCTGCCCGATGATCTTGTGAACACGTTCGGAGCGCCGCGCGACGGCGGACGCCGGCGCCATCGCGGAATCGACATCTTTGCGCCCAAAGGAACTCCGATCTTCGCTGTGTCCGAGGGAACGATCAGCTTCATCGGCACCGAGTCGAAAGCCGGAAAGTGCATCTGGCTCGTAAACGATGCGGGAGTCTCGTTCTTCTATGCGCACCTCGACAAATGGGCCTCCGGGCTATACGAAGGCAAACAGGTGCGCGCGGGCGAGACGATCGGATACGTCGGAAAGACAGGCAACGCGCGCAACTCGGGCTATCATCTTCACTTCGCGATTCACCGCGAGAGCCAGGCCGTCAATCCATACCCCTACCTTGTGAGCTCCGTGCGAATCGTGCGCGCTGAACCGGCACTCGGCGGCGGTTTCGTCGGCGCCGGCGCTCAATAAAGCCGCCCCGCCCGCCTTACAGCACCCTTCCCATCCATGCTCCTCAGCTCTCCGGCGAACGGAGGGATCGGAAACGTCCGGGCGATCTCGCGCAGCGGCTCGAGCACGAAGTTGCGCTCGTGGAAACGGGGATGAGGCACGACGAGCCCTGGGAGCCGGATGGCTCTGCCGCCAACGAAGAGAATATCGATATCGATCGTTCGGGGATCGTTCCTGCGGAGCCTGCGCCTCCCGCCTTTTCGCTCGATCGTCCCGATCGCCTCGAGCAGTGCGAGCGGCTCGAGGCGCGTCCAGCCGGCGATGACGATGTTGAGGAACGGCGCCGCGTCCACGGGGCTGTCCACCGGCTCGGTTTCCCACGTGGAGCTGAGCGTCACAACGCTGATGTATCGCGAGAGCTCGCTGAGGGCGCGGCGAAGATGGACTTCGCGGTCGCCACGATTCGAACCGAGCGCGAGCACCACAATCTCAGGCAGCCTCCGCTCACTCCCCCGCAAACACGAAGGCCGCGGAAACTCCGCGGCCTCCTCGAGATCGGATCCGGTTGAACGATCAGTACTCTTCGTCCTCATCGCCGTCGTCCTCTTCGGCCTCGGACTCATCAGCCGCGGGCGTGACCGCGAGATCTTCTTCCTCGTCTTCGATCTCAGCGGCAGCCGGCTCCTCGAACTCCTCGGCTTCCTCTTCGAACTCCTCTACGACCTTACGGCTCCGGGTACTGGTGGTCGCTGGTGCAGCGTCCGCGTCCTTCTGATCGGAGCCACACTTCGGGCATACGGCAGACGTGCGCCCCAGGTCGTAGAACTTCGTCTGACAGCTATAGCAAACGTACTTGGTTCCGAGATTCGGCATGCTCTCCTCGTGCGTGCGGAAAAAAGCTGCGAAACCTTAGCATCCGACCTGCGGCCTGTCAACGAACGCCGACGGGCCCGGGGAGAGCATGCGGATGGTCATCTCAGTCAGTCGTTTTTCACGGCCTCGAGCTTGCGCTCGCTGTTCTTCGCCGAACTGCCTGCGCCCGCGTGAAGGCTCGCGGATTTGATCGCCAGCTTCGACGCTTCGGGCAACAGTTCGATCGCTTTCGCCACCTGCTCGTCGCCTTCGAGGCGGATCGGATAGGCAGCGTCGACGCCGAACTTGGCGGCGACGAGGTTCTCGCGCAACGTGCGGATGATGTACGCGCGCTCCTCTTCCTTTGCGAGCGCCTCTCGAAGAAGGTCAGCCTTTACGATGTCCTTCGACACCGACCGCTGAACGAACTCTTCGACGATCGAGGGACTCACGGTGAGATCGCGGGAAAGCTCGGGATGCCGCGCGAAGTACTCGACCGCGAAGTCGAAGAACGCACCGCGAACCTCGAGAATCTGAACCGTCGCAGAGAGCTGCCTCGGACGAATAACGACGTCGGGCGTGATGCCACCGCCCGAGTAGACCTGGCGTCCCGTGTCAGTCTCGAACTTCGTCGAGTCGCCGTTCTGTCCCGGCTCCGCGGCCTCTTCAGCCATGTAGTAGTCGTAAAACGAGCTGTAATCGCGCTGGATGTTGCGGCCCGAAGGCGTGTAGTACTTCTGGGTCGTGAGCGCAAGCCCCGCGCCGTACTGAAGCGAGTAAACGCTCTGAACGAGGCCCTTGCCCCAGCTCGTTTCGCCTACGACAAGCCCTCGATCGTGATCCTGGATGGCGCCTGCGACGATCTCACTCGCCGACGCGCTCCCTCTGTTGATCAGAACGACGAGCGGCACATCGAGGCGCTCCGCCTTGCCAGGAGCTCGATACTCCTGTTCCGGCTCTTCGGCGCGGCCCTTCGTGTAGACGATCATCTGTCCCTTGTCGATAAAGTGGTCGGACACGCCGACGGCGGCGTCGAGCAGGCCGCCGGGATTCGTCCGAAGATCGAGGATCAGACGCTTCATCCCCTTCGCCTTCAGCGAAGCGATCGCATCGTCGAGCTCACGCACGGTCGTGTAGGTGAAGTCCTTGATGCGGATGTATCCGACGTCGTTGCGGACCATCAAGACATTCGAGATCGAGTTCGTCGGAATCGCCTCGCGAATGATCGAGAGGGGGATCGGCTCACTGATGCCTACACGGACGATCTTGATCCGTACGGTCGTACCCTTCGGCCCCTTGAGCTTGCCTACGACCTCGTCGAGAGGCATGCCTTCGGTCTGTTCGCCCTCGATCTCGGAAATGATGTCACCGGCGCGTATGCCGAGCCGTGCTGCCGGCGTACCTTCCAGTGGGGTGATGACGGTGACCTGGTCGTTTCTCTTCGTCACCAGGATTCCGAGCCCGTAAAACGAGCCCTTCTGGCGCTGCTGCATTTCGCTGTAGTCCTTCGGAGGAAAGAACGAGCTGTGTGGGTCGAGCGTCGAAAGCATCCCGTCGATCGACGAATAGACGAGCTTGTCAGTGCCCGGATCTTCAGCAGCCCACTCTTCAGCTGCGGAGACGAGCTCGGTGTACTCCTTGAGCCGCTTGTCGAACGCATCGCGGCTCGGAGAGCCGAGCAGACGGTCGCCGAAGAAGCCTCCCGAAAGCGTCGCGCTAGCGACGACGACGACGATCGAGATCCACCAACCGCGGGAGCGGGAGAACGGGAGTTTTTCGCTCATGTCTTTCATCGGAACGCCATTATAGTGATGGAGTATTCGGGAGCAGTACCCTGTTCACAGATCGGGCACAGTCCCGCCGGAAAGCGCATGTTCGGATCGCTTGGATTTCCTGAGTTGATGATGATTTTCCTCGTCGCGCTGATCGTATTCGGCCCGAGGAAGCTACCCGACATCGGTCGCACGATTGGCAAGGCGCTTGGCGAGTTCCGCCGCGCTACGCACGACCTGAAGTCGACCCTCGAAGAGGAAGTCACGCGCGAAGAGATCAAGCAGATCAAGCCGCCCGAACCGCCTCAGTCTCCGATCGTGAATCGCGACTAAGCATGGTGGACGAGGCGACGAGCGCGGCGGAAGCGGGCCAGGAAGCGCACGACGATGCGCTGCCGAGGATGTCATTCCTCGAGCATCTCGACGAACTTCGGCGCCGCCTCATCATCTCCACGATCACCCTTCTCGTCGCATTCCTCGTCTGCTGGAACTACGCGCCGGAGATCTTCGCGTTCCTCGAGCGGCCGATCCTCCAGTTTCTCCAGCCGGGAGAGAAGCTCGCCTACACGAGCATCACGTCTCCCTTCATGCTTTACATGAAGGTCGCGTTCCTCTCCGCAATCTTCGTCGCATCGCCCGTCGTGTTACTGCAGCTCTGGCTTTTCATTGCGCCGGGGCTCTATCCGAAAGAGCGTTACTACGCGCTCCCTTTCATTCTCTTTGCGACTCTCTTCTTCGTAGGTGGCGGATGGTTCGGCTACGACGTCGTCTTCCCGATGGCCTGCAAGTTCTTCGTCGAAATTGGACGCGACTTCAATCAGGTCATCACCGTTGACGACTACTTCTCGTTCGCGAGCAAGATGATCCTCGCCATGGGGCTCGTCTTCGAGACGCCGATCCTCGTCTTCTTTCTCTCGCGCCTCGGAATCGTCACGCCGCAGTTTCTGCTGCGGAACTTCAAGTACGCGGTCGTCGCGATTTTCATCATCGCTGCCGTGATCACGCCGACACCCGACATGGTCACGCAGGCGGCGCTAGCCGTCCCGATGATCCTGCTCTACTCGCTTGGCATCGCCATCTCGTTCTTCTTCGGCAAGAAGCGCGAGGAGTAGAAGAGCGGGAGAACGCAAAAACGCCGGCGATGACCCGCCGGCGTCTCGTGATTGAGCGTACGTATTCGACGCGCTACGAGGCGCTCTTCGCAGACTTGATCTCGATCGCCATCGCACCATCGTCGGTCTTGACGAGCTTTGCGGTCACGACCACGAGAGCCTTCTCTCCAGCCGCCTCAACTGATTTCATGTCGCTCATCGGGCAGATGTCGAAGGTCGCCTGATCCTTCTCCGACTGAAACACCTTGCGGCACGACTCTTCTTTGTGCAGGTCGCAATGCATGCAGACGACCTTGCCTGTCATCTCGACGTCCGACGACTCGACGACCTTCTTGCCCTTCATAGGGCAGGTTTTGCCTTCGGCCATCGCGCAACCGGCCTTGTGGTCGCCGTCGTGCGATTCGCCTTCACATCCAGCGGCGAAGGCGGGAGCGGAAAACATGAGCAACACGAACGACAGAATCGCGAACTTTCGCATTTGGGGATCTCTCCTGATTTGGTCTTGTGTCAGCGTTCGACTTCGAGCTCGCCGCCGGGCGCCACGAGCGGTTCATTGAAAATCAGAACCGTCTCGGCAATCGGGAACAGCACCGTGTGACGGCGCTGACCGAGATCGAGGTTGATCTCGTAGAAGCCGTCCGCGTTGAGCGCCACGAGCGTGCCACGCTTGTTGTTGAACTGCGCGTTCGAGTGGAAGACGGTGACGATCGAAGGGATTTCCATGTGTGCCCCTACATTATTGGTTTCGTCGTCGTCGCGTCAAGAATGGGAGCTACTCGACCTTCGCCGGCTGTGCGGGCGCCGCAGCCGCGGGCGCTGCACCGAAATAAGCGTCGTCCATCGTCACGCTGACTTTGCCCGTCAGCTCGGCGACCTTCTTCTGAACCAGCTCGTTACGCAGCTCGTCCGTAAGGTCGGAGCGCACTTCGTCGAGCGCCGGCGCTCCTCGCCGTGTGACTTCGATGACGTGAAACCCGAACTGAGTTCGCACGACCTCCCCTACTTTTCCAACTTCATTGGAGAAGGCTGCGGTCTCGAACTCGGGAACCATCTGACCGCGGCCGAATGCCCCGAGGCTCCCCCCCTGCGCGCCGGAGAACGTGTCGTCCGACTCGGCCTTCGCGAGCTCGGCAAAATCGGCGCCGCCGGCGAGCTTCGCTTTGATCGATTCCGCCTTCGCCTTCGCCTGCTCCTCAGTGAGCTCGTTCTCTGGCTTCGCGGCAGGGCTTCCCTTGAACGCAACGAGGATGTGCCTCGCGTCGACGGTTTCAAGCGAGCCCTTCTTCGATTCGTAGCGCGCGGTGATTTCGGGCTCGGTCGGAACCGTCGCCTCCTCGATCGACTTGACCAGCGCTGCTGCCAGCGTGTTCTCTCGAACGAGCGCGAGCTGCGCGGCAACCTTCGGCTCCTTGTCGAGCTTCCGGCTGACCGCGTCCTGCGCGAGCACCATCATCCGCACGTAGTCGTCTGCGAACGCGCGCTTGCCCTGCTGGGCGACGTACATCTGATACTCGGCCGGAAGACTGGCTAGCGCGGCCTCAAACGCCGACTGCCGCACTTCAGTCGTCCCCACGCGCAGCACGACGGGATCGGCCGCGGCAACGGGTTTGCTCTCCTGCGCAACCGCGCTCACGGAGCAGAGCGCGATCAATGCGAATGCGAACAGGTTCTTCTTCACTCGATTCTCTCCTCTTGCGGCGCGCCCCTGCGGGGGCTTCGACCGCCATTTCATCAAACTCTGCTCAGAACCCAGGAGTGCGGCAGGGCGATTCCAACACGCGCGCCGCGCTCACCCGAGAGCCTCGATCGCTTCGCGCATCCGGCGCACGCCTTCCTTGATCGACTCGAGGCTCGTCGCGTAGCTCAGGCGAACGTAATCATCCTGGCCGAACGCGCTGCCTGGCACCACTGCGACCGCCGCCGCTTCAAGGAGATAGGTCGCAACATCCTGCGAGTCGCGGATTCCGCGCTTCCCGAAGAGCGACTTCACGCGAGGAAACACGTAGAACGCACCGTCGGGGACAGCACACTCGAGGCCTGGAATCTCGTTGAGTGCAGGGACGAGCCACTTTCTCCGTTCCACGTACGCCTCGTACATGGTGCGCACGTCGGCGGGATCGCCCTGAAGCGCCGCCACCCCCGCCATCTGTGAAATCGACGAAGGGTTGGACGTGGAATGGCTCTGGAGGTTCGACATCGCCGCGATCAAGTCGGGATGCCCGACCGCGTAGCCGAGGCGCCATCCGGTCATCGCGAACGACTTCGAGAGCGAGCCGATCGCTACCATCGACGACGGATACTCGTCGAACCAGCTCATGACCGACGCGTGACGCTGGCCATCGTAGACGAAGAACTCGTACGTCTCGTCGTAGATGAGCAGTGCACCACGCGAGGCGCAAAGCTCGACGATCTTCCGGAGCTCGGCTTCCTGCACCACCGCCCCGCTCGGATTGCAGGGAGAGTTCAGAATCACGGCCCGTGTTCGCGACGAAAACCCGCTTTCGATCAGCGCCGCCGTAGGCCGGAACCGATCCTCGATCGTCGTCTGCACGAAGACGGGTTCCCCACCCGCGAGCACGACCTGATCGGGAAAGCTCACCCAGTAAGGCGCGGGGATCACGACTTCGTCGCCAGGATCGAGGATGCAGAACGCAACGTTGAAGAGCTCCTGCTTGCCTCCCGTCCCGGCGACGACGTTGCGCTTCGTCAGCGCAAGACCATATTTGTCCGCATATTTGCGAACGATGGCGTCGCGAAGCTCGTCGCAGCCGGGGACGTTTGTGTAGCGGGTGTATCCGGCGTCGATGGCTCGCTTGGCCGCCACACGAATTGCGAGAGGCGTTCCGAAGTCGGGCTCGCCGGGGCCAAAGTCGATCACGTCGACTCCTCGGGCGCGAAGCTCGCTCGCCAGGGCTGCAACCGCAAAGGTCTTCGACGGACTTACGCGGCTCAATCTCGAGGCGAGGCGGATGCGATTGGATTCGGGCATGAATGGTCTCCACCGCGTAGCCGGGGCGCCCCGCGGACCGGTGCATTCTACAGAAACCGAGCGAAAGCTGAAGCTGCCGCCTCTTCATTTTTTGCAGCCTCGCCGCCTCACCGCAATCGGTTGTGGTACAAACGGGCCGTGCCCGACGAACTCGTCATCACGAGCCGCGCGAACGCCTGGTTCAAGCGCTTCCGGGAAGCGATCGAGCTCCATCGTGACGAGATCGCCGTCGAAGGGCCCAAGCACGTCAACGACTGCATCGCCGCGGGATGGCGTCCAATCGCCATCGCAGCCCGTGAGGGGACAGCCACATCGCTGCCCGTTGTGCCTCGCGCCATCGTGTTCGGCCAGGTGCTTTTCCGTGCGCTCTCGGAGACCGTCGAATCGCAGGGCTTGATCGCGCTCTTCGCGCGCCCGACAGTCTCATCGGGTGTCGTGCTTCAGAACGACGGCACGTTCGTGGTGCTCGACGGAATCCAGGATCCCGGCAACGCGGGAACGATCGTCCGCCTTGCCGCGGCATTCGGTGCGGCGGGCGTACTGACCACCGAGGGAACGGCCGACCTCCTCTCACCCAAGGCGATCCGCGCATCGACTGGTGCGGCGCTCACCGTTCCAACTGCGCGCATCGCGCGAGCGGAAATCGCTTCACTCGCGGGCGCAGGCTCGCTTCCGCTCTTTGCAGCCGTCGCCGGCGGAGGCTCGCTTCCGAGGGAGCTTCCACCCAGGTTCGCGCTCATCCTCGGAAGCGAGGGGCGGGGCATCTCCGATGAATTGTCATCGATCGCAACTCCTGTGGGCGTGAAGATGGCCGGTTCCGTCGAGTCTCTCAACGTCGGTGCCGCGGCCGCGATCCTGCTCTGGCAAATCCAAAACGCTCGAGGAGAGGAGCTGCGATCGTGAGCGGCCGCCTCTACCTCGTCGCAACGCCCGTGGGAAACCTCGCAGACCTTTCGCCGCGCGCAGTTGATGCGCTCCGCGAGGCATCGACCGTGCTGGCGGAGGATACGCGCCGGACGCTGACGTTGTTGCGCGCGTACTCGATCGACACACCGCTCGAGAGCTTTCATGAGCACAACGAGGATGAGAAGGCGGCGCGGATCGTCGAGCGGATTCGTGCAGGAGATGTGATTGCACTCGTGAGCGACGCCGGCACGCCGATCGTCTCCGATCCCGGCTATCCCCTCCTTCGACGACTGCGCGACGAGCGGCTCGCCGTCGTTCCGATTCCCGGCGCCTCGGCGGTGATGCTCGCGCTCGCCGCGAGCGGGCTTCCCCCCACGCCGTTCGCCTTTTGGGGGTTCTCACCTCACCGCGACGGCGAGCGACGCGATTTCTGGGCTCGCGTCGCTTCGTCGTCGATGACCGCGGTCGTCTTCGAGTCGCCACAGCGTCTCGTCGAGTCGCTCGAATCGGCGCGCGAGATCCTCGGTGATGTCGAGGCGACCGTCGCGCGCGAGTTGACCAAAATGCACGAGGAACTGATCCATGGACGGCTCAGCGAGATCGTCGAGACGGTTCGCCGTCGCGACAGCGTGCGCGGAGAGATCACGCTCGTTCTCGCGGCGGCGGAGCGAAGGAGCGAAGAACTTCCGTCCGTCGCCCGCCTGCGCGAGGAGCTCGAGCGCCTGCGTGACGGCGGCATGCGCCGCAACGACGCAGTCAAGGCGTTGGCGGCTCGCTATGGCCTCAGCCGCAATGACCTCTACAAGATGCTCACCGGGGAGTGAAGCCGCCTAACTACGGCGGAGAAACACGCGCGAGAACTTCATGAAGTAGTCGACGCCCGACACGATCGCGAAGAACATCACGAACCAGAGCGCGACCTTTCCGATGAACATGAAGCGACCGAGCTCGTAGCCGAGAATCAGAATCGAGATCGCGATCACCTGAGAGACCATCTTCCCCTTGCCGAGCGGCGATGCAGGAATCGTGACGCCATGCTGCGTCGCGATCGAACGAAGTCCCGATACGGCGAACTCGCGTCCGATGATGATCACGATCATCCACGCTGGCGCGAGCTGGAGCTCGACGAGCGAAATGAACGCGGCCGAGACGAGCAGCTTGTCGGCAATCGGATCGAGCAGCATACCGAGCCGCGTGACCTGGTTGTACTTTCGCGCGAGATAGCCGTCGAAGAAGTCTGTGATCGCGGCGATGAGAAAAATGGCGAGTCCGACGTACTCGCGTCCGGTGAACTTCGTGAGCAGCACCACGACGAGCAACGGGACCAGGAAGATCCGAAAAAGGGTGAGCGAGTTCGGGAGATTCAGCTCGCCTCTGCTCACGAGCATCGGCGCGCTCGAGGCCTCATCTTCCGGAGTCGGGGTCGGCTGTGGTTGTTCGCTCATCAGAACTGTCGCGCGGCGCGCGTGAACAGGATAGCGGCTCAGGCCGCTGCAGGGGAAGGCAGAGGAATTTGATGCGATGTTATTGACTTTGCCATCACGCGATTCGTAGAATCGCGCGCCGATTGCGAAAGTGGCGGAATTGGTAGACGCACTAGTTTCAGGTACTAGCGGTCGCAAGGCCGTGGGGGTTCGAGTCCCCCCTTTCGCACCAGCTTCTCTCCTCTAGTCCTCCACCTCGAGGCCTTCCAGCTTTTCCAGCATTCCTTCGACCCGGCTGCGGATCGCATCTCGCTCGCTCTTGAGCCGCTCGAGCTCCGCCTCCATCTCGTCAGCGCGCGACGATCCGTCGCTTTCGAGCTCCGCGGCGCGCGCCTCGGCTTCAGCGGCGCGTGACGACGCGGCGTCGCGTGCGCCGACGGCGTCCTTCAGCTCCCCTTCGAGCGTTTCGACCTTCGCGCCCAACTCTTCGTTCTCCCGCCGCAACTGCGCGATCAGCGTCACCGCTCGGTCGACGCGCTCCGCGAGCCTCGCGAGGATCTCGGTTTCGCTCGTCCCTTCGATGGTCAGCTGTTCGGCTTCTTTGCTCTTCTTCGACATTCGTCTCTCCCAGAGTGACGCGCAGAGGCTCACCATACCGTGCCTCTGCCCGTTCGAATTTGAATCTACGGCCGTGGTCCGGCACGCCGTGACCGCGCTAAGTCGGATTTCGTTACGTGATGACGCGGACCGGCAGCGCGGCGAGAATCTTCTCGACGAGCCGCGCGTGCACTTCACCGACTTCTTCTTGCGTCAGCGAGCGGTCGAGCGTCTGGTACCAGAGGCCGAGCGCAGTCTTGACCTCACCTTCGCCCTTCTCAGGCACGAAGCGATCCCACACTCCCACGTCACGGAGTTGTGGGATTTCCATCGCGCGGATTGCCCTGACGATCGTGCCGTACTCGAGGTCGGGCTTGTGCATGAACGCCACGACCATCGGTACGCCCGGATATCGCGACACATCGGTCATCGTCCACGGGGCGGCCGACTCCGCGATCGCCGACAACTCGATCTCGCCAGCGACGAGCGTCACGCCGCTCCCGATGTCGAACGCCTTCAGCAAGTCACGTGACACGACGCCGGCCACCGCAGCCTCTCGTCCACCGATCATTGCCTTCGCCGCCGTGTCTGCGCTGAAGTAGCTGCGCTCGACGCGTTCCCATTCGAGCTCGACGTGAAACGCACTGGCGACAACCTCGACGACGCCTTTGCCGTCGAAAAAGTCAGCCTGCCGTCCTCGCTCGCTCCAATGGTCCGAACGCGCCCCGAACATCACGAACGCCGCGCGGTGCTTCTCCTCAGCGAGCTTTCCGGCCACGTGATAGGTACGCCCGACCTCGAACATCGCGCCGTCGCGAATACCGTAGCTCCAGTTGTAGGCGACGGACTGCAGCAGTCCCGGCAAGAGAGAGAGCCGCATCGAGGAGATGTTCTCGGTCAGCGCGTTGGTCACGTCGAGCGTGGCCTCGCTGCGGAAGAGAGCGTTTTGTGCCGGAGGAATGAACGAGTAGGTCACAACCTCGGAGAGGCCACAGCCAGATAGGATGTCGCGCATCCGGTCTTCGACGTCGACCCAGACATTGCGCGTCACATCCCCGGTCGTCACCCGCGGGAGCTCCGACGGGATACGGTTGAAGCCGTGAAAGCGGAGTGCCTCTTCAATGAGATCGATCTCCTCGCTGATATCGCCACGCCACGTCGGTACGGTGACGACGAGCGCATCCGGACTCTCCGCGACTCCCATCCCAAGTCTCGAGAGCACGCCGGCGGCAACGTCGAGGTCGATGAGGCCTGCGGAGGAGGTCTGCAGCGTTACGCGACGAAGCGAAACCTCTTTCGGCTCGACCACGCGGGCGACGGCGTCGATTGGGCTCGCTTTTCGCCCGCCCGCTTCCGAGACGATGAGGTCGGCTGCGAGCTCGATCGCGGCGATCGTGTCGCCAGGATCGGCGCCGCGCTCGAAACGGTACGAGGCGTCGGTGTAAAGCGCGAGCTCGCGTGACGAACGACGAATCGTCGAGGCGTTGAAGTGCGCGCACTCGAGCAGAACGTCGGTCGTTCTCTCCGAGATCTCGCTGTTCTCCCCTCCCATCACGCCGCCGAGCGCGACACCGCGCTTTGCATCGGCGATCACGACCATCTCCGAGTCGAGCTTCCGCTCGACTCCGTCGAGCGTCGTCATCGTCTCGCCCTGCTTCGCCGCGCGAACGACGATCTCCGGCCCTTGCAAGAACGCGAGGTCGAAGGCGTGGAGCGGATGGCCGAGTGCCATCATCACGTAATTCGTCACGTCGACGACGTTGTTGATCGGACGGAGCCCTACGGCTTCGAGGCGGCGCTGGATCTTCGCACTCGATGGCGCGACTTTGACGCCGCGAACGACGAGCCCCGTGTACCGGCTGCACATCGCGGGCGTGTCGATGCGGATGGGAATCGTGTCGCCGATCGTTGCGGCCGCAACGGAGGGACGCGGAAGGAGATCGCGGCCAAGAGCCGCGCAAAGCTCGCGGGCGATGCCGAGATGCGACATCGCGTCGACGCGGTTTGTCGTGAACTCGATCTCGAAAACGCAGTCATCGCCGTGCGATTCGGTCGCTTCGACCGCGTGGCCGATCTCCGTTAGCCGCGCCGCAAGGGCGCCGTCGTCGATCCCCGAAAGATCGATGAAATCCGAAAGCCAGTCCCGTGAGATCTTCATGTCGCGCGGATTGTACGCAGCGAGCACGGCGGAGACCAGCCCTGCACGCCGGAACTAGGGGAAACACGACGTCTACGTCAGGGGGCGACCGCCCTCGTGGAGGGACGAACGAAGCCGGCCTCCTTCAGCAGCGTCGCATCAAACGTCATGACCGACTCGCAGCCGGAAGCGCGCGACTGCTCGCGGACGAGATAGTCGGCAAAATCTCCCTTCCCGAACGCGAAGGCAGCGACCGCGCGCCCCACCTCGTCGCGCCCTTCGATCGCGAGTCCCCCGCTGCGAATCAACGACTCGAGAACTCCGCCGATGCCTGCACGGGGCTGGCGATAGGCACTTCAGAATCCGACTCGTCCCAGCATCGCCGCCGCTGCGCCATGCGGGTTGGTCTTCTTGTCGAGAACGTCATCAAGGATTCGGTTGTACTCCTCAGCGGAGAACGTTCCGCCGACGAGCTTCTCCATGAAACGCTCCTTCAGGTGCGTCTCTACGCGAATCCGGACTCGCTCGAGGCTTCGACGCTGCATCTCACCCGAGCTCACAAGGTAGTCGTTATGCTTCGACAGCGCTTCGTCGAGCTCAGCCATCCCCTTCGCTTGCGAGGCGACCGTCTTGACGATCGGGGGTATCCACTCGGCATGCTCATCGACAAGCGACATCATCATCATCACTTCCGTCGCAGTGCGGTCTGCGCCGGGACGGTCGGCTTTATTGATCGCGAAGACGTCAGCAATCTCCATGATCCCCGCCTTGATCGCCTGGATGTCGTCGCCCATTCCTGGCACGAGCACCACGACGTTCGACTGCACCGTGCGAATGACTTCGACCTCGTCCTGACCGACGCCCACCGTCTCGACGATAACGATGTCAAACCCTGCGGCATCGAGTAGGTCGACGACGTCATTCGTCGCGCGCGCCAGGCCGCCGAGGAACCCCCGCGTCGCCATGCTCCTGATGAAGACTCCGCGATCGGTATAGAGATCCTGCATTCGGATCCGATCGCCGAGGATTGCTCCTCCCGTGAATGGAGACGTGGGATCGACCGCGATGATGCCGACGCGTTTCCCCGCTTTCCGGTAGAAGCGTGTCATCGCGGCGACGAGTGTCGACTTTCCGGCGCCCGGTGATCCGGTAATTCCCAGAATCCGCGCTCGACCTGTTGCCGGATAGGTCTCGGCGAGCAGCTGTGATGCGGCAGGATCGTCGCGCTCGACCATCGATATCGATTGCGCGAGCGCGCGGTACTTCCCCTGCAGAAGCTCGCTCGAGAGCGTCGCGACGTCGGGTCTCATCGTCGTCGGTCCGTCCGGTTCACTCGCCGAGGAGAGCTCGGGCGATGACGAGGCGCTGGATCTCGCTCGTGCCCTCGCCGATCGTGCAGAGCTTCACGTCGCGGTAGTACTTCTCGGCGGGGAACTCCTTGATGAAACCGTAGCCGCCGAAAATCTGCACTCCCTTCTCGGTCGCGCGCACGGCGACCTCCGATGCATAGAGTTTCGCCATCGCCGAGAGCTGCGTGACCTTCTGACCGGCATCCTTCGTGACGGCAGCGTTGTAGCAGAGGAGCCGCGCCGCTTCGATCTCGGTCGCCATGTCCGCGAGCATGAACTGGATCGCTTGAAACTCGGAGATCGCCTTGCCGAAGGCGATTCGCTGCTTCGCGTAATCGCGTGCCGACTCGTAGGCTCCCCGCGCAATCCCGAGAGCGAGCGCCGCGATCGAGATCCGGCCACCATCGAGTACCTTCATCGCATCTTTGAATCCGTAGCCGATCTTTCCGAGCACGCTCGACGCCGGCACGCGGCAGTCTTCGAGTACGAGCTCCGCCGTGTCGGATGCGCGCATGCCGAGCTTGTTCTCCTTCTTGCCCGGCCGGATCCCCTTTCGGTCCATTTCCACTGCAAACGCAGTAATGCCGTGTTTCTGGTCGGCTCGGTCGGTGACCGCGAGGACGACCGAGATGTCTGCGTGGCTCGCGTTCGTGATGAAGTTCTTGGTGCCGTTGAGCACCCAGTCGTTCCCGTCCTTCACCGCGACGGTGCGCATTCCTGAGGCATCGCTTCCCGAGCCGGGCTCGGTCAGTCCCCACGCGCCGATCCACTCCCCGGTCGTCAGCTTCGGCATCCAGCTCTTCTTCTGCTCGTCGTTTCCCGCGATGTAGATGTGGCCCGTGCAGAGTGAGTTGTGCGCGGCGACAGTTAGGCCGACCGAGCTGTCGACTGCGGCCAGTTCCTCGATCACGTTCACATAATCGACGTAGCTGAGTCCCGCCCCGCCGTACTCCTCGGGGAAGATCACGCCAAGCATGCCGAGCTCGCCGAGTTTCTTGATCGTCTCTTTGGGGAAGGTCTGAGCCTCGTCCCACGTCATCACGTGCGGCCGGATCTCGCTCTCGGCGAACTCCCGCACCATCGTCTTGATCTGAACCTGCTCGTCGCTGAGACGAAAATCCATCGTTCGAACCTCCAGGAAGTGACTACCGAAATCGTGGCGCGCGAATTCTAGCCTTTGAGCCCAACCACTTCCACCGCGCCGAAAAGGCTCACATTCGGTCGTGACGTAGCACCAAGACCCCCAAGCCCTGCTGCGCGATCCAAGATCCCCATCCCTAACCGAACATCCCCGGTCTGTACTCGCTGATCTTCCCCGTGAATGCCGAAGCCGCAACGGTGAGCGGCGAGGCAAGCCAGAGCTTCCCCGGTCCCGACCGTCCCTTGAAGTTTCGATTGATCGCGCTCACGGTGACCTGATCCACGCTCTCCGACACGCCGGGGCCGCAGCCGATGCAGGCCCCGCAGCCCGGCGCGAGAATCGTGGCGCCCGCCGCGCGGAAGGTATCGAGCATTCCGTGCTCGCGGCAGTACTCCTCGACCGCCTTCGATCCGAACTGGATGAAGAACGTGACGCCGACGGGCACCTGTTTACCCGCCGCAACCGCGTCCTTCGCGACACGGTGATAGAACTCGAAGTCGTCGATCTTGCCAGCTGTGCAACTGCCGGCGTAGGCGATGTCGATCGGAACGTCTCCGATCTCGTCGACGAATGCGCCGTTCGTCGGATCGGATGCGATTCCATGGTCGGGATCGCCCGGATGCGCGACCATCGGCCGAATCGCACCGAGGTCGACGACATGGACTCCACCGCCATACTGCGCGTCGGGATCGGGAGCGACGATTCGAGCGCGCAGCGCAGCGATGTCGGCTCCCGGGCGCATCGCGGCGATCCACGAGAGCAGCTTCTCGTCAGCCTCGACGATCGCGCCTCGCGCCGCGCACTCGGTCGCCATGTTCGCGAGCGTGGCACGCTCATCGAGCGCCATCGAGTGCAATCCCGGCCCGCCAAACTCCATGACGCGATCGAGTGTGAGCTGCGGTTTCGCGTGGTTCAGAAGAATGTGAAGCATGACATCCTTCGCGGTGACCGTGTCGGCGAGCTTCCCGACGAGCTCGAAGCGGATCGCCTCGGGGACCTCGACCATCGTGAAGCCGGAGTGGACGAGGTTCGCGTATTCGGTCGCTCCGACACCCCACGAAAGCGCGTTGTTGACGCCGCCCATGCAGGTGTGGCTGTCGGTCGCCTGGATGAAGTCGCCCGGATCGACGAAGAGCTCGCGCGCAACCTCGTGGCAGATCCCGGGCGAGACTCCGTCCTCGGCGGAGAAATCGCGGCACGCGGTGTGTCTCTGGAACTCGCGCTGCAGCCGCCGCAGTTCCTCGATCTTCGGCATGAACGGCCGCATCTTGTCGACCTGATCTGCATAGATCAGATGGTCTTCGAAGACCGCAAATTTGTCGGGATTGATGATCCCGTAATCGTTGCCGTACTCCTGCTCGAGGAAGTAGTGCACTTGCGCGGTCGTGAACTCGTGACTGTAGCCTCCATCGACGCTGACGACGACTGAATCACCCGGCTTGACGCTGCCATCGTCCACGCCGACCAGGTGCCTGGCGAGCACTTTCTCCGTCATGTTCATCGGCCGCGGAGCGGTGTCGGTTTTCGGCAGCGTCACATCGCCGGCAGCGAGCGCGCCTGCGAAGGGGAAGAGCCCACCGTGCTGCACGACGAGCTGACTGATCGGGTCGTAGCGCTCGTAGAACTCGTGTAGAGGGATTCCCTCTCCGGCCTGAAGGCGCTTCAGCATCGCGTGATCGCCCATCAGTACACCCTGGTTGATGTTGTTCGCCGCGTGAATTGGCGCGAACGACGCCGCGATCGCGATGCGGATGCCTCCCCACTTTTCAGCCTGGACCGCGGTCTCGCGTGAGCTTCCGGTTCCCTTGCGGAAGCCGGAGACGATCACCTCGAAATTGCCGTTGATCAATCCGTCGCGCTCGAAGACACGCTTCCCTTCGACGATCATTCCCGCATACGCATCGCGCGCGAGATCCTCCGGTCGATGGCTGAAGCAGACCCAGGCCGGCGTCATCACGTCGGTGTTGATGTCGTCCTGCAGCTCGTCGACGGTCAGATCGGTCATCCGGAGATCGAGACCGCCCGCCAGCTGCCGGCGGATCAGTTCGATGTCCTTCGTGAGAAAAAGCACTCGTTTCCCCGGGGTGAGCCGGATCGTTTCGGGTGGCCTCATGCGTTCGGTTTCTCCAGCGGTCGAGAGTTTAGACGAAAGAAGTCATCCGCGAATTCTTCGCGTGAACTTCGAAACATGAACATGGCAGATCGCGACGGCGAGAGCGTCGGCGGCGTCGGGACCGAGAGCCACATCGCGCATTCCTGGAAGCAACATCTTCACCATTCGGGCGACCTGCGGCTTTTCTGCGCGGCCATAACCGACGATCGCGTTCTTCACTGCGCTCGGCGCGTACTCGAAGATCTCGAGACCCGCAAGCCGCGCCGCGAGTACCGCAACACCGCGAGCCTGGGCAAGTTGTACGAGGCTTCGCACGTTGCGCCCCGCAAACGGAGTCTCGATCGCCGCCGCCTCCGGCTTGTGCGTCGCGATGACCTCCTGGAGCCCTTCGAAGATCAGCTGGAGTCGCGCCGGAAAATCGTCTTTCACCCGCCCCGCACGAATGCTCCCCTGAGCGATGAGGGTGAGGTTTCCCTTGACCTCGCTGACGATGCCGTATCCGGTCGCGACCGAGCCGGGATCGATCCCGAGTACCTTCATTGACCCGCCTGAAACAGCTCGGGCGGTCGATTCGACCGCCCGATGAAGTTCCTGTCTGTGCCTGCAGGCATCGTTCGAACGCGGCTATTCGAGCCTGCTGAGGATTTCCTCGGGGATGTCGAAGTTGGACCAGACGTTCTGCACGTCGTCGTGATCGTCGAGCATCTCTACGAGGCGAAGGAGTTGCTTCGCCCTGTTCTCGTCGTCGATGTTGACCCAGATATTCGGCAGCATGCCGACCTTCGCCTCGACAACCGGAATCTTCGCCTGATCGATTGCATCGCGGACGCCCTGAAAGGCGTCGGGCTGCACAACGACTTCATACGTGTCAGGATCGGACGAGTCGAGATCATCGGCACCCGCGTCGAGCACGACTTCCATGAGCCGGTCTTCGGCGACAGCCGATTTCTCGATCTGGAACCAGCCCTTCTTGTCGAACTGGAAGCGGACGGAGCCTGGGCTCCCAAAGTTGCCGCCACCTTTCTCGAAGATCTTGCGAATCTCGGGAGTCGTACGGTTCGTGTTGTCGGTCATGACTTCGACCATCAGCGCGACGCCCCCTGGGCCATACCCCTCGTACGTCAGCTCCTCGAATTGCGACCCCTCGAGCCCGCCCGAGCCTTTCTTGACGGCCCGCTCGATGTTGTCCTTCGGCATGTTGTTCGCCTTCGCTTCGTCGATCGCTGCACGAAGACGCGGGTTACCGGCTGGATCGCCGCCCCCCATCCTCGCCGAGATCGTGAGCTCGCGAATGATGCGCGTGAAAATCTTCCCCCGCTTGGCGTCGAGCGCGCCCTTCTTGCGCTTGATGGTCGCCCATTTGCTATGACCCGACATGAAACAGTGCTCCTTGTGAAGTTCGGATGGCCGGTCCTGAATACTAGTGCGAAATGGTACGTCTCGCCACGGACGGCGGCAAAGAATACCATTGTTGCGGGAGGATCGAACGATGTCTCACGTCGCGAAGCTGGAGGCGCAATTCCCGCTCCGGATCATCTACGACGACGGCCAGATGGAGATCGTCGACTCGCCCGACGATCTGGTACGCCGGATCGATACGATCGATACCACCATCGATCGGGGACATGTCTGGGTCCGCGATGACACAGGCCGCACGGTCAACGTCAGAGTCGTGAACGGCGAGGTCCAGCATTTTGAGGTCGTAGACGGATGAACATCACCCCCGACCGTGATGCCCCGCGGTGTCCTTCATCCCCTTGCGTCCGCGAATGACGAAGTGGATCGGAGTCCCTTCGAGCCCGAGAGCCTCACGGAACTTGTTCTCGAGGTAGCGCCGGTACGAAAAGTGAATTGGCTCGGCGACGTTCGAGAAAAGACCGAACGTCGGCGGCGCGCTCTTCAGCTGCGTCGCATAGTAGAAACGCCGCTGCTTTCCTCCCTTTGCAGTCGGAGGATGATGCGCGACGACCGACTTCTCGAGAATTTCATTCAGCCTCGCCGTGCGGAAGCGGGCCCGGTAGTTCTGCGCGATCGCGTCGATGCGCGGAAAGATCTTCTCGACGCGACGTCCCTGCTTGGCTGAAATGAACTCGAGCGGCGCGTAGTCGAGGAACTTGAGGCGCCGCCGTACCGCCGATTCGAACTCCTTCGTGAGGGTCTCTGTTCGTTCGACGGCGTCCCACTTATTCACGACGATGATCGCGGCGCGTCCTGCCTCTTCCGCGTAACCCGCGACGTGCGCGTCCTGCGCCGTCACACCTTCGAGCCCATCGATCACGAGGATGACGACCTCCGCACGCTCGATTGCCTTGCGCGCGGAGATAACCGCCAGCTTCTCCGCCTCGTCGGTCGTCTTTCCCTTACGGCGGATGCCTGCCGTATCGATGATGAGATAGCTCTTTCCTTCGCGCTCGAGCCGCTCGTCGATCGCGTCACGCGTCGTTCCCGAAATCTCGGAGACGACGACGCGCTCCTTGCCCATCATTCGATTGAGGAGCGACGACTTGCCGACGTTAGGGCGGCCGATGATCGCGACCCGAATCGCGTCGGAGAGAACTTCGGCTTCCGTCGTCTCGGACGAGGGGGGCACGAGCGCCGACACGACGTCGATCACCTGGTCGACGTTCGTGCCGTGCTCCGCGGAGATCGCGACGAGCCGCTCGAAGCCGAGCTCGTGAAATTCGTTGATGGCGGCTTCCCCGGCGCTCCGGTCGATCTTGTTCACGACGACGAGCACGTTTCGGGACGCCTGCCGCAACGTCTTCGCGATGTCGCGGTCCTCGGCCAACACGCCATCGGGACCATCGACCACGAAGAGAACGAGGTCGCCGTCGGCAATCGCAGCCTCTGCCTGCTCCCTGATCTCGGTCGCAAACTCCGACATCGGATTGTCGCCAAACTCGAGCCCGCCCGTGTCGGTGACGCGAAACCGCCGTCCGTCTCCCAGCCCGGCCTCGAGGGTCAACCGGTCGCGCGTCATGCCAGGCAAGTCGTGCGTCAGCGCCCTGCGGCGCCCCGCCAGCCGGTTGAAGAGAGTCGATTTGCCGACGTTAGGCCGGCCTACGATGACGACGTGTTTCAAGTCGAGTCCTTTCGACTACGAAGAGAGTCGCACGAAGGCGAGCAGCAGCGCCGCGCCGACGACGGTGTTCATGAAGTTGAGCGTCCCGTTCGAGATACCGACGTTGCGCGACCTGTTCCAGCTTCCCGCGACGCTCTCGATCCAGGAGGCGAGAACCGCGGCGCCAGCGATCATGATCGCCAGCTTCGCGGTGGGCAGAGCCTTTTCGGCCGAAAGGGCCATCCGAAAGGCGTCCGGGAGCGAAACGTCACCCGTGTACCACGAAATCCACATCACCGCGCCGAAGATCCCCATCCCCAACGCCGCGACGCTGCCGGCGAGAGTGCCCTCGAGTGAGATCGCGCCCTCGGTGCCTGGTTCCGCGCGCTTGAACGTCAGAGGCATGAACGGCCGCCGGCCGATGAGCTGACCAATCTCCGAGCCGACCGTGTCCGCCGCCGCCGTCGCTAGGGAGGCGACCGCCGCGAGCCAGAGCGCGGGTGCATCGAGCGCCGTCGTCGCGATGAGGAACGCGAGAATCGTCGCCGTTCCCGCGTTCGCGAAGGCGTGCGAGAAGCCACGTCGCCCTCCCCCTTCCTGCGCAAGCCCCATCTTCGCCTTCGACCGGATACCGAGTTTGGTAGCTCCCGACCCGATCACGAAGAAGGCAAGCAGCACGAGGTAGAGCTGCCACCCGCCAAAGATGATGAGCGCACTGCCGAGCGCCGCGCCGCCGATGAATCCCGACCAGTTGACCGTCTTCGCCACGAATCCGACGATCGCAAGCAGCGCATTGACGATGAGCCACGTCCGCTGCTGTGGAGTGAGCGTTGCCGCCGGTACGCGAACCACCAGCATCAGGGCCCACATCGCGAATGCTGCGACGAAGGGAACGGATAGATTGTCGTTGATTCCTGTATCGAGCGATTCGACGAGCATCGCCACGCCAGAAACAACGAACACGATCATCAACTTCGGGAGGAGGGTCTCCGTCGCGTCGATCACCAGCGTCGCCAGCCAAGCCATCGGCAGTGCAAACTCGATGAAGCCGAGCGTGCCGAGCAGGCTCTTATTTCGATTCCAGGGTACCTTCGGCCCCCCGAGCCTGCGCCCAATCACCGTCGCCATACCGTCGCCAAAGGCAAGCGCGATCCATCCGACCGCGGCGATCACTGGCTCATGGCGAAATACGACGATCAGCACGAACACCGAGACGGGGTAGAGCACGATCCCGACGTCAGTCCCCGTGGCTTCGCGCGAGATCGCGGTTCCGCCCGCGCGCGGCAGCATCCAGAGATTGAAGAGGATCGCCACAAAGGCGATGCCGGCCGCCACCTGCCAGGGGAGCACGCCGAGCGTGAACGCGATGAGACCCAGGCCGATGTGGACGACTTTGCGTCGCCCTTCGGAGAATCCGGTTTTGGTTGCGGCAGCGCTGTTTTCAGTCATCTGTCAATGCACCCACGATGCGTGAGAAGGATAGGCTAAAATACCCAACTTCATGGCGCCCGCAACAGAAACCCCAATCCTGTCAGTCATTGTGCCTTGTTACAACGAGCGGGCGACCGTCGCGGAGCTCCTCCGCCGCGTTCGCGCCGTTCCGATCTCGAAAGAGGTCATCGTCGTCGACGACCAGTCGAGCGATGGCTCGTGGGACATCGTCGAGCGGATCGCCGCCGGATGGCCTGAGCTTCGCCACGTCCGCCAGCCGGTGAACATGGGCAAGGGTGCGGCCCTTCGCAAAGGAATCGAGCTCGCCAAGGGAGACATCGTCATCATCCAGGATGCCGACCTCGAGTACGAGCCATCGGAGTATCCGGTGTTGCTCAAACCGATTCTTGACGGCGACGCCGACGTCGTGTTCGGGTCGCGTTTCGAGGGCTACCCGCGCCGCGTAATGCTCTACTGGCACACGCTCGGCAATAAGTTCCTCACGTTTCTCTCCAACGCGACGACGAATCTGAACCTCACCGACATGGAGACCTGCTACAAGGTCTTCCGCCGCGAGGTGATCCAGTCGATTCCGCTCCGCTCGAATCGATTTGGCTTCGAGCCCGAGGTGACGGCGAAAGTCTCGCGTCGCGGATACCGCGTTTACGAGGTCCCGATCTCCTACCACGGGCGCGAGTACTGGGAAGGCAAGAAGATCAATTGGAAAGACGGATTCTCGGCGATCTGGACGATCCTGAAGTATGGACTCTTCGCCGGCGACGCCGGCGAACCGTCGGGCTACCGAACGCTGATCCGGATGGGCAAACTCAAGCGTTACAACGCCTGGGTTTGGGACAACGTCCGGTCGCATGTCGGAGAGCGCGTTCTCGAGGTAGGCGCTGGAATCGGCAATATGACGCGTCTCCTCTACGGCCGCCCGCTCGTGGTTGCGACCGACGTTGAGCAGCCTTACGTCGATATCCTGAGAAACAAGTTCCGGCGACGCCCCGGCGTGGAAGTGTCGCATCTCGATCTTTCGGACGATCGATGCCTCGAGCTTGCGCATTACGATTTCGACAGCGCCGTCTGCCTCAACGTGCTCGAGCACGTTGAAGACGACGAGGGTGCGCTTCGCCGCCTCCACACCCTCTGCGGCGAGGGGGGAACGCTCGCGATCTACGTTCCGGCCGGCCCAAAGCTCTTCGGAACGATGGACACCGTCGTCGGCCACTATCGCCGCTACACGCGTGAAGATCTCGAATCGAAACTCCAGCGCGCCGGTTTCATCGTCGACAAGATTTACTACCAGAACAGCTTCGGTCGTTTCGGCTGGTGGTGGAACGGGCGTGTCCTGCGCAGTTCTCACCTGCCAAGCTTTCAGTCGAAAATCTTCGACCGCCTGGTGCCGATCATTCGCAGACTCGAGTCGACCCCACCGTCGAGCGGGCTCAGTCTGATCGCGCTCGCACGCCGGCCTGGCCAGCGCAAGGAGCGTGTTGCAGACGAGGTTCAAGCGAATGTCCCAGCTTGATCGCGCGGTGCTCATCCTCGCGGGCGGCGCCGGCACGCGCCTCTGGCCGCTCAGCACCGACGCGAATCCGAAGCAGTTCCTTCCAATCTTCGGTGGCCGCTCGTTGCTCGAGCATGCATTCGATCGCCTCGCGAACATTGCAGACCCATCGCGGATCTTCGTGTCGACGAACGATGCGTATCGAGAGTCGGTCATTCGGCTGCTCCCCTCACTTCCTCCCGAGCACGTGCTCGTGGAACCGGCACGCAGGAACACAGCACCGGCAATCGCGGCCTGCTGTGCGGAAATCGAACGGCGTCTCGGCGATGTCGTGGTCGGGATCTTTCCCTCCGACCACGCGATCGCAAACGTCTCCGAGTTCACCCACGTGGTGTCCGCCGCTTACGACTTTGCTTCCGGTTCCGATCATCTCGTCACGATCGGTCTCGAGCCAACGGAACCGAATACCGGATTCGGCTACCTCGAATTGGGTGAGCCGATCGCCTCGCCAGTCCACCGTCTCCTGCGCTTCGTCGAGAAGCCCACTCGCGAACGCGCGGAGGAGTTTCTTGCGACGGGTCGGTATCTCTGGAACGGCGGCATGTTCGTTTGGAGGCTCGGAGCCTTCTTCGAAGCACTTTCGGCTGCTGCGCCCGAAATCGCATCTCTCGCCCGGGAGTTTGCCGCCGCGCCGTCGCGAGACGAGGCCGCGACGGTCTTCTCTCGCATGCCTTCGATCTCGATCGATTACGCGCTCATGGAAAAGGCTCCGCGCGTCGCAACCGTCCGCGGCGAATTCGGATGGTCCGACGTCGGCTCCTGGGCAGCGGTTGCACAGGTCATCGGAGATGCGACGCCGAAGCGAACTGTCGTCGACTCATCATCGAACGTTTTCGTTCTCACGGAGACGGAGCGAACGGTCGCGGTCGTCGGCGCAAGCGATCTGTTCATCATCGATTCGCCTAACGGCCTTCTGGTCCTCGGACGCGAGAGCGGCGAGCGTCTCTCGGCGGTGGTGAAAGCGATGGACGCGAAGCCGTAGCGGCGGATTCCGATCCGCCGCGGTCCCTTCCCTCGCCCCCTTACCCGACTCCTCGCAACCACCTTCATCCCCCGGCGCTGCGCGCCGCGCGGGACATCGGAATGTCCCGCTACGAGGTCCCGAGCAACCACGTTCATCCTCCGGCGCTGCGCGCCGCGCGGGACATCGGAATGTCCCACTGCGAGGTCCCGAGCAACCAAGTTCATTCCCCAGCGCTGCGCGCCGCGCGGGACATCGGAATGTCCCGCTACGAGGTCCCGAGCAACCACGTTCATCCCCCGGCGCTGCGCGCCGCGCGGGACATCGGAATGTCCCGCTACGAGGTCCCGAGCAACCACGTTCATCCCCCAGCGCTGCGCGCCGCGCGGGACATCGGAATGTCCCGCTACGAGGTCCCGAGCAACCACGTTTATTCCCTAACGCTGCGCGCCGCGCGGGACATCGGAACGCCGCGCTACGAGGCCCCGAACAACTTCGCTGCGTTGCCCCCGAGCACGTCCGCTGCGACTTCGTCCGGGTAGCCGATTGCAAGAAACGCGTCGACGTTTGCGCGCATCGAGATCACTCCCGGCGATGGCCAGTCGCTTCCCCAGAGAACCTTCTTCGAGATGCTCGCGAGACGCGGCAGATGCTCCGCGAGGGCGGTCGGCGGAATTCCGGAGACATCAAGGAGTACGTTCGCGTGCCTTCGCGCGAGGAAGTACGCCGTATCGCCATACAACGGTCGCCCAGCGTGCGCGAGGATGATCGGAAGTGCGGGAAAGTCGACCGCGACATCATCCACCGGCATCGGGTCCGCGAAGACGTTCCGTGCACGCGGGAAAACGGACGTCCCCGTGTGCACCATCACCGGAACACTTCGCGATTCACACTCACGGTAGATCTCGGCGAGCGCTGGCAGGTCGGATCGATAGGCGTTGGCCGCGAAAAGCTGGTGTGGCGGGTGAATCTTCACCATCCTCAACCCGCGGTCGAGGATCCGCCGGATCTCCCCTCTCGCGTCGTCCTGCACCAGCGGATTCACCGATCCGACAGGAAGCAGCCGATCGCGGTGCCCCTTGGTGAAGTCGAGGATCCAGTCGTTCACCTCCGGCGTGAAGCCCGACACCTCAGGGGATACGTAGTTGATGCAACAGATCCGTTCGATTCCTTCGGCGTCGAGATGGCGAAGCAGCCGCTCCGGCGATTGGAGAATCTCCTTCGTCCCCTCGCGAGACGGATGCCGCAGCATCGCGAGCACCTCCGGACGAACCATCTCCCACGGCTGGACGTGTACGTGGACGTCGAAGATCGGGGGACGCGCCATCAGCCGTCTCAACTGAGCATCTGAAGGCGCATTACGATGGCCGTCTCACTCGCGTTCGACAACTCACTCGAGCCGGCAATCTGGGGATGCACTTCGTCGCGGTCGCATGGCTTGAAACCGCGCTTCTTGAAGAAGCCGTCCGCGTCCTCCGTAACGACGTAAAACTCGCGAAGCCCGCGTGACGCGAAGCGATCGATCAATTGGCGGACGAGCCGGCGTCCCAGCCCTTGTCCCCGGTAGTCGGGTTGGACGACGAGGGAGCGGATCAGGGCGACGAACTGGTAGGCTTCGGCGCCGACACAGGCGACGATCTGGTCGCCATCCGCGGCGACGACAAAACTGCCGAGACTTTCGTGGACTCCGTCGATGTTGAGGTCGGCATCGATGAGAAGGGAAAGCACGTCATCGAGGTCGCCCTCGCGAGCCGCGCGGATGGAAAGTTCGTCAGGAGACTTCATGTTTCGTCCGGTGGTGACGATTCTTTCAGGGTACGAAGCGAATTTCCAGCCCCGTGACGCGCTTTTGGTAACCCGGCGCTGCGAGCTCGTGGAGTGACGACCCTGGGGGCGAATGACGCACCAAAGTCTGTGACGAACGCCACATAAAGAGCTGTGACGGCGAACGTTGCAGGCATCGTCCGCATGTGCGTAGACTACGCTCGCTTCGCACGGCTGCGCATGTTGCAGTCACTTCTCGAGCGATGGAGATCCCGATTATGGCTGATCCGAATGACAAGGTAGCTGGACAACCCGACGGCTCATGGTATGTCGACTCGCAGTGCATCGATTGCGACCTCTGCCGCGAAACCGCCCCTGCGAATTTCCAGCGCAACGACGAGGCAGGCTTCTCGTTCATCTACAAGCAGCCCGAATCCCCCGAGGAAGAGGCGCTGTGCAAGGATGCGAAGGATAACTGCCCGGTCGAAGCGATCGGAACTGACGGCTAATCCCCTGATTCCCCCTTCCGCAACGCGCTAAACTCGGCGCATGGGCATTCTTACGTGGTTGCTCGGCAGCGCGGCTGCCTTGCTCGCCTGCCGCTTCATTCCGCTCGGACGAACTTCGGGCCGCGTTCTCGAGGCGCTTTGTGGGCTGACGTTTGCCCTGGCGGGGGGGCTCGTGGCGACTCGCCTCGATTTCGGCGGCTGGAACGTCGCCGAACCGCGTGCAGTGCTCTTCTGCGCGGTGAGCACGAGTTGCGGTGTTGCGATCTACCGGTGCGTCGGGGCTCTCGGGCCCCGACGATCGGCGCAATAGAGCTCAACGATCACCGTCCGATCGTGCCCCGCCTGACATTGGAATGGCTGGCCTCGATTTCGTCCGTCCTTTTCCCGCCCGCGACGACACGCCACAAAGCTGCTTCCCTTCGGCAATAATCGTCGCGTGACGAAGATCCGCCACTACAAGCTCGAGCCGAAGGCTCCATCGCGAAACTACAAGGTCCGCTACGACGCCGACCTCAACCGCGAGCAGCTCGACGTGGTGATGGCGGGTGACGGGCCGATCCTCGTCATCGCGGGCGCGGGAAGCGGAAAGACTCGCGCCCTAACATTCCGCGTATCTCGTCTCGTCGAGGACGGTACCGATCCCACGCGAATCCTCCTGCTCACATTCACGAACAAGGCCTCGCGCTCGATGCTGTCGCGCGTCGAGGAGCTCGTTCAGGTCGACACGCGCAGCATCTGGGGCGGCACATTTCATTCCGTCGGAAATCGTCTGCTTCGCCGCCACGCCGAGCTCCTCGGTTTTCGCTCCAACTTCACGATCCTCGATGAGGACGACGCGAAGGAGACGATGGAGTCCGCGGTGTCGTCGCTCGGAATCGACACCCTTGCGAAGCGTTTTCCGCGCGGTGATGTCCTGGCGTCGATTCACTCGTACGTCGTCAACACAGGCTGCGATCTCGTCGCGTACCTCGAAGGGAATCACCCTCACTTCCTTGGCCTCACAAGTGAGATACGCGGCGTCTTCGATCGCTACGCGGAGAAGAAGCGGGATTCGAACGCGATGGACTTCGACGACCTTCTCCTCCACTGGAGAACGCTGCTCGTCTCCCATCCCGAAGCGTCGCAGGCGATTCGGAGCCGCTTTCGCCACATCCTCGTCGACGAATACCAGGATACGAACCACCTTCAGGCCGAGATCGTCGATCTCCTCGCGCAGGACCATCGGAACGTGATGGTCGTCGGCGATGACGCGCAGGCGATCTACTCGTTCCGCGGCGCATCGTTCGAGAACATCCTCACATTCCCGCTTCGGTGGCCCGACTGCCGCGCGTTCAGACTCGAGACGAACTACCGGTCGACGCCCGAGATCCTCGCGCTCGCGAACCAATCGATCACCCACAATCGCTTTCAGTTTCCGAAGGAACTGCTGGCCGTACGCGCTTCGGGGCCCAATCCCGCACTCGTTCCGCTCGACTCAGTCGATCAGCAGGCGCAGTTCGTGGCGTCGTACATTCTCCAGCTCCGCGACGAGGGAACGAGCCTCGGCGAGATCGCAGTGCTCTATCGCTCGCACTACCAGGTCATGGAGCTCGAAATGGAGCTCTCGCGGAGGAACATCCCATACGAGATCCGCTCCGGCATCCGCTTCATGGAGCAGGCGCACATCAAGGACGTCCTCGCGTTCATTCGAATCATCGACAACCCCTCGGAGGAGCTTTCGTGGAAGCGCGCGATGAAGCTCTTCCCACGCGTCGGCGAGCGCATCGCCGCCGAGGTGTGGGAACGAATCGCCTCACGTCACGACACGCTCGCGAGCTTTCTCGCAACGAAGCAGGCGCTCGCGTCGCGCGCGGCAGGCGAAAGCCTCCGGTTCTTCGCGGCGATCCTCAGGAAACTCGACTCCGAGACAATGCGCCGTTGTCCCGCTGACGCTATCCGGCACGTGCTCGATGAACACTACCGCGCTTACGCTCGGCTCAAGTTCCCGAACGCCCAGACGCGGCTTGACGACCTGGAAGAGCTCGCAGGCTTCGCGCTCAAATACGACTCGGTCAGCGAGTTCCTGCGCGACCTGACTCTCGAGCGCCCGATCGCCGGCGAAGAGCTCGTCGTCGCGGGGACAGAAGACGAGAAAGTCGTTCTCTCATCGGTACACCAGGCGAAGGGACTCGAGTGGGATGCGGTCTTCGTGATCGGCCTGTGCGAGGGCCGCTTTCCGAGCGCCCGCGCGATGAAGGACCAGGCGACGATCGTACGCCTGCCTCCAAAACTCGGCGAGCTTCCGGCTGCAGACGCGGCACTCGTGCGGATGATGGATGTCGCGTCTCCTGCCGACGAGACAGGACATCGCGAGATCAGCATTCCTGGTGAGGAGGAGGAGCGGCGCCTCTTTCACGTCGCCGTGACGCGCGCGAGGCGCGAGCTTTTCCTCACCTATCCCGTCATGATGCGCGATCGCGGTCGTTACGAGGTACTGATGGAGGCCTCACGCTTCGTCCGGGAAGTCGACGAGGACCTTTTCGAGAAGATCATCGTCTCGTAACGTATCGCCGCGGCGCCTGTCCACTGTGCGTTATGGAGCGCCGCGTCCCTCCTCCCCGCCGTACGTCCATTCGCCGCAGGTGTCCTCATCTCCGAGCGCGACGAGACTCATCCGTTGAAGTATCGGATACCGACCGGCGCGGGATTCCACCCGCGATACGAAACGTGTTCCGGAGCGTATTTTTCGGCGCCTTCCTACGACTACAGCTTCGAGCTCAATCGAGAGCCACCAACTAACCACCCAAAGCGAAAGGAACGCATGAAGAACACAACTCTCCTCGCTGTCGCCGCTGCAGCAGTTCTCCTGGTCGCCGCGCCGGGCGCCCAGGCAGCCACCTCGTCCGGCACGCTGACCGTCACCGGCACGGTTGAAAGCTCGATCAACCTGACGGTCGAATCGGCTGGAGGAACGACCTCCGGTACCGGCACCGCTGCCGCCACGAGCGCCCTCGGAAACATCTCGAAGTACGGCTCGGCGCCAACCGGTTTCACGCTCGCTCGAGGAGCATCCAACTGGACTCTCTCCTCGACAGTCGGCGTCAAGGTCGACAAGGCGAATCTCACTAGCACCGACTACACGCTGACCGCGCAGCTCGGGTCCGCACCGGCGAGCGGCGTCACCTGGAAGCTCAACGGCAGCACCTTGAGCGACTCCGCGGCCACCACCCTCACGAGCACCGGGACGTACGGATCGACCGGCTCCTACTCGTGGGATGTCGTAGTCGCCGATTCCGCAGCTGCAGCCGCCATCGACAACGCCATCAACTTCACTGCCACCTCCAACTGAGGCCCACTCGCCGCCCCGGTGCGACAACACCGGGGCGGCGCCCTCCGGGACCAGAGGCGAATCAATGAGACAGCTGATCGCGATCTCCGCGTTTCTTCTCCTGGCAGGCGGCGTGTCCGCCGGGAATGACATCCGGCTCGTCTTCGCCGACGCATCGCATCGACTCGGCCGCCCGAACGTCGCGAATCTCGACCTCGGCGTGATCAGCCATGGTGCCTCGCGACAGCAGGGAGGAACGAGGGTGACGAAGCGGATCCGCGTCGTCGCAGAGACTGACGCGAAGGAACGCCGCACTGCGCGGCTCAGCGCGTGGACCGACGGAACCGAGACGCGATGCCGCGTTCGGATCAATGGAATCGCACTTTCCGCGGTCCCTGTCGTCGTCGATCCGATGATGCCGGTCGGGGTTGGAGTCGAATACACGATCGAGCTTGAAGTTCCGCGCGACGCTTCGGCAGGAGCACTGGCCGAAGCGATCACGTGGAACGTCGAGACACACTGAAGGCGACGCCGATGACTAAACGCGCACTCTGGATCGCCCTCATCCTCTGCGCAACAACGTCGCTCCGCGCGGAAGAATCGGCACTGACGCTCTCCCCTTCCGTCGTAAACCTCCGCGGCGCTGGAGGAGCGAGCGTGACTCATCGAATCACGCTCACGAACCGCACAGGAGTCGACGCCTCATTCGAGCTCATCGCGCAGGACGTCGTCGTCAAGAACGGTACTCGCGAGTTCCACCCCGCGGGATCCACGCCCGACAGCATTGCCGCGAGCGCAACGTTTTCTAAGCGAGCGGTCACGGTCCTTGCCGGCGAGTCGCGCTCCGTCGATGTCACGCTGACGCTTCCAGCGTCGACCACACAGCGGGCCGTTGTGGCGATCTTCCGAGGCACGACGCTCTTCCGCATCAACGGAGTCTCGGCGACCGCGTCGCTTGGCACGCTCTTCACGTTCACGCTCACCGGTGACGTTAGGCTCGATTGCGCACCACTGCGCGTGGAGCCGCAGACGGCTGCGACGAACGCGACGATCGAAGCCACGCTCGAGAATACCGGAAGCGAGCCGCTCGTCTCGACGGGCGCCTCGGTTTTCGTCGACGCATCCGGAGCGATCGTCGGTCGCACTCAATTCGACTCGCGCCGCTTCCTGCCGGGCGAACGCGCCTCTCTTCGCTCCGAGTATCCGGGCGAGCTCCAGCCCGGCGTCTACAGCGTCGTTGCGACACTCCAGTTTGAGGGCCGCTCGCTGACACGAACCGCGGAGCTCGTGGTGAAATGAAGCACCTCCTCGCCGTTCTCGCGTTTCTAGCGCTCGCGGAGATCGCCGCGGCAGAATCGCTGACGATTCCACTAAGGCAGAGCGCATCGTTCGCGGATCCCGCGGCCACCGCAGTCTTCACGATCGATCCTGGCATCGCTGATGCCACGATCCGCGACGGTCTCGTCATCGTGACCGCTCGTGCCCTCGGAAGCACGCTGATCACGATCATCAGGCCTGATAGTACCGAGACGATCGACGTGGCCGTCGTGCAACCCCCAACAGCTGCCTCCTACGGCTTTCTTCAGCACCGGCCAGCATCCACCGGGTTCTACGAGCTCGGCTACGAGTCGAGCTCGCGACGCATGGCGCACACAGTCGCCTCGGAAGACCCCGAGCGCTTCAGTTTCCGGCTCACCGCGGTCGACCAGTCACGCGACGAAGACGAGCGGAACGAGCCGGTCGTCATTCCCGACGCATCAATCGTGCTGCGCCGGCGCGGAAGCGAGCTCACGCTCCTCGACCGTGCCGTCGCCGCCACACCGCTCAGCCTCGACGGCGACGTCGTACGCGGCATTCACTACGAGTCTCGGACATGGCTGCTCAGTGGCGGCGAGCGTGAATCGTTTCGCTACGGTGACCTCTTCCTCTCCGCGGGCGGCGAGCGCGTCGCGCTCGCGAGTCACCGCCACCGTGTTCTCGGCTTCGACCTCTCCGAGAACCTCATGTGGAGCTCCGACGGCGAGCGCCACCTCCGAGGGAGTGTCTTCGGCCGGTTCGAGCGCAATGGGCTCGCGATCGGCGCGGAAGCTAGCTACGACGGCGAGCCTGGAGGCGCGTTAGGCATCGAATATCAGGACGCGCTCAATCGACTCTGGATCGACGCCCGCCACAAACCTCCCGGATTCGGTTCTCCATCGCGCTCGGCCGGATCGTTCGCGGAAGCGGTATGGAACGCGCGCCCCTCGGCACGGCTCTCGACGAATGCCACGACGTCCGCGTACCGCTTTCGCTTCCCAGGCGTGTCGCAGGACAATCAAAACGCTTCCGTCGACGCACGCTACTCGATCGCCGCCAACTGGTCGATTGCTGGCGGTGCGTCGTATTCACGATTCGACGACCGCGGAACGGAGAGCGTCGACACGTTCCGCGTTCCACTCACCATCGAGTACAACCGCCGCAGTGCCGGTGCTTCGCTCACGGCTCGATGGGAAGAGAGCTCGATCACGGGCGAGAGCGGTCCGGGAGGGCGCGTGTCGATTCACGGCGCTGGCCGCTCGATTTACGCTTCGGCCTGGGTCGATTACGAGAGCGCCGCTCCCTCGCTCTATCTCATCCTCGACCGCAACCCCGAATTCGCGAACGCGCTCGCCGAGCTCGGGATCTTTCCGCAGAGCGTCGGCGACATCAGCCGGCTCCTGCGTGACTACCCGGGGCTCGTCGACGCGGGGTTGATCGAGAACATCGTGCTCGAGACGTCTCTCGAGCGCACACAGGCGGGGTTCGACCTCCGATGGCTCATCCCCGCGTCTACCCGCCAGAGCCTCACCCTACGCGCATTGGTCGAGCACGCACGCCGCGTCGGTGGCGGACGCGACAGCGCGCTCGCCACGCTCGCCTACTCTCGCCAGCTCACATCGTCCGGGGCCGAGCTCGTTGCCGACTTCACCGTTCGAAGCTACGGAACCTCGCGTAGCAGCCGCAACGAGAACGCGGTCGCTGTGCGCCTCCGGATGCCGGTGAGCCTGCGGGGGATTACCTCATCGAGGAACGGCGCGATCGAAGGCCGTGTCGTCGCCCGTGCAAGCGACGGGACGCTTTCCGGCGTCGAAGGTGCCACGATTCGCCTCGACGGCACGGCGTCGACCACCACTGACACACGCGGCTCGTACCGCTTCTCGGGGGTCGTGCACGACGTGCACCGCATCGAGCTCGTCCTGCCGAAGAACAGCTATTTCCGCACACCGTCGGCGCTCACGGCGAAACCGGGCGAGCCAGCCGATTTCGAGATCGCGTACTTCCCCGCGCGCCTCTTCGCCCATGTGCTCGATGACGAGGGACAGCCCGTCTCCGCGGCCACGGTCACGCTTCGTTCCTCGTCCGACGCCGTCAGATTCGACACTGCAAGCGATGGCTCATTGAGCTGGGTCGGGGCGCCGGGAAGCTACGTTGTCGCTATCGATTCCCCGCCTTCCGGCTACTCACTGCTCGCCGGAGAGAGTGAACGCGCATTGGCGCTCGCGCCCAACGAACCGGCGAGTCTGACGTTACGTGTCCGCGCGAATCGGAGCGTGTCGGGTGTCGTCGAAGACGTGACCGGCCCGATTAGCGTATCGATCGTCGAGCTCGACAGGAGCGTGACGACCACGGATGACGGACGTTTCGCGTTCCGCAATCTCCCGTCTGGATCGTTCACG
Source organism: Acidobacteriota bacterium (assembly GCA_016184115.1). Taxonomy (GTDB): domain Bacteria; phylum Acidobacteriota; class Thermoanaerobaculia; order Gp7-AA8; family Gp7-AA8; genus JACPDH01. Next base: position 53,988 of record JACPDH010000011.1, on the reverse strand, counting down.
ATCCGCGCGACGTTCAGAGGGAGCATTCGTGAGGCGATGGTCAGCGTCCCGTCAGCGCCCACCGTCATTAGCGGCATAGAGCTCAAGTAGCCCGAGACTTCTCGCCACGCCTCGCGACGACGCCGACTACCCGAGCGCTTGCTCGAGATCGGCGATCAGATCGCGCTGGTGCTCGAGACCAATCGAGCAGCGGATCAGCGTCTCCGGCACCGTCGTCCCCTTCCCTTCAATCGACGCGCGGTGCTCGATGAGACTCTCGACTCCTCCCAGGCTGGTCGCGCGCACGAAGAGCTTGACCGCGGCCACGACCGCGATCGCTTCCTCGCGCGATCCGGCGATCTCGAACGACAGCATGCCGCCGAACGCGGACATCTGGCTCGCTGCGATCGCGTGTCCGGGATGTGAGGCCAACCCTGGGTAGTGCACGCATCTCACGCGCGGGTGCTTCTCGAGCCACGTCGCAACGGCCATCGCATTCTCGCAATGAACCCGCATCCGCGCGGCGAGCGACCTTACGCCGCGGAGAACGAGCCATGAATTGAATGGAGACGCGACACCGCCGATCACGCGCCTCACGTGAAGCACCTGGCGGTAGAGATCGCTCTCGCTCCCGAACACCAACGCACCTCCTCCGACGTCGGAGTGCCCCCCGAGGTATTTCGTCGTCGACTGGAGGACGATATCGGCGCCGAGCTCGAGCGGTCGTTGCAGCGCAGGTGTGGCGAATGTGCTGTCGACGAGCAACGATGCCCCCGCGGCGCGCGCGATCGATGCCAGCTCCCGGATGTCGACGACGTTCATCAACGGATTCGACGGCGTCTCTCCCCAGACGAGTGCAGCAGGTTTTCGGAGCGCGGCACGAACAATTTCGAGATCGCGCATTGAGACGATCTCGTATTCGAGTCCCCAGCGCGTCATGAAGTCGCCGGCCAGGAGGCGGAATGCGTAGTAGCTGTCATCGGTGAAGACCACGCGCGATCCGGCTGGGAGCGCCTGGATGACCGCGGCCCCTGCAGCCATCCCGGAGCCAAATGCGAGTGATCTCGCGCCGCTCTCGATCGCTGCAAGCGCAGCCTCGAGGCGCGATTGCGTCGGATTCCCCTCGCGCGAGTAGCGATATCCGTGGAACTGGCTGCCGTCTGGTGCGAGCTCGTACGTCGTCGCCAGATGGATTGGCGGGGCAATCGCTCCCGTCTCCTCGTCCACCTCGCCGCCAATGTGCGTCGCAATCGTCTCGAAGTTCATGCCGTCTCCTTCTGCGGGCGCATTATCCGCCGCGAGCCGCGCGGCGTGAAGGAACAGTCGCGGAAAAGAGTCGCGGACGAAAGCGACGAAAGGTAGACTGCGAGAAGGCGGCCCCGCCTTCGAAGTTCCATCGGTTCACGTTCTCGAATGCCAAGATCGCCTGGAAGATCGATTCTCCTGAGAGTCGCCTTTGTCGTAGGCACTGCGATTGCCTACGCGTTGCTCGATCGTCTCGCCGCCAGCTTCCAGATCGAGAGCGGAGTCTCCGTACTCTTCCCCGCAACCGCTGTCGCGATCGTCGCCTGCATGTACTTCGGCGTCTGGGGTGCACTCGGCGTGCTGCTCGGCACGTCATTTGCTCCCTGGGCGAACCTCGAATCGACACCGCAGACGCTGCTCTTCGGTGCGATCAACGTAATCGAAGGCGCGTTGCCGGCGATCGTCTTTCGACTTCGCCCCAGCCTTTCGCGCGAGCTACGCGACCTTCGCTCGCTCGGGATGTTCTTGATCACCGGCACCGTCGTGAACACCGCGATCAGCGCGGCGCTCGGCACGTCGATGCTCGTGGCCGGCGATCCGGCGACGCCATTCAGCAACCGATTCCTCGTCTGGTGGCTCGCCGACTTCGCCGCCGCGCTCTTGCTCGCGACGCCGCTCCTCTCGTTCGGGAGCGCACTCCTTCGTCGCCTCAGTGACGACGCGCCCACGCGCCCGCAGTCGCCACTTGCAATCACGAATACGCTTCAGGTCACGGCGGCGATCGTGATTCTCGGATGGGTCGCGTCGGCAGCCGTACGCAACGCAGTCGCGACGCGCCTCGAGGGAGCGCGCCTCACCCAGCAGCTGCGCGCGAACGACGCACGGCTCGCACTCGACCGCCTCAACTCGAATTTCCTCCATGCACAGGGTTTCCTCGCACGCGAGTCCGCGGGCAGTTCCGCAGATCGAACCGCACGCTTCGACGAAACCATCCAGCTCCACGAACGCTTGATGTCGGAGCTCCAACCGCTCGTCGTCGCCTCGACTCCAGCTGTGCTCGACCAGTACTCCCGGCTTGGAGCGAAGTCGGCGGCGTGGTTCAAGGCATCGCACGATGCGATCGCACGAGGAGCGGAGTCGCTTGCGCTCGAAATGCAAGCAGCCCCGCTCGGGCGCGAGTTCCTCAATCTGCGCACGTCGATCGAGACCGCAGACGCGGTCTCGTGGCACCACTTCCGCAAGACTCGTGAGCGCCTCACCGTGTTCGGCCTCGCGGTAGATGCGGTCGTGCTGCTGATCCTGATCGTCGCATTTGGAACACTCATCTCGCGTATCTCGCGTCCGCTGGAGAATCTCCACCACTCGATCGAGCTTCTGGGAAGTGGAGCGCCGCGCGCACCCTCGGCCGACGACGGCACCGCCTTCGTCGAGATTCGAACGCTCAACGCGGCGCTCGATCGCGCAGCCACCGGTCTCCGGCAGCACGAGCTCGAGCTGCAGCAGCAGACGCGTGTCGCAGTCGACGCTTCGCGTCACAAGAGCGAGTTCCTCGCGAAGATGTCTCACGAGCTTCGGACTCCGCTCAACGCGATCCTCGGCTTTACCGAGCTCCTACGCGATGCCGGCCATACGATGGAGCCTGCGAAGCGCCTTCGCTTTGTGGAGAATGTGCTCCGGAGCGCGCGGCTGCTTCTCGGAATGATCAACGATCTGCTCGAGATCGCGCGGCTCGAGTCGGGACGCATCTCGTTCGCACCCGAGGTCATCGACGTCCGCGTCGTCGTACGCAACGCCGCGGCAGCGGTCCAACCCCTCCTGGTCGAAAAGCAGCAGACACTCCGCATCGACGTTCCGGCCGAGCCCGGCCTTTCGATGCTCGATCGCGAAAAACTCGAGCAGGTCATCGTCAAACTACTGCTGAACGCGATCAAGTTCAGCGCCAACGGCGATGAGATCGTCGTCCGCGCGCGACAGGAAGGGCGCGAAACCGAGATCGAAGTCTCCGACCGAGGGATCGGTATCCATCCTGATGATCACGAGAGGATCTTCGAGAGCTTCGAGCAGGTCTACACGACCGGTGAGCATTCGCAAGGGACGGGACTCGGACTGACGGTCGCGAAGCGCCTCGTCGAGGCGCAGGGCGGGATCATTTCCGTACGCAGTAACGAGGGACACGGAGCGACATTTCTGGTGCGCATTCCGAGGGATCTCAACGTATGACGGACGACGGGACGAGCCCCCAACCGGCAGCACGCAGGTTCCGCGTTGCGACGATTGCGGGGACGACGATCGACGTGCGAATCAGTTTCGTCGTGCTCGCCGGGGTGTTCGTGCTGTTGGAGCTCGATCGCCAGGTGCCGCTGAAACTCGCGCTCCTCTGGATTCCCGTGCTGTTCGTGAGTGTGCTGATTCACGAGCTCGCGCACGCGGGGACGATCGCGGCCTTCGGTTTCGGTACGAGCAGGATCGAGCTCGGAGGCTGGGGCGGAGAAACCTTCAATCGCCGAAGAGCCGCGCCGTGGCAGGAAATGCTCATCAGTCTTGCGGGGCCCGCGAGCAGTCTCGCGCTTGCGTACCTCGTGATCTGGATACTCCCGAGCCTGCAGCAAGCGAAGACGAACACGCTCCTGCTCGCCTTCATGGCGATGATGGCGTTCGCGAATCAGAAATGGGGCCTACTCAACCTCGTCCCAATCCTTCCGCTCGATGGAGGCCAGATCGTGCTTCATGGCCTCCGGCATGTCGTTCGACCGGCACTCGCGTTCACGTTTGCGACGTGGCTCTCGCTCGTGCTCAGCGCGGTGCTGGGCGCGGCCGCGGCGTTCCTGTATCAGCAGTGGATCCTCGCGTTTATCGCGCTCTCGCTCGTCATGCAAAACTGGGCACAATGGAAGGAGTTCAAGAAGTGGATCGCCGGCCGTGAGGCGGCACACGCTGGTGAGGGCGATCCCTCCGGATAGGCAGGACCGGCGTCCTCTGCTTTCGTGCTAACCTCCCCGAGTCCCGAACGAATCCTCTGCGCTCATGGCTACGGAAACGAGCTCGCGTCCGGCAACAGCCGCCTTCGACCCGCGCCAGGAGAGCGCGCTCGACGGGCTGCTCGTCGTCGACTCCGAAGGGCGCGTTACTCTGCTCAACCAGCGCCTCCGCGAGATCTTCCGCCTCCCGCTCAGCCATCCGTTGCCTGACTCCGAAAACGCGGTGCTGGAGGCGCTTCGCCCTCTCGTGACTGACTGGGCTCCGGTACGGGATCGACAGACCGATCCGAGTACGACGTCGGGAAAGGCGGCCGACGTCCCCCTTCGCGACGGCCGGGTTCTCGCCGTGACCGTCAGTCCGATGGACGATGCGCTCCCGTCGGGTCGCGTCTGGTACTTCCGCGACGTCAGCGAGCGGCGTCGGTACGAGCGATTGCAATCGGCTCTCTTCCGAATCGCGGAAATTGCACATTCCGCGCTCGATCTCGCGGAGGTCTACGTCTCGCTGCATCGCGTCGTCGGGGAGTTGATGAATGCAACGAACTTCTACATCGCGATCCGTGACGAGAAAAAGAATGGCATCTGGTTCCCGTATTACGTCGATGCTCACGACTCGCGACCCGAAGGCGTCGTCCCGATCGAAGGGATGACCGGCCACGTCCTGGAGAGAGGCGAAGCAATCCTCGTCGATCGCGCCGCGCTCGATCGTCTCGTGACCGCGGAGGAAGTCGCCGTGATTGGCACGCCACCCGTCGACTGGCTTGCCGCTCCGCTGAAACGTGACGGAGAGACCTACGGCGTCATCTGCGTGCAGAGCTACGACGAAGAGGTCACTCACTCCGCGCAAGATCTCGAGATCCTGAAGTTCGTCTCGCGCCACATCTCCGCCGCGATCGAAGCCCGACGCAAAGAGATCGAGCTCGCGAAGTCCGAAGAGAATTACCGGAACATCTTCAAGCTCGCACCGGTCGGTATCTATCAGACGACGCTCGAGGGGCGGATCCGCACCGCGAACGGCACACTCGCACGAATCCTCGGTTATCAGTCGGCCGACGATCTTCTCGGGTTGAGCATGTCGGCCGACATCTACTTCGACACCGCCGAGAGGGCGCGGCTGATCGAACAATACCTTCCCGTCGGGCGCGCCTTCGATTGCGAAGTCGTCTGGAAGCGGCGCGACGGCAGCCCCGTCTGGGTTCAGCTCAACTCGCATGCCGTTCGAGGCTCGCACGGCGAAGTGACGCACCTCGAGGGATTCGTCCACGACATCAGCGGGCGCAAAGACGCCGAAGAGATCATGCGGACGCAGGCCGCGGCGATGGAAGCGTCGATGGATGGCATCGCGATCATCACGGCGGAGGGGCGGATCTCGTATGCCAATCGGGCTTTCCTCAAGCTTTTCGGCTGCGCCTCGGATCGCGACCTGATCGGCTACCACTGGCGCGTGCTGCTGGAGAGGCGCGAGATGCACTCGTTCCTGCGCGCCGTCGTCGTGCCGTTCGAGCGTTCCGGAGAGTGGCGCGGCGAGAGCTCGGCCCGGACACTCACCGGAATGCAGTTCCCAGTCGAGATTTCACTGTCGCGCATCGCCGCGCGCAGCACCGTCTGCGTCATTCGCGACATCACAGAGCGCAACTTTGCCGAAGAGCAGATCCGGCACCTCGCCTACCACGACGCCCTGACGGGCTTGCCTAACCGCCTCCTGTTTCGCGACCGCCTCGCGGTGGCGATTCCTCAGTGCCAGCGGGCGGGACGCCGACTTGCGGTCCTCTTTCTCGACCTCGATCGATTCAAAGTGGTGAACGACACGCTGGGACACAACGCCGGAGATCAGCTTCTACAGCAGGTCGCGGAACGACTCCGCGAGTGTGTTCGCGAAAGCGACACGATTGCCCGCATCGGAGGCGATGAGTTCATCCTTCTCATTCCGATGCTCGGCGAGACTGAAGACGCGCCTCGTCTCGCGCAGAAGCTCCTCGCTTCGATCCACCAGTCGTTCGAGATCGACGGGCGCGAGCTCTTCACGACGACGAGCATCGGCGTGAGCGTCTACCCCGAAGACGGCACAGACGCCGGCACTCTGATCCGGAACGCCGACACCGCGATGTACCAGGCGAAAGAAAAGGGTCGGAACAACTACCAGCTCTTCAACGCCGAGCTCAACACGCGATCGCTCGAGCGCCTGGCGATCGAGAACGATCTCCGCCGCGCGATCACAGGACGGGAGTTCGTGAACTTCTATCAGCCCGTCATCGACCTTCGAAACGGGCGCGTCGCAGGGATGGAAGCGCTCGTTCGCTGGCAACACCCTCACCTTGGACTGCTCGGCCCAGGCACGTTCATCCCGATCGCCGAAGGGGCGGGTCTGATGGACGAGATCGGCGAGATGGTTCTGCGTGAAGCGACGACGCAGACGCGGGCGTGGCAGATTGCCGGCTTCAAGGGACTCCACCTCGCGGTCAACCTCTCTGCTCGCCAGCTGCACGATTTCGAGCTTCCGAGCCGCATCTCGACCATCCTCGACGAATCGGGACTGAGCCCGGCGTCGCTCACACTCGAGATCACCGAAAGCAGCGCCATGCAGCACCCGGAGACGAGTGTGAGAATTCTAGAGGCTCTCACCGGTCTCGGGATTCACGTCGCCGTCGACGACTTTGGCGTCGGCCACTCGTCGCTCAACTATCTCAAGCGCTTTCCGGTCGACGTGCTGAAGATAGACCAGTCGTTCGTCAACGACATCAGCGACGACGCCGACACTGCCGCGATCGTGACCGGAATCATTGCGTTAGGCCACAAGCTCCGGCTCTCGATCATCGCCGAGGGTGTCGAGACGGTCGAGCAGCGCGACTTCCTGAGGAATCACGACTGCGACATGGTGCAGGGTTACCTCTACTCCGTACCTCTATCCGCTGAGGCATTCGAGGAGTTTCTGCGCGAATCGAATGAGAAGAGTGGACAGTGGACGCTTCTACAGCAGCCATGATCGCGGCGGCGCGCCTGCGATCAACGGTCGTAGCGGCCACCCGCCGGGTCGCCCGCCTGTCTTCGCCTAACGACGCAACGGGCGACGCGCTGCGTCGCCCGTAACGAAACACCACACGATTCCAGCCCGTCGGCTGCGTCAAAAGTTGTACCTGACCTCGGCCCTCACAGCTCCCAGCGCTTGCTGCAGCTTTTCGCCCGGCGCCACGCGGAAGTGCGTACTGAGCTTGATGGTCAGCGTGCCATTCGACGAGTCGGCCGTCGAGAGGTCGTCCGGCAATTCGGTAAGGCGAACCACGACCGGGACGCTGCCCGGGTTCCCTTCGATGATCTCGCGGATCTTCACGATCGTCGATTCCGACGCGTCGCGATACGGCATCTCGACGCAGATCTCGCGGACCTTTGCGTCGCGGATGCCGTCGAGCGGCGCGATCTCGAGGCAGTTGAGCTCCGGCGTGATTGCCGGGTCTGCTGCGCTCTTCGCAGCGACTCCTCCCGGCATACCTTCACCCGCGCCGCTCTCTCCTGCCAGCGCCCCATTCTCACCCGCCGTGAGGTCACTCCCCGCCTCGGGGTGCCCTCCGTACTCGTCCTCGAAGTACTGTGCCTGCTGCTCCGCGCTGGCGAGCGATGCACTCCTTCCCCCTTGCACGCCCCCCGTGTCCTTGACCGACGCGGTCATGAACACGGCGACGCCGTTCTCGAGCCAGCGCGCGACTTTCGCGTACATGTCGGCGAAGACGACGACGTCGACACTACCGAACTGGTCGTCGAGCACGAACTTCGCCATGAGCTTCCCTTCGTTAGGCCCCTTCTTGATCTTGTTCTTCTTCAGCTGCCCAACGATGCCGCCGATGTTCACCATCTGGTCGACCTTCCGCCAGAGGTTCTCCGTCGACGCGTTGGCGAAGAGCCTGAGCTCCTCCGCGAACTTGTTGAGTGGGTGACCGCTGATGTAGAAACCGAGCGTCTCCTTCTCGTAGGCCAGCTTCTCGTCGTCGGGCCAGTCGGTCCAGGCACTCACCGCCGCCTCGTTCGACTTCGGCCTTGCGATCGCGATCGCCGACACGGGGCCACCGCCGAAGAGCGAGCCCTGCCCACGCTCCTTCTCCTCGCGCACCTTGAGCGCCTGATCGGCCGCACGTTCGATCTCGTCGAAGAGTCCTCGGCGCGTCGGACCGAATGAATCCATCGAGCCCGATTTGACGAGCGCCTCGAGCACTTTCTTGTTGCAGGAACGGAGATCGATCTTCTCGCAGAAGTCGGCGAGCGATTTGAAACGCCCACCGCCTCTCCGCGCGCCGAGAATCGACTCGATTGCACCCTCACCGACTCCCTTCACAGCGCCGAGCCCGAAGCGGATGTTGTCGCCGACGACCGTGAACGAGAAATTCGACTCATTGACGTCGGGCGGGAGCAGCTTGATCCCCATCGCCGATGTCTCGTTGATGAACTTCACGACGCTGTCGGTCTTGTCCATCTCGGAGGAGAGGACTGCGGCCATGAAGTGCCGAGGGTAATGAACCTTCAGCCATGCAGTCTGGTATGCGAGGAGAGCGTAGGCGACCGAGTGCGACTTGTTGAAGCCGTAACGTGCGAACGGCTCGATGTAGTCGAAGATCTCGGAGGCCTTCTGCCGGTCGTAGCCCTGCTCGAGCGCGCCTTTTACGAACTTCTCGCGCTCCTGCTCCATGATCTCGACCTTCTTCTTACCCATCGCCTTGCGAAGGAGGTCCGCCTCGCCGAGCGAATAGCCGGCGACCTTCTGCGCGATCTGCATGACCTGTTCCTGGTAGACGATGACCCCGTAGGTCTCTTCGAGAACTTCCTTCATCGCAGGGACGATGTACTTCGGCTTCTCGCGACCATGCTTTCGCTTGACGAAGACTTCGACCATCCCGGCGTCGAGCGCACCTGGGCGGTAAAGCGCGTTGAGCGCGGCGAGATCCTCGAAACGCGTCGGGCGAGCCTTTCGCAGGAGGTCGACCATGCCTCCCGACTCGAACTGGAAGACTCCCTTCGTGCGCCCCTCCTGGAAGAGCTTGTAGACCTCAACGTCATCGAAGCCGATCTTGTCGACCTCGACGTCGACTCCCTCGCATCCTTTGATCGACTTCACCGCGTCGTCGATCACGGTGAGCGTGCGAAGACCGAGAAAATCCATCTTCAGCAGGCCCATCTTTTCGACGATGTTCATGTCGTACTGCGTGACGATTTCGTCCTTGTTCGTGCGGTAGAGCGGAACGAAGTTGCTGACCGGCTCGGGGGAGATGATGACCCCCGCCGCGTGGACTCCCGCGTGGCGCGCGAGCCCCTCGAGTCGCGAGCCGATCTCGACGATGCGCTCGACCTCCTTGTCGAGCTTGATCGCCTCGGCGAGCACCGGCGACGTTTTCGCTGCTTCTTTCAGCGAGATCGCTTCGGGGCCGCCTGGAATCGCCTTCGCGATCTTGTCGACGAAGGCATAGCTCTGACCTAACACACGCCCCACGTCGCGCACCACCGACCGCGCCGCCATCGTCCCGTACGTGATGATCTGCGCCACGTTCTCTTCGCCATACTTCTGACGAACGTACTCGATCACCTCGCCGCGGCGGCGCATGCAGAAGTCGATGTCGATGTCGGGCATCGAGATTCGCTCCGGGTTGAGGAAGCGCTCGAAAAGGAGATCGAAATCGAGCGGGTCGACATCGGTGATTCCGAGTGCCCACGCGACGACCGATCCCGCCGCCGATCCACGCCCGGGACCCACCGGGATGCCGCGGTCTTTCGCCTCGCGAACGAAGTCCCAGACCACGAGGAAGTAGCCGGGGAAGCCCATCTTGTTGATGATCTCGATCTCGCGGTGGAAGCGCTCGAGGTAGGCGGCCATCGGGTGCTTCTTCGTTCCCGCCGCAAACGCTCCTGCGATGCGCTTGAGTCGCTTGTCGAGCCCTTCGCGTGCGACCTGCTCGAAATACTTCGCGGGATCGAGCCCGGCAGGGACCGGGAACTTCGGCAAGTGGTAACCCTTCGGCTCGAGCTTGAGCTCGATCCGGTTCGCGATCTCGAGTGTGTTCGCAATCGCGTCGGGATAGGGCGCGAAGATCCGCGACATCTCGTCGGGGCCTTTGACGTAGAAGTCGTCGGAGTAGAAACGCATCCTGCGGTCGTCGTCGAGCGTCTTGCCGGTCCCGATCGCGAGCAGCACTTCGTGCGCGAAGGCGTCGTCCTTGTGGAGGTAGTGCGAGTCGTTCGTTGCGACGAGGCGGAGACCGACTTCGTCTGCAATCTTCTTCAGCCCGGGGAGGATCTTCTGCTGATCGGGAATCCCGTGATCCTGCATCTCGAGAAAGAAGTTGTCGGGCCCGAGGATCTCGCGATACGTCGCGGCGGTCGCCTTCGCCTTGTCGTAGTTTCCCTGGGCGAGCGCCTGCGAGACCTCCCCTTTCAGGCACGACGAGAGGCAGATGAGCCCGTCCTTCAGTTCGCGGAGCAGCTCCTTGTCGATCCGAGGCTTGTAGTAGAAGCCTTCGGTGAAACCGGCGCTGACGAGTTTGACGAGGTTGTGGTACCCGACGTCATTCTTCGCAAGAACGATGAGATGGTTATTCGATCCCGCATCGGCCGACTGGTCCTCGACTCCCGCCTTGTCGAAGCGCGAACCGAGCGCCATGTACATCTCGCAGCCGATGATCGGCCTCACGCCCGCCTTCTTCATCGCGTCGTAGAACTCGACGGCGCCGAACATGTTGCCGTGATCGGTAATCGCGCACGCCGGCATGCCGAGCTCCGCGACGCGGGCGGCGAGAGCTTCCGGCCGGTTCGCGCCATCGAGGAGCGAATACTGCGTATGAAGGTGGAGGTGAACGAAGGACATGGGGAAACCTCGGTGCTCGATCGGAGACGCAGTTTAGCAAGGAGGGCACGGCTTGTGACGGGGGATCGCAGTCGAGGTGTTTCTTTCGCTCCAATCGTGGCCGTTTCCGAGCGGTTTCGTACCAATCTATCCGCTGCATCTCAGCAGCCGGCAGTTGCTCCAGTTCGTCGCGGCGCCTCTCGAGGGCGGCGTGGCGCGCGGGGCATCGCCTCAGTGCCCATTTCGCTAAATTCGACGACACAGGCTGTGAGTGGCGAGGTGTCGGCCGCGCGGCGTCCGCAACGGCGGTGCCAATTCCTACAATACAGGCCACTAGCGTCTCCGCTTCGGCGGCGTACCAGCGTCGCGAAACATGCCTGCCTGCGCCTCCAGCCGTTCGCGCAAACTGCCGCAGACGAGGTCGCAGAGCGCGAAGACGGACGGATCGGCGATCGCGTACCAAACCGTGTTGCCTTCCTGGCGCCTGCCGACGAGGCCCGCCTCCTGAAGCATCTTCAAGTGCTTGCTCACGTTCGGCTGCGTCGTACCGAGCCGATCGGCGAGCGCTCCAACACTCACCTCTCCCCGCTCCAACGCCTGCAGGAGTCGCAGACGTATCGGCTCCGACAAGACTTTGAAGCGGTTTGCCACGAGGCCGAGCGATTCTCCCGTCATCTGAAAGTGGCTTGCCATGCGCTCTCCGTTTTCCTATATTCCTACGGCGTTATGTAACGATAATGGACATCGACTTATTGCGGAGAGAGGCGAATGGCGGCGCGCCGGCTCACCGAATCGGACGATGAAGAGCGTACGCGACAGATCGCTTAGTACAGCTCCCCGGAAATTGGTGGCCACTCGCAGATGGCGCTTGTGGGCCGGATGCGAGGCGTGAGGAGGAGGCGATGTGGTGACATCGTCGACGACGAACAACGAAGCAGATGGCCCACAACCGCCATCCGCCCGAAGGGTTGCGGCGGAACGGGTCGCTGGCTTTGTCGCTCCTCCTCGACGATGCCCCCGCATCGCCTCGTCGTCACTTCGCGCCAGCGGCTCGTCCCGCTCGCAACGAGCGGCCACGAATTTCCGGGGAGCTGTACTTCGCGCTCCTCAACGTCGCAGCAGCGTGCGTCGCTAAGACCTCGCACCCGGCCGCCGCGGCGCGATTACACACCTCATGGTTCTGCGTTCGAGGCCATGACGCTCACGGCTTGGGTCGGAAATGGTAGAGTTTGATTCGATCAGCGATTCCTTTCGGGCGATGAACGAGAACGAACGCCTGCGCCAACTCGTCGTGTCTCAGCGACGCCTCTCGAAGTGTGGTGAGGACGTCGGTGCGATGCTTCGCGCACTCGCCGATGAGTCGTTCGCGCTCACGGGTGGAGATGGCGCGCTCGTCGAGATCGCCACGCGCGACGGACTCTTCGCGCGAAGCGCGAAAGGCCCGATCGACGGGCTCATCGGCGCCACGACGCCGGGAGGCCGTGGCTTCTTCGTCAACCGATTCCCGCTTCACGAAGCGATCTTCGCATCGGTGCATCGTCACGAATCGGGACACCTCGACGCGTTCGACCTTGCCGCGTGCCGTACCGCCGGAGTGCGGTCGATCATCGCCGTACCCTTGCGCTACGGAGAGCGGGTCCTCGGGATCCTGAACGTCGTCTCCTCGGCTGCTTCGTCCCTAGGTTCCGCCGACGCCGCGGCGCTTCAGGTTCTCGCCGCGAGTGCGGCAGCTGCCGTTGCACGCGAGGAAGATTTCGAGGCGCGCGAGGCGAAGATTGCCGAGCGCACGGTTCTCCTCATCGCCTCTCTCGACCGTCAGAACCGCAATGTGCAACTGCTCCAGGAGGTCGCGACCGCGGCCAACGAGGCACAGACCCTCGAATCGGTCATTCGCGTCGCACTTCAGCGCATCTGCGAGCATGGCGGCTGGCAGGTCGGACATCTCTATCTCGTCTCCGCAGACACGCCCGAGAACCTGGTTCCGACCGGAATCTGGCACCTCGCGGATCCGACTCGCTACAACGCGCTGATCCGGATGACCGAAGCGGTCGTTTGGAAAAAGGGCGTAGGACTCGTCGGCAAAGTCTTCGAGGAAGGGCGCTCGTCCTGGGTGCAGGACATCCGCAGCGATCCCCGCTTCATCCGGACGAATGTGGCGGTGTCGCTCGGAATCCGCTCCTCATTCGCGCTCCCGATTCTCATCGGGAGCGAAGTCGTCGGCGCGCTCGAGTTCTTCTCCGAGCACCAGATCGCACCCGACGATCGCTGGCTCGACGTGATGCAGAACGTCGGCGCGCAGTTAGGCCGGGTGATCGAGCGCAAGCGTGCGCAGATCGCCCTCGGAAACTCGGAGCGCCGATACCGGCTCCTCTTCGAGCGCAACCTCGCGGGGGTCGTGAGGATGAAGCTCGACGGCACGGTCGCCGATTGCAACGACGCGTTCGCCGGCATCGTCGGCGCGTCGAACGCCAACGAGGTGCATGGTCTGTCGCTCGCGGCGATGATCGAAGACGGCGACGCACGGCGCGCGTATCAGAATTCGCTCGAGCGCGAACATGTGGTTTCGAACACCGAGGTAAGGATCCGGCGCCTCGATGGCGCCGCCGCGTGGCTTCTGCTGAACCTCGGTTCTCCCTCCGACGACGACGCTCCCTTCGTTGAGGGAACGGTGCTCGACATCACGGAGCGTAAAGAAGTCGAAGCGAAAATCGCGTGGCAGGCGCATCACGATCCGCTCACCGGCCTTCGCAACCGCGCATCGTTCATCGAGCAGCTCGAATTGGCGCTCGCTTACGCCCGCCGCAACCAGACCAGCCTCGGATTGCTCTACATCGATCTCGATGAGTTCAAGCCAATCAATGACTCGCTCGGACACGCCGCGGGCGACGCGCTGCTGCAGGGAGTCGCATCCCGGCTCCGGGACAGCGTCCGCAAGACCGACATCGTCGGACGCATGGGTGGCGACGAGTTCATCGTTCTTCTCAACCCGATCAAGCACGACGAAGACGCGGCCATGGTGGCGGAGAAGACGCTTCAGGCAATCGTCGAGCCGTTCGAGCACGAGGGAAAGCTCATGCGAATCACTGCGAGTATCGGTATCGCGATCTTCCCTCACGATGGCGACGATCCCGACGCCTTCATCGCGGCAGCCGATCGGACGATGTACGAGTCGAAGCGCTCCGGGAAGAATCGGTACTTCGTGAGCTCGCGACGGCAGGGTTGAAGACAGCAAAAACGCCAGCCTTCCGGCTGGCGTGACTTTGTGTCGATTTGGCGGGGCCGACGGGGCTCGAACCCGCGACCTCCGGCGTGACAGGCCGGCATTCTAACCAACTGAACTACGACCCCGCTTGGCAACCGCTGCTAACTACCCGGGAGCGAATCGAATTCCCGAGGAGAGCGGGATAGTAAACATGCCCGCACGAGGAGTCAAGCACGTTCGGTCAGCCCCGAAAAACAGGTAGCAGCGGCGCCTCGGCGAGGAGTGGCGCAAGCATGTCTTTCGGCGACAGGAGTGGAGATACCGGCGGCCATTCGATCCCGATCGCCGGGTCGTTCCACCGGATTCCGCGATCGTGCTGCGGCTCGTAGAGCGAGGTGCACTTGTAGACCACGTCGGCCGTCTCGCTCATCACGCAGAAACCGTGCGCGAAGCCGGGCGGGACCCAGAGTTGACGCTTGTTCTCCTCCGAGAGCTCCAGACCGAACCACTTGCCAAACGCCGGCGATCCGCGCCGGATGTCGACCGCGACGTCGAAGATCGTCCCGGTCACGGCGCGAACGAGCTTTCCCTGAGGATTCGGCTCCTGATAATGCAGCCCGCGAAGCACACCGCACGACGAGCGAGAGTGGTTGTCCTGCACGAACGGCGCCGTGAGGCCAGCCTCCTCGAAGCGGGCAGCGTGGTAGACCTCCATGAAGAAGCCGCGGTCGTCGCCGAAGACCTTCGGCTCGACGATCAGTACTCCGGGAAGCGGCGTTTCTACGAAGTTCATTGGGCGCGCATGATAGCAGAGGCTGTAGAATCCGCCTTCTCCGGCGAGGGGCCGGGTCAAGATCATGAGCAAACCGTTCTACATCACCACAGCGATTCATTACGTCAACGACGTCCCCCACATCGGCCACATCTACGAGAACGTAACGGCCGACGTCATCGCTCGCTATCGGCGCATGCAGGGAGACGACGTCTTCTTCCTCACGGGTACCGACGAGCACGGACAGAAAATCGAACGAACCGCCGCGAAGAAAGGGCTGCAGCCGATCGAGCTCGCCGACCAGGTGGTCGCGTCGCATCACGCAAACAACGCGCGACTCGGGATCTCGAACGACGACTTCATTCGGACGACGCAAGCGCGACACCGCGATGGCGTCTACGAGATCATCCGCCGCATCCGCGAGCGCAACCCCGACGACATCTATCACGGCGAGCACTCGGGCTGGTATTGCCAGAGCGAAGAGATGTTCGTCCCTGAGTCGCAGGTCGCCGACGGAAAGTGTCCCGATGGCCACCCGGTCGAAAAGACGACCGAGCGCAACTACTTCTTCCGGCTGTCGAGATACACGAAGCCGCTTCTCGATTTCTACCGCGCGCACCCTGACTTCGTGAAACCGCGTGGCCGGTTCAACGAGGTCATCGCATTCGTCGAGAGCGGCCTGCGCGACCTCTCCGTCTCGCGCACCGCGATCAAATGGGGAATCCCCTTCCCCGGCGACGAGGAGCACATCATCTATGTCTGGCTCGACGCGCTGACGAACTACATCTCGGCGCTCGGCTTCGGAAGCAGCGACCTCACCCGCTACGAGAAGTACTGGCCTGCCGACGTTCACCTCATCGGCAAGGACATCGTCCGCTTCCACGCCGTCTACTGGCCGGCGTTCCTCATGGCGGCCGAGCTTCCTCTCCCGAAATCGATCGTCTCGCACGGCTTCTGGCTTCGCGACAACGTGAAGATCTCGAAGTCGCTCGGCAACGTCGTCCGCCCCGACGAGATCATTGAGCGGTTTGGCGCGGAAGCGTTCCGCTACTACCTCTCGCGCGAGATGGTGTTCGGCCAGGACTCGAATTACTCCGACGAGTCGTTCTTCACGCGATACAACGCCGAACTGGCGAACGGAATCGGCAACACGATCTCGCGCGCCGTCAAGATGAGCGAAACGTACTTCGGAGGGAAAACTCCGCCTCACAGCTGCGACGACAACGAGCTGAAGCGCGCCGCGGAGGAGACGATCCCGTCGTATCTGAAGGAGATGGACCACTACGCATTCCAGCGCGCGCTCGACCTCGTCTGGAAGCTGCTCGACGCGGTGAACGGATACATCGTGAACCGCGAACCGTGGAAGATGTTCAAGGAACAGGGTCAGTCGGAGGCACTCTCGCGCGTCCTCTGGAATTCGCTCGAAGCGCTCCGGCTCGCCTGGACGATGGTCTCGCCGTTCATGCCAAAGCTCTCGGCCGAGGCGCTTCGGCGGCTTGGCGCCGGCGATGCTGCGCCTAACGTCGGAATGTTGACGTGGGGAGTGCTGCCGACCAACGTCCCACTGATTGCGGGCGACGCACTCTTCCCCCGCATCGATTTCGAGACATACGTGGCCGAAACGAAGGCCGAAGGAGCCAAGGTGACCGAAGCAAACCCGGAGACGAAAGACGACAAGAAGAGCGACACGACACCGGCGACGCCTGCCGACGCTGCAGCCGAAGCGCCGGTCGAGGGCGCGAAGATCACGATTGACGACTTCTTCCGCGCAGAGCTGCGAGTCGCGCAGATTCTCGAAGCGGAGAACGTACCGAAGTCGAAGAAACTCATCCGGATGAAAGTCACGACGGGCGACTCCGACCGGCAGATCGTCGCAGGCATCGCGACCAAGTACACGCCCGAAGAGCTCGTCGGTCGCAAGGTCGTAATCGTCGCGAATCTGCTGCCCGCGAAGCTGATGGGAATCGAGTCGAACGGCATGGTTCTCGCGGCCTCGATCGACGGCGAGCCGAGCCTCATCGCGGTCGATCCAGGGGTGCCGAACGGAACGAAAGTCAAGTGACAATCGCGATGAGAGAAAATTTTCCGGGTGCGTATGGACACCTCGGAACCTCCGACACATATTAAAGCTGTCGGTGTAAGCGAGACTCTCACCGGCTTGGCCGGCACGCTCTAGCGCGCCGAAAACCCCTCTTCGAACCCGCGGACGGAGAGGGGTTTTTTTGTGGACGCCACGTACGAGACGGCGCCAGTCGGGTACACCGAATGCGTAACGGAGGATGACGAATCCCCAAAGTAGATCGCGTCGTCGATGGTGAGACGCGACCGTTCCTCTCTCTGCATTACACAACGACGCACGAACAATAACGCGCCGCGGCAGCGGCGCCGTCTGGTTAGTCCCGCGCGTCAGCGCGGGGACCGCAACGCGCGAATTTGTCCCCACCGCTTCGCGGGAACGACGCTCAGAACGCGCTGGTATCCGCTCCCCCGCAGACACTGTAAGGCAGCTTCGTGTAGACCTGTACGGCGCCACTCTCTCCGTCCGACACGGTCAGCGTGAGCTGAAGATCGGTTAGGCCGCCGTAGAAGACCCAGAACCGGCCGTTGATCCCTCGTCCGTCGAGCACCTTCACGAAGACTTCCGGGTTCCTCGCATTCCCCGTCAGATCGGGCAGAGAGAAAAACCCGAACATGTCGTTCTGTGGAATCGGCGTGCCTGAAGACGTCTTGCCGGTCCGCGGATCGGTCGCAGCGAGTTGAACCGTGAACCTGCCGTTCCCCAGGCACAGAATCGAGGATCCGCAGCCAGGCTGGGAGGAGGAAGCTCCGCTCGATTCCACGAGCTCGCCCGATGAATGAGAAGCGCCGGACGAAGGCATCGACTCGGTCGGAACGCCACTCGGCGCTCTCCGGAATGCCGAGGTGTCGGCGCCGCCACAGAATCCGAACGGCTCCTTTCGGTAGGCTTTGACTTCGTTCGTCCGCAGATCGGTGACGAACAGGACATATTCGAGGTCGGTGAGGCCTCCGTGGAAAACCCAGTAGCTTCCATTCACCTCGCGGCCGTCAAGGATCTTGACGAACACTTCGGGGTTCTCGGGGTTGCCGGTCAGATCAGGGAGACTGAAGAACCCGAAGAGGTCGGTCTGCGGGATCGGTTTGCCTGCACCGGTCTCGCCCGTGCGCGGATCGCGCGCCGTGAGCGAGACCGAGAAGTTTCCATCGTCGAAGCAGAGCGCGTCACTCGCGCATAGGGTCGCGCGACGGATCCCATGATTGACCGTTTCGGAAATGTAGATGTTGCCCGCGCCATCGATCGCGATGCTGTTCGCGCGATTGAACAGTGCGACCGACTCATCGCCGTCGACATTGCCAGCGTGAACCGGGCTGCCTGCGAGGTGCGTCACGATTCCATCGGGAGTCACTTTCCGGATCACGCTCGGTCCCACAAGGGAAGATCCCACGGCGAGCGATCCCACAGAACTACGTTCTACGACGAGGAGATTGCCAGCCACGTCGACGGCCAGATCGGAGGTATAGAGACACACTGCAGCACCTGCACCGTCCCCCGAACCTGCCGCCCATTCACTTCCCACCAGAGTCGTGACCGTGCCGGTCGGAGTGACCTTGCGGATTCTCCCTCCTTCGTCCGCAACGAAGATGGTTCCCTCACGGTCGACTGTTAGGCGTCGCGGGTTGTTGAACCGCGCGGCTGGACCGGTTCCGTCGACGCTTCCTTTCTCCCTAGGGACGCCCGCGATCGTCGACACGACTCCCTGTGGCGAGATCTTTCTGATGGTGCAGTTGTACGTGTCAGCGACGTACAGATTCCCATCGATGTCGGCGGCGATGTCGTTGGCGCTGTAGAAGTGAGCGGCAGTGCCGAGTCCGTCCGTCGATCCCGCGCGATTCTTCTCCCCCGCGTACGTCGAAACCACTCCTTCGGGAGTAATTCTGCGGATGGTGTGCGCGATGGGCTCCGTCACGTACACGTTGCCGACACCGTCTACCGCCAAACCATCGACGCCGTAAAACGTTGCGGCCGCGCCAACCCCGTCTTCGGTTCCGAACTTTCCGGGTGTACCCGCGAGCGTGGAGACGACACCTTGGGGTGTCATCTTCCGAATGACCCGGCTGGCGTAATCGGCGAAGTAGAGATTCCCCGAGTGATCGACGGTGATTGGGCCGGGGTACCTGAGTCGCGCGGTCTGCGCACTCCCGTCTGCCGATCCCGACTCGGCAACTGACCCTGCAAACGCCGTCACACCGCCCGCTGTCGAGAGCCTTCGAATCACAGAGTTGAATTTGTCGGCGACGAGCACGTTTCCCTCGCTGTCGACGGCGACGCCGACAGGATCAAAGAACCGTGCAGCGCCTGCAGGCCCGTCGAGATACCCTTCCGCGCCTCCTGCGACCGTCGTGACTTCGCGCTTCGGCGTCACTTTCCGTATCGCCGCATTGTCGGTGTCGGCGACGTACAGGTTCCCGGCCGAATCGATTGTGATCCCTTCCGGCCTACGGAAGAATGCTCCCCCCGCGACGCCATCCTTGAATCCCTCAGTTTCGAGGCGACCGGCGAACGTCGACACGATGTCTTTCGTGCTGATCATCCGGATCGCATTGTTGTACGTGTCGGTGACGAACAGGTTCCCCGCACGATCGGCGACGACGCCGCGCGGCCATGTGAACGTCGCCACGGAGACGGGACCGTCTTTGGGCTTGAAGCCATTCGTTCCCGCGCGTGTCGTCACGACGCCGGCCGGTGTCACCTTTCGAATCGAGTGGTTCCCGTGGTCGGCAACATAGAGATTTCCCGTTCCGTCGAACGCGATACCCGAAGGTTCATAGAATCGCGCGTCGGAGCCCGCGCCATCGACTCGTCCCCGGAGTCCGGCACTACCGGCCAGGGTCGTCACTTTGCCGGCGGGCGTCATCGTGCGAATCGTGTGGTTCTGACTGTCGGAAATGTAGAGCGTTCCATCTCCACCGATCGCGATCGCATACGGCTCGTTGAATCGCGCGCGGCCTCCTGCTCCGTCACTGCTCCCGGGTCGTCCCACGGCTCCCGCCACCGTCGACACCACGCCGGCCGGGGTGATCTTGCGGATGACGTGGTTGTCCGTGTCGGCAACATACGCGTTGCCGGTAGCGTCGATCGCGACGCCCTGCGGCAGGAGGAAACTTGCGGCAGGCCCCAGCCCGTCCGCACCACCTGGGCCGCCTGGGGTTCCGAGTAGGCGAGCAAAGGTGTACGAGACGCCGCTTGCGGATCCGGTCGTGACGCACTGCTCCGAAGAAGCGCGCACTCCGCATGCATTCGTCGCGGTAACGACGTAGCAATAGATTGTCTCCGCTCGGAGCGTCGAATCGACGAAGCTCGCCTCGGCGCCCGAGTGGACCGCGGCGCGGTTCCTCGTAACGCGATACTCCGTTGCACCCTCGATCTCCGGCCAGCTCAGCGCGACGTGCGCCGCGCCGGCCACTGTGGCGTTGACGATTGGCGCCGCCGCCGGCGGTTCACAGCTCACCTCGGTCGTCACGCAAGCGGGCGGCGACATCTCGCTGCTGCCGCAGCTGCTCGTCGTGCGAACCGTGTAGCAGTATTTCGTGCCGGCGGTTAGGTCGTAATCATCAAATCCCGGCGCTAGCCCTTCGTACACGAGAGCACCGTCGCGAAAGACAGCGTATTGGTTGGCGCCCGGGACCGCACTCCACACGAGCGCGGCCTTGCTCATCCCGCGCGGGCTCGCCGCGAGATCGGCAACCACTTCAGGCACGACGCAGGAACCGAGCGTGGTCACGCACACGCGGTTCGAGTCGGCGCTCTCGCCGTTCTCTCCGACGCTGCGCACCGTATAGCAGTACTCCTGTCCGCTGGTCAGGTTCGTATCGACGTAGCGCGATCCAGCGCCCTTTCTAATCCTCGTCGCCCCCCGATAGACGGCGTAGGCATCGACACCCGACACCTTGCTCCAGGAGAGCACGACCGACGAGTGTGATTGTGGCTCGGCATTGAGTTGCGGCGAGCCCGGCAGAGGCGGGTGAAACCTGGCACAGTCAAATCCGATGAAAAACGTCGATCCTGTGCCGGCGTACGAGGTCGCGGGCAGATGGGTTCGCACGTCGGTGATCTGCACAGTTGCTGCGCCCGATGCCGACGAGACAGGAACCTTGAAAAACAGCGAGGCGGAGATGGGACCGGGGGCAGGGTTCTTGGGCGGCCGGATCCGTATGCGCGCGGATCCTGGCTCAGAGCCTACGTCGACCCATGGCTCGTAAAACGATCCGAAGCGGGCGATCATCGTGACGAGCGTCAGCTGTGCAGGGTCATACACGACGGTGAAGCTGAGCTCGTCGAACACTGCCAATTCATCGATTGTGAGATCGACTTTGGACCAGCGACCACATTCTGCAGTGCTCGAGCGCGCCGTCACCGATGCCGCTTCAGCCGAGAGAGTGACGAGGACGAACATTACCGCGATGAGGCGTCGAATGATGGACGAATCGGGCATTGACGGGGCCGCTCCTATTGCATGCGCGTATCGCGTTCAGCTGCGTCGGAAGTTCGATGACGGGAGGCTCGAGCTCGACCGACTCGAGCGATGCGAGCCGTGCCGCGTCGAAGCCAGTCGGCCGGCGCCGGCGGAATCTACCATAGGCGTCAAGCCAACTGTGGTGACGTGGATAGCAGGTCACTGAACGAGTATGCCGTCGACGGCGCAACCGGCAGAAGAAGTGACGGCGCGAAGCAGCGGCGACGTCTGGCTAACCCAGCGCGTCATCGCGGGGTTAGCGACGTACGAACAACGACGCGCCTCGGCATCGGCGGCATCCCGCTTTTGTCGTAGAGCGATTCGGGGAGCGATTCCAAACGGGGCGCGGGAATTGTATGGCAGCGATATGGCACTGATGCCATACTATTAACGTTATGCGGCGAACGACGATCTATTTGCCCGACGACCTCAAGAAGGCGGTCGAAGACGCCGCGCGTCGCGATGGACGCTCGGAGGCGACGGTCATCCGGGAGGCGCTCGAGAGCGCGCTGAAGGGGCGAGGCGCTCCCCGCCCGCGGATTCCACTCGTCCGCGAGGGGCTCGGTGAGCCGAACGTTGCCCGGCGTGTCGACGAGCTTCTCGAGGGATTCGGAAAGTGATTCTTCTCGACACGAGCGGCCTGGTTGCGGCGCTCTTTCCCGACCAGCAGGATCACTCCGCCTGCGCTCGCGTCGTGCTCGAATCCGAGGGCCCGTTCATCCTTTCGCCGTTCGTACTTGCGGAGGTGGACCATCTCGTGACGAGGTACGCGGGCACGGCGGTCGAGATCGAGCTTCTGCGCGAAGTGGCATCGGGGGCGTATCTTCTCGCCGATTTCCACGAGTCCGACATCGACGAGATCGTGTCAATCCTTCGCCGCTACGACGACCAGCCGATCGGCATCGCCGTCGCCTCCCTCGT
The DNA here is from genome assembly GCA_016184115.1 of Acidobacteriota bacterium. Classification (GTDB taxonomy): domain Bacteria; phylum Acidobacteriota; class Thermoanaerobaculia; order Gp7-AA8; family Gp7-AA8; genus JACPDH01. Next base: position 31,538 of record JACPDH010000011.1, on the reverse strand, counting down.
CGTGCTCTCGCGCAGGCACGGGACGCGCGATGTGCTGACGCTCGACGAGCGCAACTTCCGCGCGCTTCGCGCCGCGCACGGGAAGCCGTTCCGGATTCTGCCGGCCGACGACTATCGCCGCTAACCTCACCCCCCGCGACGCTGCGGTACGATCACCGTGCCGGTTCGAGGCGACACGCGATGCAGTTGCTCCTCTACCAACTCTACAGCGGACAGATGTTCTTCTCGGCGGCACTCGCAATTGGCGCGACAGCGCTGCTCGCACTCGCGGGGGCGCTCGAGAGATCGCAAATCTGGAGAAGCATCGCCTCGGTGGTCGCGCTCTCTGCGATCGGCGCGGCGGCGCTCTGCGGCGTCCCTATGCCGCTCGCGCAGGCATTCGTCGTCATTCCGTTGACGCTCGCATTCGCGCTCTTCGGAATCACCGCGCCGAAGAGGCGCCGGGTCACGCTCGCGTCGCTCGCGCTGCTTTCGACGCTTGCGAGTGTCGCACTCGAGATTCGCTGGCAGCGTCGAACTCCGTTCCCAATGCCGCGACCCGCGAGACTCATCGTGTTAGGCGATTCCCTGTCGTCGGGCGGTTTCGGTGAGACGACTGCGTGGCCCGAACTGCTCGCGCGCGATTCGGGCGCGACTCTCGTCAACCTCTCACTCCCTGGCGAGACCGCAGTGAGCGCGGCGTGGAACCTCCTCCCCGATCTCCCGTCGGCGGCAACGGGAGACGTGGTGATCGTGGCGCTCGGCGGGAACGACATGCTCGAGGGGCGCCCGGCTCGCGACGTCGAGGCGGCGCTCGAGCGGATCCTCGAAGCCTCGCGGGCTGAGGGCCGCCGCTCAATCGTGATGCTCGAGCTGCCGGTGGTGCCGGGGAAGTGGCGCATCGGCGCGATCCAGCGCCGCCTTGCAAAGAAGCACGGCGTCACGCTCGTCCCACGACGCGTGATCGCGAAGGCCCTGCTCACCCCAGGCTGCACATTCGACGGCATCCACCTCACACAGCGAGGCCACGACCTCCTCGCGCGCGAGATCGCGCACAGCCTTACGTGGTGAGGCGGGCTGCAGTGTCGGCTCAGAGCTTCGATCTCTGCGCAAGCCCCGCGCGTAAGCGCGGGCCATCCATCCGACGCACCACGTTCGAGACCGACGAGAAAACAGAAACTCATCCACTGCCTCCGTTAGTTAAGCGCCTCTCAGATGATCGCTACGTTTCCGGGCGTATCCACACCAGTGAGTACCGCCATAGAACATGTCGCCGATACCTCACGCCCGGAAGCACGCTCGCAGCAGTGGCACGCAATCCGGCGTAGCTGAGAGGCGGCGGCCAGACTTTCGGTGCTTCGTGCTCCCAATAACGCTTCCGGAGAATATGCCTGTGTACACGCGTGGCCACCGCGCCGACGACGTCTAACACGAAGTCTCCAACGTGGCGGGACTGCGCTAGGCCGACCACGACGACGGCGCCTCCAGGTCGCACGAGGCCGGACATGCGTGTGAGGCCCGCCTCCGCGTCCATGTGATGGAGCGCGGCCACCGACGCGACCAAGTCGAAGCTCGCTGGCTGGAATGGATGCTCGAGGAAGCTGCCGACGACGTACTCGACTCCTTCTCCACCCAGAACGCGCGCGTACTCGATGGAGGGCGCGTCGAGATCGATACCTACGACGACGTCCGAGACCGAGCGCAGCTCGCGTGTGAGCACTCCGTTCCCGCATCCAACGTCGAGAGCGCGTGCGCAGTGGGCAGGTGCCGCGGCGAGAATCAGAGGGTGGTAGTGGAGATTGTGATTCCAGCGACGCGTCGTCATTCCTCTGCGCGATCAAAGTGCTCCGACCGCCCAACGCCCGGCGCTCAGGCGACGGAACGCGCGAATTGATGATATCAGCTGTGATACCCGTGCCGCGCGTTCGGGTCGGCAGCAGCGCCCATGTTAGGTGACGTCGATGACGCCGTGCCCATCCGCGGACTCGACCAATCGCAGATTCGAGGCCTGACTCCACCCATGAAAAGACGCGAACACCTCCTCGGGATGGAGACCCACTGGGCAGTTCACCTTGTTAGGATTCTTGCGGCAGTGTCCGCAACGCGCGAACAATAAGCGCCGCGAAAGCGGCGCCGTCTGGCTGGCCCCGCGCGTTAGCGCGGGGTCCGCAACGGACGAACAGCGAAGCGCCGCGAAAGCGGCGCCGTCTGGCTAGTGCCGCGCGTTAGCGCGGGGTCCGCAACGCGCGAACAATAGGCGCCGCGAAAGCGGCGCCGTCTGGCTAGCCCCGCGCGTCAGCGCGGGGTTCGCGACGCGCGAACAATAAGCGCCGCGAAAGCGGCGCCGTCTGGCTAGCCCCGTGCGTCAGCGCGGGGGTTGGCAACGCACTTGCTCGCCCTCCGTCCAGACCGAACCGCGCTCCAACCGATCGGGACCTCGCGAATTCTTCAATTTTCCGACCTGACCCCACCAAGGGCTAGCGACGCACTTGCTCGCCCTCCGTCCAGACCGAACCGCGCTCCGACCGATCGGGACCTCGCGAATTCTTCATTCTTCCGACCTGACCCCACCGCACGCCGACCTGACCCCACCGCACGAACAATATGCGCCGCGGCAGCGGCGCCGTCTGGCTAGCCGCGCGCGTCAGCGCGGGGTTCGCAACGCACGACCTTACGCGCCGCGGCAGCGCGAACACCGACGCGCCGCGGCAGCGGCGCCGTCTGGCTAGCCCCGCGCGTTAGCGCGGGGTTCGCAACGCACGACCTTACGCGCCGCGGCAGCGGCGCCGTCTGGCTAGCTCCGTGCGTAAGCGCGGGGTTCGCAACGTACGAACACCGACGCGCCGCGGCAGCGGCGTCGTCTGGCTAGCCGCGCGCGTCAGCGCGGGGTTCGCAACGCACGATCAATAAGCGCCGCGGCAGCGTCGTCGTCTGGCTAGCCCCGTGCGTCAGCGCGGGGGTTGGCAACGCACTTGCTCGCCCTCCGTCCAGACCGAACCGCGCTCCAACCGATCGGGACCTCGCGAATTCTTCAATTTTCCGACCTGACCCCACCAATGCACCAAGCCCACCAATGCGCTGACCCCTCCAATGCCCCACCAATGCGTCGCCTCTTCGGTAGAGCTGGCCCTATTCGTGCCCGGATGAGCCCCGCGTACGCGGCACGTGTCACCGCTTGCGGTAACGGGCTGCCGGTACTTCGCGGAGCTCACTTTCTAGAATCGGAAACACACAATCGCATTGGAGAAAGGAAGGAATCCGATGAACCGAACGCACGTCTCGAGCGGCGTCGTGATGCTCGTGTCGGTAGCTCTCGCGCTTCTGTACTCACCCGCCGCGTTCGCTGCGGAAAACGTTCCGGGTCGCGGCGCGGAGCTCCAGCAGGCGCTGTACGACGCACTCGTCGTCATCGAAAAGGCCGGAAAGCTCGACTCGACCGCCTCCGACGGGCTTTACTGGAACAACCCTGACGTCGCACAGGCTCTCGAGGCGATGCCAAACAAGGAGCAGTTCCTCGCGGCAACGAGAGGAATTGTGAGGCTGAGCCAGGTGGCTCGCAGCGGAGGGCAAGCGGCCACGGAGGAGTCGCCGATCTCCGCTTCCGGCGAGTCAGGCTCCTCGGCGTACCCACCCAACTATCCGGACACCAGTACGGATGTCGACTGGCTGGTTCTGCATCCTCTCGGACTTGTCTCGAACAACCACACGCGCTGCGCCGGATCGGGATTCGCGTACTACCAGGCGGCCCTCGTCGGGGCGAACATCAGCCTCACGGCGGCACAGCTCGCCTGTGACGCATCGGGCTGTGATCCGACAGGCATCGTCTGCATCAGTGTCTGCGGCGCGACGAAAATCGTACAGGCGGCGTACCTGGTCGCGAAGGTTCCGGTCGACGCGTGCGAGTCGTGGGATGCGAAGATCGGAGCGGCGGAGAACGAAGCGTCGTTCAGAAACAGCGGAACGATGCTGAGCGATCTGAGCGCGCACGACGACAGAATCCGCGCGCTACTCGCGACGCAGAGCTCGGCGAGCGCTGAGCTCTCCGCGACGTTGCAAGCACACGACGCGGCAGTGAAGTCGCTCATCGCCGGATTCAGCGCGCGTTTGAATCTGCACGATGCCAGCCTCGACAAGCACGATCACGACATCAAGATGCTCCTCGATCAGCTCATGACGTCGGTGGTTGCGAACCAGTTGGTGATCATCAAGCTGCTGAAGACTCCAGAAGGAAGGCGTCCGGGCTGGGGCAAGGAAGGCTACTGAGAGGCAAGGAAGCTCTCACTCCGACCGGGCCGGTCGCGTCATTCGAACGACGCAGCCGCCTGGTTGACGTGGCACTGGGGTCAGACCTTCTCTTTTCTGGCGCTTCACATCACGCTACCGAATGTAGAGCCGCGTGACACGAGTTCCCATCGCGAGGAGGTTGGGGCCATCATCCGGCGCGTCGCGTCCTCGAGACGAAAACAGAAGCAGTGACACGGAGGCCCAATGCGTGACCCCTTCGCGCTCCGCTTCGCGTCGCTCAACCCCCGGCTACCTTCCGCGACCCCTTCGGGTCGATTACCACTCCTTCGTTTTGCTCATCGCGCCTGCTCTCTCGCACGCTCCAGGAGCCGCTCGGCAAACCGACAACCTTCGAAGGAGCGTCCGGAACAGGACAGAGTCCTACCCCGCCCGCCGGCGGATTCCGCTTCGTTGAACGCGATGATTCGCGAAGGCATCGAGTTCGCGTGGGGCAACGCTCCCTCTCGGTCGTCGTACCGCGTTTGCGTTTCGTCCCACGCCGGCGGATTCCGGGGGCACCTATCGCGTAGGGCTGGGGCCAGGTTGATGAGGGCATAGTAGCAAGAAATTGCAGGACTGCGCCGGCGGAGGTCACGCGATGGAGCGATGCCCGCGCCGTTAGGGCGACGAGCAGCATCGGAGAATTGCGTGCCAACCGGGAGCGTGAATCGACCTGAAGCGCGCGTCGATCTTGAGCGTGATTCGATCTGAAGCGGTGTCGAAAGAGCGAATACGCCGACCACCAACAACTCTTGCTAGACTCTCTCCGCACCGAACACCGGAGGAAGAACATGCAGAGCTGGTTCGTCGCAGTCGCAGGCAAGCAGCTGGGCCCCTGGCCCACGGAGGAAGTCGTTCGTCGCATCCACAATGGAGAGATTTCGCGAGAGGCGCACGTCTTCGCACAGGGTATGGCGGGATGGGAACCGATCGCGAGCCGTGCCGAGTTCTCAGGAGCCTTCACACGGCCGTCGGCGCCAGCGCCCGCCCCCGCGGCGATGCAGGCGCAGTGGGCCGCGCAAGCGTCGGGGCAGGTTGCCCACGAGATCGATTACGAGATCTTCGGCGAAGAGATGCAACTCGTCGAGATCACACTCGATCCGCAGGAAGCGTGCATCGCAGAGGCAGGCTCGTTCCTCTACATGGAGCCTGGAATCCAGATGGAGACGATCTTCGGCGACGGGTCGAAGCAGCAGTCGAGCGGATTCATGGGTAAGCTCCTGTCGGCGGGCAAGCGCGTGATCACCGGCGAGTCGCTTTTCATGACTGCCTTCGGGAACACCGCCGGGCATCGGCAGAAGGTCGCGTTCGCCGCGCCCTACCCAGGCAGGATCATTCCGATCGACCTCAAGCAACTCGGCGGAACGATGATCTGTCAGAAGGATTCGTTCCTCGTCGCGGCACGCGGCATCGCGCTCGGCATCGCGTTCCAGAAGAAGCTCGGTGTCGGCTTCTTTGGCGGCGAGGGATTCATTCTGCAGAAACTCGAAGGCGATGGCCTCGCCTTCGTTCACGCGAGTGGCACGATCATTGAGCGGGAGCTGAAGGCCGGCGAGACACTACGGATCGACACCGGCTGCCTCGTCGCCTTCGAACCGCGCGTCCAGTACGACATCCAGTTCGTCGGCGGCGTCAAGACGGCACTCTTCGGCGGCGAGGGACTCTTCTTCGCGACACTCAGTGGCCCGGGACGCGTCTGGATTCAGTCGATGCCCTTCAGCCGTTTCGCCAGCCGCATCTTCGCTGCAGCACCTCAGCGCGGCGGTTCGGCGGGCGAAGGCTCGATCCTCGGAAGCATCGGTGGCGCGATCATGGGAGGCGACAGTTAGGCTACGTCGACCCCGAGCTCTGATTCAAACAATCGAGAGATGGCGGAGGCGCGAACCTCCCGAAATGGTGACGGCCGCGGGTTCCCGCGGCCGTCTTGCATGAGGGCGCATTGCCGGGCGCCATGCCCGATTCTCAGTTCGCGGCGTCGGCAGTGCCCTGGGCAGCTTCCCCACCCGTGGTTGGCCGCGCCGGTCGACGCCGGTCAGTGACGATCGGAACGACTTCCCATTTTCCTGCCGACCATGTCCAGATCTCCTGGTGGTAGTAGCCCGACCATCCACCGAACATCGTCAGCTTCCCGCTCGACGGATCGACCGCAAGGGAGCCGTTCATACGAGGCGAAGGGAGCGATGCGGGGCTCGTCTGTGCCCAGAGCGTGCCGTTCCACTCCCACTGCTCGTTGATGTAGATCTCGTTCGCGTCTTTCCCGCCAAACATCACGACGCTGTTCGTCGCCGGGTCATACCCGACGGCCGGCCCGTAGCGCGCTGCGGGAATCTTGGATGGCTTAAGCTCGACCCACTTCGTTCCTTCGAACGCCCACATGTCGCCGTAGCGCGTCACCGCGTCGTCGCTGGTCGGCCTTCCGATCCCACCGAAGAGGAGCGTACGTTGCGAGATCGGATCGAAAAACATCGCCGTTAGGCAGCGCGGTTTCGGAGCGGCAGCGTCCTTCGAGAGCTTGGTCCATGCCGTGCCGTTCCACGTCCACGTTTCGCGCAGGTAGTTGATTTCGTCGAAACCGCCGAACATCACCGTCTTCTTGAGCTTCGGATCGTATACGGCGTTCCGAAACCGGCCGTTCCCCGGCTTCGGCGAGAGCGACGTGAACGTCGCCCATGTTTGCGTGTCCCACTCGGCGACGTCGCCGTTGTCACATATCGCTACGAGCTTGCTTCGATCCGAATCCCATACGGTCAAGGGGTTGAAGCAGGAATCGGGATACGGCGTCGGGTTCATTCGCTCCCAGACACCTGAACGCAAGCTCCACATGTCGTTGTAGGTCGAGCGCTGGTCGTCGATCCCGCCCATCAGCAGGATGCGTCCGGTCAACGTGTCGGACTGGAACCCGAACAGCGAGCGCGCGCCAGGAGAGTAAACGTCGTTTTTCGGCGACCATTTGTTCCCTCGGAAGACGTAGGACGTGCTGCGCTCTTCGAAGTCGATTCCTCCGAAGAGGATCGACTGTTCGCGCGTCGGCTCATTCGCCATTCCGAACGTCGTCACGAATCCGGGCGTCGCCGCGGGCTGCAACTGGGCCCATTCCGTCCCGTGCCAGACCCAGCTCTCTGCGACGGGGCTGCCCGACTGGCAACTACCACCCTGGAAGACGACGCGCGTGTACAGCTCCTCGTAGATGAGCGCACCGAACGACGTGCACTTCGGGAGCGCGTCGGCGGCAAGTTCGATCTTCGTCCAGCCGCTGTCGGTCCTGCGGTACATCTCGGTCTTGCGATCCGCGAACACGTCTTCGTTGGTCGAGCCGAGCATCAATGTTTCATTGCGCGCCGGGTCGTAGACCATGAGCGGATTGATGATCGTGGGACCGGCCTCGGAGATCCGGGTCCAGTTGACACCGTCGAACTCCCACGTGTCGAAGATCGGTTCCGCGCCGGCGTCGTAGCCACCGTAGACCACCAAGCGATTCCTCGCGGAGTCGAACGCGAAGCCGTGCGACTGCCGAGGCTGCGGTCGCGTCGATGTAGTGAGTTCGCGCCACGTGTTTCCTTCGAGGGCCCACGTGTCGTCGAGGAGGAGACCGTTGCCGTCGTCGTCAAAGCCTCGGATTCCGCCGAACAGAAGGATCCGGCCCTGGCCGCTGTCCCACACCATCGCGTGGCCCGAGCGGCCGACGGGAGCACCCTCCGCATAAATCTGAGTCCAGCGGTTGGTGTCCCACTCCCACAAGTCGTTCATGTAGGTCCGTCGCCGGCTTGAATCTGCCGGAGTCGAGCCACCGAAGAGGACGACCTTTTTCGTCTCGGGATTCCAGACGAGCCGCACGGCCGATCGTGCAGGAGGGCGGGCAGCCGCGGCGAACGCGAGGAGCGAGAGCGTCAGAAGAAGAAAGGCGATCCGGAATCCGCTCCGCGCGGCCCGGTTACGGCGTGACTGACTTCCACAAGTCGTTTTCATCGTGCAGTTTTCACCGGAAATGATCCGCCCTGCCCGAACGCGTCGTGACGCGCTCACATTCCTGTCGGCCGCCACTCCGCGCCGAGCTTTATCCGCACCGTGACGAGCATCTCGTCAAGGTCGGGAACCCCGGGCTGATCGGTCGTCAGGCGCGAGTACTCGGCCGTCACATCCGCGTGGCTCGTGAGCCCGAAGCGAACGCCGGCATCGTACTTCGTCCAATCCCACCAGAAGCTCGGCGACGGAAAATTCACGGGTCCGCGGAAATCCGCGTCCAGACTGCTGTATCTGACGGCTGGCTGAACGAAAGGTATCGGCCCCCACGCCGTCGACGACTGCCATCCCGCCTCGAGCTCGATTCCTCGCCGACCGAGCCCGGCAATCTCCTGCTCGACTGCCTGCCCGAGTAGCGTGAACGCGCCGAGCTCACTGTAGAACGCCACTCCGTACTCTTCCTTCCGGTTGCCATCGACCGCGATCTCGATACCGATCGGCCCCGACAGGATGTCGAGGTCGCCTCCGTAGAAGGTCCCCTCGAGATCGACCTCTTCGGCGAGATCGCGCTCGTAGTAGAACGCCAGAAGATCGATCCCGGCTCCGCGCACATCCGAACGCCAGCGCCACCCCAGGCCGCCCCCGATTTCCGGGTTTGAATCATCGAAAAAGTAGCCTTCGACTTCCGCGTCGTAGAGGATCGGGAAGCCTGTCTTCAACTCGGGATCGGGAAATGGCTGAAGCAGTTCCTCGATTCCGTGATCCCCAGCGAGCGCATGCGTGTCGCGCATGAACACGGGATTTCCGGTCGACCACTGCGCGCGCCAGTAGAGGTTTCGTCCGATCGTTCCACCGACGAGCGCCTGCACGTCCTCGAGCCGGTTGAACGCAGTCGACGACAGCCCATAGCTTTCGAGCAGGCGGACCGGCTGGCGCTCCATCTTCGGGGCCTTACCGAACTGCGCGAAAAGCGTTGAGCCATCGGGAGTGGCGAGCAGCGACGGGCGTTGACCGAACCGCACCCATGCTTCGTCAAGGTCGACGTCGCGGTCTCCAGATGTGGGATTCCGTTCGTAGAGGTCGATCGCGTCGATCTCCGCGCGGGCGGCGAAGCTCTTCCCGTAGGTCAGATCGAGCCGGAGCGAAACGTTACTCGCCTCGAAGTGGCTCCCGGCATCGACTGTCTCGAGGAAAAGGTTCTCCTCTCCCGGCGGAAGAAACTCCGGAGGTGGCACGAATGCCAGTCGGAATCTCTCCGAAGGGCTGTCTCGGTAGTTCCCCTTCAACTCGAGGTTCACACTCGCGACGATCCCGTCGTTCTGTGCCTGCGCGATGACCGGCACCGCGGCGCACAGCACAGCCCAAATCGTTCTTTGAACGTTCATTCGACCTTACACCTCGAACAGATACGCTCGTCAGCATCCAAGCGGTTTTTGTCGCGATGATAGCCTCACGCGCCAGTCACGTCACGCCGTTCCCGATTCTGCCCCGCCGCTGCGGCCATGTTAGACTTCCCATCCCGCGCGCCGCGGTTGTCCGCGTCGCGCAAATCCAACGAACCAAGCGGATTGACGTGGCCTCCACGACGAAAACCAAGACCCATCAGATCGCTCTAGGCGCCGACCACGGCGGCTTCGACCTCAAGGAACAACTCAAGAAACATCTTCGCGATGTGGGTCACGCCGTCCGTGACCTCGGAACGCACAGCAAGGAACCGGTCGATTATCCACGGATCGCGCAATCAGCCGCGGAGCTCGTCTCCGCCGGTGCGTGCCGCTTCGCGATCATCATCGACGGCGCCGGGATCGGTTCGGCGATGGCCGCGAACAAGATCCCCGGGGTCCTCGCCGCGGCCTGCTACAACGAAGCGCTCGCACGGAACGCGCGCGAGCACAACGATGCGAACGTTCTGACTCTCGGAGCGGGACAGATCGACATCGAGACCGCAAAACGAGTCGTCGATGTCTTCCTCAATACCGACTGCACCGTTGACCGCCATCAAAGGCGGGTTAAGATGATTCGCGAACTGGAGAAAGGAAAGCGGAGCGTGAGCCCAGGATCGATCAACGATCTCTCAGCCGACGACTTTGCGCGCATCGCAAGCCGCGTGCGCGAGCTGCTCCAGCAGGGAGGCGGCTCGACGCCAGCCTCCGGTCCTGCACTTCCCCCCGACCGCCTCGTCAAGCTCATCGACCACACGATCCTCAAGCCGGAAGCGGTCGTCGAGGACATCGAAAAGGTCTGCGAGGAGGCGAAGAAGTTCGGCTTCTACTCGGTTTGCGTCAACTCGAACTGGGTCGCGAAGGCGAAGACGTTTCTCCGCGGCTCCAATGTGAAGCTCTGCAGCGTCGTCGGCTTTCCGCTCGGCGCGCAAACGCCGGAGATCAAGCTTCTCGAGGCGCGAAGAGCGATCCGCGAAGGCGCGAATGAGATCGACATGGTCATCAACATCGGCGCCCTCAAGGGAAAGGAAGACCTGCTCGTCGCACGCGACATCCGCGGCGTCGTCGAAGCGTGCAAGGAAGGCCGAGCTCTTTCGAAGGTCATCCTCGAGACCGCGCTCCTGACCGACGAGGAAAAGGTGCGCGCCTGCCAGCTTTCGATGAAGGCGGGCGCCGATTTCGTGAAGACGTCGACCGGATTCTCCAAGGGAGGCGCAACAGTCGAGGACGTGGCCCTCATGGCGCGCACGGTCGCCCCCCGCAAGCTCGGCGTCAAAGCGTCGGGTGGGATCCGCAGCTTCGCGGACGTGGTCAAGATGGTCGAGGCGGGCGCAACGCGCGTCGGCTGCTCGGCAAGTGTCAAGATTCTCGAAGAGGCGCTCGCTGCTGCCTCGGGAAAGGCGTAAGACGATGAGCGAGCTTCGCTGTTACGTATTCATCGATAAGCTCCAGCCACAGTTTGCATCGTTCCTCGGAACGGTCGCGCAAGGCTTCCTCCCCGTTCCCGACCAGGCGTCGCTCTTCGTCGAGGTCGCCCCCGGAATGGACATCATGCGCGTCACCGACGTCGCCCTCAAGGCGACGGACGTCAAGCCAGGCATGATGATCATCGAGCGGATGTACGGCATGCTCGAGATCCATTCCGACTCGCAGGCAGACGTACGCCGCGCGGGGCAGGCGATCCTCGATGCGCTCGATCTCAAAGAAGAGGATCGAATGAAGCCGGAGATCACCTCGAGCCAGGTGATCCGCAACATCACCGACTACCACACGCAGCTGATCAACCGGACGCGCCACGGCGACATGATCGTGCCGGGACAGACTCTCTACGTTCTCGAGGTCGCCCCCGCAGGTTATGCGGCGATTGCGGCGAACGAGGCGGAGAAGGCAGCGAACATCAACATTCTCGAAGTCCGCGCGTTCGGCAGCTTCGGACGCGTCTATCTCGGTGGCGAAGAACGCGACATCGACGTCGGTTACCGCGCGGCGGAAGAAGCGATCCGTTCGATCAACGGACGCCCCGGGCGCGCCTGATCAACAACGAAACGTTAATCGTCGCGCGGCCACCTGCCGCGGCGACAACAGGGAGGAAGAGTCATGGCGGAAGCACTTGGCATGATCGAAACGAGGTCGTTCGCAGCGTCGGTCGAGGCGGCCGATGCGGCCGTCAAGGCGGCAAAGGTCGAGCTCGTCTCGTACGAGAAGACGGGTGGCGGATACACGACCGTCATCATCCGCGGCGACGTCGCAGCGGTTAAGGCTGCGTGTGACGCGGCGAACCTGGCGGCAGGACGCGTCGGTGACGTGGTCGCCGTTCATGTCATTGCCCGCCCGCACGCAAACGTCGACGCGGTCATGCCGCTCGGCCGCGCGAGTGCAAAGCAGGGCGAGTAGCCTAGAGCGACCTCGAGGAGCGTGCGGGCAGTCCTCTGGCTGCCTGCCGGTGGCTCCGGGAAGGAAGAACCATGCAACTCGCAAGAGTCGTGGGAACGGTCGTCTCCTCGCGGAAGGAGCCGAACATCACGGGCCTCAAGCTCCTGGTGGTTAAGCCGCTCGACGAAGAGGGACGCGAGACGGGTAATGCGCTCGTGGCGGCGGACGCCGTCGGCGCGGGTCCCGACGAGGTCGTGCTCGTCGCAGCTGGAAGCTCGGCCCGACAGACCGAAGCGACTGACAAACGCCCAATCGATCTCGTCATTCTCGCGATCGTCGACAGCTGGAGTGTCGGCAACGACGTGAAGTACAGGAAGTGATCCGATGACGCGCCTCACCGACAGAGAGATCGACGAGATCGCGCGGCGCATCGCCGCCGACCTCGCCCAGGGAGCCGCTCCTCCTTCTCCCGCCGCGACAGCTCAATTCGCACCCGCGCAGGCGCCAGCCGATTCCACGGTCTCGACCATCCACGGTCTCGGTATTCACGTGACCGTCGCCGACGCGGTTCAGGCTGCAGCGGCGGCGCAACCGAGGTTTGCGGTACTGCCGCTCGCGCAGCGGGCGAAGATCATCGAGTCGATGCGCCAGACGATGCGCGAGAACTGTGAGTCGCTCGCGAAAGCTGCGCACGACGAGACGGGTCTCGGCCGCTACGAAGACAAGGTCGTCAAGAACCGTCTCGTCACCGAGAAGACGCCTGGGCTCGAAGACCTCTTTCCGAGCGCGTTCACCGGCGACCACGGCCTCACACTGATGGAGCCTGCGCCGTTCGGGGTCATCGGCGCGATCACGCCGACGACGAATCCCACATCGACGATCATCTGCAATTCGATCGGGATGCTCGCTGCCGGGAACAGCGTCGTCTTCAACGTTCACCCGAATGCCAAGAACTGCTCGATGCAGACGGTCGCACTGCTCAACAAGGCGATCGTGGCAGCAGGCGGACCGGCCAACGTCGTCACCGCGGTTGCGAACCCGACGATCGAATCTGCGCAGGAGTTGATGCGAACGAAAGGCGTCCGCCTCGTCGTCGTCACCGGCGGTCCCGCCGTCGTGAAGGCGGCGATGGCGAGCGGCAAGCGCTCGATCTGCGCCGGTCCGGGCAACCCGCCCGTCGTGGTCGACGAGACCGCAGACATCGACAAGGCAGGCCGCGACATCGTCCTCGGCGCCTCGACCGACAACAACATCATCTGCACCGACGAGAAAGAGGTTCTTGCCGTCTCGTCGATTGCCGACTCCCTCCTTGCATCGATGGCGAGGCAGGGCGCGATCGTGATCCCCAGGGAGCGCCTGCCGGAGCTCGAGCGCGTCGTCTTCAAAGAGATCAAGGGTCCGCGTACACCCAGCTATGTCGATCCTTCACTGATCGGAAAGAACGCGTCCGTCATCCTCGCGAAGATGGGCATCAGCATCCCTGATTCGATCCGCCTCGCAGTCGTCGAGGTTGACGAGAACCATCCCCTCCTCTGGACCGAGCAGATGATGCCGGTGATGCCGGTCTGTCGCGTATCGGACGCTGGCCGTGCGATCGATCTTGCGGTCGAGGTCGAGCGACGCAATCGCCACACCTTCGTCATGCATTCGAAGAATCTCGACAACCTCTCGCGCATGGCGAAGGCATGCGACGCGTCGATCTTCGTCAAGAACGGCCGCTCGCAGGCGGGGCTCGGGCTCGATGGCGAAGGCTACTGTTCGTTCACGATCGCAAGCCCGACGGGTGAAGGACTCACCGGACCCCGAAGCTTCTCGCGTTGGCGTCGCTGCGTTCTCGTCGACAACTTCAGGATCACGTAATGAAGAAGTTCGCGGCACTCGCGGTACTCGATTTCGACAATGTCCCAGCCGGCATTTACGCCGTCGACGCGATTCTGAAGAAGGCGCCGATCGCCTTCATCCGATCGGGTACCGTGACGCGTGGGCGTTTCCTCGTCGTATTCGGCGGCTCGACCGCCGCGACCGCCGAGTCGCTCAACATCGCGCTCGCCGTGTCGAGCGACGCGATCATCGACTCCACGTTTCTTCCCGATGCGCATCAGCACCTCGCCGAATCGGTATTTGGAGAGCGCCGCATGGCCGGCGGGTCGCTGCTCGTCCTGGAGACTGCAACGGCTGCGTCGATCGTCCGTGCGGTCGAGGCCGCACTCAAAGGGGTTCCGGTCGAGCTCATCGAGATGCGGCTCGCCGATGCCGGCCTCGCGGGTAAAGGCATCGCCTTCCTCGCTGGCTCCCTGCCTGACGTCGAGGAAGCGGCGGCACTCGCGGCGTCAGGCCATGGAAGCCCCGCGCAAGGCTACAGCTTCCGCATCGTCGCTGCGCCGCACGAGACGCTCGAGCGTGCGGTCGCCGACTCCTCGCATTTCGATCACGCGCAGCTCATCGAGCTCGACGGGGAGCGTGGCTGATGCTCCTGGGACGCGTCGTCGGGCAGGTGGTCGCATGTGAGCTCTACAAGGGGCTCGAAGGCGTTCCAATGCTAATCGTCCAGCCGCTCGACAAGACACTGAAGCCCAAGGGGCGTACCATCGTCGCCGCCGACGCCACCCGAACCGCCGGTGAAGGCGATCTCATCTCCTACGAGGGAGGGCGCGAGGCTGCGATGGCTCTCGCCGTGACCTTCGTTCCCGTCGACCACGCGATCATCGCGATCGTCGACGGCGTCGACCTCGGGGGTGCAGAATGATCCTCGCCCGCGTCATCGGACAGATGTACGGAACGATCAAACACCCCTTCTACGACGGGAGAAAGCTCCTCGTCTGCGAGAAGACCTCCCCCGCCGGCGTGCCGACTGGCGACTACCTGATTGCGGTCGACTCCGTCGGCGCGGGAATCGGCGAACCGGTTCTCATTCTCGACGAAGGGACCGGCGCCCGTCAGGTGTTAGGCTCCGCCGACGGACCGGTGCGCAGCGTGATCGTTGGAATCGTGGACGCGGTCGAAGGGAGTTAGTCTTGCTCCTCGATTCTGAGTCCTCGGGAGGGGCGCGCGTTCCCGTACGATGGTCTTGAAGTTAGAACGTAGAACGTAGAATTGAGAATCCAGAATGAAGGCCGGTCCCCTTTCTGGGTTCTCAATTCTACGTTCTACGTTCTCACTTCGGCTTATCCGACATAAACACGTCTGCGCGCCACTGCAGCCTCACCGCCTCCCCCTTTTCGCGAGCGTCATCATGTTCTTCCCGCGATCGAGGTAGGCCTCGGCTTCCATCGTGTTCCCGAGCGTCTGATGAACTTTGCCGGCGTAGAACCAGGCTAGGCCGCACTTCGGATCGATCCGCATCACTTCCTTGAGCGCGCCGAGCGCCTGCGTCGCCGTCGTCGCCATCAACTGGAATCGGCTGTAGATGACTTCCGCCTGGTAGACGCCGTTCTGTGCGTCGCACTCTGCCGCGAACTGGAAATGCGATAGCGCCTCACGATGCCTGCCTGCTTCCGCGAGCTGTCGTCCGAGCCGGTGTTGCGCTTCGGGGTCGAGCAGTACCGGAGCCGACACCGAGGAGGGAGCGGCAGCGGGCACCGGCGTCGCCGATGCGGAAGTGATTGGCTTCGGCTTCTCGCGCGCGGCGCGACGCTTCTCGATCAGCATTGCGCGCCGTTCCGCGTCGGCAAGCTCCGCATACGCACGGGCGCCAGCGTAGAAGATCTCTTGCGCCTTTTCCTGGAGCGCCTCGGTCGTGTCCGACGCAAACGTCCAAGGTGCGAATTTTCTCGCGAACGACTCCCACGCCGCGTTGATCACGCTCAGCGTCGCGTTCTCCTGCAGATCGAACAGGTCGAACGGATCGCGACGCCGGAACGAAAGGTAGACGCGCATGAGATCGTCACGCGATGTCGCCACGACCTCCTCGAGCTCGACCTTCGAGGGGACGACCTGCTTCAAGAACGGGACCGCGAGCTCCTCAGTGGCGACCGAAGCCTCGAGCTCCATCTTCGGGAGAACCGCCGGTTCCTGCGCCGCCGCTGGCAATTCGTCTTCGGGGATCGCGATTCTGAGGAGCAGCAGAGGGTAGAGCAGACGGTTCAACTCCTCGGCCTCACTCGCGACCGATGCGCCGAGCTCCGCGACGCTCTTCGCGGTCGAGAGCGCGCGCGTGAGTGCGTGTTGCTCTTCCGTTAGGCGAATCTCCTCGAGTGGGAAGAGCGGTGCAGGATTCAACGCGAGCTTCTTCTCCCCCATCGAGCTGACCGACTCGTCGACATCGCGCTGTGACGCGAATCGCGCAATGCCCGTCACGAGAAGCTGAGCGGGGCGCACGCGAAGAGGTGAACCGACCTGGGGAAGGTCGTGCGAGATCCGAAATGTCCCCGAAGCCCAGCTGAATCCATCGAGCAACTTGCGCGCGAGGTTCTGCTGGAGAAGCTTGTAGAGGTCGGTCGGACTGACGATCTCGTGCTCGACGAGGAGCTCCTCGAACGGCACATCCTTCGCGATCGATGCGTTGAGCACCGTGTGGTATTCGCTCTCCGTCAGCTTGCCGAGCGAGATCATGAAGCGCCCCAGCGTCTCCGTGGCAACATTCGACACGCAGTCAACCGGCGCTCCGTCGTCGAAGACGATCTGCTTCTCGAGCGGCGTGCGCTTCATTTCGAGCACGGCGCTGTGACCGTTCACCGCGAGGGCGAGCACGAGATGGGCGAACGGCACCTCGGCGATGTCACCGGTGCGAAGTGCGGCGATCGCCTTGAGCTTCTCGAGGGTCGGGATCAATCGGTCCAGGCTCCAGCCCGATTATAGCGGCAGTGCCGCCCCTCGAGCCCTCCTCGGTTTGCGCCGGCCCAGTCCCGTGACATCGTGCCCCCCACCTCTCCCGGAGACGCAAAACCAGCAAACCTGACCCTGCCGATCCGCAGAACCGGTTCCCTTTTGTCTCGTCCTGGTCGCGACGCGCGGTCTGCCGCAATGGCCTGGAGTTAGGAGAAGAAGGTCAACGTTCGTACGTCGAACACCGAATTTCGAACCCGGGAATCCCGCCCAGAATGGATTTCCAGGTTCGACCCTCCGTGACGCCTCCGGCGTGCGCCTCTTGGTTCCTTGGTCATTCGTGGTTGGCGACCAGAGCGAGGAGCGATGACGACTCGCGCACGCTTTGGTCATCGGTGGCCGGCGAACGACGGCAGGACGAGCCGCGATGACCCTGCTCCCAGCACGACGTTGCCCCGCGTCCCGTCACAGCGCATCGTGACGAGGGACCGCGATCTCGCACTCTCCAGCGCGGATTCCCGGCGGCTGGACGTTCAGATCTCATCGATGTCGCGTGCGGTCCGTCGCGGTCGTGAGTGGCCGATGACCCGAGTTCCTGATAACCGTCGCTGGCTCAACGGGTTGTATGCGCGAGGCAGCCGTCCCCGATCACTTCGTCTCCCTCATGAATCCGGCGCAAAATCGATTCACGTGCTCGTACGAATGTCGTCCCGCGTTTCGGGGTGCCGCGCACCCCGTACGCAGGCCTAACAGAAGAATGACATCAGGAGGTGTCACGTGAAATCGAGATTGAGAGCGTCGTTTCTCTTCCTGTTTCTGGTCGCGCTGGTCATCGCGATACCGGCGGTCGCCGTGGAGCCCACGAAGGCGCCCGCACAGCAGTCTCCCGCCGTGGCGCAACGAGTCCCCGCGGCACAGGCGATTGCAGAGATGAGGAAAGTCGAATGTGTCGTCCAGGGCAACCCCGTCGAGTTCCCCGACGACCTGTACATCAAGAATGCAGGCAACGCGGTCATCGCCAAGGGATGGATCGTCGACTGGTCCATCCCTAACACCTCGCGGAAGGGCAAGTACACGCTCGCGGCAGACCTCGCCGTCGGCGCTGGAGTGCTCGCATCCGGCCAGCTTCCCGGGGGCCATCCCGCGGGCCAGATCGCGCCGTGCACCGTCGCTGCACCCGCCACTCTTCAAGTGGCCCCGGTGAGGGCAAAGACTCCCGTTCACGTTCTGAAGCCTACATTCGACTGCATCGTGCAGGGAACTCCGGTCGAGTTCCCTAACGACATCGTCATTACGAACAAGTCGGCCATCACGGTCGCAAAAGGGAAGACCCTCCACTGGGAGATCCCGAATTCGGGTCGCCTCGGCGACTGGGTCCTGCCGGAAGACCTGCTCGGAGGAAAGTCGATCATGGCACCCGAGGTCGTCGGCGGCGGGTATCCAGCGGGCGCCAAGTGCAATGTGACACTCAAGTAGCAAACGGCGATCCGGGCCTCGTGCGACGCCTCGCCGTACTGGCCCGACACGCAGCTTTGGGGGGATGATGCGTGACTCACGACTGCCGGCGCACGCAGTTCGGACGTGTATTCTCATTCTCGTGTCGGTGGTCGTGACGCTCCCAGGCGGGGCGGCGATCACAACATCTCCTCCGTCGTCCACGATCGCTCCGGGCGACGCGGCTCCCCTCGTGACGCTGACCGCGACGGTCGCCCCCGGACCCTCCGTCGCGAATGCCGTCTTCACCGGAATCCCTCCCGGCGCCTCCGTCGTGCCGGGTACCGTGGTGCTTCTGTTCACACCGACCGGCGTCGCCAACGCCACGTTCGAGATCGTCACAACGTCCGCGACGCCGCCCGGAATCTACCCGATCACGATCACTACGCTCCCCGACTACGGTGCCGGCGCCGGACTATTCACACTCGTCGTCGGCGACCCCGACTTTCAGACGATCGTTGCGCCTAACCCACCCTCGATCGCCTGGAGCTCGTCGGCGAGCGTGCGCGTTACGACCGTGCCGCAGTTTGGCTTCAACTCCGGCGTCACCTACAGCTTCATCGGATTCCCTTCAGGCATCAGCGCCAGCGGGCCACAGACGGCCGTGCCTCCCTATGCGCCGCTCGACTTTCAGATCGCAGTCGCGGCGCGAACGCCCCCGGGGCTTCACTCCGGCACGCTCGTCGCATCGTGGGTCCTGGCCGGCCCACAAACGCGCACGATTCCACTCTCCGTCATCGTTCAACCGCCGACGTTGACGCTGGCATTCACTCCTCCGTCGCTCACGGTAGCGGCGGGAGGCCCCTCCGTCGCGAGCGCGATCGTACTGACTCCCGGTAACGGCTACACCGGAACACCGACAATGAGCTGGGGCGCGATCCCGAGCGGAGTCGAGATCACCCCGCTCGCCCTCGCTTCTCCCGCGCTTCCGCCGGGTCAGTCGATCGCGGTCTCTGTCCGTGCCACGGCCGCCGTGCCGGGGAGCTATGCAATCGCCGCACAGGCGGCCGACCCGGGAGCAGCGGTCAACGCTTCGGCAACGCTCATGCTGACGGTCGCTCCTCCGCCTGACGCGACGCTCGCCGTGACGCCGCCCGCTCTCGCCGTCACCGCGGGACAGCAGGGCACCGTGACCGTGACTGCGACGGGAATCAACGGATTCAACGGCACGCTCGACGTCTTTGCGCCTAACATTCCCGGCATCGCCTTCTCTCCGGCGGCTTTCGCGCTCGATGCGGGAGCCTCTCGCCAGGTCTCCGTGCAACCTTCGATCACGGCGGTGCCCGGAACTTCAGCGGCGACGTTCTCGGCGACGTCGACGGCGCTCGTTGGATCGAGAACCGCGGCGCTCGCGATCACCGTCATGCCTCCTCCGCCGGAGCTCACGAGCGCGACGCCTCCTGCCTTGACCGCGGGGAGCAAAGGCGTGGCGATGCGCCTCGTCGGGTCGCATTTCCGCCAGGGCGCAACCGTCACCTTCACGCCTCCTGGCCCCGTCGTGGTCAGCATCGTCGTGGCGTCGTCCACACTCGCCACTCTCATCGTCGACACCCCGGCGGCTACACCGGTGGGCCAGTATCGAGTCGAGTTGAGGAATCCAGACCGCGCTTCGACCGCAGGCGGGCTGCCGGTGCTCGTGGTGCCTCCAAGCTCGTTAGGCGCGCCGCTGAGCGTACCAACGGCGGCCATCGTCTTCCCTCGCCCTTATGCGGCGGTCACAGTTGCAGATCCCGTCTACCCACGCGCGGTGCTCGCGACGACCGGGGTCGGGACGATCGTCGGCACCTGGCGCTTCGACGGCGCTCCGTTCGACCAGTTCGTCGTCGCCGCCAGCGGCGGCTATCCAGTCGAGGTGACTGCGAAGATGCCGATTCCCGTCGCGACGGCCGGTGAGCACCGGCTCGAGCTCGCCGTCGAACAGCCTCAACAGCTCACGACCGAGCCTGTACCCGTCATCGTCAGCATCGAGAGCAACAGCGGGCTGCGGATTCTCGAGCCTGGCGACGGCGAATCGATCGTCCGTTCCGCCGCACTCTTTCGCTGGACGATCGTACCGGGCGCATCCGGATACGCGGTCGAGCTCGCGCGCGATGACGACAGACCCTCGCGCACGATTCGCCTTTCCGATTCGCACTGGAGCCCCGACGAGAAGGCGCTCGCGTCGCTAGGCGCTGGCAAAGCGCGCATACGCGTCTATGCAGTGTTTCCCGGTGACGTCCGCGGCCGTCCCACCGCCTGGCGAGAGTTCGTCGTGCCGGAAAGCTCCGGTGGTCCGCTCGCGTCTTCGAGCCGGCGAGCCGGACCGAGCCCGTCCGCCGTGCGCCTTGCCGCGATGCGACTTCCGGAAAGCGACTCTGGGCAGTCCCAGGAGTCGCCCGCCGCGGTCGCGCAGCCAGTCGCGACCGAACAACCGCAAGACTGGGCGCTCACATTGCTCGGAAGCGCGAGTGGAACCGACGAAGACGTGCCGTCGGTTGCCGATGCGGCGCGGCTTCAACTAACGACCGTCGGAGACATTCGCGACGTCTCCTACTTCACGAAATGGACGGGCGATCTCAGCGGGCGCAAGGATCTCGACCCGAAGTACGACACGGCGCAGGAGAACCGTGCATGGCAGTTGGAGCTTGGAGCT
The DNA here is from genome assembly GCA_016184115.1 of Acidobacteriota bacterium. Lineage (GTDB taxonomy): Bacteria > Acidobacteriota > Thermoanaerobaculia > Gp7-AA8 > Gp7-AA8 > JACPDH01. The sequence continues at coordinate 10,610 of JACPDH010000011.1, read as the reverse complement.
CTGCAAGCGCGTTCGCGCGAAGAGCTTCGCGCCGGATATTCGCCGCCCGAGTTTCTCGATCAGAGCGAGTTCCTCGCTGCAGGACTCGCGCGAGGCGGAATCCTTGGCAAGGTCACGACGACGCTCGGCAGCCTGTCGCTATACGACACATTTCATGACGATGCTGCCGGCGCCGTGAGCGCGTACGACCTGACGCAACGGATCACCGCCGCGGCATGGGAGGCGCCCGGAGACACGAACCGCTCGCTGCTCCGCGTGTTCGGTATGCGGGCGCGTGGCTCAGCGACGGAAGATGGTCCGCAAACCGAAGCGGAGGCGATCGGGTTTCTCTGGAGGTTCGTCGCGAGCCCGTCGCTCACCTTCGTCGTCGAAGGCGCTGAGGGAACGCTCGACGGAGTCTCGCAGGCCAACGGTGACGACTACGACGGCATCGGTGTCCGTTTTGGCGCAGCGGGGGCGAAAGGCACGTTCACCTGGGGCCTCAACGTAAGGGACGTCGATGCCGACCTGGTGAATCCCGCGAACCTCGGCATCAGCGTTGGCGGCGTACCGGACAGGACCGGGGGAGACCTGACGCTTGGCAAGTCGTTCGGATCGACGATGCTCTCGCTTCAGCTGCGCACGCAACGAAGCGGAACGTTGGCCGACGGCTCGGGACAGAGCGTGGAGGAGAACGCGGCGATGCTGACCGTCGTGGCACCCGTCAACTCCCGATTCGTCGCAAGCGCAACCGCCTCCGCAACCACCACGAAAGGCGACGCAAACCCCGACTACGAGCTTCCAGGAAGCGACCGCTCGATGATCGCGTTAGGGCTCACGTTGAGCGAGACGATCGGTTCGATGTCTCTCGCCGAGACGATCGTCTGGCAGGAGCTGACCGACGACGTCACGAGCGCCTTCGACTCGACGGTGACCTCCGGGAGTCTCACGGCAGGAGGTGCGGCGGGAAGCGCCGTCACGCTGTCGGCCCTTCTTTCAGGGACGAGGTCGGAGTCGCCGCAGCCGGTCGGGACGACCGACCTCTGGCTCGCGTCGCTGCAGCCGGCGCTCACATGGACGGCAGCCTCGCTCGCCCTCACACCGCGAGCCTCATACACCCGCGTCGAAAGCGAGCTCGGTGGTACGAGTGAAGGGGAACAGTACGCGCTGGTGCTTCAGTGGTCGCCCCCCTGGTGGGAAGCGTTCTTCAACCTCCAGCTCGGCGCCGACTGGAGCCGAACCAGCACGGAAGGGCTGCCGACTCCCGGTTTCGACCAACGGCTCGTCGCGAGCCTTACGCTGCGATGGGGACTGTCACGCTCGAAGCTCGCGACCACTCCCCCTACGCCGCTCCCGGTTCCGCCGGCCTACGCGGTCAGACGTAATGTGAACAGCAACGCCGAAGCGCGCTGAGTCGGGCAGTCGTACGTTCGTTTCGCGACCCGACGCGAAGTTTGGTGCGACAAACATGCCGGCACCGACACCGAAGCCGCGGCACTCGACTATCCAATATCTACGCCTCATTACACGGGTTTTCGCCGTGACCGAATCGTGACGCGCCACGACACGGCAGTGGCATGCGCATTGAAGTGACCCCTCGCATGATCACTTCGGTCATGGAGGCCATCATGAAAGAGACCAAACGCTTCAGCACTCGATTCGCCGTCATCCTCGCAATTGCGACCTTAGCCGGTGCGTCCGCTTTTGCAGACTCCCGTCACCCGAAGACGACAAAGACTCGGGACGAAGCACGCGCCTCGATCGTGGTGCGCGGTGAGCGGGTGGCGCCGCCCGCCGCTGTTGCCGCTCCGGCACCAGCCTCACGCGGCCGCGCAAAGGCTGAGCGCCCGGCCGTTCAACCGCGCGTTCGGGCAGAGGTCGCGCGACCCGTCGTCCAGCCGAATCGCGGTGACCGCGTCCGCGCCGGCGAGGTAACCGCGGACCGTACCGTCTCGCGTGGTGGCGAGCGGTCATACCAGCTTCGTGACAAGCCCGAGAAGGGGCGCGGGCGTGGCCAGGTCGACCGCAATCCTCGCGGCGGACGCGGCCGCGACGACGATCGGTATCAGCAGCCTCGCGGTGGGCGCGGCCACGATGACCGCTACCAGCAGCCTCGCAGCGGCAACCACGGCAAACGCGCGCCTCACTACACCGAGGGCAGGATCACGAGGGTGAACCCATACGCGAACGGCTATCGAGTCTGGATCGCCGGCGCGCCTCACCCGTACTTCGTCCCGCATGCGTACTGGCGCCCAGGCTACTTCAACATCGGCATGACGATTCGGTTAGGCGGCTACTACAACACCCACGGCTGGTATGACTATTACGGCGACTACGAAAGCAGCCTGATCGCAGAGAGGCGGATGCGTGGCGTCGTCGAGCGGGTCGATTACTTCCGGAACGAGATCCTGCTCGACGTCGTGGGCGGCGGGTTCGTCACGATCCTCGTCCGCGATCCGTTCGAGCACGTCCACCCCGGCGACTACGTCGTCGTCTACGGAAACTGGAACCGGTGGGGCCGATTCGTTGCGGTTGATGTCGACGTGATCGACCGCGCGTACCGCTGGTAAACCGCGAGAATCATCTCGCCGATCGACTCTCGTTAGGTCTGGCAGGGGCACGGAATCCCGTGCCCCTGCTCATTTCGAGGGCCCTCACTGATCGAGCGGGATCCTTCCCTTGTTCTGCGCCAGCCATGTGTCGAACGTCTGCAGCGCAGGATTCAACTCTCGAGCGAACGCGGTGTCCCGCGCACCGCGAAACACCTGCTCGAAGTCGCGCTTGAACTGGAACATGTTCCCCAGATCGTCGGCACCCGGGAAGCCGAACCCTCGGTAGACGTCCGGCGGCACGTCGTTGTATCGCACGGTCACGCCGAGAGCCTTTGTGAACGCGGCGGCCATCTCGTCTCCTGAGAGATGCTCGCCCGCGATCCCGACGAATTTTCCTCGGAGCTGCGGCCGCTTGAAGACGCCGTAGGCGCACTTCCCAATGTCTTCAGCGGCGATGCCGGGGAGCTTCGCACCCCCCATCGGCAATGTGATCGCGTGAGTACCGTCGGGCCCCTTCTTCGGACCCATCCCGAAGGAGATGAAGTTGTCCCAATAGAACGACGTGAGCAGAAACGTCGTCGGCAACTGTTCCGCTGCGAAGACGCGGTTCGCTTCGCCCTTCCCGTCGAAGTGCGGCACCTTGTATTTACCGTGAAGTGTCGGCATCCGATCGTCGTCGAGCGGAACCCATTGACGAGTGTCCTCGAGTGTCGACCAGATCGCATGTTGCACTCCGGCGCGTTTCGCGGCTCGAGCCATCGCGCCTGCTTCCGCGACTTCCTTCTCGGCGGAGAAGTGCGCCCAGAAGAATGTCACGCAGTAGGCGCCGTACGCACCGTCGAATGCGCGCTCGAGGCTCCCCTCGTCCTCGACATCCCCGGCGACAACTTCGGCGCCAAGCCCCGCCAGCGCCTTCGCTCCTTCGGAGTCGGGATTCCGCGTGATCGCTCGCGCCTTGAACTCTCCGGTCTTGTCCGCGCAGATCGCGCGCACGAGACCGCCTCCCTGCGCTCCTGTTGCACCAACCACCGCAATTGTCTTCACTTCAGGCATAGCTCCTCCTGCGATTACGACATCCAGGTTGTATCGAGGCGACAAACCTACCACAGCAGCGTCCCGATGCGCGCTGCCGATCGAGAGCGCAAGAAATATCCTTGGTCATCGCGCGATTGGCTGCATTACAGACTCGAACTGACAAGGAGATCTCACGATGCGAAAGACGATCGTCATCGCCGCAGCGCTGCTCGCCACGATGTTCTCGCTTCATGCCGAATCGCCGAAGCCTGCCTCGTCGGGCAATGTCGTTCACTATTCGAAGAACGACCCGAGCCCTCAGGGCTATCTCGCGTTCCGGCCTTCCACGGCCGAGGGACGGCCAGCCCTGATCCTCATCCAGGAATGGTGGGGGCTCGACGACTGGATCAAGCAAGGCGCCGATCGCTACGCGGCGATGGGTTATGTCGTTCTCGCTCCTGACCTTTATCGCGGGAAGGCGACTTCCGACCCCGACGAGGCACATCAGCTCATGCGCGGCCTTCCCGAAGATCGGGCGATGGGAGACCTCGAGGAAGCGTTCCATTACCTCGCCTCGAGAGGAGATGTCGACCCGAAGAAGATCGGCGTGATCGGCTGGTGCATGGGAGGCGGGTACGCGCTGGCGTTAGGCGTACAGGAGCCACGCCTTGCGGCCGTCGTCATCAACTACGGACGGCTCGTGAGCGATCCCTCGACGATCGCGAAAATCAAGCCGCCGGTACAGGGGAACTTCGGCGCAACGGACAAGGGCATACCTGCGGACGACGTGAAGGCGTTCGAAAAGGCGCTTTCTGCGAACGGAACGGTGGCCGACTTCATGATCTTTCCCAATGCGGGCCATGCCTTCATGAACCCAAACAACACGAAGGGTTATGACGAGAGCGCGGCGGATTCCGCCTGGTCGCGCATCGATTCGTTCCTCGCGAAGCACGTCAACAGAAAGTAAGGCCGCGGCCCGGTTCGGGAGTCGTGCACCTCGTACTGCTTCGCCACCGAAGAGCCGCGTCGCAAGATCGTCACCTAGCCCAATGGGCCTGAACTTTAGGGAAAGAGGCTGAAGTTAGAACGATGAACGATGAAGTTTGAACCCAGAAAAGGGCGGCGGGCGGGGGTTTCAGGGTTCATCATTCATCGTTCTACGTTCTAACTTCGAGACTTTCGTCGCTCCGTTCAGGCCATTTCGCCAAAGGTGGCGTTCGGCACATCCGCGCCGACAGCGGGCGTAGTAGATTCGAGCGGTTGGCAGCACTGTCTACAGGGTCCGCCGAGGTTTTCGATTGAATTTTGCGTTCCAGGCACTCGCCCTCTCGCTCGCGATCGTTTCGGCGGCCGCAGTTGACCGCTCCACACAGAAACAATTCGCCTCGACGCCGGGCGCGACGTTCTCTCTCGGGCATCGAGGCGAGCAACCTCGCACGCTCGCGCATCCTGCATCGAAGGACTCGATTCGGGTCATCGTCGAGCTCGTCGCCCCACCGCTCGCCTCGAGGACTCTCTCCGAGCCCGCCGTCGGCGATCCCCGTGCGATGCTTCGCCAGCTCGCCACGGACCTCCGCGCGCTCGACGCGGAGATGCCCCTTCGGAAAGGGGCCGCATCGCGCATCGAGCACGAGTACTTCCGCGTCTTCTCGGGCGCCGCCGTCACGATCGACCCTTTACAGCTCGATTCTCTTCGCGCGCTGCCCTACGTGAAGCGTGTTTCGCCCGACGTTTCGGTTCGCGCATCGATCGAGCCGGGAGTGGCGGCCGTCGGCGCGGATCGCGTCTGGGCAGATCTCGATTCGCGCGGCGCCGGCGTGACGGTCGCGATCGTCGACAGCGGGATCGACTACCGCCACGAATCGTTAGGCGGCGGATTCGGCCCGCAATTCAAAGTCGCAGGAGGCTACGATTTCGTCAACGACGACGCCGATCCGCTCGACGACAACGGACACGGGACGCATGTCGCCGGGATCGTCGCTGCAAGCTCGGAGCAGCTCCTCGGTGTTGCTCCGGACGCGACACTGCTCGCGTTCAAGGTGTTGGACGAGTTCGGAACGGGAATGTCGTCTTCGATCCTTGCCGCGCTCGAACGTTGCGCCGACCCTAACGCCGACGGCGATCTCTCCGACCACGTCGGCGTCGCGAACCTGAGTCTCGGAGCGACGGGAACGGCAGACGATCCACTCTCTCTCGCGGTCGATGGCGCAGCCCGTTCCGGCATCGTCGTCTGCGTGGCGGCCGGGAATGATGGCGAATGGCAGTCGATCGGGAGTCCCGGAACGGCCCGCCTCGCATTCACGGTCGGCGCGGCGGACGCGTCCGGCACGATGGCGCAGTTCTCGTCACGCGGGCCCTCACCAGGGTTGTACGGTTTCAAGCCCGACGTCGTCGCACCTGGCGTAGGCATTCGCTCGACGTTTCCCGACGGTACGTTTGGCTCGCTCAGCGGCACGTCGATGGCGACGCCACATGTCGCGGGCGTCGCGGCTCTCCTTCGCGCGCTTCATCCGACGTGGAGTGCGGAGGCCATCCGCAGCCGGATTGCGACGACGGCGAGGAGACTCGAGACAGCGCCGATGACCGCGGGAAGCGGATTCGTCGACGCCTTCCGCGCTGCCTCGGGATCGACGATTGCGATGCCGTCGTCACTCGGCTTCGGGCCCGTCGACCTGGCATCGCCGAACTGGAGCGCGACATCGCGCATCGAGATCACGAATACCAGCGCACTTGCAACGGACTACGCATTCACCGTCGTCGGCAATCGCCCGGGTGTCGCGGTGAGCGTCACCTCGGCAACGCTCGCGGTTCCTCCCGGCGAGACACGATCGGTCGGCGTCAGCGTCGCTGTCGACAACGCGGTGTTGCCGTTTCCAGGCGATGGTTCGTCCTCCTGGGGAGGAGAGATCATCATCGACGGCGCAGGAGAGCGCCTCGAAATTCCGTGGGCGGTCGTAAAGGGTTGCCGCATTCGCGCTTCGTACGATGACGACGCCGTCGTCATCCCGTTCCTCCTCGGCGCAGACGGTTCCACACGCTACATTCCTGCGCTCGACGACCGCAACTTCGAGACGCTCGCCGGGCCCGGGCGCTACGACGTCACCCTGTTTGCAATGTCGCGAAACGGTGCGCCTAACAGGCTCGTCGTGTTCGAGGATCGCGAAGTCGCGACTGACCTCGCCGTCGCCGCCTCCCCCGCGAGCGCGACGATGACCGTCTCATTCGACGCGCGCGACGAACGCGGAGATCCATTTCCTCCGCCCGGCACACTTGCGGGTGGCTGCAGCTGGGGAAGGACGTTTCTGCTCCCCGGGGGGTCGTGGATCTCGACGATCCTCGCTTCATCTCCCGATATTCGAGTCTCCCCGCTCTCCCCGAGGTTTCCCATACTCGCGAACGAGGTGTGTACAGGCGCGAACGGCACACCTCTCTACAGCATGGAGTACGAGCCGGTCCGAGGCGTCGCGACGTCGCTGCTACGCAGCGCGGGCGGAGCTGAGCTGGCTTCCCGCCCGCTCGACGTTCGGCTCGTCGCCGGCTTCGAAGGAGCACGTGAGCTATCGCTCTCCTCGACGCTGCATACTGACGGCGCTCCCTTCAACTTCTCGGTGGGGTTGTCGATCCCACTCGAAGACGCGCGATGGACGGGAACGCTCTTCGTCGGTCCGTCGCTCGACGCAGAGAACCATTACGCGTACTTCCCGCGCGTCGGCGGCGCGACGTACGACCTAACCCGAGGAGTCGGCACAATCAGTCGGCATGCGATCGCCTACGAGACGCGGCCCGATGAACCGCTTCTGATCGGCGCAGGTCGCGTGATTCCTCGGCTGACCTTCGTCGGGGCGGAGAGCGTCCTCGTGCAGGTCGAGTATCGCGATGAGGTCGATAGCCTCGTCATGCCGGTTGCGTCGGGAATGACGCTCTTCGACGAGGCAGGCGCGGTCATTGGGAGTGGGAACTTCGAGGTCGCGCTCCCTCCCGGTCCTGCTCGAAGTCGCGTGGAAGCGTGGGCAGAAACGCGCGCGGTTGCGGGCCATCGATCGAAGACCTCGGTCTCGGCGACGTTCGGCGCGTCGGAGGTCGACCCGTACCCTCCCACGCTGACGTCTTTCATCGTGCTCGACGACCTCGGGAAGCGCCTCATCGATCGAACGACGCGAGCGAGCGCTCCGACGCTCCGCGTGTCGGCGATCGACGTCCTCGAGGCTCCAGCGAATGCGGCACTGCGTTTTCGTTCAGAGCCCGACGGCGCATGGAAACCGATCGAGCTCTCCCAGGTCGGTGTCGACGTCGATGCCGACGCAGGCCATCCTCCGGCAGGCACCATCTGGGAGGCGAAGCTGCTCGATGTCACCGCGGAGGACGGTCTTTACGACCTCGAGATCGTCGTTTCCGACGCGGCCGGAAATTCCACCACGGCGCGGATCGAGCCTGCGATTGCCGTGGGCCCCGCGAGGAGCCGCCCGGTTCGCCGTTAGGGATCGCGCCCACGCGATGCCGCGCTGTGCTAACCTTCGGCTCCATCCTGAATGAGCGATCGTACGGCTGCCCTCGAGCTCGACACCGTGTCGAAGCAGTTTGGCGAGACTCTCGCGGTCAGCGAGCTCACGCTCCGACTCGAGCGCGGCTCGTTTCTCGGATTACTCGGCCGGAATGGCGCAGGGAAAACGACGTCGATCAATATGGCGACGGGGTTGCTCCGTCCGACGTCGGGGAGCGTCCACGTCCTAGGGCTCGATGTCTGCGAACACCCGATCGACGTGAAGCGGCGCATCGGCGTCATGCCTCAGGACGACAGCCTGCTCGACTACCTCACCGCGTCTCAGTTTCTCCGCTTCGTCGGCGGCGTCCACCGCCTCGACCGTGAGACGATCGATCTGCGAAGTCGCGAGATCTTCGAGACACTCGACCTCGACGCACCCAAGGGCGCACTCATCCGCGACTTCAGCTACGGGATGAAGAAGAAACTTGCGTTAGGCGCGGCACTCATCCACGGACCCGAACTGCTCTTTCTCGACGAACCGTTCGAGGGAATCGACCCGGTTACGAGCGTGACGATCCGGACGATCCTGGGGAGCCTCAAATCGAAAGGCGTCACGATCGTCATGAGCTCGCACGTCCTCGAGATCGTCGAGCGGCTCTGCGACTCGCTCGCGATCATCGACAAGGGCCGCCTTCTCGCGTACGGCACGCTCAGCGACCTGCGCGAGCGCCACGGCGAGTTCGGCAGCCTGGAAGGCCTCTTCCTGTCGCTGATGGGAGGAGCGAAACCGGGAGAGTTGTCGTGGCTATGAGCCCGGCGGCGGCGTTGCTTTCCGCGCAGTATCGGGCGGGGTGGAATCGAATTCTCCGTACCGCCGGCTTCGGAGGCGAGGTCGCAACCTGGATCACACTCGGCATCGTCGCACTCGTGCTGCTCGTTCCGGCGCTGCTGATGAGCCGCATCGGGCTCGACCTCGGATACGAAATCGCGTCGTCCGGTGACGCGGGCGTGATGCAGAGCTGGAACGGGCTCATCGCAGTCTTCACGCTCGGCTTCGCGCTTCTCGGCGCATTTCGCGCACGCCCGTCGTTTCCTTCATCCCGGTTCGGACGCTATCCGCTCCGTTCGATCGACCTGCTCGTCGCCGAGCTGCCGGCGGGGCTCTTCGAGGTCTTCCCGCTGCTTGCGACGGGTGGTCTCGTCGCAATGAACGTGGGGCTTGCGATCAGGATGCCGGGCGAGGCGCCTTTCATCGTGCTTCTCACGCTTCTTTCGATCGGGACGATGCTCGCGACGATGTTCATCGCAGCTGCACTCGTTTCGTCAATCGCGCGCCGCCGGCTCCTGCTCGCCTGCCTCGTCGCATCGGGCGCCGCCGCGACGTTCGTCGGCGGGATCCGCGGCTTGCGCACATTGCTCAAGGTGTGGCTTCCGGCGATCGTCGATTACCTGCCCATCGGCGGCGGCTACGAGGGGCTCGTCGCGTTGCGCTCGGGTCACACCGCTCGAGGCGTGACACAGCTTGCGATTGCCCTCGCGTCGACGATCGTCCTTCTTGCGATCGCTGCCGAGCTTCAGCGCCGAAGGCTTGCGGCCGAGAGCGCGCAGGACGCTCCGGCGCGTCGCCTTCTGGCGTCGATTCCGCTCTCGGGCTCAGGCCAGGCGACGGCAGTACTCTTTCTCATCCGCCTCCTGTCGAGGCGAAGCGCGCTCGGCCTCCTCCTGATTCCGCTGCTATACAGCGCGCCTATCGCGTTGACTGCGTCGATGGGGCGCGCCGCGATCGCCGATGGCAGGGAGTTGCCTGCGCCCGCCCTGACGTTCACGAGACTCGCAGAAGAAGTGCCACTGTTCGCCGTTTTTCCGCTCCTCTCCATCGCGATGAACGCGCAGATCTGGCTGAACCAGTTCGGCTGGGATCGCGCCGGAATGCGCTTGTTCCTGCTTCTTCCGCTCGAGCCGCGCGCGATGCTGACCGCAAGACTGAAAGGCCTCCTGTTCTTCACGACGCTGCAAAGTGCGGTCGCCGCGCTGCCGCTCCTCGCGATCCGCATGCCGGGATTTCGCGAGATCGTCATCGGAATCGCCGCCGGAGGAGTGGCGCTCCTCGTAACGACCGGCGTCGGGCAGCTCGTCTCGATCCGGTACCCGCGGGGAATCGATGCAGACTCGAGTGCACAGATTCCGTTGCACCTCTCCTGGATCGCCCCGGTCACGTTGCTTGCTACGGGCGCGGAGCTCGCGGGACTCTGGTTCCTCTTCGAATCGATCGTTCCGGGCGCGGGCCCGCTCGGCCTCGTGCTGTCGCTCGTCGGGGTGGGAGTTGCGTATGCCGCGATGCTTCCTCGCCTCGCTGCGCTGCTGCAGAGGGAGCAGGAACGATTGCTGGGCATGTGAGGCGCCACCGGGATCGCCACCTGGTCAACCCGTTGCCTATCCGTGTTGGACGCGCGCTGGCTGGTCACCATCCGTAGCAATCGTTGACGGCCCCCGGATTTCCAAGACCCAATTCCGCGTTCCGCCTGCAGCGCGCATCCGCCACGATTTAGTATGCTTACGCCACCTGACCCGTCCGTATCGAC